>DATAXD010000026.1:0-72395 GCA_036266835.1 Galbitalea sp. | reverse complement strand
AAGCAGCAGCGGTGGGACGGGATAAAGAGAGAAGAAATAGAAGAAGAAAGAAGAGACGAGTTCGGGGCCGGACGAGCGATAAGGAAGAGAGATCAGGGGGCAGGCGAGATGGTGTTGGTGACGGGACGCGATGAGCAGATGATCGAATGGCTGAAAGTCGTCCGGGTCACGGATATGGAGTCGATCAGGTTCGCCCTGGCCGCGTTCGCTGACGCGACAAGGCCGGTCGCTTTGCGCCGGGCACAGCAGTGGGTCGCCCGTCTGGTAGAGCTCGGCCTCGTCGAGAAGGAGCGTCTGACTTTGCAGGACGGGTCCGCGATCTGGGCCACCCAACGCGCCACCGGGATGCGGCCGCTGAACCTTCTTGGGCAAACGTTCCGTCACGAGGTCGCGGTCGCCTCCGCGTCGGCGAGGTATCTCTTCAACGGCTGGTCATGGGCGAGAGATCGCAAGGCATCGAGCTACCACGACCATCAAGCCGACGGCATCGCCACCCGCGGGGACGAGACCGAACTGGTCGAGGTCGAACTGACGCCCAAGGCGATCGAACGCTACGCGCCAATCGTCAACAGCCACTCGTGGCGCATCAGCCGCGAAGGCATCACCCGTGTCGTGTACCTCTGCACAGCAGATGCGACACGCACGGTCAGGCGTGAGGCCGACAAGCTCCTATTCCGTGATGACAAGTCGCTGATCGTCACGATCACGGCGTTCGACAAGCGCGGCACCTGGATCGACACCTCCGGACGGTTCCCCGAGGTGTGGACATCCACGCCAAACGAAGAGGTCAGCACAAACGAGATCCTCGAGTCGCGCGTTATCCGCGCACGCACGGTTGACGGCGAGCGTCCGATCCCAATCAACCGGCTCTTCTGAAACGTCATGCCAAGCATCCGACCCTACGAGACGACGGACGGTCGCCGGTATCGTGCCCGCTACTGGGACCCAGCTCATCATCAGCGGGAGAAGCGCGGATTCAGAACCAAGAAAGAGGCCGAAGAATTTCTCGCCGGCGTCACCGTTCGCACCGCCCGCGGCGAGTATGTCGATCCTGCTGCTGGCCGCGTCACAGTCGGAGAGCTCGGAGTCGGATGGCTTGCGAATCGTCCACATCTGAAACCGTCCACGTGGCACTCGTTGGAGGTCGCGTGGCGAGTCCATGTCCTTCCGGTTTGGGGCAGTCGACGCGTCGTTGAGATTCGCTACTCGGAGGTCCAGGCCTGGGTCGGATCACTCAGCTCGCGGAAGAGCGCGACGACTGTGAAACGAGCGCACGGAATCCTCGCGAGCATTCTCGATGTCGCGATGCGCGACCACCGAATCGGAAGCAACCCCGCACGCGGTGTGATGCTGCCACGAAAGGTTCCCAAGCCACGGGCGTACCTCACCCTTGATCAGGTCGAGTTGCTCGCATCCAACGTCGGGGAGCACTCGACACTCGTCTACCCCTGAGCTACACGGGACTGCGGTGGGGTGAAGCAACCGCGATCCGCATGCGGAGCATTGACACGGTTCGACCTCGTATCCGCATCGATGAAAACGCAGTTCGAGTGGGAACAGCCATGGCGATCGGAACGCCCAAGACACACGAAACACGGTCGGTGCCGGTCCCAGGCTTCCTGCTCGAAAAGATTGTGCTCGCGTCCAAGGGCAAGGCCCCGGAGGACCTGCTCTTCGGGTTCGCCAACATTTATTTGTTGCGCCCGCACACGTGGCACGGATGGTTTGCTCGAGCGGTTGACGCGTGTCGTGCGGTGGACCCCACATTTCGTAGGGTGACCATCCACGACCTCCGACACACTGCTGCCAGCCTCGCTATCAGTGCCGGCGCAAACGTGAAGGCGGTGCAACGGATGCTGGGCCATGCCTCGGCAGCGATGACGCTCGACACGTATGCCGACTTGTTCGAAGACGATCTCAACTCGGTCTCCGACCGGCTCGACGACGTCAGAGACCGGAGGATTGCACGAGAGAGCTGAGCCGGGCTGAATCGATGCTGTGAGCGCGCAGCTCACGTCGTTCGACTGGTGCCTAACGGAACGATTCCGCCCAACTGCCAGGGGTTTTCATATCGTTAGCGACCTGTATCGAGTCATCGGGAGATTCCCTCTGCGCAGATAGACCGGTGAGCCCCGAGGAAGTTCCAGCGGCTCTGCGTTTGGAAGGTCGTCGACAAGGACGTGGCTGGATCACGAATGCTGTCGTCAAGCTCGTCCACAGGACTAGTCAGCAGTGCCGATCGCGCGGATCAGTTCGCTCACAGTTGCGATTGTTCGTTTTGCGCTCGGCGGTTTCAGATTAGTTATCGATTTGGTTGTCGATGGGACCTCGAGATCGATTTCGATCACATTATTGTTGATCGCGACAATTGCGGAGCAGTCAGAAGAGATGCTGCACGCGAGTACAGCCGCATTTGTTCCTGGGATCTTCACTGCTCGGTACGTCCCAAAGTATTCGCTATTGTGGGGCGATCGCACGAGCGCCTGCAGCGACCAGGCACCCCCTTTCAACACCTCAAAATCGACATAGATAACCTTGGCGATGCCGGTTTCCGTGGCGAGGTCGTCGCGCGACTGACACGAAGCTGCGCCGGAGAAAGCGGAAAAGTAGGCGTCCGTCGCGCCAGACGTGGTTGGCGTCGGTTCCAACGCGGTCATACCCAAGATCTTCTGCAGAGTTGCACGCGAATGAGTGGACGAGCAGATGGTGGGCAGCTTCGATGCAGGTGGCTTCCAAGCAGCCGCGGGCTTCGCGTCGCGGAGGGTTGCCGCGGCAATCGTGAGAACCTGTTGGATTCGGGTATTGGCGACGTCGGAAGAGATCGTCAAGTTGTAATCGTTCTGCAATTGGACACTAACCCAATAGGTGCCAACAAGCATTTCGGCTCCACAGAAGAAATAGCTCGTGAGATCGCACAGACTCTCAGACTTGACGCCCGGGGTATTCACAGAGGTCGGCGATGTACCCGCGTATATTGCTGCAACGTTGGTCGCGTAGGCCGTACTCGCATCTGGTGCGATGTCCACTTCCAGTTGATCGTTATATCCCGCTGTTTCACCGGCGAGTCCGTGGCCGCCCCAGACGCACGACAGGGTGCCCGCCTGCCGTGCGGCGATCGCGTAAATGTCAACCGGAGTTGTCGTTTCGTCCGCCTTGACGGAAACCGGGTAGCCGACCAGGGCGCGCGCAGCATCGACGGTAAACAGCTGTGAACACTTCAGGGGAACTCGCACGCTCGGCGACGCAATCGGTAACGGGGTGGGTGCGGCGGCGGCAGAGCACGCGGTGAGAGCGAGCGCGAGGACTGCGAGGACAACGATTATTCGGCCGAGTCGGCGCCGTGACATATGGGAATCATATTGGCCGGAGGTGGTGCTTTAGGTCAGTTGTCGGTCTCTAGGTTGCTGTGCAAGCCCATCCCACCCTGCGAACGCCCCGAAGCCAACTTTGCTTGGCCGTGAGCGAACGGCGGCGCGCTTCTGCGCCTATTGAAAGTCGGGCGATAACCGACCATTCGATGGGCGCCAGCAGGAAGGCCAGAATTCGACTGAATCGCGCTCGGATGCCGGGCGACGACCCCCCCGTCGCTTCGCCTGAGGACACCCACGACCCACGAAACCGCCCGACGAAACGAGGGTGATTTGAGGGTGGCTACGCCGAGCCGGCCGCAAAAACCCCGAAAAATCAACGTTTTCAAGGCAAAAATCGGCGGAGAATGGGGGATTCGAACCCCCGAGGGCTTGCACCCAACACGCTTTCCAAGCGTGCGCCATAGGCCACTAGGCGAATTCTCCTGGCTTTGGTAAGCCGGCCCACTCGCCGAAAAAGGAGATTATCAAGGCAACTTAGCGCCGAGCGGACCAACCAGAATCCTAGCCTGTTACATCCGGTCGGCAGGCCGCCCGCCTAGGCTTGCAGCGTGCCGACTCGCATCTACGTGACATCCGCCGAGGAGCACACCGGCAAATCGACGGTCGCGCTCGGAGTGCTGGAAACACTGGTGCGGCAGGCGGGGCGAGTTGGAGTTTTCCGCCCGATTGCCCGCTCGGTCACCGAGCGCGATTACGTTCTCGAGCTGCTCCTCGACCACGATTCCGCCGACCTCGATTATGAGGAGTGCGTCGGAGTCACCTATGAGCAGGTGCACGCGGATCCGGATGGTGCACTCACCGAGATCGTGTCGCGATTCGCCGCGGTCGAGCGCAAATGCGATGCCGTCGTCATACTCGGCTCGGACTTCACCGATGTCGGCAGTCCTACCGAGCTGTCCTACAACGCTCGGATCGCAGCAAACCTCGGGGCGCCCGTTCTCCTCGTCCTCGGCGGCCGCACCAACGACGGCGAAGGCGCGCGCACCGCAGACGAGATGCGGCAGGTCGCCGAGCTGACGACAGCCGAACTGCGCGGACAGCACGCCGGACTGCTCGCCATCGTCGTCAATCGTGCCGACGCGAACGAACTGCAGGCGATCGCGGATGCCGTCGCCACATCCGTCAAAACCGCTGGAACACACGTGCCCGTCTGGGCGATCCCGGAGGACCCGCTGCTGGTCGCTCCCACTGTCGCCGCACTCCTGGAGGCAACGGATGCCCGGCAACTGTGGGGGGATCCGGCGCTGCTCGAGCGCGAAGCCCTCGGCGTGATCGTCGCCGCGATGTCGATGGAGAACGTGCTCCCGCGACTCACCGAGTCGGCGATCGTCGTCACGCCGGGAGACCGCGCTGATGTGCTGGTCGGCGTCCTACTCGCGGACGGGTCGGGCACCTTCCCGTCGCTGTCGGGCATCATCCTGAACGGCGGTTTCGAACTCGCTCCGCAAGTGCAGCGGCTGGTTTCGGGCATCGGGTCGGCGCTGCCGATCGCGATGACCCGGCTCGACACGTTCGAAACGCTCCGGCGCATCGCCCAAACCCGGGGACGCCTCGCCGCCGACTCACAGCGGAAGTACGACACAGCCCGCGCCCTCTTCGATCAGCACGTCGACGCCTCCGAGTTGCTGGCGAGACTGAAGCTCAGCCCCTCGAGCGTCGTCACTCCGCTGATGTTCGAGTACGGCATCCTCGAGCGCGCCCGCGAGAACGTCATGCACATCGTTTTGCCAGAGGGTAACGACGATCGCATCCTCCGGGCCGCGAGCGAACTGCTCGCACGAAAGGCGGTGCGCCTCACGATCCTGGGGGTCGAGGCGAGTATCCGGGCCCGCGCGACCGAGCTTGGACTCGACCTCAGCGAAGCGGATGTCATCGACCCGTTCACCTCGAACCTTCGGCAGGAATTCGCGGTCGAATACGCCCGCATCCGCTCGCCGAAGGGTGTGACCGTCCTGCAGGCGAGCGACACCGTCACAGATGGCTCGTACTTCGGCACAATGATGGTGCACCAGGGACTGGCCGACGGGATGGTGTCGGGAGCGGTCCATACGACGGCCAACACCATCCGTCCGGCCTTCGAGATCATCAAGACCCGACCCGGCGTCTCCGTGGTGTCGAGCGTTTTTCTCATGGCGCTCGCCGATCGCGTCCTGGTGTACGGCGACTGCGCGGTCATCCCCGATCCCACCGCCGAGCAGCTCGCGGACATCGCGATCTCGTCGTCGGAGACTGCCGTCCAGTTCGGCATCGAACCACGGATCGCGATGCTCAGCTACTCGTCCGGAGAGTCGGGAAGCGGGGCGGATGTCGAGAAGGTCCGCGAGGGGACCGCCCTGGTGCGCGCGCGTCGACCCGACCTCCTGGTCGATGGGCCGATCCAGTACGACGCCGCCGCGGATGCCACCGTCGGCGCACAGAAGATGCCCGGTTCGAAGGTTGCCGGCCGCGCGACCGTGTTCATCTTCCCCGACCTGAACACGGGTAACAATACGTACAAGGCCGTGCAGCGGAGCGCGGGGGCGGTGGCTATCGGACCGGTGCTGCAGGGCCTCAACAAACCGGTCAACGACCTCTCGCGCGGCGCACTCGTCGAAGACATCGTGAACACCATCGCCATTACCGCGATCCAGGCGGCGACTCCGCCCGCCGACTCGACGGCTGCGCCCAGAGGCACCCGCGCGAAACCGAAGACGAGGAAGAAGTGACCGAAGTCTTTGTCGTCAACGCGGGTTCATCCTCGCTCAAGTACCAGGTCGTCGATGTCGAGAGTGGTGCCGCCGTCCTCAATGGCCTGGTCGAACGGATCGGCGAGAAAGGTTCGAAGGCGAAGGACGTCGACGCCGCCATGAGGATCGCGATCGACGATCTCGGTGAGGGTCACGAGCTCACGGCCGTGGGTCATCGCGTCGTGCACGGCGGAACCAGGTTCACTGAGGCAACTGTCATCACCGATCAAGTCGAGAAGCAGATCGACGAGTTGTCCCGACTCGCGCCGCTTCACAATCCGGTGAATCTGGTGGGTATCCGTGCCGCGCGGAAGGCCCTGCCGGACGTACCGCAGGTCGCGGTGTTCGACACGGCCTTCCACCGCACGCTTCTGCCCGAGGCTTATACCTATGCTCTGGATGCCGCACTGGCAAAGAGGTACGAGATCCGGCGCTACGGGTTTCACGGCACCTCGTTCAAATACGTCGCCGGCCGCACCGCCAAATTTCTCGGGCGCCCGCTGGCCGACCTGCGGATGATCGTGCTGCACCTTGGCAACGGCGCCTCGGCGTGCGCGATTCGGGGTGGCGTTTCGATCGATACGAGCATGGGGATGACGCCGCTCGAGGGTCTCGTGATGGGGACGCGATCCGGCGACCTCGACCCGGCCATCCTGGGGTACCTCAATCGCGAGGCCGGATTCGAATTCGAGCACCTCGATGCCATGCTCAACAAGGAGAGCGGGCTCCTCGGGCTCACCGGATCCGGCGACATGCGCGATGTGCAAGACAAGGCGACGGCCGGGGACGCGGATGCCGAAGCCGCGCTCGCCGTCTACTGCCACCGCATCCGGCACTACATCGGCGCCTACTTTGCCGAGCTTGATGGAATCGATGCACTCGTGTTCACCGCCGGCGTCGGTGAGCACAGCATGCCGCTTCGGGAACAGGTGCTGGTCGGCTTCGAGGCGCTGGGAATATCCGTCGATCCGGCGCTAAATCGTGCGGGCTCGGATGCGGAACGCGCGATCTCGCCGGCCGGGTCGCCGCTTGCGGTGTTGGTTATTCCGACGAACGAGGAGCTGGAGATCGCTCGGCAGAGCGTAGCCGCAATTCGACCCGGCGCATCCAGTACAGGCTCCCGCAGATAACGACCATCGAGGCGAGCCAGCCGAATCCGATGAGCTGTCGGAACGTGTTGTCGCGATCCTCGGACGGCGCCAGCGACTGGCCCGCGGTGACGAACTGATCGCCGACCCTCAGGGTTACCGTCGCGAAGCGGAGGCCGCGTTCGGGTTCCCATGTGACGTCATCGCGCCCCGAAATCGCCGCATTCGCCAGCACTCCGGTTGGCAGTGAGACGAGCTGGTTCTTCAGGAATCCGCTGCCCGCCGTAGCGCTGCCTTGCGAGTTTTCGACAACGACGAACAATGCGAGACTGCGTTGAAGGTCGACGTGCGGTTGCGCGTGGATGGTCGCCGACTGGCCTTCCCGCAGTTCCGCGGCGACCTGGCTGGCGAGGCGCAGGGGGTCGTCGTTTGCCGAGAGGCGATCGAGCTGTTGTGTCACCACGTAGATGGTTCCGAAGATGATCGTGGTCACGACGACCGGCAGGAGCCAGCGCACCAGAGTTCGCCACGGCTCGACCTTCACGACAGCAGCCTAAGTCGCACCCGTGATCCGCACCCTCAACCCAGCGGATGACTTTGCGCCGCCAGTGTTGGATAGGCTGGCTTCCGGCTCCTCGCGTGGCGCCATCCAGGCCAACTCCCCCAGGACGGAAACGTAGCAAGGGTAACCGGGCTCTGGCGGGTGCGCGAGGGGTCCTTTCTTTTCGTCGCGTGTGGCGTCGCGGAGAGATGAATCGTCCAACTTCGGAAGAATTGCGAAACGCCGGCCGCAATCGGCTTCGGATTGGGCGCGTTGCAATTCTTCCGAACGTGGGTTGCGAGTAGTGCGGCTACCGAAGCTAGGTCGCCGCTAGAGCGGATCGTCGAACCGGATGAGCGTTCGTTCGAACCGCCGATCCCGTTGCCGAACCGCATCTGCAACCACTCGCTCGATAACGGCGAGTGTGGATTGCCATTCGAGGTGGATCTGCCGAGAGCTCAGTCGAAGCACGTGTCGGCCCAACCCTTCGGAGTGCAGGTCCCGCGCGCGATCAGCTTCGTATCGCGCTTCTCCGTGCCACTCTTTGCCGTCGACTTCCAGCGCGAGGCAATGTTCGACCAGCAGGTCATGATGCCCCATTCCAGGAATCCCGGCCTGGCTTTCAACCCAGTAACCTTCCCGCTGCAGTCGGCGACGAACGATCGTCTCGTTTCCGGACTGGGCGCCACGCGCCAAGTCGAACGCGTCGGGCTGCAAGCGCCGCGGAGCAAGCCGACCGATCCGACGAGCATCCTCGATGCTGACGAAGCGCCGGTGAACCGCCGACTCCAATGCAGCGATCGCGTGCTCACCGTTCAGGCAGTGGATCGCGCGCCAAAGCGCCTGCATGCGGCCGGCCCGCCACCTCGTTTCCATCTCGAATCGAGGGATCTCCCAGTGCGTTCGCAGTCCGTCGGCGTTCGGCCGTGCCCATCCGGGTGGGATCTGGATGTGGAGATCGCGTGAGTCGCCAGCCCAAACACCCGCTGACCGAAGCACTGTCACACAGGTGATTGCTCCACCCAGTCGAGCAGCGTGGGCCTCCAGCGGGTCTGCGTGTGGACACCCATACACTCCACGTCTCAGGATGACAATTCGCCCATCGCGCGTGGCTGCCCGGAGCCGATATGGCGTGATACCCCGACTCCTGAGCGCGCCCGTTGTGGCGATATGGCCGAGAGTGCACAGCAATGATGTCACGGACCAAATGTGGGTCTAACCCCGCGACTGCGGCCGGTGAGTTATTGAATTGTGGAATCACCCGAGTCAATTCGCTCGGGTAACGAGACGTCGGGCTTCGGAGAAATTGCAAACCGCCGTCTCAATCCGTCGTGACTGTTAACGTGTCGCAATTCTTCCGAAGTTCGCACTTCAACCACCGCACGCGCTTCGACTGAGGCAGGCGTCCACAGCGGCGGTCACCGCCCGCGGCGAGTCGGAGGCGACGACTATCCTTGACGGGTGGCCACTGCCCTGTATCGCCGGTATCGTCCGGAGACTTTCGCCGAAATGATCGGGCAGTCGCAGGTGACCGATCCACTGCGCACCGCGCTGCGCACCGATCGGGTCAATCACGCCTACCTGTTCAGCGGGCCGCACGGATGCGGCAAGACGACGTCCGCGCGCATCCTTGCCCGCTGCCTGAACTGCGCCGAGGGACCCACGGATACCCCCTGCGGCAAGTGCGCCAGCTGCATCGAGCTGTCGCGCGACGGCGGGGGATCGTTGGATGTCGTCGAGATCGACGCCGCATCCCACAACGGTGTCGACGACGCGCGTGACCTCCGCGAGCGCGCGGTCTTCGCTCCGGCTCGCGACCGCTACAAGATCTTCATTCTTGACGAGGCGCACATGGTCACGCCGCAGGGTTTCAACGCGCTGCTGAAAATCGTCGAAGAGCCGCCGGAGCATGTGAAGTTCATCTTCGCGACGACCGAGCCCGAGAAGGTCATCAGCACGATTCGCAGCCGTACCCACCACTATCCGTTCCGCCTGGTGCCGCCCGCCCAGATGCTCGAGTACGCCCAGACCCTGTCCGACGCCGAAGGCATCACGGTCGCGCCCGGCGTCCTGTCGCTCGTGGTTCGCGCCGGCGGCGGTTCGGTACGCGACACCCTGTCGCTGCTTGACCAGCTGATGGCCGGATCGGACCCTTCGACCGGCTCCGGGACCGTTCACATCGAGTACGAACGGGCTGTCTCTCTGCTCGGCTATACCAACGGCGCGTTGCTCAACGACGTGATCGACGCGATCGGTGCACGCGACGCGGCGGATGCGTTCACGGCCGTCGACCGGGTCATCCAGACCGGGCAGGATCCGCGCCGGTTTGTCGAAGACCTGCTCGAGCGATTCCGCGACCTCATCGTTGTCTCGGCGACGACCGCGGATGGTGCTGCGGCAGTACTGCGCGGCACGCCTCAGGACGAGCTGGACCGGATGTCGGTGCAGGCACACAAGTTCGGTGATGCGGAGTTGTCGCGCGCCGCGGATGTCGCGAACGCGGCTCTCACCGAGATGACCGGAGCAACCTCGCCCCGCCTGCACCTGGAGCTCATGATCGCGCGCATCCTGGTTCCGGAAAGTGACGAGACCGAGCGCGGTGCACTAGCTCGCGTCGAACGGCTCGAGCGCCGCATCGGACTGGAAGGTGAAGCGTCCGCCGCCTCCAAGCCCGGGCCGAAAGCGGCCGGGCCGAAGGACTCGGAGCCCAAACCCGCGGCCAAGAGCGCGGCGCCGGGCCCGGTCGTCGAAACGCCGGCTCCCGAAGCTGCCGCCGAAACCGCGACCGAGGTCGTCGCCGACGCGAAGACGGTCAGCCTGCAGCAGCTTCGTGACTCGTGGCCGGAAATCCTCGAGGTCGTTCAAAAGGCCAAGCGCGTCGCGTGGATGGTCGTTTTCACGAGCCAGGCGCGTGCGCTCGACGGCGACGTGCTTACCGTCACGTTCCCGAACCAAACGGATGTCGACAACTTCAAGCAGCCACAGGGCGCCGGCGAGGGCGTCAGCGAGTATCTGCGAAAGGCGATCGTCGATGTTCTCGGCATCCGCGTGAAATTCATTGCGCGTGTCGAGGCATCGCTGGCTACGTCGACCCCGGCGTCGACGGAGACAGCTCCCGATCCAAGCGAGCCGGAGTCGACCGAGCCCGACCCCGAACCGCCAGCCGCCATACCCGCAACCGACGAAACCGGATGGGCGGTCGCACCGATTCCCACGTCAGCCGAGCCGGCGCCGGAGTCGGAGTCGGAGTCGAAGTCGAAGTCTGCGGCACAGCCCAGGGCTGCCTCCTCGCGCCCGGCGAAATCGCCCGCGTCCGCCACTTCGAAAGCCACCACATCCGTGCCAGAACCGATGCGCTACGGCGAGTCCGTTGTTCGCGAAATCCTCGGAGCGAATTTCATCGAAGAGCACGCCGTCGCCCCCCGCGTGACGCCGACGGAAAACTAAAAAGTGTACGAGGGGATCGTTCAGGACCTCATCGACGAGCTTGGCCGCCTGCCCGGAATCGGCCCGAAGTCCGCGCAGCGTATCGCCTTCCACATCCTGACGACCGAAAGCTTCGATCCGAGCCATCTCGCCGAAGTGCTCATGACGGTAAAAGAGAAGGTGCGGTTCTGCGAAGTCTGCGGCAACGTCACCGAAGAAGAGAAGTGCAACATCTGTCGTGACCCGCGCCGGTCGGCCGCAACCATTTGCGTCGTCGAAGAAGCGAAGGATGTGCAGGCGATTGAGCGCACGCGCGAATTCCGCGGCCTGTACCACGTTCTCGGTGGTGCGATCAGTCCGATCGACGGGATCGGGCCGGACGACCTCAACATCCGCAGTCTCGTGCAGCGCCTCGCGGACGGTACCGTCACCGAAGTCATCATCGCAACAGACCCCAATCTCGAGGGTGAAGCGACCGCGACCTACCTGACCCGACTTCTGGTGCAGCCGAACCTGCGGGTCACGCGCCTGGCATCCGGCCTGCCTGTCGGAGGAGACCTCGAATACGCCGACGAAGTGACTCTCGGCCGCGCGTTCGAGGGCCGCAGGGTGGTGGAGTAGAGACGCTATTACACTGAACTTCTGACTATCCCAGATGCCAGGAGCGATGCGTGAGCTTGATCGTACAGAAGTACGGGGGATCCTCCGTTGCTGACGCCGAGAGCATCAAACGGGTCGCACAGCGCATCGTGGAGACGCGCAAAGCAGGCAACGATGTCGTTGTCGTTGTGTCGGCGATGGGCGATACAACGGATGAGCTCATGGACCTCGCCAACGAGGTGGTCGCCCAGCCCAGCGGCCGTGAGCTCGACATGCTTCTGACGGCAGGCGAGCGCATCTCGATGGCCCTGCTCGCGATGGCCATCAAGGCGCTTGGCGTCGAAGCTCGGAGTTACACGGGCAGCCAGGCCGGCATGATCACGGACGCGCAGCACGGGAGCGCCAGAATCGTGGATGTCACGCCCGACCGCGTCCGCAAGGCGCTCGACGACGGTGCCGTGGCCATCGTCGCCGGTTTCCAGGGCTTCAACCGCGGCACCGGCGACATCACGACGCTGGGCCGGGGTGGATCCGACACCACCGCGGTCGCGCTCGCCGCGGCGCTCGACGCCGAGGTCTGCGAAATCTACACGGATGTGGACGGTGTCTTCACGACCGATCCGCGGATGGTGCCGTCGGCCAGGAAGATCGAGCGGATCACGAGCGAGGAAATGCTGGAACTCGCGGCTGCCGGCGCAAAAGTCCTCTACATCCGTGCCGTGGAATATGCGCGCAGGCACGGGGTTACCCTTCATGTACGGTCGTCTTTCAGCAACAACACGGGCACTCTTGTGGTGGAACCGATCGAGGGAGAAAGCACAGTGGAAGAGCCACTCATCGCCGGAGTCGCCGCCGATCTGACTCAGGCGAAGATCACGGTCATCGGCGTGCCCGACATCCCCGGCAAGGCCGCGCAGATCTTTACCGTTGTTGCGATGGCCGGAGCGAACATCGACATGATCGTCCAGAACGTGTCGCGCACGGAGACATCCCAGACCGATATCTCGTTCACGCTCCCGAAGACGGATGGCCCGGATACTCTCGCGGCGCTCGAGCTTGCGAAGGACCAGATCGGATTCGAGAAGCTGCAGTACGACGAGGAGATCGGAAAACTCTCGCTTGTGGGTGCAGGAATGCGCACTAACGCGGGCGTTTCGGCGAAGCTGTTCACCGCGCTTTTCGAGGCGGGCATCAACATCGAAATGATTTCGACCAGCGAAATCCGCATTTCTGTTGTCACGCGAGCGGACACTATTGAGAAGGCCGTTGCGGTCGTGCACACGGCATTCGACCTCGATGGCGAAGAAGACGCACAGGTTCACGGAGGTACGGGACGATGAGCAGCACAGCGAAGTCGGGCCGGGCGGGCATCCGCATCGGAGTCGTCGGCGCGACCGGACAGGTCGGCGCTGTCGTGCGTCGGCTGCTCGAGGAGCGGGACTTTCCCGTGGCTGAGATCCGGTACTTCGCGTCTGAGCGCAGCGCGGGCACGACGCTTCCGTGGAAGGACGAGGCGATCGTCGTCGAGGATGCAACCGTCGCCGATCCGAGCGGGCTGGATGTCGCGATCTTCTCGGCGGGCGCGACCATGTCCAGGATCCAGGCTCCCCGGTTCGCCGCAGCAGGTGTGCTTGTGATCGACAACTCATCGGCCTGGCGCATGGATCCGGATGTTCCGCTCGTCGTCAGCGAGGTGAATCCGCACGCGCTCGACGAGGTGCGTAAGGGCATCGTCGCGAATCCGAACTGTACGACGATGGCCGCGATGCCGGTGCTGAAGGTGCTTGATCGCGAAGCCGGGCTCGAACGTCTCATCGTCTCGACGTATCAGTCGGTGTCGGGAGCGGGGCTCGCTGGCAGTCAGGAACTCCTCGAACAGGCGCGCGCCGCCGTGTCACAGGACACCATCGGGCTCGTTCAGGACGGATCCGCGGTGGACTTTCCGCCGGCCACGAAGTTCCCGGCGACGATCGCATTCGACGTCATCCCGCAGGCGGGCAGCTTCGTCGACGACCTGTCCGAGACGGATGAGGAGAAGAAGTTCCGCAACGAGTCGCGCAAAATTCTCGAACTTCCGGAGCTGCGCGTGGGCGTAACGTGCGTGCGCGTGCCCGTGTTCACCGGGCACTCGTTATCGATCAACGCCGAGTTCGCGTCGCCGCTGTCGGCCGAGCGCGCGAAGGAGTTGCTTTCGGATGCGCCGGGTGTGGCTGTGAAGGATGTCCCGACGCCGCTCTATGCGGCCGGAAAGGACCCGTCGTTCGTCGGTCGCATCCGCCAGGACGAGGGCGTACCGGATCACCGCGGTCTCGCTCTGTTCATCAGCAACGACAACCTGCGCAAGGGCGCTGCCCTCAACGCCGTGCAACTCGCGGAGCTGGTCGCCGCGAAACTCGTCCCCGCGTCCTAGGAGTCTTATTCAACAGGAGCAACCAGCCGACCAGACTCTTCAACAGGACGATTCGTCCTGTTGAACGGGATTGATCCTGTTGGCCCAACTGTCACGGCCGCCCAGATCGCAGCCGCGTCAGGATGACGTCGACACACCACTCCAGGTCGAACTGCACAAGCGGGTAGTTGAACCGCAAGTGACCGTAACCGCCGAGCACGGCGTTTCCGTCGCGTACCCGATCCCGATGCTGATCCGTGGGGCCATCGTGAAATTTGCGACTGTCGACTTCGACTATCAGCCACCCCTCCACGAGAAGGTCGACGAAGCCGACGTTGTTGATGGATGCCTGCAATTCGACAGTCAATCCGGCTGCAACACAGGCGAGGCGGAGTTTGGACTCCGTCCCGGACATTGCTCGCGAATCCAGCTGCTCCCTGATGCCCCGTAGCGAACGAGGGAGCGCGCTGACGAGCGATGTCAGTTCGGGGCCGGTGAGCTTGCGCGAGTGCAGTGCGCTATCGAGGGACGCGACCAAGGAGGCACGATCGGCAGCGCCAGCGTGCTGGAGGAGCGCATCGCGAGGGGAAACACGCCATTGGGGACCGTGTCGGTCGGGAAACCGCTCGGCTACCCAGATGCGCCGTTCATCCACGGCGACCGCTGGGAGCCTGCTCGCCGAGGGCGGCGTCGCAATCAGGACGGGTCCGGCATCCACCCAGATCCCATAGGTTTCGAGTGCGGAGGCACCGCCGAGTTTGCCACCCAGTTCGACTGCGCGAACCGCGGCGATCGGGGCGTCGGGCGTACACAGCCACCCTCTGCGGGGCGAGCGCGCCAACCCTCGCGAGATCGATCGAGCAATCGCGCCTGGCGAGTGACCCAGATCGAGCAGCTGGCGTCGGAGTGCGAGCCCCTCGAATCGGCGCAGGTCACGGAGCAGATCAGGTGTCATCCGGTCATTTTCGCCTCCACGTCGGTGCCGGCCGGCCCTCGGGACCGGGTCTGTGGATGACAATGAGAATTTCGACCTCGGGTTGAACAGGAGCGGGACACTTCAACAGGACAGATTCTCCTGTTGAGGGCCACACCGGGCTAAGTCTTCCTGTCGAACCGACCAGCGGCCGCCGCGGAGATGCGGTCCACCAACTCGATAAACTGAGGCAGTGAACAAACCCATCGACGTTGCCCTCATCGGTGGCGGGATCATGAGTGCCACCCTCGGGACCCTGCTCAAGCAGCTTGAACCGACCTGGAATATCCAAATCTTCGAGCGACTGTCTGCTGTCGCCCTCGAGAGTTCGAACCCGTGGAACAACGCGGGTACCGGCCACTCGGCCCTGTGCGAACTCAACTACACGCCGGAGCGAGAAGATGGCACGATCGACATCTCGAGCGCCGTGAAGGTGAACGAGCAGTTCCAGGTGTCGCGCCAGTTCTGGGCGCACCTGCTCGATGTTGGCGCGCTGCCCGACCCTACCGAGTTCATCAACTCGACGCCACACATGAGTTTCGTGATGGGCAAGGACAACGTCGAGTACCTGCGCAAGCGCTACGAAGCGCTGAAGGATCATCCGCTGTTCGCGGGCATGGAGTTTTCCACGGATGCGGAGGTCATCCGCGGCTGGGCACCGTTGCTCATCCCGGGTCGCCGCAAGGATCAACCGTTCGCCGCCACGCACATCGCCGCGGGAACGGATGTCGACTTCGGCGCCCTTACCGCGCTCCTCACGAAATACCTCACCGAAAACGGCGCGGAGCTCGTGCTCGAGGAGAGCGTGCAGAAGATCAAGCGGCACAAGGGGATGTGGCGGATCAGCACCCGCCACACCGTCGGCAACACGCCAGAGGTCTACGACGCGCGGTTCGTCTTTGTCGGTGCTGGCGGCTACGCGCTCAACCTGCTGCAGAAGTCCGGCATCAAGGAGATCCGCGGCTTCGGCGGATTCCCGGTAAGCGGGGAGTTCCTGCGCACCGACAACCAGGAGCTCGTCAAGCTGCACCAGGCGAAGGTCTACGGCAAGGCGTCGGTCGGCGCGCCACCCATGTCGGTGCCTCACCTCGACAAGCGTGTCGTCGACGGGCAGGCGAGCCTGATGTTCGGGCCGTACGCCGGCTTCAGCCCGAAGTTTCTCAAGTCAGGCAGCCCGCTCGACCTGCCGAAGTCGATCCGCTGGCACAACCTCATCCCGATGATCGCGGCCGGCGCCAGCAATCTCAGCCTCGTGCGCTACCTCGTCGGGCAGCTGATCGCGCTGCCGTCGACGAAATTCGAGGCCCTGCTCGATTTCTATCCGGATGCCGACCCCGCCGACTGGTACAAGATCACCGCCGGTCAGCGCGTGCAGGTCATTAAGAAGGATGCGAAGAAGGGCGGCGTGCTGCAGTTCGGTACGGAGGTGGTGGCCTCCGCGGACGGCACGATCGCCGGACTCCTTGGAGCCTCCCCGGGAGCATCCACCGCCGTCCCGATCATGCTCGGCCTGGTCCAACAGTGCTTCCCTGACCGAATCGCTGCCTGGCGCCCGCTCATGACCGCGATGGTTCCGAGCTACGGAGGTCAGCTTTCGGATGACCCGAAGCAGGCGGCGAAGACGATGACGTCGACGGCGAAGGTCCTCGAG
The DNA here is from genome assembly GCA_036266835.1 of Galbitalea sp. Taxonomy (GTDB): domain Bacteria; phylum Actinomycetota; class Actinomycetes; order Actinomycetales; family Microbacteriaceae; genus Galbitalea. The sequence continues at coordinate 55,630 of DATAXD010000026.1, read as the reverse complement.
ATCGCGCGTTAGGTCGGAACGACCAGGTCACGGCGCCACACGTATGGCGTCGTCGTCGAGACCTTGAGGAAGCCGGAGCGCTCGAGGATCGGACGCGAGTACTCGGTCGAATCGCTGTTGATCAGCGTTTTGCCGCGTGCGATCGCCGCTCGAGCCCGAGCGGCGGTCAACGCGCGATAGATACCGCGCCCGCGCCACTCCTCGAGAGTTGCACCACCCCAGACGCCCGCGAACTCGGTTCCGGGGACCGGGTCGATGCTTCCCGCCGAAACGACCCGCCCGTCAGCCTCGGCGACCCATAGTTCCGCCTCCGGCTTCAGCGCGAGGATTCGGATCGAGCGGTCGGCACTGCCCTCGGACGGCGGGCTCCCGAACACCTCATCCTGGGTCGCGGCCGCGGCCCTGACATCCGCATCATCGGTGACCCTGCGCAAACGCACGCCATCCGGGAGCGGAACATCCATCGCCAGGGCCGACGCGTCGCCGATCATGATCGATTCCTGCTCCTCGGGAACGAAGCCGCTCTCGACGAGCGCTTCGTGTAATCCAGGCGCGCGGTCGTGCCCCCGCGTCTTCCACTCGACCCTGCGGATCGCAGCATCGCCGGCGAAGTGGGCGAGTGCGTCGGCAACGAGCTGGCGAATCCCGGGTTCGTCAGCGCCGTCGAGATCGCGGTAGGTGATGAATCCGTGCCCGTTGAGCTGGGTCGCCAGGCGAAGGGGTCCGAGCGCCGTCACCGATAGAGCAGTCACCGTCTCGGCATCGGTGCGGAGCTGTGCGTCATAGGCGGCGAGCAGCCGCGCCTTCCTGGCTGATTCGTTTTGGGTCACGACTCCATTCTGGGCGAATCCGGCCGGGACAGGCGATTCTACTCGAATATATGTTCTAATGATTGGATGAGGTGGGATGGCCAGGAACTGAAGTCCGAGCAGGCCGAAACCCTGCCCGGTCTCGGCAACCTCGGCGCGATCGCCCGCCTCAGCAACCTGGTGCGAACGGTGCAGACGCCGGAGTTCGCGGGGATTACCTTCCACGAGGTGCTCGCGAAGTCTGCGCTCAACCGGGTCCCTGGGCAGAGCGCACTGCCGTTCGGCTGGACGATCAATCCGTATCGCGGATGCAGTCACGCCTGCGTCTACTGCTTCGCCCGCAACACGCACACCTATCTCGACCTTGACGCGGGTAAGGATTTCGACAGCCAGATCATCGTCAAAGTGAATGTCGAAGACGTTCTCCGCCGGGAACTGGCGAGGCCGAGCTGGGGACGCCATCCGGTCGCGTTGGGGACGAACACCGACCCCTATCAGCGCGCAGAAGGACGCTACCAGCTCATGCCGGGCATCATCCGCGCGCTCGCAGACAGCGGTACGCCGTTCTCGATCCTGACCAAGGGGAGCCTTCTTCGGAGGGACCTGCCGCTGCTGGCCGATGCGAATGAACGAGTGCCTGTGGAACTAGCGATGTCGATTGCCGTATACGACGATGAGCTGCAGCAATCGGTCGAGCCCGGCACTCCGAGCACCGCCGCGCGTCTCGCGACAGTCACGGCTGCCCGCGAGCACGGCCTCGGGGTGACCGTGTTTCTGATGCCGATCCTGCCGTATCTCACGGATACGAAAGCGCACCTCGACGCCGCGCTCGAACGGGTCGCAGCGTCCGGCGCATCGTCGGTCATTCACACGGCGCTGCACCTTCGCCCGGGCACCCGTGAGTGGTTCATGCAGTGGCTCGGGGCCGAGCATCCGGATCTTGTTCCGAGGTACGAGGCAATGTACCGGTTCAGCGCTTACGCACCCAAGGAGTACCGTAAGTGGCTCGCGGATCGATTTCGACCGCTCGCCCGCAAGCACGGTCTGGTGCGCGGCAAGGAGGATCCAGCGACCGGAACCGTGCGCTCGCGGGCTCTTCGACCGGCGGCACAATACGACGCGGAGCCCACTCTCTTCTAAGGCCGGGATCAAACTCGGGGTCTTCCTGCGACGCGCCAGCGTCCGGCGAGTAGTAGACGCTTCTGTGCGGTGCGATACTGCCCTAGCGAGCTTGTTTGTGCGAAAAGGAGCACCCGTGTCGCAGGGCCGACCCCAGCAACTTGGCTTGCTCGTGGTTAATCGCGCGTTCAGTCGCTTCGCCCACGTCACTGGCTACACCTGCGTCGGGGCGGCCTTCCTGGAAATCGTGGGCTATCAGTCCGTCGATCCCTCGGCGACGATTTGGCCCGTCCTGTTGCCCGTCGGCGTAACCCTTGCCCTCCTCGTCTTGCTCGATCGCTGGCGCACGACCTTCTATTCGGTGCTGTTTCTCGTTTTCGGTGGAATCAGTCAGTTCTGGCTATCGTTCGTTCTGCTCTCACACTTCGAGTCCGTCCGGACTGACCACATGCTGGTGGTTTCGCTCGTGGCCGTCTCGCTCGTTCTCGTGTGCGGCCCGGGGTTCAGTCCGACGTCGACGATGGTGTGGGGAACGATCGGATTCGCCGTCGGACAGGTCGCGGCAATCGGGGGCGCGCTGGCCACCGGATCGCCCATTCTCATCGACGCGATCCCGATCGTGGTCGAGGTCGGACTGCTACTGGTTGAAGGCACGGATGCGGTCACCAGGGGCCGCCGCGTCGCGGTTCGACCCGAGCTGGAGCGAGCCGTGGTCGATGAGGAGCTGTCGGTTGTTCGCTACCGCATCGAGGTTCGGGCTGCTGCGATCATGCACGATACCGTTCTCAATCATCTTTCGGCGATCGCTGCGGTTGGGGATGGCGGACTCCCGGCGAACCTTAAAGGCCAGATTCAGAACGATCTCGCCGTACTCATCGGCGAGGACTGGCTGGAGGACCCGAGTCCCGGACCGGATGATGCTGCGAAGCCGGATGCACGCAGGAGTGCGCTACTCGCCGCCGTACAGGAGGCGCGGGAGCTTCCCATGACGGTGGATGTGACGGGCGACCTCGGCGCGATAGACCGGCTGTCCAGCGAGCGTGACGTGGCCGTCGGGCTCGCGGTGAAGCAGTGTCTGGTCAACGTGGTTCGCCATGCCCAGGTCGCGCGTGCCGAGGTAGCCGTGATCGGCTCGGAATCGGATGTCTCGGTCATGGTCATCGATGCCGGTCGCGGTTTCTCCGAGCAGCAGGTCGCATCCGATCGCCTGGGTCTTCGCCAGTCGGTTCGACGCCGAATCGAGAACGTGAACGGCGAGGTGACGCTCTGGTCGACCCCAGGACGCGGAACCTCGGTGCTCATCCGGGTTCCCGCCGCTCCCGCCGGAAGTGTCGCGGATGTCTGAGCAGGGGCTTTCGTACCAGCAACTCGATCCCGTGGGGAGCTACGGTTCACGGCCGATAACGCTCGTGTTGTCCCTCGGCATCATTGTCGTCGCGGCTGGCGCAACGGCGTTCGAGTGGTCGGTGGTCACCAATCCCGCCGCGGCGCTCCTCGCAGTCGTCGCCGTCGCGGCATCCGCCCTCGGGATCGTCTACTGGTCGAGTCCGTTGCGGGCACCGTTCCGTTGGGCCGGATTTCTGGTCGTCTCCGGATTCGCCGCCTGCACTCTCGTGCTCGCCGCACTTGCTACCCGCGGCACGTCAATCGATCTTGTGCAGGACTGGGCGCCGATCGCGGTTGGCCTCATCCTGGTCGAACTCAGTTCGTACCGTCCGGCGAACGAGCTCATCGCGGCCACCGGCCTCGGCGGAATCCTGGCCGCGTTCCTGAGCATCCTGACTCCGGTACTTCACGGATTCACCCTCCCGCCACTGGTTACCGTTTTGGATGCCGCCCTTCCGATTGTCGCGCTGGGCGCAGGGGCGACCGCGTACGCGTCCGTGGTGTCGCGCTCACTTCGGCAGTGGTACTCGGGGTCGGGCAGTGCAGAGCGCTCGATCAGCCCGGCTGTGAAGGATGGGATAGTTCGATCGGTTCACGACGACAGGGTCAGCATCCTCAACCACACTGTGGTTCCGTTCCTCACCGAACTGTTGGCACAGGATGCGATCACCCCACAGGATCGCGAACGTGCGCGCTCGATTGCAGCGACCATCCGAACGGCGATGGTCGCGGATGTGGACCGCACCTGGCTTGACTCGATCATGGATCACCTCGCCGACGAGCGCGACGATGTCTCGCTTCCGGGTTCCGAGGTTGTGCTCGACCACGACCGGCTGGCGGCGCAGATGACGACAGAACAGCGCATCGTCATGCGGGCAGTGGTGGTTGCGCTGTTCGATCATCCGGGGTTCGATCCGGATGGATTCGCCATTCTCATTGCCCGCGACGGCGGGGCGGCGTCCGTCGCGCTGACCGCGAAGCTCGACGACGACGAGTCGGTAATGCGATCGGGGCTGGCTCCCTATCTCGCCGTGCTTCGAATCGCATTCGGCGACCTTCAGGTCGGCTTCCAGCCCCCGACCCTCACACTAAAGTTCTCCTATGACCACAAGTGACGTAGTCGGTGCCTCGTCGCTGCGCTCCGGTGGCGCGGTGCCACGAGTGCGACTCGCTCTTCTCGATGATCACGAAGTGCTGCTCGACAGCCTCAGCAGCTGGATCGCCGCGAACGCTCCCGATTTCGACCTGGTGCTGAGCGCGAGCACCTGGTTGCAGCTGGTGCACAGCGACAATTTCCCCACCGATCTGGTGTTCATCGACTTCCAACTCAAGGAGCCGGTGTCGATCGAAGCCAGGGTGCGCACCTGCCGAGCCGCCGGCGCCAAGGTCATCGTCCTGTCGAGCCTGGATTCGCAGGAGTCGCGCGACCGTGCGCTCGCCGCCGGCGCCGTCGCCTTCCTGTCGAAGTCGCTGTCGATGCGAGAGGTCATGGACACCGCCCGGCAGGTCATGGGAGTGGAGCGCAACGCGAGCATCCCCATCGAGCGTCGCCCACAGTCGGATGGCGCGGAGGGCAAGTCGCGACCGAAACTGAGTGCGAGCGAGCTCGACGCGCTGAAGCTGTACGTGGCCGGGTACAGCACCGAAGAGGTCGCTGCCGAACTCAATGTCCGCTACGAGACCGCGAAAACCTACCTGCGCCGCGTGCGCGAAAAATATGCGAAAGTGAATCGTCCGGCTGGAAAAAAGGCGGACCTGATTCGCCGAGCCGCCGAGGATGGGTACCTGCGCTAGTGTCAAAGCTTTACTTCCGCCACGGTGCAATGAACAGCGGCAAGAGCACCGCACTGCTGCAGGCGGCGTTCAACTATGAGGAACGCGGGCAGCAGGTTCTGCTCGCGAAACCGCAGATCGACACGAAGGGCGAGTCGCTCATCGTGTCCCGACTCGGTGTCACCCGACCCGTAGATTTCACGGTCCGTCCGGATGAGGACATCTACCGCGCGTTCTCGATCGAACGAGAGCGAGTGCGGGGCCAGACGGGGCTTGAGGTCAGCTGCCTGCTGCTCGACGAGGCGCAATTCCTCACCGAAGGACAGGTCGATGACCTGTTTCGCATCGCCATCCAGGAGGATGTCCCGGTGCTGGCGTACGGCATCCGCACCGACTTCCAGACGGTCGCCTTTCCGGGCAGCCGGCGACTGCTCGAGATCGCCCACTCGCTGGAAGAGCTCAAGACCATCTGTCGCTGCGGACGCAAGGCGATGTTCAATGCACGCAAGGTCGACGGCATTTTCGTCTTCGACGGCGACCAGGTCGCGATCGACACCGGCCGGGTGACGTACGAGTCGCTGTGCGGGGCGTGCTATCTGGAAGAGAGCGGCGGCACGCTGAACAATGGCTGGCGGCCAAAGGTCGACTTCAGCTACACCGGCGGACCCGACCCCGACTTCAGCTGACCCACTCTCGTTTTTCAGGAGCGTGCTCTCCCAATTCAGGAGGCTGTGTGACGAGAGTGGTCTGCGAGGCGCGTGCATCCTGAATTGGGCCGAAAGCGAGAGCTGCTCGCCCTAGGCTCCTGAATTGCGAGAATGGTGGGTATGGATACTGCCTCACTGCGCGACCGATTCTCCCGGCTGACGACGGCCCACGTCGCTGACGGATGCGTGCGAGCCGGCGTCGAAGTGCGGTGCGCTCCGTGTGACGTGCAGGCTCGGCGAGCTGACCAGCGGCTCGCGGGACGCGCGTTGCCCGCCCGCCACAGCGGAAGCGTGGATGTATTCCTCGAGGCATTCGAGACCGCCGAAGCCGGTGACGTGCTAGTCGTCGACAACGGCGGTCGCGTCGACGAGGCGTGCGTCGGAGACATCGTGGCGCTTGAGGCCATGAACGCGGGGCTTTCCGGCATCCTGATCTGGGGATTGAACCGGGACTCCGCCGACCTGCTCGACATCGACATCGCGGTGTTCAGTCTGGGAACCCTTCCCACAGGCCCGCTGTCTGCGGCGCCCCGGTACGACGATGCCCTCGAGGAAGCGAATTTCGGAGAGTGGGCGGTGACCCGCGATGACATCGTCTTCGGCGACGAGGACGGCGTGCTCTTCGTTTCCGCGGATCGGGTCGACGAAGTGGTGACGCTCGCCGAGGGCATCCGCGACACGGAGCGGGCGCAGGCCAGTCGCATCCGAGGCGGTCAGTCGTTACGCAGCCAGGTTCGTTTTGACGAGTTCCTCGCGGCACGTGAGACGAAGCCCCAACTAACGTTCCGCGAGCACCTGCGCGCCGTCGGCGGCGAGATCGAGGTCTAACCTCCGACCGCTGACGTTGTGCAGGAGTTGGACCGCGGCCTCTAGGCAGCTGCACGGCCGGATCGGCCCGCCGGGTCGAAACTCCTGCACAACGGTTCAATCGAGACCGGCGAGGCGGTACGCGACAAGGCTTCCCGCGACAGCAACATTGAGCGAAGAACCGACACCGACCTTCGGTATCTCGACGCACTCGTCGACGCGGGCGAGAACGTCGTCCGGGATGCCCTGGTGTTCGTGCCCCAGCAAGAGGACGGTCGGGTCGCTGGCCGGGCTTAGCCACGGCAGCCGCGTCGCATCATCCGCAAGTTCCACCGCGACGAGTTGGTAGCCCGCGTTGCGCTGTGCGTCGAGCCATGCGGCGTTCGAAGGTTGCACCCAGTGGATGTGCGGGCGCTTCTGCCCGAGGGTGTCCCCGCTTTGCAACGCTTCGTGGTAGTGGGGTGTCTTCGGCATCGCCATACAGGCGCCGAGCGCATCACACGTTCGCAGAAGAGTGCCGATGTTCGCTCCATACGCCACCCACAGTGGAGCCACAATCAGTCGACCCCAACAGGAGTGCTGCTGCGCTCGCCGGATGCGACGGAGTTCGGACGGCTTGGACTTGGCCCCGCTCATGCGAGGCGGGAGGGTGCTCCAGTGTTCATTGTCTGACCGGTGGCACGTTGACGTCGCGCTCGAGCCGGGAGCAAAAGCCTAGCGCTTCGTGCGTGTTTGGGACGAATGTTCGCGCCGCCGAGGAACAAGAGTCCCATGAGGAACAATTGCGATCGAGCAATCTGTCGGGGTAGCGGGATTTGAACCCACGACCTCTTCGTCCCGAACGTACTGAGACTCCCGGAACCCTTGATTCTGTGGGGTTCTGACGCACCCGTGAGTCCATCCGATCCGCCCCCGGGGTGATTTTGGGGTGAACGTTCTCAGCCGTGCTCGCCCATGCCCGGTCGAGCGACCACGCGGTCGGTTAAGAGCCCGATCAGCCCACTGAACAGTCGATTGGGTTCTAAAGAAAATCTACCTGGCGTGTCCGATCGGAGCCGAAAATTTGACCTATCTCAGGTAGAAGTGGTCGATCGGCTTCTTCGTACTTGGATGACAGGAAATGTGATGTCGAATAATAAGGTCAAAAGGCAATCACCTCTCGTTGCGGCGCTGATCGCGGCCGCCGCGACGATCATCGTGGCACTGATAGACAAGCTGGGCTAAACAATGCGCGCGGGGAGGGGCGGATCGTGGTGTCTGTGGCATCGGACCCGGCAGTCCGCTTCTTCCCGCACATCGCAGGTTCTACGAACGACGTGCTTCTAGTTCCTCGGTCACGACCCGTCGGATGACTGCCTCGAATTCTGCGAGGTCGAGTTGACGCTGAGCTCGAGCGGATGCGATGCGCGCCGACTTCACTTGATCGTTTCCAAGTACGCGGAAAACCATGACGTAGACGACGGCAAGCGCGAGCGTGCCAAACATTGTCACTGTTGAGTTAGAAGCATTCGCAGGAGTCGAGAAGTCGCCGAGAAACGCCGTAACCCAAGCTGCTCCAACCACGACCACTCCGAGGCCGAAGGAGACAAGAGGACGCCAGGGACGGTGCAGCGAGAGCAACCCAGCAACTGCAATGACTGCGACGACGACTTGCACGGTGCCCGTAGGATCCCATCGCCATGGAATCAAAGCGGCGGCGACCACCAAGCACAACAGCCAGGCGAACATCCCAAGAGCCAGCACGGCTAATCTCGACGGGACCTTCATCGTCATCTCCTTCTATTTGTAGGTAGCCTCTTCCCGTCGTCACATTCGACAAGCGCGGGATGTCCAGCCGGTCGTTACGCATGCCTCATGCCGATGCATGATGACGTTCACAAGGTATATGTATCGTCGTGGATCACCTTGAGACGATCGATCGACCTGTGGCTGCCACGTTGGGACTGCGGACGGTTTGAGTGATCCATTTGGGTTATCGACTTCGATGTAGACGGTAGCGCGGTGGCTGCGCTGGTTTGGTGGTCATTCCGCGGCGGCCGCTTGCCTCCGGAGTTGTTCGTGCGCCGCTAGCTCCTTAGGGCTGTGAGTCGTTGCGCTGTGAGTCCCCAAGGACGGACCTCTATTGGAACTGCGCGAGAGCCTCGCGATAGGTTCGAGCGTTGTTGCGGGTCTCTTCAGTAACGAGGAGCGTGTGCGGGCCAATGATCCGGGTGTATGAGCCCTGACAGGGAATCGTCACGATCTTGCTCAGTCCCACCCGCCAGGCCGGAATGAGAGCAGCTAGTGAAACTCGCTCCGGGTCTTCATCTGAAGAACGAGAGCGACGTCGTGACTGGGCCTCGAACCTGGCCTCAGCCCACGCCGTGTATTGCTCGGTCAGCGCCTCAGCGCCGAACTCGTCCCGCCACGACGGCCCAAACAGCTCCCGCAGCATTTGCTCGCGCATTTGTGAGCGGCCGGGAGTCTCACGTAGCCGCTCAAAAGTCGTCGGGTCGCGGATTAGGCCGGCATGGTGAACGCAGGCATCCCACATCGCTGGCCATGCTGCCCGCCACGTCTCGACTCGGTCGCGCGCAACTGCCGATGCCGGCTGTCCGGTGAGCGGGTCTGAGAGGAGAGGCGGAAGATCCACGCCGGATGGGTCGAGTCCCCACGCTTCACGAATCCAAAGCAGTTCTGAGAGCACGTGGGAATCGTCCTCGATAGTAATGAGCATCTCGTGGGGCCACGGATTTCCCGGCATCGGGTGACTCGATTGCATATCTCATCGTCTACTCGCCACAGGTAAAACGGAAGGGGGACGTCCTACGGGGAAGTTTGCGTCACAAACCCGCGACTCGCTTTCGGTTAATATCCCCCTACAGGCGGAAGCACGAGCGGAATTTTGAAGTCATTCTTGAACTCCTTGGGTCTCGAAATTCGCGACCAGCAGGAGGAAGGCCTCAATATGCGTCACCGTCGTCAGCTAATTATTGGCCTCATCATGCTGATCGGAGGATTAGTCGTCGTCGCAGTCGGCGCGATTCATCCATCGGCCGATCCGCTGGTGGCGATTGTTTACCTCCAGGGCATCCCGGCTCTGGTGGCGTCTTGCGGGACCGTATTCGTGTTCGTGAGCCTGCGCAAAGCGCCAGCGACACAATCCGCCTCGGTTTACAGGATCGCCCGGCTGGCTGCGGTCGCCGGGCTGGGGTTCGCACTCGCGTATGGGGCGGCATCCGGCCTTTCGCAAGTGCCAGATTGGCTCGCAGGGCTCAACGCCCGCTTCATTCCTAGTTCAACTTCAGCGTTAGAGGAGCTTGCGCTTGGCGGGATCGGATTGTTGACGGGGCCGCTGATCGGCGCAGTGGCTGCGCGGGTGTGGTGGGCATTCCGCGGTCGTCACTTGCCTCCGCGGTCGGCTGAGAGTCAGTAGCTTGTCAGCCCTGGAAGAAGTAACGCTCCGATCGACCCAGTTACGGGACCTTTCGCGGTGATCGAACTCATGGGCCGCGATCCTCTGGGCGAACCCCGTATGGGTTAGGGCCCTAACCCATACTCTGCTGGGGCTTCAATATGACTTTCGAGTGTATGACTGCAATCTGGTAGAATGCTGTCATAGATGGTGGAGGTGGAGCGATGGCAGTCTTGACCGTTCGGAATGTTCCCGACGAGGTGCACCGTGCACTGCGGGCGCGCGCGACCGAGCACGGCCGTAGCGCGGAGGCGGAGGTACGCGAGATCCTGAGTGCCGCGCTCGTGCCGTCCCAGCGGGTCTTGCTCGGCGACGCGCTGGCCGCGCTCGGTCGTGACCTTGCACTCACCGACGACGACGTTGCCGCGCTCGACGCGGTGCGCGATCGGACGCCGGCGAAGCCGCTGACGCTGCCGTGATCGTCCTGGATACCAACGTCGTCTCCGAGGCGATGCGGCCCACGCCAGACCCGAATGTCACGCGTTGGCTCAACGCGCAGGCGGCCGACACCTTGTACTTGTCGAGTGTGACGCTCGCGGAGTTGTTGTTCGGTATCGGCGCTCTGCCTGCTGGAGCGAGAAGGGATCGGCTGGCGCGTGTGCTGGATCGGCTGCTGGCGTTGTTTCCGGGGCGGGTGCTTCCTTTTGATCAGGATGCCGCGCGGCGGTATGCGGATATGGCTGTGATCGGTCGCGCGGCCGGCCGTCCCTTGCCGACAGCGGACGGCTACCTTGCAGCGACCGCGGCGGCGCACGGCTTCGCCGTCGCCACCCGGAATGTCAAACACTTCGGCGACACTGGCGTCGACCTGATCGACCCTTGGCACAACCACTGAACTACACGGTGCCTCGACGTACCTACAGGCCGGGAGCGTCACGCCCCGGATGCGTGACCCCGTGGTCGGGTGATGGTAACGGGAATTGGTGAAGCTTGGCCGCTCGTGCGTCGCGTGCCGCTTGGACGCGCTCGGCTGCTTCCCGCTCGGCCTCGGCCCGCGCAGCCCGCGTGCGCACGAGCTGCGCGGCTTCGGTGATGGGCAACGCTTCGATCCGCGCGAGGTCGCGTCTGCCCTGTTCCGCACGAGTGCGCCACGCGGCCGCGCGCGTGCTGGCGGTGCTCGGGGTCGCGGACCCGAGCAGCTGCCGGTGCAGGACGGCGGACTCGTGCAGATGCCGGTCCGCAAGCTGCCGCCGCTCATGGTGGGCCTGCTCTACGTCCTTTCGCATCTCGGCCACGCGCGGGTCGGTTTCGGTCTGCCTGCCGGCGACGGCTTGGGCCCACGAGGGTAGCCCGGCCGCCGTCTGTGGCGCGCCACCCCAACGTCCGAGCATCGCGTCTTCGATAGTGCGGTAGGCGTCTGCCGCGTCGGCTGCGGCCCGTCCGGCGGTTCGTCTCCCGAGCCGGCCAGCACGTTTGTGGGTGGTTGTCGCTTCCCACATTCGCTCCTGCGCGGAGAGGTAGACGGTGCCGTCAACAGTGGCCTGCTCGATCAAAGGGGCTGCGACTTCGGCCCGTAGCTGCTCGGCACGGGCGCCCGCAGCAGCGACGGCCTCCTCTAGTGGTTTGTCCTGCGCCCGCTGCGCGTCGCGCTGCCGGTCGAGTGCGGCGGTGACGTGCTCCCATCTTGTGGCTTGCTGGGCGGCGTGCTTGATCTGCTCAGTCAGACGGGCGCGCTCCGAGTTGACCACCCGCACCGGGCCGTCCGCAACAAGACCCGCGACGTTATCTTGTGCGGCGCGGGTCGCAACAGCAAGTCCGCGGTCGGCACGATCACGTTCGAGCGCAGCGGTGAACTGCTCCCGCGCATCGTCTAGGTTCTCCGCGACGATGTGCAGACGGTTGGTTTTGCGGCCGCGGGTCATGCCGACATAGGCGCCGGAGGCGTCGAGCGCGTCGGAGAGGACGGTGTGGGACTCCGAGACGGTCGCGCCCTGGACCCCGTAGGCGGTGGAGGCGTAGGCCAGGTGCGTGTACTCCCGGATGTACTCGGCAGACAGCGCAACGGTGCGCTGGTACTGGTGTCCGTTCCCGGCTTCTCTCACCCACACCGTGCCGTCCTCCCCGACGTGCCGCACAGTCCAGGTCTGCCGGTTCGCGACCTGCAACTCGCTGTCGTTCTTCCGGGTCTGGACCATATCACCCGCACCGATGGCGAGCCCATCGATGCCGGTACTGGTGCGTGTATCGTCGACGTCGCCGCGCTGGACTCGCTCTGCCCGGACGCGCGCGTTCAGCTCGCGGGCCTCGTCGTTCGTTGCTGTGGTGATCGTGACTTTCGCGCCGTCGAGCGCAGTCTCCGCGATCGCCTCCTGTACGGCATCGGTGCTCTCATGCAACTGGATCAGCCCGAGCGCGCGTAGCTGGTCGAACAGCAGCGCCGGGCTCTCGCCTGCGCGCATCCGCACGGTCAGCTCCGAATACTCGGGGTCGGTGAAGCGGTGCACGGTCGTCATGTCGAACGTCCGCTCCGAGAGTTCCGCAGCCATGTCGAGCACACCGCCTCGCCCGACCGCAGGGAGCTGCGCACGGTCACCGACCAGGGCGAGCGTTGCATCGGCCTCGTCCACGACCTTCAGCAAGGCGAGACCGGTGTCCTGGTCAAGCATCCCGGCCTCGTCCACGACGACCCGTTCGCCTCGCCTTAGCCGCGCGTCGGTCGGCGGCCCGGAATAGATGTTGCCGTTTTCGGGGTCGGTGTCGCCGATTGCGAGGCGCGTCCATACGCCGTCCTGGTTCCACCGCCATCCGTTCGCGTGCACGAGTTTTGCGACACTGTCGGCGGGGACGCCGAGTTCCTGTTGGGCAACGTCGGCGGCCTTCTTCGTCGGGGTCACGATCCGTGTTGCCCGGCCCTCCTCGACTGCCGCTGCGATGGCAACCCCGAGCATCGTGGTCTTGCCCGCCCCCGCCGCACCCTCCACCACCACTAGCGGATCATCGGACGCGACCGCCGAAGCCGCAAGGATCTGCTCGGCATCCAAGCGGCGCTCGACCGCGAACCGCGTCACGTCGGGCACGCCACGCCCGCCGTCGGTGACGCGTGCGGCCAGTAGGTCGCGCAGTTCCGTCTCGACGGCGACGACGTGCAACGAGGTGAGGTGTGCAACATGGTCGGGTTGCACTCTGTCGGGCGGCAGCACTGACAGGCAATCCTCCGTTGCAAGCGTGGTGGTGATCGCAACCAGGTTTCGCAACGCCGCAGGCTCCGCACGCACCCCCACCTCGGTGATGATGCGGGTGACATGCTCCTGCACCGTATGCCGCGTCCACGCCGACGCGGCGGCCGCGCACCGATCAAGCGCACGTGAGGCGATCTGTTGCACCCGCAACTCATCCAACGCCACCGGCGCGCGGACCCGCGCACGCCCGAGATCAGGGCTGTATCCGAGATCTCCCAGTTCAGCCCGCCACCCGGCCTCGTCCTTCAGGCTCGACGGCTTCTTCGCCGGTCGCTCGTGATCCCACGCCATCGCCGTCAACCGGGCGGTGACGACCGGGCCGGCCTCCTGTCCCGGATGCCGCGCCTCCCACTCCGCCTCGAAACGCACCAGGTTCTTGTGCACCTGCGCTGCCCGCTTACTCATCGGCGCATTGAACCGCTCCAACTCCGCGACCTCGCCGGTCACCGGATCGAGAGTCAACCCGTGCCGGTCGAGGACCTCGGCAAGCTGTGGGTGCGCGGCGATGACTGCGGTGCCCAACGCGCGGATCGCACCCTGCTGCTTGAACAACGCCGCCGTGTCCAAACCACGCCATGCCCCGGCCGCCCACACTCGGGTACCGATCTGGAAATGGATATGCCGGTGCGGGTCCCCCGCCCGCGAAGTCCTGTGCACGACCGAGACCGTCTCGAGTTGCTCGACCGGTACGACCTCCTGCCTCCCGCGCGGGCCGACGCGGGTGACGGAATGCTGCCCGAGCCAGCGACGGATTTCGATCATTGCGTCCTTCTGCGCAAGGTCCAGCGCCTCGGACACCTCCGGGTGCAGAGCGGCCGCAATCGACAATGACTTCGGAGCGTTCACCACCATCTCCGCAAACCGCGGCGACCCCCGCTTGCCATCACCCGGCAACCGCGGGGTACCCATCGACTCACCCGTGAACGGATTGACCCAATCAACCCAATCCGCATACTGCTGCGGCGTCAATGCACCCTCGCCAACCACCTCTCCATCGCCGGCCACCACGGAGAACTCCGCCACGGAGACCCCACCCTGGAGGTAATACTCGTCAGCGCGCGAACAGTCAGACTCCAGATAGCGGCGGGCAGCCGTGCCCGACCCGCGGAAGAGGATCACACCGCCCTTCATCGCTGCACCCCATGTCTCTACTCATGTATTCGCAACTATCTACGGTAGCATACGTACATTCATGCATTCATGCTCATAGAGTTACGGACGACCGAGGCAGATCGTGGACGATCGCGATCTGGTCAAGAGCTGATCATTCGAGCGTTGACTGGCTGACCGAAGTCATCCGAAGGGGTTGACGAGTCCTCTCTACTTGGCGCTACAGATTCCGAGTCCGCTCAAATGCCGACTTGACGACCTATCACAGCCGCGCCTACTTTGCAAACTAGGTACTTCAGCTAATCCGCGGCCTTTTAAGTAACCACTGCCTTGGCTGGACAGGGCAAAAAAATAAAAGGGATCAGTCGTGAAAAGAAGAATTGGAGTTCTGACCGGCGTTGTTTTAGTCGTCGGCGCAAGTGTTGTCGGGCTGGGGGCGACGCCGGCTTTCGCGGCCGCCTCGGATTGTCCGACAGGAAGCATGTGTTACTGGGTTGACGCCAACTATCCGAGCATTCCCGACTGGTATTTCCCAGGCGAGTCTTCGGCCTCGATGCCGTACCCGTTCAACGACACGGCTTCCGCGATTTACAACAGGCACAGCGTTGCTGAGTACCAATATGAGGATGTGAGTTACGCGGGGAACTCCTTCGGAAGTGGTGCGAACACGAAGATTCCTGATCTCTCGGCGTATCCGTGCTGCGGAAATCCATTCGAGACCTGGAATGATCGAATTTCGAGCTTCCGCTCGTAACTTGTAAGTGTGAATCACACCAATAAGCACGTCACGCTGAAGCTCATGCTCGCGATACTTGCTGGGGCTATTGTCGCGGGCGCGAGCGGATGCGCGTCGTCCAGTCAGCCTGATATTTCTCAGTTCTCCAATGTTCGGGCTCAACTCGATTCGTCGAACGAGACGATCACCTTCCCACTCGATCAATACTTCATGACCTTTGACGAGGAGCGCGAGGTCGAACACGCCAATCAAATTCTGATCGATGGCTGCATGCGCAAATATGGGCTAAGCGATCCGGTTGCAGATGCGGATTGGCAGGAAACTAGCGTTCCCCCAAATCGAAAGTATGGAATTTGGAGCTTGTCTTCCGCCGAGAAATACGGCTACGGCGAACCTGAAGACCCGGTTGCTGAAAGGACTGACAAAATCCTTCAGGCGCAGTCACAGGCTTGGGCCAACATATGGACAAAATGTGGGGATCGCACCAAGCTGCTGCCCGTAATGATCGAAAATATCCTTTCTGGGCCCGGCGTCAAGCAAACTAAGGTTGGCACGACAGTTGGTTTGGAGGCCAGCGACGCAGCCTCCAACAACCCAAAATGGGCGGCAGCCCGCGCCGATTGGTGGAAATGTCTTCGATCACACGGTCTGGTACCTCGGACCGGGCAAGGAGAGTGGGGACCCGTCCTGCCAACAGCGGAAACCGCCCAGATTCGAGTTGCAGTTCAAGACGTCGAATGCAAATTGAAGACAAACCTCGTGCAGAAACTAGCCGACTTAGAATCGCAATATCAGGCGGCCTATGCGCAGCCCCAGCAGGCCGCGCTCGTTCAACAAGGAAAGCTAAAGGACAAAGCAGTGGCAGAGGCGAAAAAGATAATTGCCACCCGTAATGGATGACCGGCCTAACGGGTTGAGCCTCGCTTCAATCCCGAAGCGCAACAGGATCATCTGGTTTGTGGTGGCCGTGGTCGTAGTCGCGGCCGCCGCATTCGGGCTAGGGTACTTCCTGCGCAGTCCGCAGAGCGTCGCGATTGATTCATCACCGACGCAGATAAAAGTGACGGCGTCCGTAGAGAAACGTGTCGTCGCCCCTCAAACACTCATCCAGGGATACGTGATGGCGGGTTCCTCTGTGACAATAAATGCGGCGACACCTCCCTCGGCTAATCGATCGGTCGTCACCGCCACCTCACGGCAAGTTGGATCAGCCGTTGGGGACGGGACACTCTTGGGCGCGATTTCCGGCCGACCGCTCATTGTGCTCACTCTGCCGGTGCCGCTGTATCGAGACCTCCAGCCGGGAGATCGAGGATCGGATGTCGCCGAGTTACAAAAAGCGCTGGCTGCTGCAGGGCTAACGGGCGTTCCGACGAGTGAGGTCGTCAGTAGCTCGACATTGTGGGCCGTCTCGCGGCTCTACGCAAAGCTGGGTTACCCGCCACCAGGAGGTGTCGCGGAGGCAACCTACGTACCAATGTCTGAATTCGTGGCGATTCCCGGGCAGTCCGCCACAGTGCTGACAATCTCCGCGGTTGGAGAAGTGCTAACGCCAAGCGCGACATTCGCGACGCTTCAGACCGGATCCAACGAGATCGTTGGGCGGGCAAACTTGCTGGCTTCCGCCAAATTCCACCTCAATCAATCCGTGATTGTGCAGACGAGTACTGGCAATTCGATACCCGGGACAGTGGCAGAAATTGGACAATTCACCTCGCCGAATTCTGATAAGAACGTCACGACGGCTGGGGTTGACATCACCGTCTCCCTGGCCGCCGCCGACGCGTCGAAATTGGTTGTCGGTGATTCTGCCAGCATCAGCACAAATACGCCTCACGTTGAGAGCTTGGCGGTTCCACTGATCGCGATTTACCAGGACAATCGTGGACCCTACGTCATAGTCGATCCAGGCAAAGGGTCCCCCCCGCCGACCGGGAACTCCAGTTCCGACCGAGTGTACGTTCGAGTTACCGGTCAAGCTGACGGGTGGGCGGCAATCGCGTCAAATGCGAAACTGCCTGTCGGTACAAAGCTGGTGCTACAAGAATGACCGTGCCGCTCATTCAGATATCGACACTGTCTAAGACCTATCAGAGCGACGTCGACGTGATGGCACTTCGAGACATCAACCTGGTCATTTACCCAGGTGAATTCGTCGCGATTGTTGGGCCATCGGGGGCGGGGAAATCAACACTTCTGAACATACTTGGACTGTTGGAGTCCCACACCGCGGGTGAATACTTGCTCGTCGGTCGAAATGTAAAGCAGTTGTCAGAGAGCGACCGAGATGAATTACGCGGCGAAACGTTCGGATTCGTCTTTCAAGACGCGCACGTCCTAAGGGAGGACTCCGTAGCGCGGAACGTCGCGCTTGGTCTTCGAATCGCAGGCGTTCGACTTACGCGACAAATCGAGATCGTCGCAGCGTTACTTAGCCGACTGGGGATCGCATCGCGGGCGAACCAGAACGCCGGTTTGCTGTCGGGGGGCGAAAGACAACGGCTCGCGATCGCGCGAGCGCTTGCGAACTCGCCGTCAATTATTCTCGCCGACGAGCCAACTGGGAATTTGGACTCGAAGAATACCCACGCGGTCATGGACATCCTGCTCGATCTAAATCGCGAAGGGACCACGGTAGTAGTCATCACTCATGACGCCGAGGTGGCGAGCATTGCGAGTCGACAAGTTAGCATCGTCGATGGCCAAATTGGGGAATCCGCGATAATCAAAGACGTCATTAGGGATCCCACTTCCCATTCAGGCGGGGAAGTAGCAGCGCACCAAGGCGCGGTTCGTCGATGGGCGACAGCATTCGTCGAGGCACTCTCCACGCTGACGTTGAAACCGGGGAGGTCACTCTTGCTAGCGACGGCATTTATGCTCGGCGTCGGAGGGCTTGTAGCAGCCGTCGGAGTGAGCGAAAGCGCAGCTCATCAGATTTCAAACCAGATAGCTGCGTCAGCGCTCGACGAGCTCTCTTTCACGTTGCCCGACGACGCTCAAGGCCCTGAAGGTCTGGCAGACGACGAGTCGGCAATTCTTCGCATCGCACATTTACCGGGAGTTGTCCTAGCCGGAGTTCAGGTCGAAGTGGCGGCGTCCGATGCAAACGTGAGCCTTCTCCGCCCCAATGATTTTGATGGACAACCATCCTTTGATGGTCCCGTGGCCGGCGCGACCACCTCATTCCTCGATCTAGAGGAGTCGAAGGTTGCTCCCGAAAACGCCCCTGCCCTGCTGAACTCGCCGATAGGCCAGTCATCGGTCATTCTCGGTCGCGACGCCGCCCGTCAACTTGGAGTTGCTGTCGCCCCACTCGGCCGGCAGATTTGGGTAGCAGGACAACGACTGACTGTAATCGGCGTCTTGTCAAGGTCAAGCCGCGACGCGGAGCTTGAAGACAGTGTTATCGTTCCTGCGCAATTCGCCAGTATGATAGCCCACTCCGAATCCGAGACCGTCGTTCGAACATTGCCAGGATATCCAGCTCCGCTGGCCGAAGCGGTGCCCTTAGCAATCGACCCCGGTAGCCCAGGCAGAGTTAGTGTCACGACGGTCGCTGACCTCCGAAACCTTCGTCGAGGCGTCGCGTCCAATTTAGGTACCCTCATTGCGATCGTCGGCGGGGTGCTGCTGTGCTTGGGCTGCCTTACTGCCTCCACCCTGATGTTTCTCTCCGTGAGCGCTCGTACACCCGAAATCGCACTGCGAAGAGCGTTCGGCGCAAGTAAGTCGACAATACGACTCATGTTCGTCTCGGAGGGTTTGATCGTCGGTCTTGCGGGTGGACTCGCCGGAGCTGCGCTTGGACTCCTGACAGTCGTTCTCGCCTGCCTCGCACAAGGATGGGAGCCGGTGGAATCAGTGGATTTGATTTGGCAAGCTGCACTCGCAGGAATGCTCGCTGGGGCGCTTTCATCAATTCTTCCTGCGACGCGAGCCGCGTCAGTAGAGCCATCGCAAGCAATCCGAGCCTGAGCGAACGAAACCTCGGACAGAAGACCCGACGTTGTCCTCGCGGACTACCTTCGTTGCGGCGACCTGCGTGCCGTGAAAGCCACGCAAGTTGGCGTTTCCAAAAGGGCTATCTCAAGTGCTAGGCGTCCTGTATGTGCATGTATCTCCATGCGGCCGTCCACCGGAAGACCTGCCAACCTCCCTTTGTTTGCGGGTGTACATATGTCGAGACGTGATTCTGTGGGCGACAATGGACGAAACCGCTAAAGTCCACGTTCGCACCCGGATTTCGAGTCCCCTGCCGCGACAACCACCAGCGCTACCCGGCGCGGCCGCGGCGTCCGGGTGGTAGGAGCCCGCGAGCGCGGGCGCGGGTGACCCAGCCTTGGGCGGTGGAGAGCGCGACGCCGTTGATTTCGGCCATTGTCGCCGAGGGGTTTCGGTCGCCTTGGGCGGCCAGCTTGCCGTGCTGGAGCGCGGCGAGTTCGTAGAAGTCCGGGATTTGTTTCGGGTCGCCGAGGGGTCTCAAGAGGTCGCGCTCGTTGACTTTGCGTCCGCTCGGCAGGACGATCTTGCCGCCGGTGATCGTCTCGGTGCGCGCCATCGCGAACAGGCGTTTGTTGATCGCTGCCTCTATCCGCGCGGTCGGTAGCTCGCGCAGATGCTTGCTAGTGATCGGGTCACCGGGACGCCACGGCAGGTAGGTGACCCCGGTGATGCGCACCTCTTCCGGGACGGCGAACAGCTGGCGTTGCAACCGGATAAAGACACGGGTGCCGGTAGCCGTGTGCTCGATGTGGCGCCACCGCCCGTCGATCGTCTCGGCCTGATCCGATTCAAGCTGACCGACACGTTGGTCCTCCGTACGCACGTGGTCGTTGTATCCCAGGAGCGCGTCGATGAGGTCGCTGGCGTCGTCGTTCCGTTCACCCGGGAAACGGCTGGGCAGGTACCAACCATCCGGCAGGTCGGTCTCGACGAGCAGGCCGTCGTAGGACTGGTCGCCGGGGCTTGGCGAGGCAATGGGCATGCTCCGAGTCTAGCCAAGCTGGAAGTCATCTAAGGTACTTGCGGTTATCTAGGTGAAGAGGTATTCTCAGACATCAGCTAGAACATGAGGCGCGGTAATGAGGGAAGTATTGACAGCGGAGGCGACCGGACGGCTCATCCGAACGGAGGAGGTGGCGAAGTGGCTTGCCGTGTCCAAGTCCACGCTCGTCCGGTGGCGGCAGTCCGGCTACGGTCCGGACGTCTACTGGCTTGCGGACGGCGTGCCGCGGTACCGCGCCGCCGATGTGGAACGGTGGCTTACCGGGCGATCGGCCGCACGGCCCGGAGCTTCGCGAGGGAGGGTTGCTCATGCCCACTCGTCGCGGTGACAGATGGGAGGGGCGGCTTAAGCTCGCCGGCCGCGTCGTCAAGACCCGGCGCTTCGACACCAAGCGGGCGGCAACAGAGTGGGAGCGTCGGCAGCGTTCCGCCTTCGATGAGCACGGTTACGACCCGAGCCGGGGCAAGGTGTCCACCGAGGCCCTGTTGGCAGTCTGGCTTGAGGAGCGCGCGAAGCGCGTGAGCCGGACCACGCTGAACACTGATCGGTTTCTGCTCCCGACGCCCGGGCAGCAGTCCGGGAGATCCAGCAGAGAGCCGATTCTGCCTACATGGTTTCGGAAGCTTCACATCGTCAAGGTGACCGGCGCGTCTGTTGAGAAGTGGCAGGACGATTTGCTCGCTCGGGGACTTGCGCCGACTTCAGTCAAGCGGCATCGGGAGTCCTTGTCGTCGTTCTTCACTTGGTGCGTGTCCGAGGGGTACATCGCCTCCAACCCCGTGAAATCGACCGTGCCGCCGAGGGACCGCCGCGCACGCGAGCGGATGCGCCCGCTTCCGGCACCCGAACTTGATGAAGTGATCGCGGCAGTCGCGGAGGTCAGCCCCGGTTATGCGGACCTCGTGCGCGTGCTCGCGAGCACTGGCTTGCGGTGGGGTGAGGCGCGGGCGATGCTGGTCCGTGACTGTTCCGAGGTGCCGATGCCGATGCTTTCGGTGATCCGCAACCAGCCCGAGGGCGAGCCTGCGGCACATACTCCGAAGTCCGGGAAGGGACGCCGCGTGCCGCTGACCAACGCGTTGTTGCCGATCGTTCGTAGATTCGCCGAAGGCAAGAGCCCGGACGACCTGCTGTTTACCCGGCCCGGCGGTGGTCAGCTCCATCGCTCGATGTTCGTCCGGCAGACGAACTGGGGGACGGTCGGACGTGGCCGTACTCTTCACGACCTGCGTCACACGGCGGCGTGCGAGTGGATTCTCCAGGGTGTGCCATTGACTACGGTGCAGGCTTGGCTCGGGCACAGCTCGATCGAGATCACCTCCCGCTACCTCCACCACCTGGGTGACTTCGCCGATCGTGCGGCGCTGCAGCTCCTTAACGAGGGGGCGGTCCAGATGCAAAATGAACGAGCCGACCGTCTGCTCGACATGCGCAGCGTGAGCGGGGACTCGGTGAGCCGCAGCGCGCCCGACCGCAGCCCTGGCCTCTTGTAATCGCCCATTCACCACGATCCCGAGGTTCGGGATGATTTCGGGGTGATTCGCCGGAAACCTGAGAACGAGAGCGGCGCCGACCGGCGAGAAAATCGCTGGTCGGCGCCGCTTTATTTTTGTCGGGGTAGCGGGATTTGAACCCACGACCTCTTCGTCCCGAACGAAGCGCGCTACCAAACTGCGCCACACCCCGATTGCCTCACCCGACTGTGCCTGCGAGGGCGCAGTGCGAATGAACCTCGTCAAGAATAGCCGATATTGTCCTGGGCCGATTCCGGCGCGGTGAGCGTCAGCAGCACTGCCTCGGGTGGACAGGCGAAGCGCACCGGCGCGTAGATGGATGTACCGATCCCTGCCGAGACGTTGAGCCACGCCGAATGACCGGCATGCGTCCAGACGCTGAGGCCTTGCGCATGCCGCCTCGGAATGTCGCAGTTGGTCACTAGCGCCGGGAACCCGGGCACACGCACCTGACCGCCGTGGGTGTGGCCGGCGAAGATGGCCTTAGCTCCGTAGGTGACGAACGCATCCAGCACCCGTCGATAGGGGGCATGGGTCACGCCGAGTGTGACCGTGCCGTTCGGCGTCGCATCCTCGTCCGCCTCGTTCTCTCGAATCTCATCGATCGCGCCCGGAAGCAGGTCGAGCCTGTCCCATCGGCGATGCGCGTCGTTGACCCCGAACAGCTCGAGTCGTGTCTGGTCTACCTCCAGAGCGTGGGCGTCGTTGTTCAGGTTCACCCAGCCGAGGCCGTCATCGAAGAACGACTCGAGGGCTTCCGTGTCAAGCTCCGCAGGCCTGTAGTCGATCCTCGGTCCGGCGAGGAAATAGTTGAACGGATTCTTCAGCACCGGGCCGAAGTAATCGTTCGATCCGTTCACATACACGCCCGGGATGCCCTCGAAGCCCTCGAGCGCGCGCTCGACACCCACGAGCCCGTCGACGTGTCCCAGATTGTCACCGGTGTTGACGACGAGATCCGGCTCGAGCTCTACCAGAGAAGCGATCCAGTCCTGCTTCGCCTCCTGCCATGGCGCCATATGCAGGTCGGACAGGTGAAGCACCTTCAGCGGCGCTGCGCCCGGCTTCAGGATGGGAAGGTGCTCTCGACGAATGGTGAAACGGTTGCGTTCAACCAGGCTTCCCCAGGCGAATGCGGCCGCACCCATTGCCGCCGCCGCCCCCAGAACGGAGGCAGCGGAGACAGTCTTCTTCCCCACGAGTTGCTTCGCTATGGGCACGGATCCGCGCCGAATTGGCCAACGTCTACCTTGATGACCGTGGCTCCGGGTCCCTGCCATCCGGCGATCGGGTCGGTTGACAGGACCTTGCCTTCCTGTCCCGGATTCAAGGTGGCGGTGCACACTTCTTGTGGTGGGACGAATCCCGCCGATTCGATGTCATTGCTGGCCTGGAACCAGGACTCGCCCGTGACATCCGGAATCGTCATCGTCTCCGAACCATCGCTCACGTAGATGGTGACCTGGTAGCCGGACGAGATTTTTGTGCCGGCGGATGGATCCGTATACGCGACCGTACCCGCGGGCTGCGCGGAGTGGACCATGCCCGAATGCACAGTCACGGTGAAGTTGAGTGCCTGAAGCTGCGCCGTCGCCGAGTTCACGGTCTGTCCGGCGAAGTCGGGAAGGGGCTTCGTGTTCCCGTTCAGGTACTGCGCTGGCGCGGTGGGGAAGGATCCGGGGGCATACCCCTTAGCCGCGTCAATCGATTCCATCGTGTACTTGAATACGCAGTTTCGCAGCGTTGCAACCTGGTCGGCAGTGCCCGGACACTGTCGGGGTGGAAGCGTGCGTCGGGCGGCCACCTGGCCGGTGGCGTTTCCGATCCACACAGCGGTGGCGACCTTTGTCGTCGCTCCCACCGTCCAGGTCTGTACCGAGTTGTTGGTGGTACCGGTCTTACCGAGAATGTTTACCCCGGGCGGACGCGCAGCGCCTGCGGTACCGGCCGAGAACACGCCCTCCATGGCATATCCAACCGCGGCGTCGAGGTCGGGCGATATCGCGACCGAGCAGCTCTTGGCCTGACCAGCGAGCGCCTTACCGTCGGGCGCCACCACGGAGTCGATGGCGGTGGGCTTGCAGAACACGCCGTGGTTGGCGATACCGGCATACGCGGCCGCCATCGTCAAAGGCGCAACGGAGTTGGTACCGAGGATCGCGGAGGGCTGGTGCTGCAGCGCGAGCCCGGTGTGACCCTGGTGCACGCCAAACGCTTCTGCGTCATCGCGGGTGTCGCACTGGTCGAGCTGCGCGCCCATCTGCAGGAAGATTCCGTTGACCGACTGGGCGGTGGCCCTTAGCACGGTGAACGGGCCCTTTTCACCCTCGTCGTTCGTGTATCGACCGTACTTGCCACCCCATCCGCCCGGTTCGCAGCGGTCTTTGAACCGCGACAGATCGAGGTTCGGATCGGGCGTCGCATTGAGGACGTCCTCCAGTCCATGACCGTGTTGGAGCCAGTTGATGAGCGTGAACGGCTTGTAGGTAGAGCCGCCCTGGAATCCGTAGGCGCTTCCCCCATACTTCTGGTCGACGGCGTAGTTGATGGCCGTAGTGCCCCGACCGCCACCCTTGAGGCTCTGATTGAAGGTTCTATTTTCGGCCATGACCAGGATCCTCCCGGTGCCCACCTGCACCGAAACGGTCGAGCCACCAATATCCATCGTTGGGAGGTACGAGGGAACCCACTCGTGCTCGATCAACTGCGCATCGTCTTGAAGGGCGAGATTGAGCGACGTGTAGATCTTGTAACCGCCGAGCTTCCAGTTCTTCTCGCGCTGGGCAAGCGTGGTTCCGAAAGACGGCACGGTCTTGTACAGCTGGCTGATGTAGGCGCACCAGAAGCCCGTGTTTGCGATCGCCGCTGAGCATCCCTGCTTCGGCGGAATGTTCTCGATGGTCTTGGAGCTCTCCTTGACCTTGACACCGGCGTTGTACTGCGCCTGAGTGATGTGCTTCGCGCCGAGCATCTGGCCGAGGATGTCGTCGCGTCGAGAAGTGTTGGACGCATACCCTGCCGTGCCGGTGGGAGCCTTCTGGTTCGGGTTCTGCACGATCGCCATGAGCGTCGCGGCCTGAACGTTGTTGAGTTGCGACGCGGAGATGCCGTAATAGCGCTGAGCAGCCGCTTCGATGCCGTAGGTGGTTCCGCCAAAGGGGGCAATGTTGAGGTAGGCGAGGAGGATCTGCTTCTTCGTGTACTTCTTTTCGAGCGAGATCGCGAGCTTCGCCTCCTTGAGCTTGCGATCGAGGGTGAGTGCTTCTGCATCCTTGATGCCCTGGGTTTGCTTCTTGAGGGTGGGCGCCTGCAGCGCCTCCTGGATAAACAGGTTCTTAACGAGCTGCTGGGCAATCGTGGATGCGCCCTGCTGACCACCGCTACTCGCCCCGAGTCCCGCCAGCGCTGCCCGGATGATGCCCGTCACGTCGACACCGCCGTGCGAATAGAAACGCCGGTCTTCACCATCGACCGCCGCGTTCTTCGCGGCAGCCGAGATCTTGTTCCACGCGACCTGCTGGCGATTTTCGTCAAAGATCGTCGCGACCGGAACCTCTTTCACGCTGCCGTCCGGGTTAGTGCCATCCTGGGCGTAAATCGTGTTCGGACCCGGCAGCGTACCGATCGAAATGTAGGTCGGAAGGTTGTTGAAGATACCGATGGCGCTCTTTGCCGTGACGCTTGTGATCGCGATTCCCGGCGTCATCATTGCGACGACGAGGAGTCCTGCTACAGCACTGAATGCGATAAAGCCGAGGACGGCCGAGAACAGAGGGCCGCGCGGGGGATTTTGGGCAGACATAGGATAAAGGCTACGCGATGCGTCAAGCATCAGCCTGAACGGGAGCCGAATGATGCCATCGTGGGAGTACATGACGACTCCGCTGATCATCCACAACACGGCGGCGATCCTCAACAACTGGGGCTCCGACGGCTGGGAGCTCGTGCAGGTCGTTCCCGGTCCGGAAGGCGGACTCGTCGCGTACTTCAAACGCGAACGCGCCGCGACCGGTGCAGATGGAGCTGATGCCTGATGTCCACCGTCGAAGCGCGCCTCGCGGAGCTCGGCCTCGAACTTCCGGATGTCGCCAAGCCGGCCGGCGCCTACGTGCCGGCGATGGTCTCTGGTCACCTGCTATTCACGGCGGGGCAATTGCCGTGGGTTGCTGGCGTCCTGCCCGCGACCGGCAAAGTCGGAGCCGAAGTCACTGCGGATACGGCGAAAGAGTTGGCTCGTCACTGCGTACTCAACGCGCTCGCGGCAACGAAGGCCGCGCTCGGATCGCTTGACCGAATCCAGCGCGTCGTGAAGGTAGTCGGGTTCGTCGCATCCGATCCTTCGTTCACAGCGCAGCCCGGCGTCATCAACGGAGCGTCAGAGCTGCTTGGAGAGATTTTCGGGCCCGCAGGCGAGCACGCGCGAAGCGCTGTCGGCGTCGCCGTGCTGCCTCTGGACACCCCCGTCGAGATTGAATTCATTTTCGAATTCGCCTAAGAAATCGCGCGCGTCGCCGCGAAAATCGCGTTCGCTGAGGGTAGCCTCGGAGTGTCCCCCGAAGACGGGTGTTTTCATTGCTGTGCCCGCCCTCTTTTGGGTTACACTGATCCGTAGTCAAATGAGAGTTTGACGCGCAACGCCACCATGATTCCCCCCAATCAGGCGTTGCTGTGGCGGCGCCTGTTCCCCCCAATAGGCGCCGCCCCTCTTGTTTATTGACTCGGGGTGAACCCCTTGGGGTTGGGACGTTGTAATTCGGGGTGTTTCGGGCGCGCGGCGCCCGGTCGGCGACTTGTCGCCTCCAGACGCGTGGGGGTGTCTCGTCGGCGCGGCCGGCGGTCGGCGACTTGTCTCCTCCAGACGCGTGGGGTGTTTCGGGCGCGCGGCGCCCGGCGGTCGGCTCGGGCGGCGAGTGCTACCTGAGCACTTCTACGGTGAGGATCCATGCGTTCACCGAGGCGACGCTGACGGCCAGGATGAACGCGAACGGAAGCCAGACGAGTCCGCCACCCGCGCCGACCAGGGTCGTGATGGCTGCGACGAGCAGCCCGGCGATGAGGATCGACGTCAGCGTGAGCCGCAGCCCAAAGGCGATCGGTTTCACGTGCGTGCGGAGAAATGAGCCGACGAACCGCCACGGCGAGACCGAGCAGACGACCGCGGAAAATCCCAGATACGCCGCGAACCAGGGCGCCGAGATCGTCGGCACGAGCCCCACGAAGCTGATGGCAAGCACCACCAGGAGGTCGACGAGCGACTCGAGTGCACGGCCGGTGAGCGATCGGCTTCCGAGTTTCTTCTCCTCCGTCAGAATCGCTCGCACGTTGATGCTGACCCCGACGAAAATCAGGCCGCTGAGCGTTGCGGAGGCGCCGGCCGTGGCCTCAAAGAAGTCGTGCCACGTCGCTGGGTCGTAGTCAGAGAGTGGGCTCATCATTACCAGCACCTTCGTGGTTTGCCGTGGATTGGATGATTGTGACACGGACGGTCGCGGTCCGCTCCTGCACTGCCGCGCAAGTCACGGCCCAGTTAACGGTCGCACGCGGTTACGGTTGTCCGGGCGCGTGGTTTCCTAGCGTTCTGGGGTGACCGATTCCGATGCCCGCAGCAGATTCGTTCCTGCGCGCCCGGGCGTCAAGCAGCTCGAAGGTGCGCGGAACGGCATACGCCGAGGGCGGGACGGCGGCTTCCCCATCGAGTTCGGGGCGCTTGCGGAGTTGGTCGCAGATCCGAGCGTCACGGATGTGTTTGCGAACGGCCGTGACGGCGTCTGGGTCGATCGCGGCGCGGGCATCGAGCGGGTGGACGACGTCGTGCTTGACGAGTCCCAACTGCGGGAGCTCGCGGTTCAGCTCATGTCGATCGGCGGCCGACACATCGACGAGGTGACCCCGTGCGTCGATGCGAGGCTCGAGGACGGCATCCGCGTTCATGCCGTGCTGCCGCCGATCTCGCCTACGGGGACGCTGCTCTCCATCCGGCTGCCGAGGATCGAGTATGCATCGCTCGACAGTCTCGCGGCCGGGGGATTCTTCGACAGCATCCCGCGCGAGCGCATTGAGTCGCTCGTCCGCCGACGAGAGAACCTGCTCATCACCGGCGCGGGCGGCGTCGGAAAGACGACGCTGTTGTCCGCCATCCTCGCCAGCGCGAATGCCAGCGAACGGATCGTCGCGATCGAGGAGACCTACGAACTCAGGGTGAAGCACCCGCACTACATCGCACTCGAGTCGCGGCAACCCAACCTCGAGGGTGTCGGTGGGCTTGGGCTTGAGCGGCTCGTGCGTGAGGCACTGCGGATGCGGCCGGATCGCCTCGTGCTCGGCGAGTGCCGCGGCGCCGAGCTTCGGGAACTCCTGTCCGCGCTCAACACGGGCCATCACGGTGGTGCGGGAACCCTTCACGCGAACTCGCTTGAGGATGTCCCGGCGCGACTCGAGGCGCTGGGTGCCCTTGGTGGAATGTCGGCCATCGGTGTCGCCCGGCAGACGGTGAGCGCGATCGGCACAGTGCTGCATCTCGCGCGCGATGCATCCGGACGCCGTCTCGCGCAGATGGGCCGCTTCGAACTCGACCGCCGAGATCGGCTCACGATTGCGGCGAGCCAGTGAAATCGGCCGCGCCAGCGCTCGGCGCGATTGCAGCAACAGTGCAGCGGGTCGGCGTTCTGCTCGCCGCAGGCGTGACGCCGGCCGCGGTATGGAGCTATCTGGCTGAAGATCCCGCGGCAGATTCGGTTGCGCGATCGATTTCCGCTGGCGTCTCGATCCCCGATGCGATCGCCGATGCCGGACGTGGGAGAACCGCCGACGAGCGGCAGCTTTGGGCTGCTGTCGCGGCGGCTTGGGCGGTGGCCGCGGACGCTGGGTCGCCGCTCGCCGCAACCCTGCTCGAGCTGTCGGCGGCGATCCGTGACCTGGCGCAGTCGCAGCGAGACATCACTGTTGCGCTGGCGTCGCCCGCGGCGACCGCTCGACTCGTTCTCGTCCTCCCTGCGATTGGGCTGGTGTTCGGTACGCTCCTGGGGTTCAACACCCTTGGCACCCTTCTCACCACGCCGATCGGCTGGTGTTGCCTTGTCGTGGGTAGCTCGCTGCTCTACGCCGCGGCTCGGTGGAATCGACGGATGGTGCGGTCCGCCCTGCCACGGGAACAGACACCGGGCCTCGAGCTGGAATTGCTGGCTATCGGGATATCCGGCGGCGGGGCGATCGATCGGGCACGAGCATCCGTGTCCGAGGTGCTGGCTCGATACTCGATCTCTGCGGCACGCGGGGATTCGGCTGTCGACATCGTGCTCGAACTGTCGCGTCGCGCGGGGGTTCCGGCGGCCGCGCTGTTGCGAAGCGAGGCAGCCGAGAGCAGGCGCGCTGCCCGATCGGAGGCTGCGGAGGCAGCGCAGGCCCTGTCGGTGCGACTGATGATCCCATTGGGGGTGTGCGTGCTGCCCTCATTCATGCTGCTCAGCGTCGTCCCGCTGGTCGTGACCGTGTTGTCGTCGATCTCGCTCGCGTGGTGACTCCTGTCGTCCACAGCCCCCCGTATTTCATCGCCCGAGGTGGGAACGCGCTGGGTGAACCAGCCAGGCAGCTCAGCCCGCGATACTGGGATGACTCGCGCCACCGTGCAGCTACAGACAGGGGAAAATTGATGGCGCGACTCTTCATCCGGCTTCGGAGCGATCGCGGGTCGGCGACTGCCGAATATGCGATCGCGACCCTGGCGGCGGTGGGATTTGCCGGCCTGCTCGTCGTGATCCTGCGCAGTGACGCGGTGCGCGGGATGCTCACCAACCTCATCCAGCATGCGCTGTCGTATTCGGGCTGATGTGCTGTCGCCTCGAGGTGACCGCGGTTCGGTGACCGCGGAGTTCGCGGCGGTCATGCCGGCGATCGTCCTGGTGCTGGCCTTCGGATTGGGATCGATGCAGCTCGCCGGCGAACAGCTCCGGCTGCAATCCGCGGCTGGCGACGCGGCCAGGCTGCTCGGTCGCGGGGATGGCGGTGCGCTGGCGGTCATCCAGCACGTGTCGCCTGGTGCCCACCTGACGCAGCGTTACGACGGGGATCTCGTCTGCGCGCGTGCCGAAGCAGCCGTCGGGTTCGGCATTGTCGCAGGTATCACGTTGTCGGCCACATCGTGTGCCCTGAGCGACGGAGGATGAGGGCCGCCGGGGATCGTGGTTCGGGATCCGTTCTCGGGCTGGCGATAGCGGGGAGCATCGTTGCGATCGTTTCGCTGACGCTACCTCTCTATATGGGACTCGCCGTGCGGGCGTGGGTCCTGGACGCCGCGGATGCCGCTGCGCTGGGTGGCGCGGACGTGGCAAGCGGACTTGCCCCGGGCTCGCCCTGCGCGACGGCTGCACGCATCGCAGCAGCGAACGACGCAACCCAGACCGCCTGCGACGTCGACGGACTGGTCGTGACCGTGCGGGAAAATCACGGATTTCTGGGCGCTGCGCTCACCGCGACCGCGACGGCCGGCCCGCCGGGGATGGGAACGAATTAGGAGGTAGACGGGTTTCGGTGTGTATGGTGTCGCTGACGGGGGCACCAATCCCGCACTATCGCACCTAGCAGCAGCACCAACAAAGAGGAGTCACGTGCCTGGCACGAAGAAGCTGGTAATCGTCGAGTCGCCCGCTAAGGCGAAGACGATTGGCCAGTATCTGGGGGAAGGCTACGAGGTTCAGGCCTCGGTCGGACACATCCGCGACCTCATCGAGCCCAAAAATCTCCCGCCCGAGCTCAAGAAGGGTTCGCTTGGCAAGTTCTCCGTTGATGTCGAGAACAACTTCGAGCCGTACTACGTGGTTTCGGACGCGAAGAAGAAGACCGTTGCCGAACTGAAGAAAGCCCTCGCCGGTGCTGACGAGCTCTACCTGGCAACTGATGAAGACCGCGAAGGCGAAGCGATTGCCTGGCATCTGCTCCAGGTGCTCAAGCCCAAGGTTCCCGTGCGTCGGATGGTGTTCCACGAGATCACGAAGGACGCCATCCAGGAGGCCAAGAACAACACCCGCGACCTCGACACCGCGCTCGTCGACGCGCAGGAGACCCGTCGCATCCTCGATCGTCTCTACGGGTACGAAGTCTCGCCAGTGCTGTGGCGCAAGGTCGGCCCCGGACTTTCGGCGGGTCGTGTGCAATCCGCCGCAACTCGGCTCGTCGTGGATCGCGAGCGCGAGCGACTCGCCTTCACCGCCGCAAGTTACTGGGATCTCATCGCGCAGCTGTCGTCCGGCGCCGATCTGCAGCAGTTCGAGTCCCGTCTCGTTCGCATCGGCGGCTCGCGGGTCGCGGTCGGTCGCGACTTCGACGACAACGGCTCGCTGAAGACGGATGCGGTGGCGCTGACCGAAGCCGCCGCACAGGCAATCGCCGGTGCGTTGCGCGATGACGATGTGACGCTCACCGTGACTTCGGTCGAGTCCAAGCCCTATACGCGGCGGCCGGCCGCGCCGTTCACCACATCCACTCTTCAGCAGGAAGCTGCTCGCAAGCTGCGCTTTTCGGCACGCCAGACGATGAGCGTTGCGCAGTCCCTGTACGAAAACGGCTACATCACCTATATGCGTACCGACTCACCCACGCTGTCGCAGCAGGCGCTGAACGCGGCGCGAACTCAGGCCGCGCACCTCTACGGAGCCGAGACGGTTCCGGCCCAGCCGCGGCTGTACTCCGGGAAGAACAAGAACGCGCAGGAAGCGCACGAGGCGATCCGTCCATCCGGCGACACCTTCCGCACGCCGGCAGAACTCTCGACGACCCTGCGCGGCAATGACTGGAAGCTGTACGACCTGATCTGGAAGCGCACGGTCGCCTCCCAGATGGCGGACGCCAAGGGGTCGACGGCGACGGTCACGATTGCTGCGACCCGCGCATCCGGCGACCTCGTCAGCACCGAATCCATCGGCGCAGTGCAGGATGCCGAGTTCTCGGCGAGCGGCACCGTGATCACCTTCCGCGGCTTCATGTCCGCGTATGAGGAGGGGCACGACGAAGAGCGCAACGAGTCGACCGACGCCGTCGAAGCGAAGCTGCCCCCGCTGACCGAGGGTCAGAACCTGCGGCTCGTCGAGGTCGAGGCAAAGGGGCACGAGACGAGTGCTCCTCCGCGCTACACCGAGGCCAGTCTCGTGAAGACGCTCGAGGAGCTCGGAATCGGGCGTCCATCGACCTACGCGGCGATCATCTCCACGATCATCGATCGCGGGTACGTCACGCCTCGTGGCACCGCTCTCGTTCCCAACTGGATCGCGTTCTCAGTTGTCCGCCTGCTCGAGGAGTACTTCGCCGACCTGGTGCAGTACGACTTCACCGCCGGCATGGAAGACGACCTGGACCGCATAGCCGAAGGAGAAGAGGATCGAGTCGAGTGGCTGACCGGCTTCTATTTCGGCAGCGCCCGTCATCGGGGCCTCCGCACGGTCATCGACAATCTGGGCGAGATCGACGCGCGCGAGATCAACTCGATCCGCATCAGTGACGATGTCACCCTTCGCATCGGCAAGTACGGCCCGTATCTCGAGGTCCCGACGGATGATCCGGCTACGCCACGTCGGGTCAATATCCCGAGCGAGCTCGCACCCGACGAGCTGACGGTGGCAAAAGCGCGGGAGCTGATCGATGCTCCCATCGTGACGGATCGCGTGATCGGCGTGAATCCCGACAACGGCAAGCTGGTGCTCGCCAAGGATGGTCGGTACGGCCCATACGTGACCGAGGCCGATCCCGAACCGGTCGTCGATCAGGTGGCACTCGCTGCCGCGGCCGAAGCGGCGAGCGAAGCCGCCGAACTCGGCGACGACGAGCTGGTCGTTGACAGCCGAGTCGACCCGGTAACCGGTGAGATCGACGAGTCGGAGCCGGCACCGAAGAAGCCAAAGAAGAAGGCAGCGAAGAAGCCTGCCGCAGTGAAGCAGCGCACGGCATCCATCTTCAAGAGCATGGATCTGGCGACCATCGACATCGACACTGCCCTGGGTTTGCTGAACCTGCCGCGGATCGTCGGCGTCGATCCGGAGACGGGCGTGGAGATCACCGCCCAGAACGGTCGCTTCGGTGCATACCTGAAGAAGGGTGTCGACACGCGTTCGCTGGCCAGCGAGGAGCAGATCTTTGACATTGACCTCGCCGGCGCGCTCGAACTGTACTCGCAGCCGAAGTACGGCGGCCGGTCTGCATCCAGTGCGCTGAAGGAATTCGACGCCGATCCGGAAAGCGGCAAGCCGATTCGTATCAAGGACGGCAGGTTCGGCGTCTACGTGACGGATGGCACCACCAACGCCACCATCCCGCGGGGTGAGAGCGTCGAAGACATCGACTTCGATCGTGCCGTGCAGCTACTCGCCGACAAGCGGGCCAAGGGCCCGGCAAAGCCCAAGGCCAAGGCTCCTGCGAAGCGACCGGCGGCGAAACGGGCTCCCGCAAAGAAGGCCTGAGAGATGCGGGGTCTGTTCGTGACGCTCGAAGGCGGCGACGGGTCGGGCAAGTCGACCCAGTCGGCGCTGCTGGCGGAATGGCTGGAGAGCAGGGGTCGCACCGTCGTAGTGACTCGTGAGCCGGGTGGTACCGAGCTTGGCGAAGAGATTCGCGAAATGGTGCTGCATCGTCGAGGTCACATCGCCCCTCGCGCGGAGGCGCTGCTGTACGCGGCCGACCGCGCGCACCACATCGCAACAAAGGTGCGTCCGGCGCTCGAGCGGGGTGACATTGTGCTGCAGGACCGCTACCTCGACTCGTCGGTTGCCTACCAGGGCGTGGGACGAGTGCTCGATCCCGACGAAGTGCGCAAGCTGTCGCTGTGGGCGACCGAAGACCTGCTCCCGGACCTCACGATCCTGCTCGACCTCGATGAGGCGGTCGGCCGCGACCGGCTGAAGGTGCGAACCCGCTACGACCGGCTCGAGGATGAGGAGCAGGAGTTCCACGCTCGCGTGCGGGCCGCCTACCTGGAGCTGGCCGCCGCCGAGCCCCATCGATTCCTCGTCCTGAACGCCGCAGAACCGGTCGAGAAGCTGGCGGATGCGATCCGCGAGCGCGTCGCAGCCCTGCTTTAGGCTGGCCGCATGGGCGTGTGGGACGAGTTGACCGGCCAGGCCGACGCCATTGAGGTGTTCGCCGCCGCCGCCGCCGCGAGCGACACCAGCACGGCAATGACTCACGCCTGGCTGATTACCGGTCCGCCCGGATCGGGTCGCTCGAATCTCGCCTATGCATTCGCTACAGCGCTGCTCGCGCGCGGCGACGATGACGAACCCACGGCTCGTCAGGTTGCTGCTCGCACGCATCCCGACCTCGGCGTACTCAGCACGGAACGCGTGATCATCAGTATCGACGAAGTGCGGCAGCTGGTTTCCACTTCCCAGTTCTCGCCGTCGGTCGGCCGCTTCCGGGTAATGGTGATCGAGGACGCAGATCGGATGAGCGAGCGCACGTCCAACGTGCTTCTGAAAGCCCTCGAGGAGCCGCCGCCGCGAACAGTCTGGATTCTCTGCGCACCCAGCGAGGCCGACCTCATTCCGACGATCCGATCCCGCGTCCGCACCGTTCGGCTTCGCGTGCCCAGCGTGGATGAGGTGGCCGAGTTGATCGCGCGCCGCGACGGCGTCGATCTCGAGATCGCAACGCGCGCCGCCCGCGAATCGCAGAGCCACATCGGCATGGCACACCGACTCGCCACCAACGCCGAGGCCCGCGAGCGGCGCGATCAGACCCTGGAAATCGCGCTGGGCATCCGTTCGGTGGGCGATGCGGTGCGCTCTGCCGCGGTGCTGCTCGACCTCGCCGGAGCAGATGCGAGGGCCATCACCGAGGAACGCGACGCCGAAGAGCGCGAGGCGGCGTTGCGGTCGCTGGGCATCGAGGCGGGTGGCACGATTCCGACTGCACTGCGAGCGCAGCTGAAGAGCCTCGAAGAGGATCAGAAACGTCGCGCCACGCGTAGCCTGCGCGACGGTCTCGATCGAATCATGGTCGATCTGCTTTCCCTGTACCGCGACATCCTGTTGCTCCAGCTCGGAGCCAGCGTCGAACCGATCAACCTGAGCATCTCATCGGAACTCGTTGCTGCCTCAATGAGATCGACATCCGCTGAAACACTGGCGACAATGGATGCCATCGCGAACGCGCGCCGCAGAATTGACGGCAACGTGGCTCCAGCGCTCGCTCTGGAGGCCATGCTTATCTCCACAGCACAATGACTCTTTGAATAAGCCCGACCACTTTCCACAGCACAGTGATCCTTCACAGCACGATTAGGACGTAAACCAATGAGAACTGCACTTACAGCGCGTCGCCGTCGATCGGCGCGTATGGCGGTGGTCGCCGGATTGGCCGCGCTCGGCCTGCTGCTCGCCGGCTGCACATCGCAGTTCCTGCCCCCGAAGATCACCTCGACCCCGACGGATGAATCGGTCGCATCCGACCTCGTGCCGTTCTATCACCAGGTGCTCACCTGGAAGGCCTGCGCCAACAACATGCAGTGCACCTACGCGAAGGCGCCACTGGACTGGGCGCATCCGTCCGCGGGTTCGATCAAGCTGGCGCTCATCCGTCACCTGGCGACGGACGGCCACCCTCTCGGCTCGCTGCTGGTCAACCCCGGCGGTCCCGGCGGATCCGGCTATGACTTCATCAAGAGCAGCCTGACCTACGCCGTCGACAAGACCCTCGAGAAGAATTACACGATCGTCGGGTTCGACCCTCGAGGCGTGAACCACTCGACTGCGGTGAAGTGTTACACGGATCCGAAGGTGCTCGACGACTTCATCTACTCGATTCCGAAGGGGGCGATCGGCTCGGCCCAGTGGATCAACGAGGAAGAGCAGGAGAACAAGACCTTCGGCGCCGACTGCAAGAAGTACACGGGCGCGCTGCTCGGCCATGTCGATACCGTGAGCGCCGCGAAGGATCTCGATCTGCTCCGTGCGACTCTTGGCGACAAGAAGCTCGACTACCTCGGCTATTCCTATGGAACCCTCCTCGGCCAGACCTACGCAAACCTGTTCCCGAAGAAGACCGGGCGACTCGTGTTGGACGGGGTGGTCGACCCCACGGTGACGCCGTTCCAGCTCGATGCCGACCAGGCGCAGGGGTTCGAGCTGAACCTCCGCGCATTCCTGGCGAAGTGTCCGTCGATGCAGGGATGTCCCTTTAGCGGCTCGGTGAGTCAGTCGATGTTGAGCATCCGCGGACTGCTGAACAAGCTCGACACGCATCCGCTCAAGAACAGCGATGGCAGGATGCTGGGGTCAGAGACGATGTTCGAGGCGATCATCTTCCCGCTCTACAACACCGACAACTGGTCCTACCTGGTCGACCTGTTCGACGACGTCGAGCAGGGGAGCGCAAAGGTCGCCTTCGAACTCGCCGATGCCTACAACGACCGCAACCCGAACGGCACCTACCAGGACAACGAGACCGAAGCGTTCAACGCAATCAACTGCCTGGACTACCCGTCGGATCCCGACGTTGCCACGATGCGTGCACAGGCGGCTCAGCTGAACCAGCTCGCTCCCGTCTTCGGGCACCTGATGGCGTACGGCGGAGTCAGCTGTTTTGACTGGCCGTACAAGCCGACTCGCGTCGCCGGGGCGTTGCACGCGGATGGGTCCGCTCCGATCCTCGTGATCGGAACGACCGGTGACCCGGCGACTCCGTATGCGATGGCGCAGCACGTCTCGACCCTGTTGCAGAACGGGCACCTCATCACCTACCACGGTGATGGGCACACCGCCTACAACAAGGACACTTCTCCCGCGGATGAGTGCGTCAACAGTGCGGTCGACAACTTCTTCGTACACGGGACCGTGCCGAAGACCGATCCGCAGTGTGGGGCGAAGTAGGCCAAACCCGATCGAGCGTTGCGGCTGTTGGTGGCTGCGCGTGCTGAAAAATATTGCAGAGCGTGCAACAATTGAAGCATGCCCGCCCCTGAACCTGTTGGCCTGCGCGAGCGCAAACGTGTCGCTACCCGCCAGGCAATTCAGCGCGCGGTCCTTCAGTTGGCGCTGGAGCGCGGCCTCGAGCATGTAACGATCGAGGAAGTCAGCCGAGAGGCCGATATCTCGCCGCGTACCTTCTTCAACTATTTCGTCTCAAAAGAGGCAGCGATCGCGGGGGATTCGCCCGACTTCCTGGACGACGAGCAGCTCGAGACATTCGTTGCGGGCGGTCCATCCGGCGATCTGCTGCGTGACCTCGGCGACCTGCTTGCGGATGCCGCCGACCACGCATCCGACAGTCGCGAAACGATCATGCTGCGTCGCGAGCTGCACACCCGTTACCCGCATCTGTTCGCGCTGCGGATGGCGGGAATGAAGGCGTTCGAGGACGATCTGACCAAGGTCGTGTCGCGCCGACTCGCGAACGACAGCCCCGAGCTCGAGAAGGATCCGGAGCGGCTCGCCTCCCGCGCGCGTCTGGTGACTCTGGTGGCGTTCGGCGCCCTGCGTCACGCCTGGTCCTGTTGGGCGGATGCGGACCGCTCGTCCGACCAGCCGCTCGCCGCTCAGCTACGGGACTCGTTCGATCAGCTGGAGCATTTGCTCGTGCAGTCGGCGCGCGCGTGATCGGCTAGGATTTCTTGGCAGTGTCCGGCCCGCCGGCCGACGCGCCGCCTTAGCTCAGTCGGTAGAGCATCTCACTCGTAATGAGAAGGTCGTCAGTTCGATTCTGACAGGCGGCTCCACCGTTTCAGCGCAAAGGTTCCCATTTGGGACAAATGTGCCCCGGCGCCGTGGAACATTTGTCCCAACGTGGCACCTTCGCGACCATGTAGTCGGTCGGTGTCGCTGCCGGTGCTCATGGTCGTCGAGCAGAGCCCGCCGAAATGTTCCCCTAAGGGCGGACACGGCGACCGAAAAAGCCCCCCAGTTCGAGGGGAGAACCGTCGTTTTCGACCCCCACTCGGGTTGTGTTCGGGGGGTGAAGAGCCTACATTGCACCTAAGCACCGGTTTCAGTGGGGGGACGGTGCAAACGTTGTATGGGGGTACAAACGTTGAAGCACGTTGCGTTAATGGGGGTCGCGCTCGTAGGCGCAGTTCTTCTTGTCCAAGCAGGTGGCACGACCATAAGCGTGCCCGGTTCGACCGCAAGCGGCATTAGTTTTGTCGCGAGTAGTGCGCCGGTCACGACACCGTCGGATGCAGGAATACCGATCAAGGTCTCGGAGTCATCCACTCCGGGCGCGAGCACGTCGACCAGTACATCGACGAGCGCATCGACCAACGCATCGGCGAACGCATCGACCGCGTCGAAAGTCTCGACCGGCAGCGCCGTGCACAGCGCGGTTGCGGCGAAATCCACCGGCTCCAGCATGCACACTCTGATCGGTCGGGTAACCACCGGCACGAGTTCATCGGGCTCCAGCAGTTCAACTCCGACCTGCCCTGCGGCGATCACCGGATCGACCGGAGGTGCGCCGAGCCCGGTTTCGGTAAACGACATCCCGGGCACGACATCCGAGGATCTGCAGTCATTCGCCGACGAGTACAACGCGATTCGTGTAGCCAACTGCCTGACGCCGGCGCCGTTCGCGAACATCCGATACTCCGATTGCCTGCAACAGCGCATGTTCTGGATGGCGGATGATCCGAGCACCGACCCGATGAGCGCATGGGGCCACACCGGCACCGCGAAGCGGAGCGACGGGCTACCCATCGTCGGATGTGACGGCGACATTGCCGGCGGCAGCGGCGAGACAGCCGCGGGGGTCGCCGAGCTGTGGTGGGACTCAATCGATCACCGCGACTCGCTGTACCAGCCGAGCGACAAGGGCAGCCTCGCCAACGTGTGTATCTACTTCGCGATCAGCCACGGCGGATACAACGTTCCCTCGCCGAACGAGCCGTACTCCTTTACTCGCGCCGCCGCTTACTGGGCGACCTGCTAAGAGGGTTACCATTGCCTTCGGCGGCTCGGGAGGTGAGTCGCCGAAGGGATGGTTTGTGTGCCGGAGACGCTGCGCTGGGGCATTTTGGGCACGGGCTGGATTGCCAGTGAATTCACCCAGGATCTCCTCGCCGCTGGCTTGACTGTGGCTGCGGTGGGATCTCGAACCCAGGAGTCGGCCAACGCGTTCGCGCGGAAATATGGCATCCCGACCGCGCATCCGAGCTACGAAGCGCTCGCCGCCGACCCCGACATTGACGTCATCTACATCTCGACACCGCATCCGCTTCACTACGAGAATGCACAGCTGGTGCTCGGCGCGGGCAAGCACGCCCTCGTCGAAAAGGTCTTCACAATGGATGCTGTCCAGGCGCGCGAGGTCGTCGACCTGGCAGCGGATCGCGGCCTCGTCGTGCTCGAGGCGATGTGGACCCGCTGGTTGCCGCACATGCTGCGGATCCGCGAGATCATCGCGGCAGGCACACTCGGCGAAGTTCGCACCCTGATCGCCGATCACAACCAACGGCTGTCTGATGATCCGCTCGGCCGTATGCGCAACCCGGACCTCGGCGGCGGCGCGCTTCTCGACCTCGGAATCTACCCGGTCTCCTTTGCCTGGGACCTGTTCGGCAAGCCGAGCTCCGTGACCGCCATCGCGTCGATGACTCCGACCGCGGTTGATCGCCAGACCGCAATTCTGCTTGGTTACCCGGGCGGCCAGCAGGCCGTGCTGCACACGGCGCTTGACACACTCGGGCCCAACACCGCAGCCATCATTGGCACGGATGGCCGCATCGAGATCGACTCGGTCTGGTACACGCCGACCACCTTCACGGTCTACGACTCCAACGACGCCGTAGTCGAGCGGTTCGACCAGCCGATGATCTCGCGCGGTATGCAATTCGAGGCCCTGGCGCTGGAGGAGCTGGTCGCGGAGGGTCGCGGCTCGGGCAACGAACTGCCGGTCGAAGAGACGGTCGAAATCATGCAGACGCTCGACGAAATCCGTCGCCAGATCGGTTTGCGGTACCCGAGCGATCGTTAGCCGGCGGAGGCCGCATGCCCGGCGGCTGCCCAGCACCCACCGTTAGGATTGGCGGGTGAGCGACGTCCAACCACCCACGAGCCGCAGGGCCGCACGGGAGGCGGCATCCACCGCACGGATGCCGGTGACCCCACCGAACGGCCAGCCGCCGGCAGCCGGTGGGGGTTCGACGCCGACATCGCCCGGGTCGCCGGGTCGTCGCCGCGGCCTCATCATCGGGGCGATCGCCCTCGCGTTCGTTCTGCTGGGCACGGGCGCAGTGTTCCTGGGCATCAATGTCGGTCGCAATAACCCGCTCCCGATTCTGCAAGCCAATTCGCCGAAACGATCGGTGCCGGGGACCGAGGTGCAGCCGACTCAGATTCCGACGTGTTCGCTGGACTCGCTGGCCAGTGCACCGGGTCTGATCAAGCTCTACGGGTCAGTCGTGAACACCTCGACCGGTCAGTCCGTCTACGCGAACGGCGACACCACCGGCGTCCGGCCGGCGGGCGTGCTCAAGATTCTTACCGCGGCCGCCGCAATTTCTGCGCTCGGACCCACGTACCAGATCACCACGACCGTGTACCAGGCTTCGACGCCGGGCACGATCGTGCTGGTCGGGCAGGGCGACCCAACGCTGAGCCGCGTGCCTGCTGGCCAGAGCATCTATGCGGGGGCACCAACTCTGGCGACGCTCGCGTCCAAGACCCTTGCGGCATACCAAGCGAATCCGGCGAACTTCGGGGTCCCGATCCAGAACCTCATCCTCGATTCCACCTATTGGGATCCGAACGACAATTGGGATTCGTCCGTCCCCACGAGTGAACGCGGCAGCGGGCAACTCTCCGAGATCACGGCCCTGCAGGTCGACGGCGATCGCGCGAATCCGCACCTGGAGGTGAGTCCGCGCAGCAATGATCCGGTGACAGCCGCCGGTAACGCTTTCGTCACCGCGCTTGGCCTCAACCCGAGCGACGTCACGGTAACGGAGGCGGCGAACCCCAGTGGGTCGACTCTGCTCGCATCGGTGCAGTCGCAGCCGGTTTCGACGCTCGTACGCCAAATGCTCCAGCTGAACGACAACACTCTCGCCGAGACCCTGACGCGGGTCATCTCGGTTAAGGAGAGCCTGGGCGGCAGCTCGAGTTCGATTCAGTCGGCGATCACCACCGCTCTGCAGAAGTTCGGCCTCGACACCAGTGACCTCACGATCGAAGATGGCTCCGGATCCAGCGATGAGTCGCAGGTGCCTCCGCTGTTCATGAGCAAGTTCATGTCACTCGTGAGCCAGAAGTCGGACGGCCTTCAATTTGTCGCCGCGGGCCTCGCGCTTTCGGGCAAGTCGGGCGAGCTGGCAAACCGATTCAAGGGCTCAAACGCGATCGTTGCGGGCAAGATTTCCGGCAAGGCCGGAGCGCTTTCGAACGCGTACACGCTGACGGGGTACCTGACAGCGGCGGATGGCACGGGCGAGTCGTTCGCGTTCTTTGCCGAGGGCGACGGAATCACCTCGGCTGCGAGCCCGGCGCTCGACTCGCTTGCGGCGGCCGTCTACACCTGCGGCAAGAACATCACCAACAACTGATTCTTCGATTGGAGCGAGGCCGCGCATGCGCGCACTCTTCATCATCGATGTGCAGAACGACTTCACCGAGGGTGGCGCACTCGGCGTCAACGGTGGTGCAAAGGTCGCGGCAGACATCACGAGCTACCTGCGCGCCCATCCGCATGACTACGACGTGATCTTCGCCTCACGAGACTGGCACAACGCCGACAGCGACAACGGCGGACACTTCGCGACAACCTCGCCACCGGATTTCACCGTGACCTGGCCGCCGCACTGCATCGCGGGAACGACCGGTGCCGAATATCATCCCTCGCTGGATACGTCACTCATCGACATCCACGTGCGCAAGGGCCAGGGTTTTCCGGCGTACTCGATCTTCGAGGGCACAACCGATGACGGCGATACGGTCGCCCACAAACTCGACGAACTGGATATCAGCGACATCGACGTGGTCGGGATCGCGACCGACTACTGTGTTAGAGCCTCAGCCCTTGATGCACTCGGAGCCCACCGCCGAGTGCGAGTCCTCACCGACCTCGTGGCGGGCGTGGCCGCGGAGTCCAGCGCCGCGGCACTTGACGAATTGAAAGAGGCGGGCGTCGACATCGTCGCCCCGCGAGGAGAGAGAAAATGACGAACTCAATGGTGACGGTGGCGGCGGAAGAGGAGCTGGTCGAGCGCGTCCCGGGCCAGCTGTTTCTCGGCGGCAAGTGGGTGGATTCGACCTCCGGTCGCACGATTGAGGTGAGCGACCCGGCAACCGGGAAGGTGCTGAAAAGCATCGCCGATGCATCCGCCGACGACGCGAAGCGCGCGATGGACTTTGCCGCGAATACACAAGAGTCCTGGGCGGCAACGCCTCCGCGAGTTCGAGGCGAGATCCTGCGCACAGCATTCGACCTGCTCCAGGAGCGCAAGGAAGATTTCGCGCTGCTCATGACGCTCGAGATGGGCAAGCCCCTCGCCGAGGCGCGCGGCGAGGTCGCCTACGGCGGTGAGTTCCTGCGGTGGTTCAGCGAGGAGGCCGTGCGCATTTCTGGCCACTACGGCACGAACCCGGAAGGCACCGGACGGATGATCGTCACGCATCTTCCGGTCGGCCCGTCGTACCTCATAACGCCGTGGAACTTCCCGCTTGCGATGGCGACGCGCAAGATCGCGCCGGCGATTGCGGCCGGCTGCACGGCGATCATCAAGCCCGCCGCGCTCACTCCGCTGACGACCCTTTACTTCGCAAAACTGCTGGAGGATGCGGGCCTGCCCGCCGGTGTCCTCGGCGTTCTCACCACCTCGAAGTCCGCCGAGGTCTCCGCGCCAATCATCGGTGACTCTCGTTTGCGCAAACTCAGCTTCACCGGGTCGACGCCCGTCGGGGTCTCGCTGCTCAAGCAGGCTGCGGACAACGTTCTGCGCACTTCCATGGAGCTCGGCGGTAACGCGCCCTTCCTGGTCTTCGAGGATGCCGACCTCGATAAGGCCGTCGATGGCGCAATGCTCGCAAAGTTCCGCAACATCGGCGAGGCGTGCACGGCGGCCAACCGGTTCATCGTTCACGAGTCGGTCGCGGACGAGTTCGCCAAGCGCGTGACCGAGCGAGTTAGGGCATTCACGATCGGCCGAGGCACCGAAGACGGAGTCACGATCGGCCCGCTGATCGACGAGGGGGCCGTCGCGAAGGCATCCGCGCTGGTCGAGGATGCGGTCGGTCGCGGCGCGAAGGTGCTCATCGGCGGGTCGCGGATCGAAGGCGTTGGCACGTTCTTCCAGCCGACCGTGGTCTCCGACGTCAAGCCCGGCAGCGAGATCCTGCGTGAAGAGATCTTTGGCCCGGTGCTGTCTATCACCACGTTCACCGATGAAGCGGATGCCGTCGCCAAGGCCAACGACACCGAATACGGACTCGTCGGCTACGTGTACACGAAGGATCTCGCGCGCGGACAACGCCTGATCGAGAGCCTCCAGACCGGAATGATGGGTCTCAACGCGGGAGTCATCTCGAATGCGGCGGCTCCGTTCGGCGGAGTCAAGCAGTCCGGTCTCGGTCGCGAGGGCGGCTCCGAGGGCATCTTCGAGTATCTGACCACCAAGTACGTGATGACGCCCACCCCGTTCGCCTGAGCTCCTCATCACTTCCGTAACTCATGCAGATCTGGTCCCGTGAGCCGGTTTTGCGGCGTGTCGGGCCCATCTCCCGAATCCCGCATGAGTTACGCAAGGAGGGATGCGGATGAGCGTCGTCGAGATCACCACCCTCGACGACCCGCGGCTCGCCGACTACTCGCACGTCACCGATGTCGCTCTGAAGAAGTCTGGCGGCGGTCTCTACATCGCGGAGTCGCTTCTGGTGCTCCAGCGTGCGCTGGCGGCCGGCCATGTTCCGCGATCCGTGCTGGCGCTGGGAAGCTCCGTGGCGGATGCAGTCGAGGCGACCGCGGGCTTCGACATCCCGATCTTCGCAGGGCCGCCGGAGTTGCTTGAGCGGCTCACCGGTTACCTGCTTCATCGCGGGCTGATCGCCGCCATGCATCGTCCCGCACTACCCGCGGTCGAGGACCTGTTGCGCGACGCGCGGCGCATCGTGATCCTCGAGAACGTGGTGGACCCCACCAACGTGGGCGCGATCTTCCGCTCGGTCGCGGCAATCGGTGCAGAGGCGGTGCTGGTGACGCCTCGCTGTTCAGACCCGTTCTACCGCCGCTCGATCCGGGTCAGCATGGGGACGGTCCTGCAGGTGCCGTGGACTCGAGTCGGCGACTGGCCGTCGACAAAGGAGCTCCTCACGGCATCCGGATTTCAGGTCGCAGCCCTCGCGCTGGCCGATGACGCCGTTGATCTCCGCGAGTTCGCCGCATCCGCGCCCGAGCGAGTTGCGCTGGTGCTCGGCGCCGAGGGCGAGGGCCTCACCGCGGAGGCGCTCGCGGCCGCCGACACGATCGTGACCATTCCCATGGCCCACGGCATCGACAGCCTGAATGTCGCCGCCGCCGCAGCAGTCGCCATGTACTCCCTGCTGCAGCTGGCCTAAGCTGACGCGGTC
The DNA here is from genome assembly GCA_036266835.1 of Galbitalea sp. Classification (GTDB taxonomy): domain Bacteria; phylum Actinomycetota; class Actinomycetes; order Actinomycetales; family Microbacteriaceae; genus Galbitalea. Next base: position 11,499 of record DATAXD010000026.1, on the reverse strand, counting down.
TTTGGGGGCGAAGGTTCCGAGGGCGCATCTTTCGCCGGTGCGGCCGTATCGACCTGGGTTCGCCCGGCCACCCGCGCACCGATCGCGAGCCCGACTATCGTGATGAGCCCACCGAGAATGAGGGCTGCGGATTCGCCGGGCACGAGGATGTTCGTCTGCTGGCCAATCGTGGCCGCGGCAATCGGCACGCCGAGCTGCGAAGCAGACATGAGGGCGAGTGGAACCGGTTGACGGAAAATCCGCATTGCCAGGTGCGCCAGGATCGCGCCCACGCCGAGCGCGACTCCGAGCAGCACGAACTGCGGATGCGCGAACAGCGCGCCGATCGAGAGCGACGCCCCGAGCCAGACGAAGAACAGCGGGCCGAGGAATCCATCGGTCAGTGCGAAGAGCTGGCTGGCAAGACGTCGTGGCTCTGCGACGCCGGCGAGCACCAACCCAAGCGCGAAGCCCGCGAGCATGATCGAGATGTGGGAGTCCGTCGCGACCGCGGCGAGAGCGAACAGCAGGATCAGGCTGATTCGAAGCTCGAGGGCGAAGTGACGCCGCTCACTGAACTTGTGAAAGCGATGCAGTCGACCGCTCACCCGAAGCCAGCGAAGAATCAGATAGAGCAGGACGGCCGCAGCGGCGATGATCCCGGCCCCGATGGCGGCGCTCGCGGTCCGCGCCGGATCGATTACCAGCGGCAGGGCGACGATGCTCACCGTGTCGGCGATCGCGACCTGGGCGATCATCGGCAGCACCTTCGGTCCGCCGAGCCCGAGATCGTTGACCGCCGGCAGCACCAGTACGGCGGATGACGACGCCATGAGCACCCCGTACATCGCAGCGTGACCGGTGTGAAAGACCGTCGCCACGATGACGGCGAGAATGGCCGCGACGATCCCGACTCCGACTGCCCGCACCAGCCCGCGCAGAAGACTTGGCCGCAGCCGAGCATCGCGAAGAGGCACATTGCTGCCAGCCACGAACATCGTCAGCCCGAAACCCAGATTCGCCAGGAACGAGAACGTCGGATCGGATGTCTTCACCAGGCCGAAACCGGACGCACCGATGACGACCCCGCCGATGAGCTCACCGATCACCACAGGGATGCGCCACCGCGTCGGCAGCGCGAGCAGCGGGCCGAGCAGTGCGACGACCCCGATGAGGATCAGCGTGGAGAAGGACACTGCCTATTCATACCAGCAGCTGGTGCTTCGCGAGGTCCTTGTAGAGCGGCGTCGACTTCACGAGTTCCGAGTGGGTGCCGACGCCGACGACACGGCCGTGGTCGAGCACGACGATTTGGTCGGAGTCGACGACCGTCGAGAGCCGATGCGCGATCACGATCAGCGTCCTGTGCTCGGCGACTGCGTCGATCGCTTCGCGCAACAACTGCTCGTTGAGCCCGTCGAGCGAGGATGTCGATTCGTCGAGCAGCAGGATCGGCGGAGCAACCAACAGCGTTCTGGCAATCGCGAGACGCTGCCGCTCGCCGCCGGACAGCATCACGCCGTCCTCGCCGACCGGAGCATCCAGCCCGAGGGCATTTCGCTCGAGGACCTCGGTGAGGTTCACCGCGTGCAAAACGTCGACGCATTGCTCGTCCGTCGCATCCGGTGCTCCGAGCACCAGGTTTTCGCGGATCGTGCCTGCGAGCACCGGCGCATCCTGCTCGACGTAGCCGATCTGGCTTCTCAGTTCGACCCGCTCGAGCCCGCGGATGTCCACGCCGCCGAGCCGGACGATCCCGCTCGTCGGGTCGTAGAAGCGCTCGATCAGCGCAAGTATGGTGCTCTTGCCAGCTCCGGATGGCCCCACCAGAGCGGTGCGCTTGCCCTTAGGCGCCGAGAAGCTGACGCCGTGCAGCACCGTGCGGTCGCGCGCGTCGATGGGCTCGGCGACCGACTCGTCGGCATCCTCGGGTAGCGACAGTCCGGCCTCGTCGAGAAGTTTCGCCGCCTCCGACTTGTGAGCTTTCTCGGGATACCTGAACACGACATCGTGGAAGCTGATCGAGTCGTCCAGCTCGACGGCCGAAGCCGGCGTCACACCGGCATCCAGTTCGCTTTCGCTGGGCAGGTCGACGATCTCCTGGATGCGACCGAGCGCACCGAGCGCCTGGCTGACCGAGGTGACCGCGCCGAAGGCCGAGCCGAGCGGCGCGATCATCGTGAAGAGCAGGATCACGAAGGCGATGAGCGTCGCGATGCTCAGCGAACCGCCGGCTACCTGAAGACCGCCGACTCCCAGCACGGCGAGGACCGATACCTGAAGCGCGATCCCCGCGATCGGGACCACGAGAGCGGATGCGCGAGCAACCTTGAACCCCATGGTCCGGGCGCCGAGCGCGTCATCCTCGACAGCATCGATCTCGCGCTCGGTCGCATTGGACGCACGGATGGTGCGAATTGCGCCGACGGCACGGGCAACGCTTGCCCCGAGTTCGCCGACCTTGGTCTGCTGGCCCTGGCTGGCGCTACGGATGCGGCCCGAAAGCGAACCGACGCCCACGATCGACAGTCCGATGACGACGACGGTGATGCCCAGCAGCAGAGGATCGATGAAGGCCATCGCAATGAGCGAGCCGACGAACTGCAGCGCTCCGCCGATCGAGCTGACGAGCCCCTGGGTCATGACGGAGTACAGCAGCGTCGTATCCGAGCCCACCCGGGAAACCAGATCGCCCGTGCGCCGAGTGTCGAACTCGCTGATCGGCAGGCCGAGCATCCTTCGCACGAGCACCCGGCGCACGGAGTAGACGATGTTCGTGCCCATGCGCTGCAGCAGGTACTGCTGGAACGCGGTGACCAGCGCGGTGGAGACGAGGAGCACGAGAACGATCACCGCAATCGTCGTGTAGGGCTTGTTGTCCTGGAAGTTGGTGATGCCCTGGCGCACTAGCAGCGGCTGAGCGACGGTCGCCAGCGAGCCGATGATGCTCAGAACGACCACTATCGCAATCAGCGGCTTGTTCTGCAGCAGGTACGGCAGCAGCTGCCGGAACTTCGCGCGCGGGCCGTCATCCGCGTTGTCTGAGCCCGTCGAACGGCGCCTCGAAAACGGTCCGCCGCGTCTGTTGCGCTGGGGAGTTGCTGTGGTCATGGTAGTTAGCTTCGTCCGGACTTCATGTGAACCGCCTGTTTGGGCGTACATCCGATCCAACCATCCGCAGGGAGCGGGTCGCATCGTCCCGCGGGAGTCACTCGCACTTCGAGCGTCGGGGCCGGAGGGTAGGCTCGAAATCGTGCCAGAAGCCGTGATTACCGCCTCCTTGCTGACCAAAAAGTACAAGGACTTCGCCGCCGTAGACGGCATCTCGTTCACGGTGGCACCCGGAGAGTCGTTTGGACTGCTCGGCCCGAACGGCGCGGGCAAGTCGACGACGATGCGGATGGTCGGCGCAGTGTCCACGCGCACCAGCGGATCGCTTACGATCCTCGGGCTCGACCCGAACAACTACGGACCCGAGATCCGTGCGCAGCTCGGCGTCGTTCCGCAGTCCGACAATCTCGACATGGAGTTGCGGGTCAGGGACAACCTCATCGTATACGGGCGGTACTTCGGCATTCCGTACCGCCAGGTGACGAAGCGCGCCGACGAGTTGCTCGAATTCGCCCAACTGTCGGATCGGGCGAAGTCTCGCGTCGATGACCTGTCGGGCGGAATGAAGCGCCGCCTCACGATCGCGAGAGCCCTCGTTAACGACCCGCGCATCCTGCTCCTGGATGAACCGACGACCGGGCTCGATCCGCAGGCTCGCCACATCCTGTGGGACCGCCTGTTCCGCCTGAAGGAACAGGGCACGACTCTCGTGCTCACGACCCATTACATGGATGAGGCGGAGCAGCTCTGCGATCGCCTGGTCGTCGTCGACAAGGGCACGATCATGGCCGAGGGCACGCCCGCCTCGCTGATCAAGAAGTACTCGACTCGCGAGGTCGTCGAGGTGCGCTTCGGATCCGACCGCAACGCGCAGGTCGCGAAGAAGCTGCAGGGCATCGGGGACCGGCTCGAGGTGCTCCCCGACCGCATCCTCGTGTACAGCGACAACGGCGAAGCGGAACTCGCCGAGATCGTCAAGCGCGGACTCAACCCGATCACCAGCCTGGTGCGGCGGTCTAGCCTGGAGGACGTCTTCCTTCGCCTCACCGGAAGGAGCCTGATCGAATGAGCGCTTCATCAAGCTCGGGGGCCGGGGCAAACGCTCGCCGCTGGGGCGCGATCTACGTCGCCGAACACCGGCTGCGGGCGATGCGCGCCTACCTGCAGACCTTGCTGGTCACCGGATTCGGCAACCCGCTGCTCTACCTGTTCGGCCTGGGTGTCGGTCTGGCGCGACTCATCTCGGCAAATGTCGACGGAGCGACCTATCTCGAGTTCGTCGCACCCGCCCTGCTCGCGAGCGCAGCGGTCACGGTCGCGTCGGAGGAGTTCTCGTATCCCGTGCTCATGGGCTTCAAGTGGAATCCGATCTTCTTTGCGATGAACTCGGCACCGATCGCCGCCAGGCAGATCGTCGGTGGCATGGTCATCAGCGTGTTCATCCGCATGTTCCCGACCGTCGGTGTCTACTACGTGTTCATGCTGCTGTTCGGGGCGGTGCCTCGGGTCGAGGGCGTGTTCGACATCCTCGTCGCGGTGCTCACCGGCATGGCGGTCGGGATCGCGATCATGGCGTACACCTCCACAGTCAAAGATGACCACGGGCAGATGGCGATCATCCAGCGGTTCATCCTCATGCCGATGTTCCTGTTCTCGGGTACGTTCTTTCCGATCACGGCACTGCCGATCTATCTGCAATGGATCGGATGGATTTCACCCCTCTGGCACGGAACGCAACTCGGGCGTGTGCTCAGCTACGGCATGGCCGAGCCGGCATGGTTAACGGCGGTGCACGTGGCCTACCTTGTTCTCATCGCGGGCGTCTGCTGGATTCTGGCCGCGCGTTCGTTTGCGAAGAGGTTGAACTCGTGACCACGACATCCAGCCTGCCCAACTCGCCGGCGCTGATGCCTCCGACGGGGCGCACAAGATTCCTCGGCGCGATCTATGCGGGCAACTCTCGTGCCGTGCTCGGCCGTGGTCTTCTCGCGACACGCACGTCGAATTACTGGGTGGTGCTGAGCGGATTCTTCGAGCCGGTGTTCTACCTGTTGTCGCTCGGCGTCGGCCTCGGATCGCTGATCGGCACGGTGACGACCGCGTCGGGCGCGCACATTCCCTATGCCGCATACATCGCTCCGGCGTTACTCGCGGTTTCGGCAATGAACGGGGCCATCTACGACTCGACCTGGAACGTCTTCTTCAAGATGAACTACGGCAAGTTGTACGAGGGGATGCTCGCCACATCCATTGGTCCGTTCGACGTGGCACTCGGCGAGATTGCGTTCGCACTTCTTCGCGGACTGCTCTACGCGGCGGGTTTCATGATCGTTATGCAGTTGTTCGGACTGAATCTCGCCTGGACGGCGATTCTCGCGCTTCCCGCTGTTGCGCTGATCGCCTTCGGATTCGCGAGCCTCGGGATGGGCATCACCAGCTACATGAAGACGTTCCAGCAGATGGACTGGATCAACTTCGTCATGCTGCCGATGTTCATCTTCTCGGCCACCTTCTATCCGGTCACCGTTTACCCGCCGGTGATGCAGTACATCATCGAGGCGCTGCCGCTCTGGCACGGTGTCGAGCTCATCCGCGGGCTCACTACCGGTGACCTGAGCCTCGGGTTGCTCTGGCACGTCCTGTACTTCGCGGTCATGATCGCGCTCGGTCTCATCTTTACGACGAGGCGGCTCCGGGCGCTGTTCCTGCACTGATGGCTCGCCGCCCTACCGCCCCCAGCCGCCGCGCGAAACGCGGAGATCGCCTCCTGCTGAAGCTTCTGGTTCCGATCGGGCTGCTGGTCGTGCTCGGCCTGATCGCCTACTTCGTGTTGAGCCCGAAGCCTGCGCCGCAGGCGCAGCCGACGGCTCCGGCCTGTCCCGCTGCCGCGGATGTGGTCGTGGGCCAGCTCAGCGTTCCCCCGGGGCCGATCGGCGGATACTGCCAGGCCGAACTCGTCAACGCGGCCTGGGTGATCCGGGGTGCGCAGAAGTGGGGCGGCGACACGAAGGCCATGGATATCGGGGTGATGACGGCGATTGGCGAATCGGGACTGCGCAATCTCACCTACGGTGATTCCGCCGGACCAGACAGCCGCGGCATCTTCCAGCAGCGCTCAAACTGGGGACCCGTTGCGCAACGGATGAATCCGTACAGCGCCTCGTACTACTTCTTTCAGCACATGTTCGGCATTGCCGGATGGCAGAAGCTGACACCCACGCAGGTGGCGCACCTCGTTCAAGGCAATGCCAATCCGGACTACTACACGCCCTACTACTCGCGTGCGGTGACCATTGTGGACGGGCTCCTGACGCACCACACAGTGCCCGCGCTCACGCGGCCGGTTCCACAGTTTCCGCAGCCCGGCCGCTAGAGCTGCGGCTGGAACGGCGGTTGCGCGCCTGGGTGCTGGACTGCTGCGGTTCCCGCCGCGAGTCCGGCTTTGGCCGCATCCGTTAGCGCAGAGCCGGTCGCCAGCGCCGCCGCCAGGGTTCCGGCAAACGCATCGCCGGCGCCGGTCGAATCGACGACCGTGACACGTTCGGCGTCGAGGTGGGTGACTCCGGTCGTCTCGCCGACGACGACACCATCCTCACCCAGCGTGATCACGACGGACACGCACGTGGTGAGCAGGCGGCGGGCGATCGTGATGGCATCTGCAGGGCCGTCGATCGCGCTGCCCGCGAGGTCAGACGCTTCGGCCCGATTCAGGATGACCGGGTCGGCGAGCGCGAGAAGCTTGGGTGAGACGTAGCGCGACGGTGACAGGTTGAGGACGAAGCGACCGTGCACTCTTTCGACTTCGGATGCCGCTGCCGAGACAACTTCGGGCGGAATCTCCAGCTGGCAGAGGAGCACGGCGGATTCGTCGGCGAGCCCTGCGACCACGGCTGCCGTTGCCGCGGGGTCGAGCGTCGCGTTGGCGCCCGCGGCGACGACGATCGTGTTCTCCCCGCTGCTGTCGACCTGAATCAGCGCAATTCCGGTTGGCTGCGCGGCTCTGGCGACGGCCGAAGTCTCGACTCCGCGGGCAGCCAGGTCGGCAAGGATGTCCGCGCCAACCGAATCGGTGCCCACCGCCCCGACGAAGATGGGCTTCGCCCCGGCACGCGCCGCGGCGACAGCCTGGTTCGCTCCCTTGCCACCGGTTGCGACCGACAGGGATCCACCGAGAACGGTTTCTCCCGGCTGCGGGTGCCGTTCGACTAGCACGGTGTAGTCGCGATTCGCTGATCCCAGCACGATGAGCGTCATCCTCAGCCTCGCATCGAACGTAACAACACTGCTGTCGCGACCGCAGCTTCTGCCGCCGCGGCGCCCTTATCCTCTTTCGAGTCGGGGAGCCCTGCGCGATCCAGCCCCTGCTGTTCGTCGTCGAGAGTCAGCAGTCCGAATCCGATCGGCTTTCCGGTGTCGACGCTCACGCGCGTGAGGCCGCTGGTGGCGGCATCGGAGACGTACTCGAAGTGCGGTGTTGCGCCGCGCACGATGACGCCGAGCGCTACCACCGCATCCGCCCCCGCTTCGAGGGCAGCCTTTGCAACTACGGGAAGTTCGAAACTCCCGGGCACTCGAACCTCGGTGATCTCGACTCCAGAGGCATGCAGTGCTCGCCGCGCACCCTCCAACAGTCCGGTCGCGATGTTCTCGTGCCACTGCGCGGCGACGATCGTCACCTTCAGCCCGGTGCCATCGGTGTGCTCGATCTCGGGCGCTCCCGATCCGCTCACTTGCCGGCGCCCTGTCCGGCGGGGCCCTGTCCGGCCAGGACATGCCCGTCGAGGGTCTCGTCGTCGGGCAGCACGTGCCCCATGCGGTCGCGCTTGGCGCCAAGGTACTTCTCGTTATACTCGCCCACACCCACGACCAGCGGTACCCGTTCGATGACCTTGATCCCGCGCTCGCCGAGCTGCCGCAGCTTCTCTGGGTTGTTCGTGATGGCCCGCACCTCGGAGATCCCGAGGTCCTCGAGGATGCTCACAGCCGCGCCATAGTCACGGCCGTCGGCTGGGAAGCCGAGTGCGAGGTTGGCGTCGAGCGTGTCGAGACCGTCTTCCTGGAGTCGGTAAGCCTTCAGCTTGTTGATGAGACCGATGCCACGGCCCTCGTGACCGCGCATGTATATGACGATGCCGCCGTTCTCCTGGATCGCGTCAAGTGCGGCATCCAACTGAGGGCCGCACTCGCACTTCTCAGACGAGAAGACCTCGCCGGTGAGGCACTCGGAGTGGACGCGCAACAGCGTGCCGTTCTTCGGGTATCCCTTGATGATCGCGAGATGGTCTGCACCGGTCTGGCGGTCGCGATAGGCGCGGAACCGGAACGTTCCGTGCTCCGTCGGCACACTCGTCTCGACCTCGAAGATCGAACGCGGGCTCTCCGGGATCGGGATGCTCATCGGAATCTCGGTGTCGCAGTGCCACTCCTGCAGGTAGTCGATCAGCGCCTCGATGGTGACGACCGGGATGTCGTGCTCCTCGCCGAACGCGATCATCTCGGGCAGTCGCATCATCTCGCCGTCGTCGCGAACGATCTCGCCGATCGCGCCCACGGGGATCAGGCCCGCAAGTTTGAGCAGGTCGATCGTGGCCTCGGTGTGTCCGGGACGCGATCGCACGCCGCCGTCGACCGCACGCAGCGGGATGACGTGGCCCGGCCGGTTGAGGCTGGCCGGAGTCGAATCAATGTCGGCGAGGACCCGCAGCGTGTGCGCTCGCTCGGCCGCGCTGATGCCGGTGCTCTTGCGGTCGGCGGCATCCACGGAGATCGTGTACGCGGTTCTCAGTGGATCCTGGTTGTCGAGCACCATCAGCGGCAGCTCGAGTCGGTCGGCGATCTCGTGAGTCATCGGAGCCGTGAGATAGCCGGAGGTGTAGCGGATCATGAACGCCAGCCACTCCTGCGTTGCGAACTGGGCCGCGATCAGAAGGTCGCCCTCGTTTTCGCGGCTCTCGTTGTCGACCACGATGACGGGCCTACCCTCGCTCAGCGCGCCGATCGCGGTTGGGATGTCGGTGAGGCTCATGACGGTGTCCTTTCAGTGGATGTTGCTGTGTCGTGATGAAGTGCGGTGGTCGAGGCGCCGTCGTCGATGGTCGAGCGGGCCGACCCGATGGTCGAGTGCGCCGAAGGTCGAATCGAGGCTCCCGCCGAGAACCCGATCCGTTGCGGCGGTGGGCTGACCGAGCTGCGGCCGTCGTGGTCGCCGCCCGCAGCCGTGTCGCCGAGCAGGAGCATCCGCTGCACCTGCCTCGCGAGGATATCCGTCTCGATGTTGACCAGGTCGCCAATGCCACGCGATCCCAGGGTTGTCGCCTCGAGCGTCTCCGGGATGAGTGAGACTTCGAACCAGTCGTCACCGACAGCGCTCACGGTGAGCGAGATGCCGTCGATGGCGATTGATCCCTTGCGAGCGACGAGTGGCGCGAGGTCGCGGTGAAGAGTGAGACGCAGGACGCGCCAGGCGCTGCCGTCGGTCGCGCTGAGGATCTCGGCCGTACCGTCGATGTGGCCCTGCACGATGTGTCCGCCGATGCGGTCGCCAACCTTCGCAGCGCGCTCGAGATTCACGCGATCACCGGGCTGGATGTCCGCCAGCGTGCTCATCTCGATCGACTCGGCCATCACATCCGCTGTGAACCAATCGTCGCCCTGATCGACGACGGTCAGACAGACACCGCTGACCGAGATCGAGTCACCGTGTTTCACGTCCGTCACCGCAAGCGGTGCGGTGATCGTGATTCGCGCGGCGTCGGCCGTGGGCTCCCAGGCGCTGACCTGGCCTACCTCTTCGATGATTCCGGTGAACATTCGTCTGCCCTTCTACCGGTCGTGTCTTGCTGGTCGTGCCGCAGCTCGTGCTGGTCGTGCCGAGATGAGCAGGTCGTTGCCGAGCTGTTCGATGCCGCGGATGTCGAGCCGTCGGATGTCGGGCATGCTGTCCGCGCCGATGTCGCCGATCGCGAGCTTGTCGCCCCCGAGGAGCGCCGGCGCCAGATAGATCGCGTATTCGTCGACCAGGTCGGCGGCGATGAGCGCGCTTTCGAGCGTCGGCCCGCCCTCTACGTACACGCGGCGTAGTCCGCGATCGAACAGATCACCGAGCGCTGCCTGCAGATCGTGCGTCGGCAATTGGATAAGCCCGCCGGGGTGGCCGTGCAGTTTCGCGTCGGGCGGGACGTGCGTAGTACCGATGACGACGGCGATCGGCTGGTGCTCCATCAGCTCGCCGGCATCGCCTCTCGCGGTCAGCGACGGGTTATCGGCGGCAACAGTGCCCGTGCCGACGACGATCGCGTCGCTCGCGGAGCGTTGCTCGTGCACACGCTGGCGCGCTGCCGTCCCAGTAATCCACCGGCTGCTGCCATCCTGCGCGGCAGCGCGACCGTCGATCGTGGACGCCCACTTCACGGTGACGTAGGGGCGGCGGTTGCGCTCGGCGGTCAGCCACTTGTGCTGGAATTCCTCTGCCTCGTCGCGAAGGATGCCGCCGGTGACTGTGACGCCGGCTTCGGCCAGCCGTTCTGCCCCGCCACGGGAACGCTCGCCGGGGTCCGCAACGGCGAAATACACCTCGGTGACACCGGCAGCGATGAGCGCTTCGGAGCATGGGCCGGTGTGGCCGGTGTGATTGCACGGCTCGAGCGTGACGACGGCCGTGAGTCCGGCTGCGTCGTCGAGTTTGCTCATCGCGTCGACTTCGGCGTGGGGTGTTCCGACGCCGCGGTGCCAGCCCTCGGCGACAATGGTTCCGGATGCGTCGAGGAGCACGCATCCGACCTGCGGGTTTTCGCCGGTCGCGGGACCTCGCGAGGCAAGGTCGAGCGCATGGCGCATCGCCTTCTCGATCGTGATCTCGTCCATCCGGTCCTCTTCTTGAGGCTCCGGGGATGATCTAGGAGTATGCGCGAACCGTCGCTACATGCTGTGTGCTGCCTCCCATCCGGACTTTAACCGTCGGTCTCGGAGTTTCACCGAGTCAACCGCGCCGTTTTTTGAGGACAGTGCAGCTCGTGGACTATTACCACCGGTTCGGACTCTCACCGACCCCGGAGCACACTCACACTGTACCAACCGCCGCTCCGGACCGTGCATTCCCGTCGAACCCAGGTGCCTTACTTATCCCGTAACTCATGCTTTCTGCCGTAAGTCATGCGGGACTCGAGGTGCGTGCGGTCGGTCCTTGACATTGCGCGGGTAATTTTCGCGAGCGCTGCGAAACGCATGAGTTAGGAGGGATGGGGCAGGGCGAATCTGGTCCTCCACGGTTGCCCGGGATCTGGCGCTTTACCCCAGATTCCTTTGGGCCGTCGTGGGTCGTCCGTCTTTAGGCACGATCTATGGCGTGTCCTGGACCTATGCGTTCTCCGCGTACAACAAGCTCGTGCTGAGTCGAGCCGAGCTATTTGC
>DATAXD010000013.1:0-120006 GCA_036266835.1 Galbitalea sp. | reverse complement strand
GGGACACGAGGATAGGGTTGGTCCCATCCGGGTTGGCCGCGAGGGTGTATCTAATGGTCGTTCCATCGCTGAAAGGTGCGCCGTCGGTTCCGACCCAAAGGCTTGGCGAGAGATCGTCTGAATTGGCGCCGTTAGCGATGTTTGGGACCAAGTCGGCGTTGGGCCACAGACCTGAACCGAAGGCGTATGTTGACGCAGCGCCGGGGCCAGTCGCAGCGCCGCTTACCAGGACTTGAATGTTGTGTGCTCCAGCGCCTGCTGCGAATGGAACTAGCGATGTCGTAGATCCGGTGGCGCTAAGTGTGAGATCCGTCGACGCGCCACCATCTACGGAGACACTCATGGTGCCTTGTCCTGAAAGGGCTGGTGGCCCTACGACGGTGCAGTTGAACGCAGCCGACGGCGGGACAAGATTCCATGAACCATCGGCGATTCCACTCGGGCAGGAGATGATCGGGGCGCCTATGCCCGAGTACCACCCTTCGATATCAACGACATAATCGATTGTCCCGCTCGATTGGTTCTGGATTGTGATCCCTCCGTCGGCTCCGAGTGGGACTATGACGAGTCCGCTCGGCGACCCCGAAGCGTCGAAGTTGATCTCGGACGGCCCGGCTGAGGCGTCATCGCCGTAGACCTGCAGCTGCCCGCTGGAGGCGGCGCCCGCGGTTACCGAAATGTTGAGTGCGACGGCAGTGATGCCAGCGCCGACACTCGGCACGCTTCCGACGCCTGCGATCGACAAGGTGTCTGAGGACTGACCTGAAAGCGATTCGGAGGCGGCTGCGCTGTCAAACACCCGGGCACCAATCGGCGTGAATGCTCCTGTTGACGAGGTGCTCGCTCCGATGAAGTAACCCTCGACCGCGATAGCTACGTCCACGGGGCCGCCGTTTACGACCTGGACGCTGACCCGACCACTACTTAGCAGCGTCACTGTTGATGTCCACGCGCCGGCCTCACCGTTGGCCCAGTCAAGTCCGGGGCCGTGCGAACTGGCGCCCTGTGGATAGACCATGAGCACGCCGTTGCCGGTCGTCGCGTTCGATTCGCTCACGCTTATCACAACCGCCCCAGCGTTGGCAGGAACTCCAGCAACTCCGGCGACTTGGGCAGTAATTACGCCACCATTCGCGACTTGCGCTTGCGCGACCCCGCCGGTTCCATCGACCGTGTTAGCAATGTTCGTCGCCTGCAAGGGGTAATACGCATCAGCCGTGGCATTGGAGGTGTAGTACCCCTCTAGGTCGATAATCATGTCGACTGAAGAAGTCGCATTGATCTGGATCGCACCGTCCGCACCTACAGGGATGATCGCCATGTTGCTGTAGCTTGCACCGCTAGTAGTGCCTGAGTAGGTCAGATAGTCAGTTGACGTATTGGGTGTGCTGGCGCCGTCAGCGTCAGCCTCGATTGAGCCCCCAGCTTCCGGGCCGACGACGGTGAGGTTGACTTCTACCGCCGTCACCCCGGAGGCGGGTATGCCTGCAACGCCGTCGACCGCAACCGACTGCCATCCAGGACTTAGGGGCGCTATCGGGTAACCCCCGGTTCCGTCGAGCGTGTCCAGCAAGCGTCCCGATGCTGGCTGAAACTGGCTGCCTGTAGGCGCCGCAGCGGTCGGCATGCTGATGGGAAGGGTGAGCCAGTCGCTCCACGGGCCGTCGGTGAGACCGTCGTTTGAGGTAGCCCGAACGTAATACGTGCCATTCGGGAGCGGCTGGGGCAGATCACAGCTAGCAGTCCCGCCACTGTTCACTGTGCCGGCAGAGCAGCTAACCACGAGCGAGGTCGACGAAATCGTCGTGGAGTTGTGAACCTCGAATCTGGTGGTCACATCGTCGCCGTCGGGGTCACTGTTGATCGCGGAAAGGGTTGCAACATCCGCGTTTGGGTTCTGAGAACCGAACGGACTGAATAACGGCGACGCGGATAGGCTCGTCGGTTGATTCGGCGCTTGGTTCGTTCTGGTGAAGGACTGCACCGCGGTGCTCCGGATTGCCCCGTACTCATCCGTGACGGTCGCTTTCCAGTAGTAAGTCGGCCCCGGGGGCAGCGTGTCGCTGGGCATCGAGCCGGAAGCCGAAGTCGTCCCCGCGACCGTATCTGTCCACAAGGGCGAGGTATCTGGGTTGGAGTTCTCGGACACTTCGAAAGTGATGTTCTGCGAAGCGCTGGACGGGTCGGTCGCCGACACCGCCAAGGTAGGGGTTGGAGAAGCTGAGCCACCGCTCATCGGCGACGGCGCGACTACGGTGAGTGCTGGTGCGGCTTCATAGTTGAGATAAATCCCGGCGCTCACATCCTTGTAGGTGTAAGAGCCGGCGAGTTCGTAACCTCGTAACATCAAACACTTGGTTTTTGCGTCTTCGTTGTCCCAATACTGGTACTCGTTGCCCAAGCCGGCCCCCGAGGTGTCACCTCCACCGGTGGTAATCGACCAGGTCGCCAGCTGGGTGCCGAGGTCGCCGTACCCAGAGCCTGTTGCGTTGTAGACGTAGCCGGGCTCGGTATTGGCCGTGCCGGCCACATAGTCGTAAGCGAGATGGGACGAGGTGGTGATCTCATCGGCCTGGACCAGCGCCGAATAGGGAAAGCACGCCAGTGTGCGCCAATATGTGTTCTCGCTGCCCACCCGCGAATTCCCCATCCGGCCCTCACCGGCATAGGTAGTGCCGTTGCTCTCATACGATTCCTCCGTGGAGGGTCCTTCATGGATGGTTGGGTCGATCAACACTGGGTACACCCGCGACGGATCCGTCAACCACGCCCGATTCGGAGTCACAGTAATCAGCCAATCGCCCGCGGCGTTCTGCACAAACGTGAACGGAGCATTCACCAACGCCGGCTCAGACTGACCAGCCACCCCCGACGAGTCCCACATAACCGGATTTGGGATGTCGTACAGTACTACGCCTGCCGAATCCGTGAGGTACAGCGAGCCCATGTCCGATGCAGACATCGTCATTCCGGGTGCGTGCACCAACCAACTCCACGAGGTCTGGGCTGCATTGGGCACCGAATTCAATACAACGGTTTCCTTTACCTCCGACGCTGTCACCTGGTACTGGAGATCCTGCCCAGGTAGCACACCCGGGTACTCGATCGCCGAGCCTGCTGCAACCGATGAGTTCGACCCCAACCCCTCCTGGGCAGCATGCAATACCGCGGCCGCCGGCCGCACACCAGCAACCTTCGCCTCTCCTACCAGGGACACCGACACCGGGTCCGACCCGGTCGTGTTCGCGGTGAAATCTGCGCCTGAACCGGTCGATGAAGCGAAGGTGGGACTCAATGGATTGTTGGGCACCGAGAAACCGGGCGACAGCAGGTTCGAAACGATCGATGTCGACGCGGGGGCCCACGAACCATTTGGGAGCTGCACATTCACTGGCGACGGGGAAACCTCCTTTGTCTCAGATCCATCTGGATTCTTGAATATCGTGTCATCCGGCCCATATCCCACCGGCTTAGAGGTCGCCGGATTGAACGATGAGGTCGACGGAGGTGTCGGCAGAACCGGCGCAGGCTCGGGAGCCACAGGCGCCGAAGACGGTGCGACGGGTGGAATAGTTGGCGACGTCGTTCCACTTGCGAAAGTCGGCGAAACCACTCCGAGCACGAGGGCAGCTGAAACGGCAAATGAAATGGGCAGACTACGGCGCAACAACGACACTGCTGACTCCAACCGGGAAACTGAAGTGCTGGGAAACAACAGCTAGGGCTGCCTGATCCGGAAGATATCGCAGACTCGCGCGCAACTGAATTACCGACAATCGTGCCGCGGCCCGACAGCGCGTCTTGCGACAGAACGACTATTCTACCCCTTGCATCCCGTGGGCGCTTCCTCGAGTGCCCGCTTAGGTGCATCCGCTGGATTCTGCCAACGGCTGGGTTACGCGAAACGGGGGCGCGGCTATTGACACCAACATCCTGCGGCACCAACCGTGACCCCCGAACTGGGGTAGGCGCTGATCTGACCGCACAGTATGGCCACCCCTCGATCGGACTCGAATCGACGCCATCGTCGTGAGCCACAGTCTAATAACGCGAAGATGTGTCCAATTGTGTCCACTGGCCAACGAGTTCTCGCCGGACATCCACGACGTAGTTTTGGAACATGGGTCTGATCAGCACTTTCGTGTTGGTAGCGAGGGCGGGACTCGAACCCGCGACAACACGATTATGAGCCGTGTGCTCTAACCACCTGAGCTACCCCGCCGGGCGCATCCGAGTGAAGGATGCTTCGAGCCCCCTGTGGGAATCGGACCCACTACCTCTTCCTTACCAAGGAAGTGCTCTACCAATGAGCTAAGGGGGCGCACAAATGCGACCGCCACGAGGACGCGCCGATTTGGCACCGTACGAGACTAGCATCCTGCCTGCCGCGCATTACGCCGCCCCTTCGAGGGCGAAGTCAGTCGATGCAGAACTCGTTTCCTTCGGGATCCTGCATGACGAAATGATGCTCGCGCACCGGTCCCCAGTTGTCGTCGTAGTCGACGACCACCGTCGCGCCGAGGGCGACGATGCGGTCCTTTTCGGCCGTCAACTCGTCGTCCGTGGGTCGATGACCGGGGGTCGCACGCAGATCGATGTGCATGCGGTTCTTGGCGGTCTTGCCCTCGGGAACGCGCTGGAAGAATAGGCGGGGGCCGACACCTTCCGGGTCCTCGATGGCGCTCTTGTTCGCGAGCTGTTCCTCGGTGAGACCTCCGGCGAGCATTTCTGCTTTCAGTGCTTCTGGCCACTCCGGATGGGGATAGCCGAAGACATCCGCCCAGAACGTGGCGAGCGCGGTCGGGTCAACGCAGTCGAAGGTGATATTGCCGAGTTTTGATGCCATGGGTCCATTCAACACGTGACGGGTGACCCTGTGGGGGTCTCGATACGCGTCGCTCCGCGACGCTACTCGACCATCGGGACAAGGGTCTCGATACGCCTGCTCGTTCGGAGCGCGCTACTCGACCGGCAGGTTAGCGGCCGAGTTCCAGGACCGTGCCCTCGGGCGAGAAGGGCGGGAGCGTCAGGCCGGGCATACTCCATGCCCTGAAGGACGGACCCTTGCCCCGGAGAACGAGACCCACGGCCGGATCGAACTCGGCCTCGCCTGATCCGAACAGCAGCGTGTGCGGGCCGGCGACAGCGTTCGGCGCCAGAGCGAGCTCATAGTCCTCGCGAGCGGCGACCAGCAGGATGCACTCCGCCGCACTCTCGCGGGTATACACGAGGACGTCATCCGAGACGTGCAGCCAGCGGATGCCGCCCGTGCTCAGCACCTCGTGCTCGCGCCGCAGGTGGATGAGCTCGGCATACAGGTCGATGCTGGCGGCAGCGGCATCCATCCCGTCCCACGGGATCGGCGTTCGCGATTGCTCGCCGTCATCGCCCACTAGTGAAAACTCATCGCCCGCGAATATCACCGGGATGCCCGGCAGCGTGACCGACATCCCCAGCGCGACGGGCACCGTTCCCGGTGCGGCGTGGGTCAGGAACCGCGGGGTGTCGTGCGTATCGAGCGCGTTCATGGTTCGCAGCCGAACCCGCCACGGGAATCCGGCGGCAAACAGCCGGTGCGCCTCGAACACCTCACCGCCCGTGTAACTCGGGATCGTGCCGAACGGCAGCCCGAAGTAACTCGACTCGCGCTGCTCGGTCGAGAGCCACCCCCAGATCGGCCGAGTGAAATTCGTATAGGTCATCGCCCCGTGCCACGCATCGCCCTGGAAGTCACTGGCCGCATCGTTCGTCGATTCGCCGAGCAGCAGCGTGTCCGGATTCACGTCGATCATCGTCGCGCGAATTGTTCGGCGCACCTCACCGTTCAGGTCCTGGTCGAGGTGGCGACCCGTCATGTTCGCGACGTCGATGCGCCATCCGTCGAGCTGGTACGGAGGCATCAGCCACTTGGCGACAACCGAGTCCGCACCCTCGATGAAGCGCGACCGCAGCTCGGGCGAGTTCCAGTTGAACTTCGGCAGGCTCGGCACTCCCAGCCAGGACACGTAGTTCTTCTGCGCAGAATCCAGCCAGTAGTAGAACGCGCTCTCCGGCGTTCCGGGATGCCCATGCGAGGCAACGAACCACTCGTGCGCATCCCCCGAATGGTTCGACGTGAGGTCGCCGATCACCCTCATCCCGCGTTCGTGCGCCGCCTCAATGAGCGCGCGGTACGCATCGTCGCCACCGAGCAGAGGGTCGACCCGCTCGAACGACAACGCGTCGTAGCGATGATTCGATCGCGCCGGGAACACCGGTGTCAGGTAGATGAGATTGACCCCGAGCCGCTCGAGGTGATCCAGGCGCTCCTCGATGCCGCGAAGGTCGCCGCCGTAAAGCTGGCGCGCGGCATCCGGCCCGATATGGATGACCGGATCAGTCCACTTCGCTGGCTTCGCCCACTCGGGCAGCTCGCGCGCATCCGCTTCCGGCGACCGCGCGAAGCGGTCGGGGAAGATCTGGTACATCACGCTGCGCGACGACCAGTCGGGTGCAGCCGGATAGGTGACCAGCTTGAAGTCCTCGGTGTCGAGCGTCTCGATCGTGTGCACGCCGGTGGCGTTCACCCACAGGTTGCGACCATCGCCCATCTTGATCAGGAAGCGGTAGCCGTGCACCGGATTCTCGATCTCGATCTCGGCTTCCCACCAGCCCCATCCGTCAACCGTCGTCACGAGCGATGCGACGGCAAACCGTGGCTCGTGGTTGGGATTTGAGCGGGTGCGCACTGCCGTGACGGCGCCGAATTCGTCCGGAATTCGGATGCGCAGCCGCACGCGGTCGCCGAGCGCCGGATTCGAATTGGACACGTACAGGGGTGAACCGTCGTGGTGAGGTTCGAGCAGCGAGCCTTCGGATGCCATGGAACGACTTTCGCACACTCGCCTGCGTCGAAGGCGCGGGGCCGCCCCGTCCGCACACGACCGCTGACGGCCCGACCCCGGGGACGCGGCTAGTGCGCGGTGTGTGCCTTCAGCCAGACGAACGAATCCGTCGGAACGCCGTCGATGTCGATCTCGAAGTCGAGGTGCGGGCCCGTCGATTCACCGGTGGTTCCGGTGAGTCCCACCAGTTCACCTTCGGTGATTACGTCACCAACCTGAACCGTCTCTGAGTTGGCGCTCATGTGACCGTAGACGCTGGTGAACTCATATCCGTTCACGTCGTGCGAAATCGCAACATGCTGGCCGAGGGCACCCGAGTCTTCGCTGACAGTCACGACGCCGGCGGCGACGGCATAGATCGGCGCGAGATCGCCGGTCTCGAAGTCCGTGCCCTTATGGAACGTCGAACAGCCGGGACACGGCGCAGGGCGAGTTCCGAAGTGGTCGCCCAGCGGAACCGGGAAGTCGAACGGCCAGCGGATCGGGCCGGAGTTGTTCACCGTGTAGGTGAGTCCGCCGACCTCCAGTGCGTAGAGCTCATCGGCTGAGAGCGCCTGGAATGAGCCCCGGTCGACCTGGGTCTCCTTGCCGGGAGCGGCGCTGAGCGCCTGGCCGTTGATCGTCGAGCTCGCCTTCGACTGGCCAATGGACGCGTTCGCTGACGCCGATGAGAACAGCAGTGGCGACCCAACTGTCGCAAGGGCGAAGGCTGCAGCGAGCGAGAGAGCGACGACGGAAACGATTGCGCTCCAGATGCGCTTGCCGATCGTCTTCCTTGGCTTCTGCGACGACGGCGGTCGCTGCCCCACCGACTTCTTCATCGCCTTGCGGGCCCTGCGATCCGAATCCGCTCGACGGCGAGCTGCACGTCGGGAACGAGCCGTAGATTTTTCGCGGAGATCGCGACGCCGTGGATGCGAGGTGCCGAGATTGAGCTGTTCAAACGGGTCGTAATCCGACAACACAGCTCCTTCCTCGACTGAAACGCGCTGGTACGTTTCCGCGGTGTGGGATGGTTCGACGGCCGCGCGACAAGAAATCACGAACGGGTAACGAACCTCAAAAGCTTATCCGCAAGGCTTCGATCAGCCAAGTCACCCCTTCGGGCGCCGGGCAATTCTTTGCTGAGAATCAATCAGGCATTTCGTGTCGCTTTAGTCGCGAACACGACCAGACAGCAGGTGCACCACATGGTCACACTTGTCCACGATTGCCGGATCGTGGGTCGCGATCACAACCGTGCCACCGGTTCGGGCGAAGTCGAAAACGAGCTCAACGGCGTGAGCCCGGGACTGCGCGTCGAGCTCCGAGGTGAACTCGTCCGCAATCAGGATGTGCGGCTCGATGACCAGCGCCCGCGCGATTGCCACCCTCTGCTGCTGGCCACCCGAGAGCTCTTCGGTGAGGTGGTCCGCGACGGCGGTGAGACCAACCTGCTCGAGCACGCGCGCGGCGCGTTCCCGGATTTCCGCTGGCGGCATCCGGCCGTGCCGTCCGGTCTGGAGCGCGACTTCCACATTCTCCGCTGCGGTGAGCAGGCTCGCGAGCCCGTACGCCTGGAGCACTAGCCCGAGCTGGTCGACGGTTCCCGGATGCGTGACCGTGCCGGCATCCGGCTCCTCCAGTCCGGAGAGGATCGCCAGCAGTGTCGACTTGCCCGATCCCGACGGACCGACGATCCCGGTCACTGCGCCGACGGGCGCATGCACGCTCACGTCGTCGAGGATGAGCCTGCCGGCGCGCTCGTAGCGGATGCCCTCGGCGACAAGCTCAAGCGACGGTGCGGTCAGGGGCCTCGAATCACTCATCGCACCGCCATCCTTTCGCCCACCCGACCGTCGCCGATCACGATGCCGTAGCCCAGCCGCTCCGCGACATACGGATCGTGAGTAACCGCTACCACCGTGACACCATGATCGACGCTGATGCGATGCAGCAACTCGACGATCGAATCACGGTTGGCCTCGTCGAGCTGGCTGGTCGGCTCGTCGGCGAGCAGCACATCCGGATCGGTGGCCAGCCCAGTTGCCAACGCGACTCGCTGTCTTTCACCGCCGGAGAGCCGATCGACTCGCACGTTCGCGAGAGCACCGAGTCCGAGCTGCTCGAGGATGTTGCCGCTGCTGCTCAGCCGTCGACTTTTGGCGGCTCCGCGTCGGGCGAAGCGAACGTTGTCCTCGCCGCTGCCATACGGGATGAGATTGCGCTGCGGGTTCTGCACGACAACCGCCAGCGATGCCGCGCGCAGTTCGAGCAGACCACGCTCGGTCAGCGTCGTGATCTCGGTGTCGCCGATGAAGACGCGGCCGGATGTGGGCCGCTGCAGCCCCGCGAGGATCGTCATCAGCGTCGACTTGCCGGATCCCGAGGGACCAGTGATCGCGGTCGCGGATCCCGCAGGGAGATCGAAACTGACGTCGTCGAGAGCGACGACTTCTTCGCCTTCCACTTCGTAAATGCGCCCGACACTCTCGCAGCGCACCGAAAGCCCGCTCATTCCTCGGCCTCCCGGAGTCGTGCCGCCCTGGCCGAGCGCAGCACCGCGCCCGAAGTCCCGGCGGCGGCAGCAAGCACGAGGATCGCGAACCCGACGGTCGAAAGCAAAAGGGGTAGCGCCGTCGGCAGGTAAACGAGCTGCACGGGAGTGCCGGTCGCGAACTCCGGGATCACCGGAAGTGTGAGCACGGCCGCAAGAACTCCGCCTCCAACCCCGAGCACGACAGCGGTCCCGAGGACGATGAGCTGCTCGTAGAGGGCGGCGCGATAGAGCCGTCGTCGCGAGACCCCGACCGTGCCGAGCGCGGCGGCTTCGTACGAGCGGCGGCGCGCGGATGATCCAATCGAGATCGTCGTCCCACCGATAGCTAGCACCGAGCCGGCGATCGCGGAGGCGAGCAGCAGGAGCAGCGACAGGGCGGGAGCCTGTCGGGCCAACTCCGCAATTCGGGTGGAAGCTGCCGAAGTGGACTGCACGCTGATCCCGGCCGCGCGAAGGCGGGCAACCGCATCCGACGGCGCAGATGGCGAAACCCAGACCTGCCAGATTGCCTCGTTGTTGAAGTCGGGGAGGTCATCCTGAAGGTACGAAAGATTCATGACCACACCCTCGTTCAGGACGTGCGGCACCACCGTCGTCACCTCGCTCGGCACGAAGTCGGCAGGCACGGAGAATCCGTCGACAACAGACATTCGGGCCTTGCTCGTCGTCGGGACCGCCAGGCCTCCGGGCGTGACAACGGCCGGCAGCCGTGCCGGGACGAACGCGTAAGCGACCCCGCCGTAGCCGCCGTCGTGGCTGGAGAAGTTGTCGACGACCCCAGCGCTTGTGGCGTGAACGTGGTCGGCAGCATTGCCCTGCGCTACGTTTGCGCGCCACGCAGCCTTTTGCGTTAGCAGAGCCGCCAGGGGATGCACTGTGGTAGTTCCCGCGCTGAGGGACTCCACCGTCGCCTGCCCCACAATCCGTGTGCTCACGAAAACGGGACGATCCCAGGTGATGCCGAGGAACGTGCATCCGTCGGCACACGGGATCGACGCGGTGTAGGTATGTTTGCCTGGCTGCATCACCGAGGACTCCGCGTCGACCTGCACCCCCCGCAGCGAACGCAGGTTGAATTGCACCTGCGGCGTGGCATTCGGTCGCATCCCGCTCGCGTCGACGACAGCGCTCATCTTCGTCGCGTGGACGACGAGCGCGGGTACCTTCGAGGTCGCGATGACCGATGCGATGTTTGCGGTCGAGGGGCCTCCACGTGCCGGGAAGCCGACGGCAGCGAGCCGGGAAGCGTCGACAGCGAGCACGGTCCCGTTGACGGAGTTCCCGCCATCGGGCAGCCAGGTTGCCGCAGCCATGGCCCAAGTGCCGTCGGGATCGGCTTTGCGGACGGCGCTGATCGGATCGACTCCGGGCGTGTACTCGAACGATACGACCTGGGATGCGCCGAACTCCCCATCCGCTCGAGCCGTGCGATTTCCGATCGCAACGGTCTCGGCGCCGACTCCGAAGGTGGCAAGACCGAGGGCGACGGCGAGCAGGGCCGCGAGCCTCAGCCCAGCGGGCCTGCGCACGACCTGACGGGTCGCGATAAACGCGGCCACGGATGCTGTCGCGCGGGTCAGCGGCAGGAACGCCCGCACTAGCAGCGGCATCAGGCGAGTACCTACGAGCGCGAGCGCGAGCACCAGGAGGCCGGGCGCGAGGAGCGCCGCCGTGTCGTCGCCGCCTCCGATCGCACCGGAGACCTGGAGAATCACCAGACCGATGACAGCGGCGGCGGCGAGGACGATGTCCACGATGAGTGCCGTGCGCGTGTGCGGCGGAGCGCTCGTGGTGCGACGCCACTGGTCGAGCACCGATCGCCGCAAAACCCGACGGGCGGCCAGCCCAGCCGCGATCACACCGCCCGCAAACGCCCCGAGAGCTGCTGCGCCAGCCTGCCAGGTCACCTGGACCGGAGTGCCCGGAACGAGCACGGAGTGCGCGAAGCCCTCGGCGGCGAGCACCGCGATCACGCCGCCGATGGGTATGGCAATCAGCAGCAGGACCAGTGGCTCCGCGAGCCCGAATCGGAATACCTGCGCGACCCGATGACCGCGCAACTTTGCGAGCGCAATCTCGGAGCCTCGCGCTTCTGCGGCGTCGGCAACCACCTGGAACAGCACGAACCAGCCGAGCAGCGCGAGCTGCAGGGTCACGAGAAGCGTGCCGGTGTCGACGAGTTGCTGTTCGTGTGCCGCGGAGGCGAGCACCCCATTGAGACTCGTGGTCAGGTTCGCGAGTGGGTAACCGTCAGCCATCGGCAGATGGGATCGGAGAGCCGCAACGTTCTGCTTCAGCTTCGGCACATCCGCGAGCCGGATCTGCGCTGGGTCCAGCGGATAGTCGACATAGGCGCGCACGATCATATGTCCGTGGAGCGCACCGAACTCGGACTTCGTCACGAAGATAGAATCCACGATGTTGGGTGTCGTATTGGTCGCCGCGGTGGCGTCGAAGTAGTTGTGCCCGTACCAGAACGGGTCCGAAGCATTCTTGGGTGTGTACAGCCCGACGATCTTCACCGTCTGGTCGTTTTTGAGCGTCAGAGTGCCGCCGAGCTTCCAGCCGAACGGGCTCGAATCGACGGAGCGCCGGGAAACGATGGCTTGTCCGGGACCCGTCGGGCAGGTTCCCTTCACGATGTTTAGGTGCGCACAGTCACCCTGGCGCCACACCATCCCGGTCAGCGCGCCGGGCGTCGGGTTTGCGGCGGCACCGGTCTCCCAGTACAGGGTTTGAATCGTGCGCGGGTAACCCTTGATCGAGCCGGCCTTCGGGAAATCTTTCTGGTAGCGCGCGAAAATCCGAAGGATGTTGCCGTTCTTCCCGGTCAGATAGTAGCTCTGCTCGTAGTGGAGCCCCGAGTCCTGCGATGGTGCGAGCGTCAACTCGTCGCGGAGTGTCGATTCGCTCGCCGACATCGCATAGATCGGACCCAGCGCGGCCGCGCCCGTCGTGACGGCAGCGGTCAACAGGATCGCGACTGAGGTCCAGCGCCGCCAGTAGAGGCCCTTAAGGGCCAGGGGCAGTCGCACTTAAGATCTCCGCTTCGTCGCTTCCGTTACATCCTGCGCGAGCCGGGCACTGCGCGGCAAGTCGGCGCGCCAGATGATACCGAGGAGTTATCTTTCGTGAGCAGAACTCGGCTGCTTAGCGCTCATCCGGAGCATCGGCGAATCGCGAAGGGCCCCGCTTCGCGGAGCCCTCAAACAATTTGTGGCAAGTAAGGGATTCGAACCCCTGAAGTTGAAAACGGCTGATTTACAGTCAGCTCCCTTTGGCCGCTTGGGTAACTTGCCTTATCCGCCGAAGGCCACGAGATGCTCGTCGGCGCTGATCAAGGATACAAGCAGTCGGGCGGTAACTTCACCACGCGCTCTACAGTGGAGCTATGGCAGATTCCACATTCGACATCGTCAGCAAGGTCGACAAGATGGAGGCGGACAACGCCGTCAACCAGGCCCAGAAGGAAATCGCCACCCGCTACGACTTCAAGAACGTCGGGGCATCCGTCGAGTGGAGTGGCGAAAAGCTCCTTCTGAAGGCGAGCGCGGAAGAGCGGGTGAAAGCGGTCCTCGATGTGGTTGAGCAGAAGTTCATCAAGCGCGGTATTTCACTCCGCAGCCTCGATTCCGGATCGCCGTACCCGAGCGGCAAGGAGTACCGAATTGACGTGTCGATCAAGAACGGCATCTCATCCGAAGATGCGAAGAAGATCGCGAAGATCATCCGCGACGAAGGCCCGAAGAGCATCAAATCGCAGATTCAGGGTGAAGAACTGCGAGTCCAGTCGAAGAGCCGCGACGACCTGCAGGCGACGATGGCGCTGCTCAAAGGCAAGAGCCTCGACGTGGATCTCCAGTTCGTGAACTTCCGCTAACCGCAGGCAGGGCGGCGACGGATGTTCAACTGGTCTGTCATCACCGTCATCATCATCGTTCTGCTGATCGTCATCGACTTCGTGGTGCGCGTGCTGTCGATCATCCTCATTCCGCGCAATCGACGACCGCAGACCGCGACCGCGTGGCTTCTGGCCATCTTCTTCCTGCCCTATATCGGCATCATCCTGTTCTGGCTGGTGGGCAGCCGGTACCTCCCGAAGAAGAGACGCGAGAAACAGCGCGAGATCAACAAGTACATTCTCGAGACGACCGAGGGAATGGATCTCGTGCGACGCGATAAGGCGTGGCCGGAATGGCTCGACCCTGTGGTTACGCTCAACCGCAGGCTCGGAGCGATGCCGATGGTGGGTGGCAACCGCGCCACCCTTCACGACGACTACCTCGAGTCGCTGCAGTCGATGGCGAGCGCGGTCCGCCAGGCCAAACGCTACGTGCACGTCGAGTTCTACATCCTGAACCTGGACAAGACGACCCGTCCGTTCTTCGACGAACTGGAAGCGGCCGTCACGCGCGGTGTCACGGTGCGCGTGCTGCTCGATCATGTGGCATGCCTGCGCTCCACGAACTATCGCGGCACCCTGAACCGGCTGACCGCGCTCGGTGCGCAGTGGCACCTCATGCTGCCGATTCAGCCGCTGCGCGGGAAGTTCCAGCGGCCTGATCTGCGGAATCATCGAAAGATCCTGATCATCGATGGCGAAGTCGGATACACGGGCTCGCAGAACGTCATCGATTCCAGCTACGACAAACGCCGCAACCTTCGGCGTGGGCTGCACTGGAAGGATCTGATGGTGCGGTTCGAGGGACCGATTGTGGCCGGCCTGAACGCGCTGTTCGTGACCGATTGGTACAGCGAAACCGACCAACTCCTGGTTCGCGAAGTCGAGCCGATCGCCGTCGACTACGACCTCGCGCTGCTGGATGCGCAGGTCGTGCCAAGCGGTCCCGGCTTCGACGGTGAGAATAACCTGCGCCTGTTCAATTCGCTCATCTACGCCGCGCAGAAGCAGATCGTGATCGCAACCCCGTACTTTGTGCCCGACGAGTCGATGCTCTACGCGATCACCGCTGCGGCGCAGAGCGGTATCGACGTGCAGCTGTTCATGAGCGAGATCGGTGACCAGGCCGTCACGTATCACGCGCAGCGCAGCTACTACGAGGAACTGCTTCGCGCCGGTGTGCGAATCTGGCTGTATCGCGCGCCGACGATCCTGCATGCCAAGCACATGACGATCGACCAGCAGGTTGCGGTCGTCGGCTCGAGCAACATGGACATGCGGTCATTCAGTCTCGACCTCGAGGTTTCGGTGCTGGTCAAGGGCAGCCAGTTCGTGCAATCGCTGCGACGGATCGAAGATAGCTACCGGGAGCGCGCCCGCGAACTCACTCTGGCCGAGTGGATGCGCCAGCCGCTACGACACCGGATTCTCGACAACATCGCCCGCCTCACTGCCGCGGTGCAGTGATCATGGTGAGTCGCTGCCGCCGTGCGCCGCCCGTACTCCTCGATTGTGCGTAACTCATGCGGTATTCGAGTTGCGGACTCGGAAAGCCCGGAAACTCGGGGGTTGAGATCGGCGCGCGCGAAAGCTGCATGAGTTACGCAAGAGGGGCAGTCAGCGATCAGCTCGGGAGAGCCGCGACGGCCACCAGATCGCGCGGCCGATGTCGTAGGAGACGGCGGGAACGAGCAGCGAGCGAACGACGATCGTGTCGAGCAGCACGCCGAATCCAACGATGAACGCGATCTGGCTCAGGAACAGCACCGGGATGACGCCCAGCGCCGCGAAGGTCGCAGCGAGAACAATGCCCGCCGACGTGATCACGCCGCCGGTGATCACGAGTCCTCGGATGACGCCGCCGCGAGTCCCGTGACCGAGTGCCTCTTCGCGCACGCGGGTCATCAGGAAGATGTTGTAGTCGACGCCGAGCGCGACAAGGAAGATGAATCCATACAGCGGAACGGCCGGATCCGCTCCGACGAATTTGAAGAGGTGGTTGAAGACCAGGGCCGCGATTCCCATGGTCGCCGAGAACGACAGCACGACACTGCCGATCAGCAGCAGTGGCGCGACGATCGAGCGCAGCAAGAGCATCAACACAATGAGGATCACGAACAGTACGACGGGGATGATGAGGTCGCGGTCATGCACGGCCGCGGCATTCGTGTCGACAGTCGTCGCGGTCACGCCGCCCACGATCGCACCGCCCGTGCCCGCAAGGCGCGTGCGCAGGTGCTCGACGACCGTCTGGGCGGCATCCGAATCCGGATCCTTGTTCAGCGTCGCCTGCAGATAACCTTGCCATCTACGACCGTGGGCTTCACGGGCACCGCCGGGCATGGCGCACCGGCGGGGCAGCCGGGAGCGGTGACGACCTGTGGGTAGTCACCGTCTGTGTCGACCGGCAGGTAGCCGACCTTCGTCAGTACTGCGACAGAACTCACGCCCGCGGCCGCGACTGCTTTCCTGCCGGCAGATCGAAGCGAGTCACGCGCCACAACGATCACTGCCGGCGATCCCGAACCCTGCGGGAAGTGCTTGCCGAGCGCGGCCTGACCGTCGCGTGCCTGAGAGTATCCCTCCACGACGGCACTCTGCGGCGTCCCGTTCGCCTTCAGCTGGAGCAGGCCAGCGGATGCCGCGAGCAACAGGACGACGCACGTCACCCACACCCAGCGCGGATGCCGTGAGACGCCGCGACCGAGGCGGGGCCAGAGTCCCCTGACCTGCGTTCCGCCCACTTGCGGATGCTCGGAGCCGAACTTCGGACGCAGCGGCCAGAAGGCCGCCCGGCCAATGACGAGTAGCAGTGCCGGGAGCATCGTGAGTGCGGCAATGAGCGCGAAGGCAATGCCGATTGCTCCGACCGGCCCTAGGGCCTTGTTGGAGTTGAGGTCGCTCAACAGCAGGCAGAGCAGGCCCAGAATGACCGTGCCGCCCGAGGCGATGATCGGGGCGAAGGCTCCCCGCAGGGCCTTGAGCGTCGCATCCCAGCGCTTCTCGTTGTCTCGGAGCGCTTCGCGATATCGGGAGACGTAGAGCAGCGAATAATCAGTGGCAGCACCGATAACGAGGATGAACAGGA
Source organism: Galbitalea sp. (assembly GCA_036266835.1). Taxonomy (GTDB): domain Bacteria; phylum Actinomycetota; class Actinomycetes; order Actinomycetales; family Microbacteriaceae; genus Galbitalea. The sequence goes on along the minus strand of DATAXD010000013.1, from coordinate 103,594 downwards.
TGCCCTGAACCTGGCCGTTCAGGGCGATCGACCCGGCCTTGGCCAGGTGCCACACCACGAAGATCGCGGCGCACAGCGCAAAGATCGAGGTCAGCAGCACCAACAGAGGTAGCAGCGGCGATCGATACACGATGATCAGAATGACGAACACTGCGAGTACGGCAACCAGCAGCAACACGCCATCGATGCCTCCGAAAGCGCCGCCGAGATCCGCGATCTCGCCCGCCGGTCCGGTCACGTATCCGGACAGACCATGTGGTGGGTCCCTCGCGATCGTCGACCGAATGGCGCTGACCGTTGTGTCAAGGTCGGTGTTGTCCCTCACCGGGACGATGATCTCGACCGCCTTCCCATCCTTCGAAGCGATCGCGGGCGAGACGCCGGTCGCGACGTCCGTGATGTCCTTGATTGCTTTGATGCGTCCATTGACGAAGGAGCGGTCGGATGCCGTGAGATCGGCCGCACGCACGAACACCACGACGCCCGGGAGCTCCTTGGACTTCGCGAACTTCACCTCGTCGTTTTGCACCCTGGTGGCATCCGAACTGGCGGGAAGATAGCTCGTTGCGTCGTTGCTCGAGACCTGGTTGATCTTGCCGAAGTAAGGCCCGCCGATGCCGCCGACGGCGAGCCAGACAAGGATCAGGATCGCCGGAAGCGCGGCACGCACCCAGACGGGTACAGCGCTCATCCTGGGCGGCGCTGCGCCCTTGCTGGCCGGCGTCTTCACTGGTCGCCGAGCTCGCTCTCGAGTTCGGCGCGAGCCTGGTCGATCGCCTGCTGCGCATGCTCCTGCTGCTGTGGGGTACCGAATTCGGATGCCGCATCCGCCGCGAGTTCGAATTCGACGAGCGCCCGGGCCGGCTCCCCATCGTCGAAGAAATGCCAGCCGAGATTGTTGTGCAGGGTGAAGGTCCAGCGCTTGGTTCGCCGGTCGGTGGTCTCATCGACGGTCTCGAGGCCTCGGGCGGTCCAGTGCTCGGCGCGAGCGGGCTCGGCGATCACCAGCATGTGAGCCGAGTCGATTTCGAGGAAGTCGAGGTCTTCCGCAGCCGCCGCGAGCAACGCCGCCTCGAACAGCGGGATCGCCTCCGCGAGGTGGTCCGAGGAGGTTCGGAGCCGTCCTCGCTCGAGCAGGACTCGCACCGCGACGACACCGGTGGGAGCCGTGATCGAATCCAGCAGCTTCTCCGCCTCGTCGAAGCGATCCTGCAGTCCGAGCGACCGCGCGACCTGGGTCGTGAGTTCCTCGGCGGCGACCGGGTCGGACGCTCGCGCGAGGGCCGCGCGCAACTGCGCCTCGGACTTCACCGCGTCGTCGAAATCCCACAGCTCATCGAGCTGCTCCTGGGTGATGTGCGGGCTCACGCCACTATCGAATCACACCGAGGAGAATCACGCAGAGTTGGATGCGCGCACCATCTCGTCGCGAGGTACCACCTTGATTCGCACGCGACCGTGGGGCGCTCCGAGCGCCTGCTCGAACGCATCCAGATTGTGCCAACCGTCCAGGTTCGTGTACTCGATGCCGCGGCTGTCGAGCAGCTCGACCACCGACTGCTCCGACGGCGACTCGGGCGTCCACCAGTCGGCCTGGTCATGCACCACGTGCCTGATGGTCTCCATGGCGTCACTCTTGGTGTGGCCGATCAGTCCGACTGGACCGCGCTTAATCCATCCGGTCGCATAGATACCGGGCACGATGCTCTCAGTCCCCGAATCCTGCGACGGGCCGACGACCTGCCCCTCGCGATTGGGGATGACACCGAGCTTCTCGTCGAACGGGATGCCGTCCAGTGGCGACCCGAAGTAGCCGACCGCCCGGTACACCGCCTGGACCAGCACCTCGCGGAACTCGCCGGTGCCGCGCACGCCGCCCGCGCCATCCGGTTCGGTGCGTTCCCAGCGGAAGCCAGTGACCGCGGTGCTCCCTGAGTCTGTCGACGGGCCGCCAAGAACCTCGACGGGCTTCGCGAAGAAGTGCAGATGCAGGCGGCGGGATGCGGCGCCGACCCTTCGCCCGCGCCACTGAGTGAATACGCGGTCGATCACGAGCACCTGTTTGTTGGACTCGATCGCCGCGCGAGAGGCATCGTCGTAGTCGAAATCTTCCTCGTGGACAATCATGTCGACGTCGCGCAACTCGCCGAGTTCGCGCAGCTCGAGCGGTGTGAACTTGACCTGCATCGGGCCGCGGCGACCAAAGACGTGAACATCCGTGACGGGGGAATCCGCAAGGACGCGGTAGACGTTGTCGGGGATCTCGGTCGGCAGCAGGTCATCGGCATGCTTGGAGAGCATTCGCGCGACATCCAGCGCCACGTTGCCATTTCCGATTACCGCGATCTCTTTCGCGTCCAAGGGCCAGTCGCGCGAGACATCCGGATGTCCGTCATACCAACTGACGAAATCGGCGGCGCCATAGCTGCCGTCGAGGTCGATCCCGGGGATGTCGAGGTCGGCATCCCGGACCGCGCCGGTCGAGAAGATCACCGCGTTGTAGTGCTTCTTGAGGTCGGTGAGCGTGATGTCACGGCCATACAGGACGTTGCCGAAGAGGCGGATGCGACCGGTGTCGAGTACCTCGCGGAGCGCGGTGATGATCCCCTTGATTCGCGGATGATCGGGCGCGACGCCATAACGAACGAGCCCGTACGGGGCGGGGAGCTGCTCGAACAGGTCGATCGAGACGTCGAACGCGGTCTGTGATTTCAGCAGGATGTCTGCGGCGTAGATGCCGGCGGGTCCCGCGCCGACGATGGCCAGCCTGAGCTTGGTCACGTGCGTTTCCTTACTTCTCTTCCCGTTGCGGGCGGACTTATTCGCTCCGGGCGGGCCTGTAGCCCCGCCCGTGAGTGATAACTCCGCCCACGATGCACGGTTTCAATTGGAGCGCTCCACGATGGTCTCGGCGAAGCGGGTCAGTGCTTTCTTCACCGGACCGTCGGGCAGCGGCCCGAGAGCCTCGACCGCGAGGTTGGACCAGCGATGAGCTTCGGCCAGCGTCATCCGCGTGACCTCGTGATCGCGCAGCTCCGCGATCGCGCCGGCGAGTTCGTCGGGGTCGAGTTGGTCCTCGTCGTGGAAGCCGGTGTTCACGTCGCGGTCGATGCGCTGCAGCAGGGCGTAGGCATCCGCATCCGCCACCGCGAGCTGGCGAAGGTACAACAGCGGCAGCGTGGCGACCCCGGCGCGGAGGTCTGTGCCGGGAGTCTTGCCCGTGTCGTCCAGCCGCGGAGCGAGGTCGATGACATCGTCGATGAGTTGGAAGGCGACGCCAACGCGCTCGCCGAACTGCACGACGGGCTGCACGTATTCCTCGGGGGCATCCGAGAACAGCACGCCGACGTGGCCGGCGGTCGCGATGAGCGAACCGGTCTTGTCGGCGAGCACCTGCAGGTAATGCGCGATGGGATCCTCGCCCGGCCGCGGCCCGATGGTCTCGTGCAGCTGACCCAGGCAGAGTCGCTCGAAGGTGTCCGCCTGCAGTCGGATGGCATTCTCGCCGAGCGAGGCGATGATCTTGCTGGCCCGCGCGAACAGCAGATCGCCGGTCAGGATGGCAACGGAGTTGCCCCAAACTTTTTGCGCGCTCGGAACGCCGCGGCGCATCTGCGCCTCGTCCATCACGTCGTCGTGATAGAGCGACGCGAGATGGGTGATTTCGATGGCTTGTGCCGCGGCGATCACCGCGGCGTTATTGCCATTGCCGAGCTGGGCCGTGAGCAGGGTGAGGACGGGGCGGACCCGCTTGCCGCCGGCTTCGAGTAGGTACCGGCTGGTGACATCGGCGAGGTCATCCGTGAACGACATCTGCTGCAGCAGCCCGTCCTCGACGGTTGCCAGACCCTCCTCGATCGCCTGCGCGAACTTGCGTTCGTCGCTGGACGCGAACAGCTTCTCACCCAGGCCCAGCGAGGAGCTCAGGGTGTTGGATCGGCGAGCAATTGGCGCGCTCGGAGTCACGGTGAGAATCGATTCTGTCTGGACGCTTGGTGTCAGGAGTGTTGGTCTTTAGGAACTCGAGGTTGCTGCCGGCTTGTGCACGGTCGCGCGGCGACGCTTGGCGACGGATGCGAGCACCGCGGCATCCACCGGCTTGCGGCCGCGATGCAGTGCGACGACGCCGGAGGTGAGGTTTCGGTATGCGACACGGATGAAGCCGGCTCCTCGAATCCACTGGCTCAGCTGGCCCTGGTCCGGCCAGTGCGCAATCGACTCCGCAAGATAGCTGTAGGCCTGCGGGTTGGAGCTCACGGCCGCCGAAACCGCTGGCAGGACATACCTCAGGTACGTCTGGTAACCCATTCGGAGCAGCGCGCGAGGAGGTTTGGAGAACTCGCAGATCACGAGGCGTCCGCCGGGCTTCAGTACCCGATACATTTCCGCCAGCGCAACCTTGGGATCGTTGACGTTGCGCAGTCCGAAGCTGATGGTGACGGCATCGAATTCGTCGTCGCCGAACGGAAGTTTCTCGATATCGGCCTGGACGAACTCGATGTTCTTGTGCTTCCGACGGCCCTCCGCAATCATCCCTGGTGAGAAATCGACCGCGATGATCTTGGCACCGGAGTGCGACAGGGCCACGGAGCTCGTGCCGGTGCCGGCCGCGAGGTCGAGGATGCGCTCGCGCGGCTGGGGTGCGACCGCGCGAACGGTGGCGATGCGCCAGAGGTAGGCGTTGCCCGCGGAGAGCACCGCATTGGTGCGGTCGTAGTGCTTGGCAACGCCGTCGAACATGCCGGAAACCTCGTCCGGCTGCTTGTCCATGTCCGCCTTGCTCACGGATTCGAGTCTACCGAGAAAGCCTTAGGTGTCCTTCCGTACTACTGTCGTCACGTGAGCGTTACCGCGGGCGAGGTGCCCGTGCTGTCCGTCGAATCGCGCCGCGTCGACGACATCCGGCCGCTGGTCCCGCTCGTCGATTCGCGGCATCCGCTGGTCTTCATCCGCCGCGGGCAAGGCATCGCGGGCATCGGTGAAGCCCTCAGGCTGACGTTCACGGGGCCGACACGGTTTACGGATGCGAGCGCCGCCTGGAAGCGGATCGCCTCCGCCGCACGGGTGGATGACCGGGTCGGCCTGCCGGGTTCGGGCCTGGTCGCGCTCGGTGCGTTCGCATTCGCCGATGGGTCGGCTCGCGCGAGCGTGCTGATCGTGCCGTCGGTGGTGATCGGGCGACGTGACGGGGTGAGTTGGGTGACCCGTATTGGGCTTTCGACAAGCTCAACGACCGGCAATGGCTCGGTGTCTGAGCTTGTCGACGGGCTGGCGGACGTGCCGCTCGGCCCCGACTTCAACGTGACGTTCGACTTCGGGGCTCTCGATCGGCCCGGGTACATGCGCGCGGTCGACGCGGCGCTCGAGCACCTGCGTGCGGGTGAGCTCAGCAAAGTCGTCCTCGCACGTTCGATGGTCGGGCAACTGCCCGCGGACGCCGACCTGCGCGTGCTGCTGGCCGAGCTGGCGACCGGCTATCCCGACACCTGGACGTTCGCGGTCGACGGGCTTGTCGGTTCGAGCCCGGAGACGCTGGTCACCGCGAATCGCGGCACCGTGACCGCGCGCGTGTTGGCTGGCAGCGCGCCGCGAGGAACGGATCCGGGCAGCGATCAGGAATCCGCGGCCGCACTCGCGACATCCACCAAGGATCTGGATGAGCACCAGTTCGCCCTTCGCAGCCTGCTGGTGTCACTGGCGCCGCACGCGACCAACGTGACGGCGAGCGAGCAGCCGTTCCTCCTCAAGCTGCCGAACCTCTGGCACCTCGCCAGCGACGTAGAGGGCGAACTGAGCCACGGGGCATCCTCGCTCGGCCTGATTGCCGCGCTGCATCCGACTGCTGCGGTGGCCGGAACCCCGACGCCGGCCGCGCTCGCCCTCATCCGCGAGCTCGAGCCATTCGATCGCCAGCGCTACGCCGGGCCGGTCGGCTGGGTCGGCGCGGATGGCGATGGCGAGTGGGCCATTGCGCTCCGCTCTGCCGAAGTCGGCGAGGATGGCAGCATTGCTGCCTTCGCCGGAGCAGGCATCGTCGTCGACTCGAATCCGGAGAAGGAAATGCTCGAGACGCGGATGAAGTTCCGTCCGATCATCGACGCCTTCGCCTAGAGTGCACCGTTGCGGGCGGAGCTATCGCTCGCGGGCGGGCTTACAGACCGCCCAAAGCGGATAGCCCCGCCCGCGACAGCGATACGCGGTTAGATCGTGCTGGTTTCTACGCGGGCGCGCTGGGCGGCCACGTCGTACGTGGGGTCCGGCCACTGCGGGTCCAGCTCGCGAAGATGCGTGAGCAGGATGTCCTGCACCGCGAGTCGCGAGTACCACTTGTGGTCGGCAGGGACGACGTACCAGGGCGCGGCATCCGTCGTGGTGCGGTCGATCGCGATCTGGTACGCCTCCTGGTACTGGTTCCAGAAGCCGCGCTCGTCGACGTCCTCCGGATTGAACTTCCACTGCTTCGTCGGATCGTCGAGCCGAGCGAGCAGGCGCTTCTTCTGCTCATCGGGACTGACGTGCAGCATGACCTTGATGACCGTCGTGCCATTCGCCACAATCCCCGCCTCGAATTCGCTGATCGCATCGTATCGCCGCTCGATCTCCGCGGGCGGCGCGAGTTGATGCACTTTCGCGATCAACACATCCTCGTAGTGGGAGCGGTCGAAGACCCCGAGAAATCCCGCCGGCGGCAGCTCCGGAGTTATCCGCCACAGAAAGTCGTGCGCCTTCTCCTCGGGAGTGGGGGCCTTGAACGAGTGGATCTTGATCCCGTGCGGGTCGACGCCCTCGAGCACATGCTCGACAGTTCCGCCTTTGCCCGCGGTATCCATCGCCTGCAGCACGAGCAGCACGCTGCGCTTGCCGCCGTAGAGGCTCTCGGCGAACAGCCGCTCCTGCAGGTCGCCGATCTCGGCGACACCCGCCGCGAGGACCTTGTCGGCGTCATCCTTGTCGCCCTTGAATCCCGGACTGGATGCCGTGTCGATGTCGGCCAGCTTGGTGTCGGGTGTCGCGCGAAGCTTGCTCTCAATGCCCATGCGGCAACGCTAGTGGCTCGCCCGAGGTTGCACGTCGTCACGACGGCGGTCGAGCCCGCCCGCCCGTTCATAACTCCTGCTGGACTCCCGCGTCGACCCGACGACCCGCGAGATTCCGCGAACGATTGGGCTCCTCAGCGCAAGCTGCATGAGTTACGCAGTTGACTGCGCGGGTTCACACGGGATCGGCGGGTGCCCGCGAAGTGCCCGCGAACAGGTGGCTAGCGCTCGAGCGGCACTTCGATGAAGGTCGGCCCGGCGGATGCGGTGAGCGCCTGGTCGAGTTCGCCGCGATTGGTCGCGCGCAGGTAGCTCCAGCCGTAGGCAGCGGCGAGCTGCTCGAAGGAGACGACCTGGGGAGTCAGCAGCACGCGATCGATCGCGTCCTGGGGAGCGGATGCCGCGACCTCGAGCGTGTCGAAGATGGTTCCGCCGCCGTCGTTGCCCACGATGACCTGAACCCGTGGGCGCGTCTCACCGACGCCGAACAACATCCCGCCGACGTCGTGAAGCGCGGCAAGGTCGCCCAGCAGAACGCGGGTCGTGCCATCCGTCTCGCCGCCCAGAGCGATTCCGACGGCCGTCGAAATCGTGCCGTCGATACCGGCCAGGCCACGATTCGAATGCACGACGATCTTCTTGCCGGGAACGAAGTCGTCCGCCACCCTGATCAACCTGGATGCGCCGAGAACGAGCCGGTCGTGCGGCCAGGTGGCGCGCCACACCGCTTCGACCAGCATCCGGCGGTCGACGGGTTCCCGGATCGCGGCGAGCTCACGCCGCGCGAACTCGGCGTTGCCGAGCTCCGCCGCGGATGGCTCGGCGCCGGGCTCAAGCAGCGCTCGCGACGCCGACACCCAGCGGCCGAGCCACGTGCGCCCGGTCGCCGAATCGTCTCGCTCGCCGACGACCGCGACAGCGTCGGCGAAGGTCTTGACCCGGTGCCCCGGGTTGTAGTCGTCGGATCCGGATGACCGAACGACGATCGTCTCGACTCCGTCACGCTGAATCAGCGCAGGAATCTCACGGCTCAGAGTCGGATGCCCGAACACGATCACGCGCTCGATCCGGTCTCCGAAGTTGCCGGTGGTCAACAGCTGCCGATAGGCCACCACGAGGTTCGGCCCGAAGTGCGCCCCACTGGAAACCTCCGCGAGCAGTGGCGCTCCGAGTTCTCGCGCGACCTCTTCTGCGCGCGCACCCGCACCCGCACCCGCCACGACAACCGTGCCCGGCGCGTTCGCCAACGCGAGCGGGATGGGCTCAAGCGGTTCGTCCGGCTCGGCGGTCCAGTCCCCGGCGGGATCCGGAAGCTGCGTCGCCGACGACAACGGTTCGGTGAATGCGAGATTGAGGTGCACCGGCTGTGGCCGCGCGCCGAACGCCGCGGCCCAGGCTTCCCGGGCGAGCGCGGCAGCGGCATCCGTCTCGCCTCCGACGCCAACCGGAGCCGCGATGTCGCGTGCCCACGGCGTGGCGACGCCGAACATCCCCGCCTGAACTGTGGTCTGGTTCGATCCGATCCCACGAAGCGCTTCCGGTCGATCGGCGCTCAGGATGATGAGCGGCACGCCAGAGTGATGGGCCTCGAGAACGGCCGGGTGAAGATTCGCGACGGCGGTTCCCGAGGTCATCACGACGACGACGGGCAGTCCGGTTTCGACGGCGAGCCCAAGCGCCACGAACCCGCCGACTCGCTCATCAACGCGAACGTGCAGTCTGACGATGCCCGCACGCTCGTACTCGGCGGCGGCCAGCGCGAGCGCCTGCGAGCGTGAACCAGGGCTCAGCACAATGTCGCGCAGGCCAAGTCGGGCAAACTCATCGAGGAGGGCTACCGCGAACGCGGTTGCCGGGGATTCACTCCTCGGGTGGGTCATCGTTCAGAGCTTTAAGCTCCGCTTCGAGTTGCCGGATGCGCGCTTCCTGGTCTTCATACCGGCCCGCGTTGCGCAGGAACGTCGGGTCGTCATCCGGACCGACCGGGCCGCGCTCGCGCGGAGTCGCCACCGGAACATCGACCGTGCGACGCGCCTTACCCAAGGTCAGCCACAGGATCGGGCCGAGAAACGGCAGCAGGATGATGATGAACACCCAGGCGATCTTGTTGAGCGATTTGATCCGCGACTCGTAGATCGAGATGACGTCGACCAGGCAGAAAATGAGCAGGGCGAGTTCGATGAATCCGAAGATCAGATCGAAGCGAACCATGCGAGCAATTGTAAGCTCGCAGCCCCCGCAAATGCTTGCCGCCTAAACTTACGGCGTGCGTCCGTGGATCAAGTACCTGCTCGTGCGGCTCGGCATTTTCGCCGTCGCACTCGCGGCGCTGCTCGTGCTGCAGGTCAACCCGTTCCTCGCGGCAGTCATTGCTGCCGTCGCGAGCCTTGTTATCTCCTACATTTTCTTCCGCGGGATGCGCGACGCGGTCGCCACCGAACTCGCCACGCGCAACGACAAGCCCGAGCCGATCAGGAACGCGGACACCGAAGCCGAGGATGCCGCACTCGACAAGCTTGAGTAGGCGCGAGCCGGGCTCGATACGTCGCTAGAACGCGAGCCCGAATCCGACCCCCACCGCGAACAGCAGGGATGTGACACTCGTCAACTGGAGGGCGACCACCAGCTCGCCCGGCGTCTTCCCCGTCAGCGTGATCAGCACCGCCGGAATCGCGACCAGCAGCGCGAAGTAGGTGAAGTAGGCATCCGGGTAGAGCAGGATGAACAGAACCAGCGCTACGAACGGCAGCAGCACCAACACCGCAAACACGATTCGGGACGCAGAGTTGCCGATCAGCACGGCCAGCGTGCGCTTGCCCGCGAGTTTGTCCTGCGGAAGGTCGCGGATGTTGTTGACCATCAGCACCGCACAGGCGAAGAATCCCGCGCAGGCGCCGCTCAGCCAGCTCTCGTAGGTGACATGCCCAAGTTGGACGAACGTCGTGCCCGCCGTCGCGACGACTCCGAAGAATACGAACACGAAGAGTTCCCCGAGTCCGTAGTAGCCGTACGGCCGCTTACCGCCGGTGTAAAAGTACGCCGCGAGGATGCACGCGGCGCCGACGCCGAACAGCCAGTACTGCCCGATGTGGATGACGAGGATGCTGCCCGCGGTCGCAGCGAGAGCGAAGAACACCAGAGCGACCGTCAGGACGGTTCGTGGCCTTGCGGCGCCCGACCCGGTGAGTCGCGACGGCCCGAGCCGGAACTTGTCGGTACCTCGAACGCCATCCGAGTAGTCGTTCGCGAAGTTGACACCGATCTGCAGACAGACCGCGACGGCGAGCGCCAGCGCAATGCGCCACCACGCCCAGGGTGCGAGCGATGTGTGGGCCGCCGCTGTTCCAAGGATGACCGGGGCGATCGAGAGCGGCAGCGTGCGAAGGCGAGCTCCCGCGATCCAGTCACGAGGGCGAGCCTTGCGCACCCTCTTCGCCGTCGGTGGCCTGCCGCCCGGTCGTCCGCTGCGTCCCTTGGGCGCGGGGCCTGTTGCTCGCGCTTCCTTCGGAATCCGTACGTCATCCTCCAGTCGCGCGGGAACGCGGGCTTTCTCGATGCGATTCGGATCGATGCGCTGCTGTTTTCTGGAAGCCACGAGGGGATTCTACTGAGCCAGTCTTTGAAGCCCGACCCGGTCGGGTTTGCCCGAGTCGAGCATCGGGATTCGGTCAACGACGATCACCCGAGCCGGCGCCGCGGCGTTTCCGAGCTGCGCTCTCACGGCTTCCCGCAGCTCTTCGAGCTCGATCGGCTCGGTCGTGACGACCACGGGAACCTCGCCCCAGCGTTCGCTCGCCGAGCGAACGGCCACGGCATTCGAATGGCCGGCGATGCCGCGAACGATTCGCTCGACCTCGCCGAGCGACACCTTGATGCCGCCGGAGATGAGGATGTCGTCGAGCCGCCCGGTCACAACGAGCGTGTCCCCCGCAACCTCGCCACTGTCGCCTGTGCGATACCACCGCGTGCCTTCGTCGTCGACGAAGACCTCGGCCGTGCGCTGGTCGTCACCGAGATATCCCTCCGCAAGGACGGCGCCGGCGAGCTCGACCTGGCCATCGACGATCCGAAAGCGTGTGTTGCCGATCGGCACGCCGTCGTACACGCACCCGCCGCAGGTTTCACTCGAACCGTAAGTCCGCGTTATTTTGAGGTCCAGCTCAGCGGCCCGATCGATCAGGTTCTGGGGTGTTGGTTGCCCGCCGACCAGGATCCGGTCGAACCGTCGCAGGGCATCCACGGCGCCCCGCTCGTCGAGCAGCCGACCGAGCTGGGCGGGAACCAGCGAGGTAAACCGACGCTCGGCATCCATCGTGTCGGCGGCGCGCACGAACGCTCCGGGATCGAATGAGCCGTCCGCAAGGATGACGGGCTGGGTGTCGGACGCGATCGAGCGAACGAGCACGTTGAGTCCCGCGACGTAGTGCGTTGGTAGCGCCAGCAGCCACTGGCCATCCCCGCCGACGAATGATGCGGATGCAGCAGCACTGGCGAGCAGGGCATCGGAGCTGATCGCGACCCGCTTCGGGCGGGCCGTCGAGCCGCTGGTCTCGACGACGACAGCGACGCGCTGGGGCACGGTGTCGGGGGTTGCGCCTTCGGAACCCGTGACCATGATCGCGGGGCCGCTGCCGCTCAGCGCCTCGCGAAGCGCTGCGAGCACACCGAGCGCCTCGGTGGGCACGCGACGCAGTGCCCTGGTCATCGAACCAACGGACTCAGTACTGCCACGGGTACGGCGACCAGTCCGGATCGCGCTTCTCGAGGAACGAGTCACGCCCCTCGACGGCCTCGTCCGTGCCATAGGCGAGACGCGTCGCCTCGCCTGCGAAGACCTGCTGGCCGACCATCCCATCGTCGACGGCGTTGAACGCGAACTTCAGCATACGGATGGCGGTCGGCGACTTCCCGAGGATCGTGTTCGCCCACTCGAGCGCCGTCTTCTCGAGGTCCGCGTGCGGCACGGCAGCGTTGATGGCGCCGGCGGCGAGTGCGCGCGCGGCGGAGTACTCGCGCGCCAGGAAGAAGACCTCGCGAGCGAACTTCTGTCCAACCTGGCGGGCGAAATAGGCGCTTCCGTAGCCGCCATCGAAGGAGCCGACGTCGGCATCCGTCTGCTTGAATTTCGCCTGCTCGAGGCTGGCGATCGAGAGATCGCACACGACATGCAGCGAGTGCCCGCCGCCCGCTGCCCAGCCCGGGATGACCGCAATGACGACCTTGGGCATGAAGCGGATGAGGCGCTGCACCTCAAGAATATGGAGGCGGCCTGCGCGCTGGAGTCCGACGGATTCATACTCATACCCGTCACGCCCGCGAATCCGCTGGTCGCCGCCCGAGCAGAAGGCCCAGCCGCCATCCTTGGGGCTCGGTCCGTTTCCGGTCAGCAGCACAACTCCGATGCGCGGGTTCTGTCTGGCGTCATCCAGCGCCCGATAGAGCTCGTCGACAGTGTGAGGGCGAAATGCGTTGCGCACCTCGGGACGGTTGAAGGCCACGCGGGCAATCCGACCGGTCGTGTCCTGGTGATACGTCACGTCCGTGAGCTTTTCGAATCCCGGAACTTCGACCCAGCTGTTCGCATCGAACAGCTCGGACACGGATGCGGCCATGCAGCTAGCCTAGGCCGCTCGCCCAGTCCAGCAGCCGGGTCAGTACCGGTGGACTCGCCAGAACACCCAACGCAATAGCGATCACGCCCAGTCGACGCCCGCGACCGGTGACGACCGAGGCCGCGCCGCAGAGCACCGCGACCACCGACGTCCCCGTCGCCAGATAGGCGAGCAGGATGCCGGTCGCGAAGTCAGACGCCATGGATGTCGCGATGCCGGTGGATGTTGCCGCGACCGTGACGATTCCGGCAAGCACGGACACGAGTCCCAGTCGCGACCTGCGTACCCGCCGCGCCTGCCTGGCTCGCCGACGCGGTGCGGGACCGAACACCTCGATGCCGCGAAACTCGCTCGACATATGCGCCTCTCAGCTCATTGCGTCCAGCTTGCCCCACGAGACTGTCAAACTGCCGCGCCTCGCTGCCAGACTGGGCAGATGACGGTCGCGCTTGAGGAACTGCTCGAATCGGCTCGGGTAGTCGCGCTTCCGCTCGCCAACCGTTTTCGCGGCATAGATGTTCGCGAAGCGATGCTGCTGAAGGGCCCGTTCGGCTGGACCGAGTTTTCGCCCTTTGTGGAGTACGAGGATGCCGAAGCCGCCGCGTGGCTCGCCGCCGCGATCGATTTCGGCTGGAGCGATGTGGCACTTCCGAAAGACGCCCCCGCTCGAATACGAGTCAATGCAACACTGCCCGCCGTATCGCCGCAGGAAGTCGGTGCCGTGCTCGACCGGTTCCCCGGGTGCCGCACCGTCAAGGTAAAGGTCGCGGAAGCCGGCCAGTCGATCGCGGATGACGTCGCCCGCGTCGCGCGGGCGCGCGAATATCTGGGGCCGGACGGCCGCATCCGTGTCGATGCGAACGGCAGCTGGAACGTCGACGAAGCAGAACATGCCATTCACGCTCTCGCGGAACACGACCTCGAGTACGTCGAGCAGCCGTGCGCAACCGTGGACGAACTCGAGCAGATCCGACGGCGGGTGAAGTACATGGGAATACCAATCGCCGCGGACGAGAGCGTGCGCAAAGCGGCGGATCCGATCGCGGTCGCGCGCGCTAAGGCTGCTGACATCCTCGTGATCAAGGCCCAACCGCTCGGCGGAATCGCCTCAGCCCTCCGAGTCATTCGCAAGGCCAAGCTGCCGGTCGTCGTATCGAGCGCCCTCGATACCTCCGTTGGCCTCTCGATGGGCGCCTACCTCGCCGCGTCCATCCCGGGCGGCCCCACCTTCGACAGCGGCCTCGGCACGGCCGCCCTGTTGGCCGCGGACGTCACATCCACTCCCCTCCTACCCACCGACGGCCAAATCGACGTCCGTCGCATAGAAGTAGAAGAGTCCCTCCTCACCCAATACGCGGCGAGCCCAGCTCGCACCACCTGGTGGATGGATCGTCTAAAACGCACCCACGCCCTTCTGCCGAATTAGCTCGCGACTGCGGCTGCGACGGTGTCAGCTACAACAACACGAACGGATCAGTAGAACGGGCGCGTTACAGGCCGGAGTAGCTGTGCAGTCCGTGGAAGTAGAGGTTGACGATTGTGAAGTTGAAGATCACCGCGGAGAAGCCGACCAGTGCGAGCGTGGCTGACCGTGACCCTCGCCATCCGCGAGTCGCGCGAGCGTGGATGTATCCGGCGTAGATGACCCAGACGATGAAGGTCCAGACCTCTTTGGTGTCCCAGCCCCAATAGCGACCCCAGGCGTGTTCGGCCCAGATCGATCCGGCGATGAGGGTGAAGGTCCAGAACACGAAGCCGACGACGATGAGACGGTAGGCGAGGGATTCGAGTCGCTCGGCGCTGGGAACGCCGGGAATGAGTCGAAGCCCCTTGGACTCACGGCGGGCGTGGACGAGTTGGATGACCGAGAGCGCGGCGCCAAGACCGTAGAACCCGATGGCGAGGGACGCCATGAAGACGTGGATGACCAACCAGTAGGACTGGAGCGCGGGTGGCAGCGGCACGACATCCACATAAAAGTTGGTGGTCGCAACGCCGAGGGCGACAAGGACGAAGCCGGTAACGTACGCACCCAGGAATCGAAGGTCCTGCCAGAACTGCGTGATCAGGAAGACGCCGATGATGATCGCCGTCGCGGTCAGCGTGAACTCGAACATGTTGGCCCACGGCACGCGACCGGCGGCGACACCTCGCAGAACGGTCCCGCCGACGTGGAGGATCCACGCCATGATCGTGAAAATCATGCCGAGCCGTGCCGGTACGGAACGTCGTGGAGTGATTGTTTGCTCGGGCGGTGCCGGTGGGCGATCGAGAAGTGTAGTTGTGCTGGACCTGGCTGCCGATCCGGCGCCGTTCGTGGCGACGAGAGCAGCGGCGGGCGGCGCGGAGAGCTGCTTGGAGTCGGACATCCGCCGGGCCAGGTCGTAGGTGAAGAAGATGAAGGCGAGCGCGTAGACGAACATGGCCGAGTAGATGGCCACGAGGCTGTCCGTTACGAGCGTGGTCTGGCTGATTGCTTCATGCACTTCGATCACGGCTTCATGCTAAGCCCGAGAAGCTGGGAATGCCTCCGCGCTAGGTCGGCCACGGCGTCGTCGAGGCGAGAGTCTTCGCCGCGAGCCAGCCCGGCGTATTCGTAGTGCACCGATCCGCCCTTTCGCACGGCTTTGATCCATACCCGACGACGTGGAATGAAGAGCCCCGTCACCAGGCCGAGGAAGACGAGAATCGCGAACGTCAGCACCCACAGCTGGGTCGGGTCGTGGTGGATGTCGAGGCCCGCGTAGTGCACGACCTTGTCGAATTTTATCGTGCCAAGCCCGTCGGGCAGCTTCGCCGTCTTGCCGGGCGTCATCGACAGTCCGGCCTTGCCGGTGCCCTGCCCGTCGAGCTTGGTGAGCTTGTCGGTGTCCAGCGAGTAGGCGTTGACCGGCTTCCCGGAGTTGAGTCCGAGATCACCCGTGTAGACCGACAGAGTGAGCACCGGATTGACCAGTGACGGATTCACCGAGCTCGGCGCCGCGCCACAGAATCCGGTGCCGCACTCGGTCGGGTAGAAGAAGCCAAGCAGCCCGACCTGTTTGGCGAGCCCATCCGGAACCTTGATCACGCCGTCACTCGTCAGGTTGGTGTCAGTCGGCAGGAACGGCACCGGGCCCGAGAAGACGACCTTGCCGGCGGGATCGCGCACGGTGACCACGGGAGCGTAGCCGTTGCTAAGCAGGTAGATGTCGGTGTCGCCGAGGCGCAGCGGCGAGTTCACCTTGATCGTCTGGTTCTTCGGCTTCTGCCCGGGAACCTGGGTGCGCACGTACGCCGTGTAGTCGAGCGGATCCCCGAGCGAAGCATCGCTCGAGGTGTCGTATTTCGCGACGAACTTCGTGAGAGTCAGCCGGTACGGGCTTAGCCCGTCCGGATCGAACCAGCGACCAGGGCTGATCGAGTCGTAGTCGCTGAGCGTGTTTGCAAACGACTGGCCGACGGGCACGACCTTCTGCCCGGTCCAGATGAATCCACCGCCGATGCCGACGGCGATCAGGATGCCGACCAGGGCGACGTGGAAAACGAGGTTGCCGGTCTCTCGCAGGTAGCCGCGCTCGGCGCTGACCGAGTCGCCGTCGACAACTCGCGTTCGATAACGGCCCTGGCGAAGTAGCTGACGCGCGGCCACGATGCCTTCGTCCACGCTCTCGGCACTCGCGGCGACCGGCTCGGTCTGCAGAAAACCGGCGAGCCGGTCAAGCCGAGCCGGCGTCTTCGGCGGCTGCGCGCGCAGCGCCGCAACGTGGTGCATCGTGCGCGGGATGATGCAGCCGACGAGCGAGATAAACAACAGGATGTAGATCGCCGAGAACCACACCGAAGAATACGTATTGAAGACGCCGAGGAAGTCGAGCACCTTCGACCAGCCGGGATTATCGGCCTTGTACTGGATCACTCCGTTCGGGTCGGAAGTCTGCTGCGGAACGAGCGAGCCGGGCACCGCCGCGAATGCGACCAGCAAAAGTAGGAATAGAGCCGTGCGCATGCTGGTGAGCTGGCGCCAGGCGAAGCGCAGGTAGCCGACGACTCCGAGACGCGGCTGCGAAACATCCGATTCCGGGGAATCGAAGTGGTCGGATGGGCGTTGCGGATCCGTTTTTTGCGGCTCGATGCCGCCCGCGCGCTGCGGTGGTTCAGATGACCGGTTCGAAGCCACTGTTCACCGCCGCTCCGAGTTCGGACATCAGAAGCTGCCACACACCGGACACCATCAGCACGCCGATCACGACGAGCAGCGCGCCGCCGACGATGTTCACGACGCGGATGTGGCGTTTCAGGAACGCCAGCGACCCGGTCACCCAGTTCAGACCGAGAGCGACCAGAAGAAACGGGATGCCGAGGCCGAGCGAAAATGCGAGGCCGAGAATCGCGCCACGCCACGGACTACCTCCATTGATCGTGATCGCGAGCACGGCGGCGAGCGTCGGGCCGATGCAGGGTGTCCAGCCGAGCCCGAAAACCAGTCCGAGCAGCGGCGCGCCCGCTAATCCCGTTGTCGCCGTCCAGCCCGGCTTGATCGTGCGCTGCAGGAACGAGAACTGGCCGATGAAAACCAGCCCCATGAGAATCACCAGCACGCCAGCGATCCGGGTGATGACATCGAGCTGCGCTTTCACCAGGAAGGCTGCGCCGCCGAGGATCCAGTTGTAGGCCACGAATACGACGGTGAAGCCGAGCACGAACAGCACCACACCGAGCAGGAGCCTGCTTCGATGCGGCCGGTCCGATTCGGAGGTGAACCCTCCGATGTAACCGAGGTACCCGGGAACAAGGGGCAGCACGCAGGGCGATAGGAACGCGACTGCCCCCGCCGCAATCGCGATGGCCAGCGCGAGCAAGAGGTTGCCGCTTCCGATGATCGTGCTGATCGAGCCCACGCCTACTGTCCCTCGGCGATCACGCGATCCACCAGCGACTCCAGGATCGACGCCTCCTCGACCTCACCCGTGATCCGCGCGGCCACCCGGCCGTGTCGGTCGATCACGAGAGTGACCGGCACCGAGTCCGGCGGGATGAACGCCGAATACGCGTACTGGACCGTCGCGTTGTTCGTGTCGATCACCGACGGATAGGTGACTTTGTGGGTCTGCTCGAAGGTCAGCGCCGTGGCCGCCTGATCGTAGGTGTCGACCCCCAGAAACTCGACCTTGCCGTCGTAGTGCTTGAAGACCTTCTCGAGACGTGGCGCCTCGACGCGGCAGGGGCCGCAAGCCGCGTACCAGAAGTTGAGCACCTGTACATTGCCAAGGAACTGCTTGCTCGACACCGCTCCTCCGGTATCCAGCTTCGCGGTAAAGGCCAGTGGTGACTTGCGTTGGGCGGGCGGGATCTCCTTGTACGCGCCCGCGCCCGAGACATAGCCGGTGTTGGTGCCGTCGCTCGCGATCGACGGGTCCTCGGTGCATCCGGCGAGCGCGCCGACCGCGATCACGGCGACGACGGTCGTGGCGAGCAGTCTTCGGTGAATCACACGGCTCCCAGGTCGATGGCGGATGACTGCAATGCTGCCGCAGGATCCTGATAGTCGACCTCGACAAATCCGCTGCCCGTCGAAGCGTCGCGAACGAGCGTGGTGATCGATGACAGCGCGCATCGCCTCCGACGCGGATCGTGGAACAGCCGCTCGCCGGAGAGGTGCCGATGCACCATCCAGATCGGCAGCTGGTGGCTCACGAGTGCGACCTCGCCGGAGTCGGTCGCGTTCCAGGCATCCTCGATCGCGGCCATCATCCGAGCCACGATCTGCGTGTATGGCTCGCCCCAGCTGGGCTTGAACGGATTGCGCAGCTTCGGCCAGAGATGCGGGTCGCGCAGCGCTCTTGCACCGAATCCCGGGGTACCTTCGAAGTCGTTCCACGGCTCGATGAGCCGTTCGTCCGTGATGATCGGCAACCCGAAGTCCGAGACCCAGGGCGCGGCCGACTCCTGGGTGCGCTGCAGCGGGCTCGCGTACAGCCGGGAGATCGGATGGCCGACCTTCGAGTCCGCCGCTGCCTTGGCCATCCGTTTGCCCAGCGCGCTGAGCCCGAAGCCGGGAAGCCGGCCGTAGAGGACGTGGTCGGGGTTATGGACCTCACCGTGACGCACGAGGTGGATGAGGTCAGCGGTCACCCCACGAGTTTATGCGCGCGAGCCTGTCGGTAAACTTAGCGACCGTGACTACTCGCACCCCGATCAAGCAACTCGCCAAGCTCGACGATGGGCCGGTGCTGGTGTCGGGGTGGGTCGACACGATTCGCGACCAGAAGAAGGTGCAGTTCGTTGTGCTCCGCGACGAATCGGGCGCCCTGCAGCTGGTGCATCCGCGAGCGGACGAGTCGGATGCCATTGCCGACGCGATCTCGTCGCTCACGATTGGTGACTTCATAACCGTCGCAGGCGAACTGAAGCACGACGAGCGCGTCAAGCTCGGTGGCATCGAGGTGAAGGTCGACGCACTCGACATCGTGACCCGGTCGCTCCCCGAGATGCCGATCGCCGAGGACTCCGGTGTTGACAAGCGGATGGACTGGCGCTTCATCGACCTGCGCCGGCCCGAAGCGAACCTGATCTTCCGCGTGCAGACCACCTTCGAACACGCCTTGCGCACGTACTGGGTTGAGCACGATTTCATCGAGCTGCACACACCAAAGCTGATGGCGAGCGCGAGTGAATCGAAGGCCGAGCTGTTCGAGGTCGAGTACTTCGAGGGCAAGGCGTACCTGTCGCAGAGCCCGCAGTTCTTCAAGCAGATGGCCCAGCCAGCCGGATTCGGCAAGATCTTCGAGGTCGGACCCGCGTTCCGCGCCGACCCCAGTTTCACCTCGCGCCACGCGACCGAGTTCACGAGCGTCGACTCCGAGGTGAGCTGGATCGACAGCCACGAGGATGTCATGAAGCTGCACGAGGAACTCCTCGTAGCTGGATTCCAGGCCATCAAAGACAAGCACGGGGCCGAAATCGAGGCGGCCTTCGGGATCGAGGTCGAGGTCCCGACGACGCCCTTCCCCCGCATCCCGCTCGCCGAGGCAAAGGAAATCATCGCCAAGCGCGGCTATACCGTGCCCCGCGCCGACGACGACATGGATCCCGAGGGCGAGCGCCAGATCGCCGCATACGTGAAGGAGACGTATGGCCACGACTTCGTGTTCCTGACCGACTATGCCTCCAGCATCCGGCCGTTTTACCACATGCGTCACGACGACGACCCGGGGCTGACCAAGAGCTACGACCTCATCTACAACGGTGTCGAAATCTCAACCGGGGCCCAGCGCGAACATCGCATCGAGGTGCTCACCCAGAACGCGATCGACAAGGGCCTCGACCCGGAGGAGCTCGGCTTCTACCTCGACTTCTTCCGCTATGGGGTTCCCCCGCACGGCGGTTTCGGGATGGGGCTCGCGCGCGTGCTCATGCTCTTGCTGCACCTCACGAACATCCGCGAGACGACCTACCTGTTCCGCGGCCCGACTCGGCTATCGCCTTAACCGGATCGCGCAGTAACCGGGTAGACGAGTTACAGCTCGAAGTCGACGCAGGTCCGCTCGGTAGTAACGCGGCGCACCACATCCCTCACTTTCGCGTGCTCGGGATGCTGCTGGTAAATGTCGAGATCCCCGGTCGTCGCGAAGTCGATGATCAGCGCGACGTCCCAATTGCCTCTCGTCTCATCGAGGTCGCGCCCGATGTGGAGAGATTTGATGGCGGGAATGAGATGCGGCAGCCCTCCGAAACCGGCAGCGAGCTCGGCGAAGTCCGCACTCTTCTGGGCGGCCTCTTCCGCGCCCAGTTTCCAGGTCAGAACGTGACGGATCATGCGGTTACCTCCAGGATTGCGGCGCGAAGGCGGTCGGCGTCGACTCGCCAGATGTTGTGGACGCGATTGTTGATGAGCACAACGGGGATCTCCTCGACGAACTGCTCGTACAAGTCGGTGTCGTCGAGGATCGATTTTTCGACGAACTCTGCACCATCGAGCGAGTCGACAACCTCGAGCACTATTGGCCTGGCCTCATCGCAGAGATGACAACCCGGCTTCGTGACAAGAGTTACCGTCGCGCGCACGATCACAGCCTAGGCGGCGGGGGTAGCGGATGCGCCCGAGTTGCCTGCCTAGACTATTCGGGTGGCAGTCGCGTCCCCTGAGCAGGTAACCGATGCCCCCATCGTCGCCTTCTTCGACGTAGACAACACGCTGCTGCGAGGCGCGAGCATGTACCACATGGCCAAGGCGGCGCGGCGCGTGCACATCATCAAGGCGCGCGAGATCATCAAGTTCGCCTGGCACCAGGCGACGTTCCTATTCGTGGGTGAGAATCTCAAGCAGCTCGGGTCAATCAAAGATCGAGCCGTCCAGATCATCGGCGGGCACACCGAGGTCGAGCTCCGGGAGCTGGCGAACGAGGTATTCGACCGCGACATCAAGAACCGGCTCTGGCCCGAAACCGTTGGCCTGACCAAGGAACATCTGTCCAAAGGTCACCAGGTCTGGCTCATCAGCGCGACCCCGCGCATCGTCGGAAGCGTAATCGCCGAGCGTCTCGGCCTGACCGGCGCGCTGGGAACCGAATTCGTGACCGAGGACGGAGTCTTCGAGGGCGGCTTCGAGGGCGAAGTCCTGCACGGCGACGCGAAGGCGATCGCGGCGCGCAACCTGGTCATCCGTCTCGGCGCGCAGCTGGCCGATTGCTGGGCGTACTCGGACTCGCGAAACGACATCCCGCTGCTGACGATGGTCGGTCACCGCGTGGTCGTGAATCCGGATGCCCGCCTCGCCGAGCACGCCAGGAAACTGAGTTGGCCGATCCTGCAGCTCAAGCGCGCGAGCATCAAGGAGGCGCGGCGACGCGTCCGACGTGACGCGAAGGCCTCCCGCGCGCCGAAATCACGACCTGTGAAGATCCGGCCCGACAAGGCTCGACCGGCAAGCGTTCCACCCGCCAGAACCGTGCCGACCAAAAAAGAAGCGCCGGGCGCTTAGGCCCGACGCGGTTCTTCTTGCGCTGCAGTTGAAGGTGCCCGCAGGTGCAGCCGACTCGACTACTTCTTGTTGCGGCGCTGATGGCGCGTCTTGCGCAGCAGCTTGCGGTGCTTCTTCTTTGCCATGCGCTTGCGGCGCTTCTTGATTACCGAACCCATGAACTACCTCGCTGATTACGTGAGCGGACCGACCGGTCCATTCAGAACCGCGGAAGACACAAATTGGCTTTAAACCAACACTGCACTTTACCCCACGCGGGAGTCGGGCGTTTCGATGGCCGCTTCGACCGCCGACTCCGGGATTCGGAACGAACGCCCAAAGCGCACCGCCGGCAGCTCGCCGGAATGCACAAGGCGATACACGGTCATGTTGGATACGCGCATCATTTCGGCGACTTCCGCGACCGTGAGAAACCGCACGCCTGACAGATCGGCCATTCGCGTGTGCCCCTTGATGTGATTCGGGTGCCCCAGTGCAATGTGACTGGAGTGCTAGATCGTAACAATAGGGGCTGTTGTTGTTAGCTGTCTACCGCCCCATAGGCGGGACAGCCTAGCCCGCGGCCAGCTCTTTGGCCCGAGCGAGGGCAGCCGCCGTCGCTCGGTCGAAGAGGGATTTCAGGTCGGCGGATTCGAGAACTCCGATCGCTCGCTCGGTGGTTCCGTGCGGGCTGGTGACCCGACGGCGGAGTTCGGCAGGGTCGATGCCGGATTGGACAAGGAGTTCTGCTGCCCCGAGGAACGTGCCGTTGACCATCGTTGCGGCCTCGTCGGCGGAGAATCCCAGATCGATAGCTGTCCTGGTGAGTTCTTCGATGAAGTAGAAGACGTACGCGGGACCCGAACCGCTGATCGTCGACAACGCGTCGATCTGGTCCTCGGGGACTTCGAGCACGGTGCCCACGGTTTCGAACAGTGAGCGCGCAAGCGCAACATCCGCCGCGGTCGAGCGCGTGCCGGCCGCGAGTCCCGTCACCGCCCTGCCGACGACTGCGGGCGTGTTCGGCATCGCGCGCAAGACGGATGTCGATACCAGCGCCTCCATCGTTGCGATCGTCACGGCTGCGGCGACGCTGACCACGACGGCATCCTTCGCGATCACCGGACCGACTTCGCGCAACAGATCGGCGATCATCGCCGGCTTCACGCCCAGGAGCACGATTCGCGCGCCCTCGACCGCGCGCAGATTGGCATCCGGGGTCACTTCGAGCGAGAAGGACTGAACGGTCGCCGACTCCAGTGGCGCCGCTTTTGCGACCGTCCGGTTGGTTACGCGAATACCGCCATCCACGTCAACGCCGGGCTTGGTAAGCCCCGACAGGATCGCCCCGCCCATCGAGCCGGTGCCGAGAATCGCGATGGAAGGCAGGCTGGTCATGAGCCCATCCTAGGATTGAGGAGTGAGCACAACCGGCGGCAATCGGGCGATCGTGGCGGCTTTGCTCGCCAACATTGGCATCGCCGTCGTGAAATTCGTGGCGTTCCTGTTCTCGGGATCGAGCTCGATGCTCGCCGAAAGCGTGCATTCGCTGGCCGACACGGGCAACCAGGCGCTGCTGCTACTGGGCGGGCGCAAGTCGCGAAAAGAGGCGGATTCCGCGCACCCCTTCGGCTACGGCCGAGAGCGCTTTGTGTTCGCGTTTGTTGTTTCCATCATTCTGTTTTCGGTGGGCGGGGTGTTCTCGATCTTTGAGGGCGTGACCAAGCTGATCAGCCCGCATCCCCTCGACAACCCGTGGGTACCGCTGATCGTGCTCGTCGCATCGATCGTGCTCGAGGCGTTCTCTTTCCGAACGGCCATCCGCGAGTCGAAGCCCCTTCGGGGCAACGAGACGATCCCGTCGTTCATCCGCCATGCCAAGGCGCCGGAACTGCCGATCGTCATTCTCGAAGACTTCGCCGCCCTTATCGGGCTGACGCTCGCGTTCCTCGGCGTCGGCCTGACGATCATTACCGGCAGCGGGATCTTCGACGGCATCTCGACCCTGTGCATCGGCGTGCTACTCGTGCTCGTCGCGGTCGTGCTCGGCGTTGAGACGAAGAGTCTGCTGGTCGGCGAGGGAGCATCGGACGATGACCTCGCTGCGATTAGTGAGGCAATCAACAAACATCCGGATGTCGAGGTGCTAATTCACATCAAGACTCTCTACCTGGGCCCGGATGAGCTGCTCGTCGGCGCGAAGATCGCATTCGCCCGCACCAGGAAGCTGGTGGATGTTGCGAACGCGATCGATGCTGTCGAAGCGAGCATTCGCGAGGCGGTGCCCATCGCGAGGGTCATCTACCTCGAGCCGGATGTCTATCGGCCGAAGGGCGACGGGACTCTGACCGACTCCATCATCATCAAGGCAGCCGACTAGGCCCAGAACCTTGGCGACTGAGGCCCGGAAGGATCGTTGCTACGGCGCTCGCGGCGAGGTCGTGCGCGCCGTCGACGGAGGTCGCACCCGCGTAGGCGGCCAGGAAGCCCTGGTGGAACGCGATCCCGACAAGCAGCCGCGCCGCCGAAGTCGTGTCCGCGCCGGCGGCAATCCGACCGGCCTCCCGCTCCGCCTTGAGATAGTTGGTGAGCATGCGCACCGGACCGACGGGCCCGGAACCACCGTGGCGCGCGATCCCCTCGCGGTGCTGAACGAGAAGCTCCGGCGCGCTGAAGATCGAGACCGACATCGGGAACAGGTCCGCGTAGTAGTTCATCAGCTGTTCGACGATGTCCGCGAGATTGGACGCGAGGTTGCCCCATCCGGGCGCTGCGAGGCGCGGGCGAACGCCCGGCAGGCGCTCCTTGAGCAGCACCAGGAAGAGTTCCTGCTTATCCGCAAAGTGCTTGTAGAGCATCGCTTCCGAGTAGCCAGCGGCCGAAGCGATCGACTTCGTCGTCGTGTTGGCGACACCCCTTTCCCGCATCACGGATGCTGCGGCGTCGAGTATCCGCTCACGCGCAGGCTTGACTTCGGTTGCGCTCGCCATGTTTACCACTCTAGTTAGTAAGTGTTTACTAACCAACGATCATTGCGGGGTTGACTGATGCGTGTTGCGATCATCGGCGCGTCCGGACGAAGCGGCGCAGCTACGGCGGCTCGGGCCCTGGCCGCGGGCCACGAGGTGGTGTCAGTCGTCAGGAACGCGGCGACCGCGCCCACGGGCACGGCCGTCGCCGTTGCGGATGCCCGGGACGTCGACGCGTTGACCGCGGCGATCCGCGGAGTGGACGCGGTCATTTCCTGCCTGGGTCACGCGCGCACGACCGACGCGCTCACCGACGCCACGGTGCTGCGCGATGGCATGGTTGCCCTGTTGTCCGCGATGTCGACCGCGGGCGTCGAACGACTGATCGCGATTTCGGCCGCGGGCGCCTATATCGAGGGCGACGACCCCCTATCGAGGTTCATCGCGAAACCGATCGTCGCCCGACTCTTCGGAGAGTCGTTCGCCGACACCCGCGACATGGAAGCCGCAATCCGGTCGACCAACCGCCAGTGGACGATTCTTCGCCCGTCGCGGCTGATCGCGGGAACAGGCAAGCCGACTTATCGCTCGGGTGTCGACCGCGCGGTGTGGTGGCATTATTCGACCACGTTCGACACGGTCGGGCGGGCGGCCGTCGACGCGCTGGCAACGCCAGCCTGGGTCGGCCACGCGATCTTCATTACCGAGTAGCCCCAGTTACAGCGCTAGCGACGCTCCTGGAAGAAGTCGAGTAGGAGAGCGGCGCACTCCTCGGCTTCGACGCCCGCGGTGACCTCGACCCGATGCGGGAGCCGGCGATCACGCAGGAGATCGTGGACGCTGCCCGCCGCGCCCGCCTTGTCGTCCCAGGCACCGAAGACAACCCGCGGAATGCGGGAGTTCAGGATGGCCCCGGCGCACATCGCACATGGCTCCAGCGTCACCACGAGGGTGAGGTCGGTCAGGTGCCGGTCTCCGGTCGCAGCCGCGGCCGCACGAATCGCGAGCAGCTCCGCGTGGGCGGTCGGATCCTGCAACTCCTCGCGCTGGTTATGACCTGCGGCAACCCGGCGACCGGATGCGTCGAACAGCAGGGCGCCGACGGGAACGTCGCCGGATGCGAGCGCGAGCCTCGCTTCTGCGATGGCCTCGCGCATCCAATCTGCATAGTCCCGCATGCCGCTCCGTTTCGCTAGATTGAGCCTATGCGCCTCGCTGTTGCCGACCATCCCCTCGTCACTCACAAGCTCACCGTGCTGCGCGACAAGAACACTCCGTCTCCGACGTTCCGTGCCCTCGCCGAAGAGCTCGTGACGCTGCTCGCGTATGAGGCGACTCGTAACGTGCGCGTCGAGGAAGTAACGGTGACGACGCCGGTCGGCGAAGCCAGGGGTCTCGCGATCAGCCAGCCCCGCCCGCTGGTGGTCCCCATCCTCCGCGCCGGCCTCGGGATGCTCGAGGGAATGGTCAAGCTGGTACCCACCGCCGAGGTCGGTTTTCTCGGGATGGTTCGCAATGAGGAGACGCTGCAACCCGACATCTATGCCGAACGCCTGCCGGAGGATCTCTCCAACCGTCAGTGCTTCGTTCTCGACCCCATGCTCGCGACCGGCGGGTCCCTCATTGCGGCGATCAACTACCTGTTCGATCGCGGCGCCGTGGACGTAACCTGCGTGTGCCTGATCGCCGCTCCGGAGGGACTCGCGGCCGTCGAGGCGGCTACTGTCGGCCGCGAAGTGACGATCGTCGTGGGTGCCAAGGACGAGAAACTCAACGAGGTGGGATACATCGTGCCCGGACTCGGCGACGCAGGAGATCGGCTTTACGGCACCGTTTAGTTGCGTGAAGGCCCGTTTCGAATTGACTTTAACTGCGTGCGTGCAAGATACTGGCTCGCATGACTGTCAACGCGTATTCCCTGACCTCCCTCGAGGCCCCTGGGACTGCCGGCATGCTGATGCCGCGCAGCGCTGACATGTGTTGTCGAATGCATGCCTAATCGGCACGGTGCCTGAGAAGCCCCAAGCTTGATCAGCCAGAGCTTGACAAGCCCGGGGCCTAGAAAGCACAGCACCGCCGAATCGGCCAGCAGGATCTGAGGCTTCTCGCCTCTTCGCGCATATTCTCGCGCTCGATCCGGCAGCGGATTCCCTCGATGCCCGGCAGAAGCCGTTCCGCATCCGCACCCGCAGCGCACACAGCGCTACTCGACACACCACAAGAAAAGGATCGCCACCAATGGCCGACCTTCTTGACACCCAAGGACTTGATCCCATGTCACTCGCAACTCTTGATGTTCCCTCCAACCGCCTGACTACCGGCTCGGTGCCCGGCGGAAATCCCGAAACCTCGCCGCGCCTTCGCGCCGTGCCAAACGGCACCGAGGCGCGCGGATTCGTGCTCTACGTCGGCCTCGGCGAGGCGAAAGCCAGCGACGCCGGGACGGATCTGGGCACCATCGTCGACCAGCTCAAGCAGCTTGCCGCCCAACTGGCCCCGACGGTCGAGACCTACGCCGCCGTTGCGCTCGCGCCCCGCGGAGCGGGGGGACGCGATGTCGACGTCGTTCGACTCGCCCTGCAGGATCCGGCAGCGCTCGCCAAGCACCGGCACACCGAGGAGCCGGAACCCAAGGTGCGCGGCGGAGTCGTCGTGGATGTCTCGCGCAAGCGTCTCGTCCTGGACGGCGAGACCGCCGCGCTCACCTACAAGGAGTTCGAGCTCCTGCAGTACCTGGTACTGCGCGAGGGTCGCACGATCGACCGCACCGAGCTGATCGCCTCGCTGTGGGCGGATGGTGATGACGACGACGTTCCCAACGAACGAACGATCGACGTGCACGTTCGTCGCCTTCGCTCGAAGCTCGGTGCCTACGAAGACATCGTGCGCACTGTGCGCGGCGTTGGATACCGGTTCGACCACCACGCCGACGTGTCGATCCGGCAGGCCTCGACGCCGAGCCCTGACTTCTTCTAGCCTTCAGGCAAATGGATACGCCAGCCGCCGAAGTCGATATCGACGAAGCGCTGGTGCGATCGCTGCTGCTCGAGCAGCATCCGGATCTCGCCGACCGCGAACTGCGAACCGTTACCAACGGGTGGGACAACGTCATCCTCCGGCTCGGCGACGACCTTGCGGTACGGATGCCGCGGCGACAGGCAGCAGCGAAGCTCATCGAACACGAACAACGCTGGCTGCCGGAGATCGCGGAGCGCGTGAGCACTGCGGTGTCTGCCCCCGTGCGGATCGGTCGCCCCGGCTCGGGTTTTCCGTGGAACTGGACGGTCGCCCGATGGATCGAAGGCGATCGCGCCGCCGATGCCTCTCACGCCTCGCTTCGAAGGATCGCCACGGCGCTTGCCGAGTTTGTTCGACAGCTGCATACCCTGGCGCCGACGGATGCGCCATTCAATCCGGTGCGCGGCATCCCGCTTGCCGTCCGCTCCGACGCGGTCGACGAGCGTCTCGCTTCCGGGCTGGTCCCCGATCCGCCTCTGATCGCGGATGCCTGGCACCGCGCCCTGGTTGCCCCCGTCTGGACGGGTGGTCCCGTGTGGCTGCACGGTGATTTGCATCCGGCGAACATCCTGGTGAGAGGCGGCGGCCTCGCGGCAGTCATCGACTTCGGCGACGTCTGTTCGGGCGACCCGGCGACCGACCTCAGCACCGCATGGCTGACCTTCGACGCCGTGGGTCGAGCGAGCTTCTGCGCCGCCCTCGACTACGACGACGCGACATGGGCTCGCGCCCGAGGCTGGGCGATTCTCCTGGGAACGGCACTCGTCTGCTTTTCTGCAGACAATCCGTCGCATCTCGCGATCGGGCTGCACGCCCTCGAGCAGGTTTTGCTCGACTAAGTGCGACGGCGGTCTCGGTCGAGGCGGAAGACCGGATGCTCGCCCGCGGCCTCGGTGAGTTTGGCATCCGTCGCGCCTGCGCCGACGGTGAGAAATGAACGCCCGCCTCGGATGGTCCGCAGGAATTCGCGCAGCACGGGCACACGGTCACCGACCGAGACCTCATGCAGCTCGACCCGCTCCACCTGCGCGCCGCGGCTCAGCGTCGCGGTGCCTGCGGCAAGGACATTCCTCACCCACGCGGCGCTCGGATACCCGGCGATGATGTACCGCTCGCCGGCGAGCGTCACGATGGCTATCGGCGTCCGTCGCGGCACACCGGTGTTGCGCCCGGCCACGGTGAGCACGCGCTGGGTAGCCGGCCCGAGGCCGCGCGAGAGCATTGCGATGTTGATTCGGTTGGCCAGTTTCAACCAGCGGATGATTGGCATCCTGAACCGCGATGGCCCCCGAACCGCGGGTCAGCTCGCACTCGAGAGCGGGCTCAGTCCCGCGGCGACGACCACCTCGATCCAGCGACTCGTTGCTGCCGGCCACGCAACGCGCGATACCGATGCCGACGATCGACGGCGGGTCGTCGTAATGCTGACTCCGCCTGCGCGCCGCCTACTGGTGAAGATCTATGGGCCGGTCGGCCAGGGTGGAGTCGACCTGCTCGCCGACTACTCGGCCACCGAACTCCTGCTGCTCATCGACTTTCTCGAACGGGGTGAGCGACTCCAGCAGGACCAGGCGGCGCGCATCCGCCGCATGCCACGCAAGGGTCAAAACCTGTCGGATTAGCACCGGCAATTCAGCACCCTTTGCCACCTCGATGAAGTCGAGCTCAGCTCATAGGGAACTCGCAGGAAAATAACGTTTGTATAACTAGCGCTCGTTACCTGACCGTTATATATTCATTCCAGCGGAAGTTGTTTGCTGTGGCAGGTTCCGCGGAATGTGATTGCAGGACACTCTTGGTGCAAGGGAGAGGGTCGGTTTCTAGCCTCTGAAACCGGCCCTCAATCCTGATTAACGGGCCGCCGTGCGGCCGTTAAACGGGATTGAACCTTGTCCCGCGCGCCGCCGCCCCTGCGGCGCGCTCGCTCCCGCTGCGCCGTACACGCCGCCGCAGCTCCGCGATTAGTTCCGCCCGCATCGGGATGACGCGAAGGCGGAGTCGGTGTCGCCGACTTCGACGCAACACGCTGCGACGCCGACCAGACCGGCCTCGACCATAGAGTTGGGGGGTGAGCGAGAACGCGGCCGTAGCCGCCTGGGAGGCACTGTTTCGTGCGCAGGTATCGGTGCTGCGGGAGCTTCAGCGCGACTTCCCCGAGAGCGACATCTCGTTCAACGAGTACGACGTGTTGTTCAACCTGAGCCGCCAGGACGGCCATCGGCTGCGCATCCGAGACCTGAATCGGCACCTGCTACTGACCCAGCCGTCGGTGAGCCGGATGGTCGATCGCCTCGCCGCGAGGGGCCTGGTGCGTAAAGAGAGCGATCCGGGCGACGGGCGAGGCACGGTTGTCTGCCTGACGGATGCGGGCTATGGGCTGTTTCGCCGAGTTGCCGCCGCTCACTCTGACTCGATCAGACGTCACGTCGGCAGCGCACTGAACCTGGATGAACTGGAGACGTTGCGTACCTTGTCCGATCGCATCCGGACCCGGATCGAATCCCGAGTCGACTAGACCAGGCTCCGCTTCCACCGGCGCCCGGCTCCGAAGATGTCGATGCACGTGCGCGGCAGTCTGACGATCATCTTCACGACATCACCGAACGTCTTGGGCCGACCTGAGTTGCTCTCGTAGAGCATCGCGCGACCCTCCTTGCCGAGTTCGAGGAGGGCGACGGCACGGCGCACCTGGTCCGAGACATCCGTGATCTGCAGCCGCCATTGGACGTAGGCGACCGACGGCAGGGTAAATTCGCAGGACTCGAATCCGAGCGCGCGAACCAGCCGATCCATCTCGGCGCATCCGCCCATCTTCCGAATGAGGTCGACGGTGACTTCGCGCTCGTGCTGGTTGAGAACCCGCCCGAACTGGGCCACGAAGTAGTCGAAGTTGCTTCTGGCCCGACCGAGCCGACCGTCGAGACCGTCGTGACTGGCGAGGATCGCGGAGTTGATCCGACCGAGAGCACGAACTGTGTGCCCGCGAAGGGGCACCTCCTTGTGCCGTTCCCAGATGACATCGAAGGTCTCTTCGGGATCGGCGAAGAATCCGGGAATGAAGGGGTAGATGTTCAGGCCCGCGACCTCGTCGGCGTGCGACAGTGAGAATCGCGCCGGCGGAAGCACTCGGATCCGACGCGCCGTCGAGTCGTGCCAGCCGCGCTGGAGCAGGGCGCTTCGCAGGTGTCGGAACGATGCCGGGTCGACGAGGATGGCGGCGCTTCTGGACACGCCCGGTGCGAGCAGCCCATTGGCGTTCAACACCGGTCCGCCGCCGAGCATCGCACGGATGTGCAACTCACGACAGAGGTCGATGACATCGATCGCGATGTGGTCCTTGCTTTCGCGCACCAGAGCATCGCGGGCCTTTGACGATGCCCCTGGCGCAACACTCATATTCGCTCCTTGCGAAGTCAAGAATAGTCGCGCTCCCACGGTGTGAATTTGTGAACGCCCAGCGGCGACCGCCAGGCCGGGGGCGTCAGGCGCTCGGACGACCGCCAACGACCGTGACGGCCTGGCTGGCCAACTTCGCACCGGCTTCCGCTGACGCACGCCGATCGCGCGACTGTATCCACTCGTTCAGGAAACCGGCGCAGAATGCATCCCCCGCACCCGTCGGATCGACGATGCCCGCCGGCACCACGTCAACGGTGACGGTCTCGCCCTTGCTCCCCGCGACCACGACCCCGGCAGCGCCCATGGTGAGCGCGACAACCGGGAACCTCTTAGCGAGGTTCTCCGCGATTGCTTGAGGCTCTTCGAGTCCGGTGAGCTCGCGCCCCTCATCCAGATTGGGGAACAGTAGATCCGCGCCCGCGATGGCGTCGAGAAATCTCCTGGGGCCGAAGTCGGCCAGGAAGCCAGCCGATCCGGCATCCACCGACACGTGCACGCCGCGGGATCGAGCGCGCTTGATGAGTCTGGTGAATCCCGAGGTTTCGGTGCGCGCAAACAGGCTGTAGCCCGTGAAGTGAAGGGCGGAAACGCCCTCCAGGATGGCATCCGAGACCGTCTCCGGATCGACCATCGCGTTCGCCCCGCGCTCGGTGAGCATGGTGCGTTTGTCCCCG
The DNA here is from genome assembly GCA_036266835.1 of Galbitalea sp. Taxonomy (GTDB): domain Bacteria; phylum Actinomycetota; class Actinomycetes; order Actinomycetales; family Microbacteriaceae; genus Galbitalea. Next base: position 71,944 of record DATAXD010000013.1, on the reverse strand, counting down.
TCGACCAGGATGACGATGGTGCCGGTCGGTAGGTCGTGATCGGCGGCGAGCATCGGTCGAACGCCCGCATCCCGCAGCACCCGCGAGTGCCGCTCCAGGTCCAGCACACCCACACGACCAACGAAGTCGACGGCGACGCCCAAAGTCGCGAGCCACACCGCCATATTTGCCGCAGAGCCACCCCCACGGCGAACAATGCTCGCCGGGGTGTCGGTATCCGCGCGGATCGCACCACTTGGCGTCACGATGATGTCTTCAATGACGTCACCGAAGACGACGATTCTTTGCCGTTCGCCCGTCATTTCAGGCTCGACCACTCGGTCGCGATTCTCCCCGCCACTCGCACATTATTGCGCGCGAGGTTCAAATTGACCTCGAGACTGCGCCCTTCGGATGCCGTCAGGATGAAGCTCAGCAGGAACGGCGTCACCGCTTTTCCGCGAACGCCGGCGGCGTCGGCAGCAGCAAATGCCTCTTCGAGGATGCGGTCATGCTCGTCGGGGTCCCACTGCTGATCGCGCGGAACCGCATTGGCGACCACGATGCCCTGGCCGTGGCCGAGCTGGTCCTGTGCGCGCATGATTTCCGCCACCTCGCGCGGTGTCTCGACCATCCAGTCGAGAAGGTGGGCGGACTCCTGCAGCCAGAAACTCGGGAAAACGCGCGTTCCGAAACCGATCACCGGCACGCTCAGCGTCTCGAGCCGCTCGAGTGTTGCGCCAATATCGAGCACCGATTTCACGCCGGCGCTGACCACGGTAATTGGCGTCACGGCGAGGGTCGAAAGGTCGGCGGACTCGTCAAAAGTGCTCGAGGCCCCGCGGTGGACCCCGCCGAGACCGCCCGTTGCAAACACCCGGATGCCAACCATCGCGGCCAGGTGGGCGGTTGCCGCGACCGTTGTCGCCCCGCTCTCGCGGCGGGCAGCAAGGATCGGCAAGTCGCGGACACTCGCCTTCGCGAGCTCCTCGTTCGCAATGCGGCTGAGGCCTTCCGCGTCGAGGCCAATCCGGGCCACCCCGTCCAGCACGGCAATCGTCGCCGGTGTCACGCCCTCGTCCGTGAGCAGCTGCTCGAACTCGATCGCGGCCTCGTGGTTGCGCGGACGTGGAAGCCCGTGGCTGATGATCGTGGACTCGAGGGCGACGATCGGGCGATTCTCGGCGAGCGCCGATGCGACGGCCTCGGAAACATGGACAGCTGGGTTCGAGTGTGCGGTGCTCATATCCCGCCTAACTTACCTGTCGCAAATCCGGCGGTGCGCGAGCGATCGATCATCCGCTCTATTTGAGCAGTCGCGACAGAACTCGATCGGCGAGCGGCTTGCCGCCCGTCTGGCAGGTCGGGCAGTACTGGAAGGTTGAGTCGGAGTAGATGACCTGCCGAACCGTGTCGCCGCAGACCGGGCACACCTCGCCCGTGCGTCCATGCACCTGCAGGTTGGACTTCTTTTCGGCCTTGAGTTCGGATGCCGCGAGTCCGTCGGCGCGCAAAACGGCGTCACGAAGGGTCTGCTGCATGGCGTCGTACAGTCGGGAAACCTCATCCGCCGACATGGTCGCAGGCTTGAACGGCGACATCTTCGCGGCGTGCAGGATCTCATCGGAGTACGCGTTGCCGATGCCCGCGATCACCGACTGGTTGCGCAGCACTCCCTTTATCTGGGCTCTTCCGTTGGCGGCGAGGATCGCTGCGAACTGGGCCTCGGTGAAGGAGTCGGCGAGCGGATCCGGGCCGAGACGGGCAACCCACGAGATCTCCTGCGCGTTCCTCACCAGATAGATCGCGAGGCTCTTGCGCGTGCCGGCCTCGGTGACGTCGAATCCTGACCCGTCGTCGAGCACGAGTCGAGCCGCAAGAGGTCCGTAGCCAGGACGAGCGCTGAGCTTGGGGGCTTCATTGCGCCAGCGAATCCATCCGGCCCTCGCCAGGTGCATCACCAGATGTGTTTCGCCGATCTCGAAGTCGAGGTACTTTCCGATCCGGCGAGCGGATGTGATGGTCTGCCCGTGCAGGGACGACGGCGAAATCTCGAACGTCTTGAGCGCCGCGAAGAACACCACGTCGAGCCGATCGACGATTCGCCCAATCAACCGCGCGCCGAGGTCATTGACAAGCGCGGTCACTTCCGGAAGTTCGGGCACGGCACAAGTCTCCCGCACTCGCGCCCCGCCTGCGACGGCTAGTCCTGCGGCGCGTGCGCATCCAGAAACTCGAAGACCTCGGTGCTGTCGACACCGGAGAACGCCCCGCCCGGCATGGCGGCGAGCAAGGACGTGTTGAGGCGCGCGTACGGCAAAGACTGGCGTTCCCACCTCGACGCGAGCGCAGTCGGGGGTCGACGGCAGCAGGCTTCGTCGGGGCAGGTCGAGGTCGCGCGATGGGGCGTGTCGCGCCCGCGGAACCACTTCACGTGGGCGAATGGGGTACCGACGCTCACAGAGAACTCGCCCCGAGCAGTCGATTGGATGCGCGAGGTGCACCAATACGTGCCCACCGGCTTGTCGGTGTACTGGTGATACGGGCTGAATCGGTCCGCCTCGTCGAACACGCGTCGAGCGCTCCAGTGACGGCATACCAGCTGCCCCTCGATGGCCCCGAGAGCATCCGTCGGGAAGGTCACGTTGTCGTTCTCGTAGGCCTTGGAAATCGTTCCGCTCGAGTGCACCTTGAGGAAGTGCACCGGGATACCAAGGTGTTCGGTGGCGAGATTGGTGAAGCGGTGCGCTGCCGTCTCATAGCTCACCGCAAAGGTGTCTCGCAGGTCCTCGACTGACAACTCGCGCTGGTCTTTCGCCGCATTAAGGAAGGCGACCGCGGAGGATTCCGGGATCATGAGCGCGCCGGTGAGATAGTTCGTCTCAATGCGCTGCCGCAGGAAGTCGGCGTAGTCGGTCGGCTCCTGATGACCCAGGACATGACCGGCGAGCGCCTGGAGCAGGTAACTGCGCGGATCGCCACCGGCCGACTGTCCGACCGGCAGGTAGATCCGCCCGTTCTTGAGGTCTGTCACGCTTCGTGTCGACGCTGGCAGGTCCGACACGTAGTGCAGCGCGAATCCGAGATGCGCGGCGAGGTCTGATGTGACGCGCTGCGACAGCGGTCCGCCGTCGTGCCGCACCGCTGCCAGCAGCTCCCGCGCCGTCGACTCGAGCTCGGCGAAGTGGTTCTTGCGAGCCCGCATGACTCGACGCAGCTCGGTGTTCGCCCTTCGTGCCTCCTCGGGCGTTGCCGCCCGCTCGCTGTACAGCCGCTGCAACTCGTCGTGCAGAGTCAGGATGGTTTCGATTGCCCCGTCGCTCAGGGATTTGCGCACCGGAAGTGGTCCGAGCTGAAGGCTCTCGAACAGTGGACCGCGCTGCGCCCGCTCGAGCGCGATCTCCAGTGCCGCACGGCGGGATGGCGGTTCCGCGCTGAGCAGCTCATCCAGCGACACCCCGAGGATCCGGGCGAGCCTCTGCAATTCACCGACTTTGAGTTCGCGCTTGCCGTTCTCGATGACGGACACCTGGGACGGCGCGCGGTCGAATGCGGTCGCCAGGTCTTCGATCGTCATGCCGCGAGCCGAGCGAAGCGCACGGATCCGACGGCCGATCGTGAGGGTGTCAAGCACAGTCTCATCTTCACCGGCGATCAGCGCGAACTTGTCCATCCGAACAGCCTGACACCTCCAATCCTTGCGGCAAATAGAAATAGCGGGATTTTTCTGCACTCGATTTGCCGAGTGTGGTGAGAAATCGGCCACATGCTCGAAGAACGACAACCCGAAGAAACGACATCAGGAGCGAATCATGGATACCCGTCCCGGCACCCAGACGCAGACCGCGGCCGAACTCGAGACCCAGTGGAAAACGGATGCGCGCTGGAGCGGGATCGACCGCGACTACAGCGCAGAAGATGTCATCGCCCTCCGCGGCTCGGTGCGGGAAGAACGCACGCTCGCGCGACGCGGCGCCGAGAACCTCTGGAATCTCATCCACTCCGAGGAGTGGGTGCCGGCCCTGGGCGCGCTGACGGGAAACCAGGCTGTACAGCAGGTGCGCGCGGGCCTGAAGGCGATCTACCTGTCCGGCTGGCAGGTTGCGGCCGACGCGAACCTGTCGGGTCAGACTTACCCGGACCAGAGCCTCTACCCCGCCAATAGCGTTCCTGCCGTGGTTCGCCGTATCAACAACGCGCTTCTGCGGGCCGACCAGGTGGAGACCTCGGACCCTTCGACAGGCTCAGGGACCGGTATTGACTGGCTGGCACCGATCGTCGCGGATGCAGAAGCCGGCTTCGGCGGACCGCTGAACGCCTACGAACTCATGCACTCGATGATCGAAGCCGGCGCCGCGGGCGTGCACTGGGAAGACCAGCTGGCCTCCGAGAAGAAGTGCGGGCACATGGGTGGCAAGGTGCTGGTTCCGACCAGCCAGCACATCCGCACACTGAACGCGGCGCGGCTCGCGGCGGATGTTGCGGGCGTACCGACCCTCATCATCGGGCGGACGGATTCCCTCGCCGCGGACCTCGTCACCAGCGACATCGACGACCGCGACAAGCCGTTCCTCACCGGCGACCGCACGGCGGAGGGCTTCTTCCGCACCACTCCGGGCATCGAGACCGTTCTCGCCCGCGGCCACGCGTATGCGCCCTACGCCGACCTGCTCTGGGTCGAGAGCGCCGAGCCCGACCTGGCGCTGGCGAAAGTCTTCGCCGAGAGCATCCACCGTGAGTTCCCTGGCAAAAAGCTTGCCTACAACTGCTCGCCGTCGTTCAACTGGAAGTCACATCTCGACGATGACCAGATCGCGACGTTCCAGCGCGAACTCGGGGCCATGGGTTACGCGTTCCAGTTCATCACCCTCGCGGGGTTCCACGCTCTGAACCACTCGATGTACTCGCTTGCGAGGGACTACTCGCGCCGTCACATGAGCGCTTATGTGGAGCTGCAGGAAGCAGAGTTCGCGTCCGAGAAGGACGGATACACGGCGACGCGTCACCAGCGCGAAGTCGGCACCGGCTACTTCGACCGGATCGCCACCGCACTGAACCCGGACAGCGAAACCCTCGCGCTCGTCGGCTCAACCGAATCCGCACAGTTTTGAAAACGCTAAGGGGCGTCATCATGAGCAACATCGAAATCACCGGTCCGGACGGCTTCCGCTTCGACGAGATCATCACCCCGGAGGCGATCGAGTTCCTGTCCGACCTGCACGAGCGTTTTGCGGGCCGTCGACACGACCGCCTCGCCGCGCGAATGCAACTGCGCTACGACCTTGGTAACGGCCGCAACCTCAAGTTCCCGGATGAGACCGCCCACATCCGCGCGGATGGCGACTGGCGCGTCGCGGGCGCCGGCCCGGGACTAGATGACCGGCGGGTCGAGATCACCGGACCAACCGATCCGAAGATGGCAATCAACGCGCTCAACTCGGGAGCGAACGTGTGGCTGGCCGACCAGGAAGACGCGACCAGCCCGACCTGGGGCAACGTCATCGGTGGGCAGCTGACGCTGCTGGATGCCATTCGCGGCGAGCTGGAATACACGAGCGAGGATGGCAAGCAGTACTCGGTGACCGCAGCGACGACGCCCACAATCGTCATGCGACCTCGCGGCTGGCATCTCGCCGAGAAGCACATGCGCTTCACCGACGGATCGGGCTTCACGACGCCGGCATCCGGATCGCTGGTGGACTTCGGTCTTTACGTCTTCCACAATGCGCAGAAGCTCATCGACCGGGGACGAGGTCCGTACTTTTATCTTGCGAAACTCGAGTCGCGCCAGGAGGCGAAGCTGTGGGACGACGTGTTCAGCTTCTCGGAAGCTGCGCTCGGATTGCCCCACGGAACGATCCGTGCGACGGTTCTGATCGAGACGTTCCCCGCCGCGTTTGAGATGGACGAGATCCTGTTCGAGCTTCGGGACCACTGCGCCGGCCTGAACGCGGGCCGTTGGGACTATATCTTCTCGATCATCAAGAACTATCGCGGTCGCGGCGAGTGGTTCGTGCTGCCGGATCGCGGACAAATCACGATGACGGTGCCGTTCATGCGCGCGTACACCGAGCTGCTCGTTCAGACGGCTCACAAGCGCGGGGCACACGCGATCGGCGGTATGAGCGCGTTCATCCCGAACCGCCGCGACCCCGAGGTCACGAGGTTCGCGCTCGAAAAGGTCTCTGCGGACAAGAAACGCGAGGCCGGCGATGGATTTGATGGCACCTGGGTTGCACATCCCGACCTCATTGCGACCGCTCGCGCCGAGTTCGACGCGGTGTTGCAGGGTAACGCTAACCAGATTGACCGGTTACGTGATGATGTGGAGGTAACTGCGTCTCAGCTGCTGGATATCCGTTCAGCGGGCGGACAGGTGACGGATGCCGGTGTACGCGACAACGTTCGCGTCACGATCGGGTACATCGAGTCCTGGCTTCGCGGCATCGGCGCGGTCGCGCTCGACAACCTGATGGAGGATGCCGCTACCGCCGAAATCAGCCGGTCGCAGATCTGGCAGTGGATCCATCAGGACACCGTCACGGCAGAAGGCAACCAGATCACCGTGAAATTCGTCGAGGACGCTGTTGCCGCAACCCGGTTCGAGCGATCGCCGGGCGATCGGTTCGACGACGCCATGGCGATCTTCCACACGATCGCCCTCGAGGAGGAGTTCCCGACATTCCTGACCCTCACGGCATATGCGAACTACCTGGTCGAGGAGCCCGCGCTCGTGGCGGTATAGAGCGGTATAGATTCGAGGCTGTGCGGCTTGGCGTCCTCGACATCGGTTCGAACACCGTGCATCTGCTGCTCATCGATGCCCACGCCGGCGCTCATCCGATTCCGTTCGCATCGCACAAGCTGCCTGTGCAGCTCGTCAACTATCTCGACAAGTCCGGTGCGATCTCCGAGGAGGGTCAGCGCGAGCTCCTCGCGTTCGTCGCCGATGCGGTCGAGTTCGGCCGTCAGCACGAGGTTGAAGACCTGCTTGCGTTCGCGACATCGGCCATCCGCGAGTCAACGAATGGTGAGGCGGTTCTCGCCCGGCTCCGTACCGAGACCGGCATCGAACTCGTCGAGCTGAGCGGTTCCGAGGAGGCGGCGGCGACATTCCTCGCTGTTCGCCGCTGGTACGGCTGGGGCTCGGGGACCATCCTGAACCTCGACATCGGCGGCGGATCGTTCGAGCTCGCGATCGGAGCCGACGAACAGCCGGATCTGGCAATCTCGGTGCCACTCGGCGCCGGGCGGCTGACCCGCGATCTGCTGAAGACCGACCCGCCGAGCGCTGGCCACGTTCGAGAAGCGCGCCGCTACATCCGTGAGGCGCTCGCCGGTCCGATCGCCGAGTTCGAACGCCTCGAGACCCCGACGCTGGTGTGTGGAACCTCAAAGTCGTTCCGCTCACTCGCCCGAATCACCGGCGCCGCACCGAGCGCGGCAGGGATGTTCGTGCCGCGCGAACTGCAGCTGCACGACCTGCGGCTCTGGTCCACCCGGCTGGCGGCCATGCCATCCGATGATCGGGCGAACCTTCCCGGCGTCTCGGTGCTGCGCGCCAACCAGATGCTGGCCGCCGCGCTCGTCGCCGAAGCCGCTATGGAGGGGCTCGGAATCGAGTCGATCCGGATCTGCCCGTGGGCACTTCGCGAGGGCCTGATCCTGCGCCGGTTCGACCACCTGCTGGCGAGCTAGCGCAGATGGCCGCTCCGCTCGACCTTCGTCGCGTGACGGCAGATCGGAGTCTGCTGGGCTCACTCGAGCACGTCAGGAACGTGGGCCTCGGCGGCGTATTGGATGGGGATGGACGCGGCTATCGCGCTCGTCGCGCGCGACCGACCGGCGCTGCGGTCACCCACGGTTACGCCTGGCGTTTCGTCGACCAGTGGACGCAGATCTGGTGGCCGCAGGGCATCGCGGTCGGCGAACACTCCGGGGTCCCGACCGCGCTGGTGAGTTGGTACGCGCAACCTCGGCGACGCGGCGCGATGGGTGCGCGCATCTCGGTGGTCGACCTGCGAAACCCGAGCCACGCGACCTACCGCCATGTTCTGCTCGTCGCGCCGCGCCAGACGGATGCCGGGGTTGTGCTCGATCCGGTCCCGGTTCACGCCGGCGGCATCGTGTGGGCCGGCGACCGCCTGTTCGTCGCGGCCACGCTCGACGGAATCCTCGAGTTCCGGCTCAGCGACATCCTGCGCGCCGACTCGCGGGGGCCGTTCGGTCGAGCATCCGGGCCGTTTCATCACCGCTACCTGCTGCCGGTGTTTGCGCGCTACCAACCAACTCTTCCGAAGAACGACAACCGGATGCGGTACTCATTCCTCTCCCTCGAAACTGGCCAGGGCGATGCCGCTTCGGGAGCTGCCTCGGACCTACGGATGCTCGCCGGCGAGTACGCCACGGACGACGGCCGTCGCGTTGCCCGCCTGACACTGACAGATGCCGGCTGCACGGTTACCGAGGCGCATGTTCCGCGCGTGCCGCACATGCAGGGTGTCGCGCTGGTTGGCGACCGCTGGTATGTCTCTTCCGGTCACGGCGGAGTGCACGGCGGCGATTTATGGAGTGGCCCGATCGACAATCTCCGCAAGTCCGACGGAGTCCTGCCTCCCGGCCCGGAAGCGCTCGCCTTCTGGCCGTCACACAACGAACTGTGGTCGGTGAGCGAGGTCGCGGGTCGCCGTTGGCTGTTCGCGATCGACCAGACCCGCTTCTAGCCGGCTACCGAAGTTCGTCGCGAATGGCGGTGGCCGCGCGCTCCAGGCGGTCGGCAATCGCTCGCGCATCCACCGGCTGCGTCAGGTAGACGACAGCGACGGAGGCGGCCCGATAGCCCGGGACGGCGAGCGGCACCGCGATCGACGAAAGGCCGGTGATGACCTCGTCGGTGCTCGTCTCAAACTTGCTGGTCTCGAACGTGCCGGTCTCCGCGTGGCCGGCCGGACGCTCGCGTACCAACTGACTCTCGATGGCGCGGCCGGGCGCTCCCCGGCTGATCGCATGACGACTGCCGGGTCTCTGCGCGACCGCCGCCGCCGCGTGCCGCGGCTCCACGCTCGCCAGCGTCACAGCATCCGTCTCGTCACTGTCGAGGATGACGATGAACGCGGTCATCCCGAGTTCGTTTGCGACGAGTGTGAGCTCAGGCAGGGCCGCCGCCTGCAGGTCGCGCGCGACACCGCGCGCGAGTGCTGCGAGACGAGCGCCGAGTTCGAGCTCGCCGCTCGCGTTGCGCACGACCAGTCCGTGATCTTCGAGAGTGCGCACGATCCGGTAGGTGATCGAGCGATGCAGGCCGAGCCGATTCGACAGCTCGGCGATCGTGAGCGTTCCCTCGGCATCGGCAAGCACTTCGAGCGCTGTCAGCCCGCGGGACAGCGTCTGGGATGCGGTTGTGCTCATGGCATCCTTCACGGTCCGCTCCCTTGTCGCTCGGTCGTTCTGGTCCTAAGATCGGTTCAACCGATATAAGAACGTGTCGTTCTATTATCGAACACTACTATAGGCAGCTGCGTTGCCCGCGTCATCGATACCCACAGCATTGATACCCACGGAGAGGTGGGCGATCCCGTGCAGTTTCACGATCATGGTTACGTTTCCGGTGATCCGCGCCTCGAACCGGCTGCCGGCATCGGCCTGGACCGTCCCGCCGACGTTCCCGACGAGGTCGACGTTCTCATCGTCGGAGCAGGCCCCGCAGGCATGATCGCCGCCGCTCAGCTGGCGCAATTCCCGAACGTGGTCACCAGGCTGGTCGAGAAGCGCGATGGTCGACTCGCGGTCGGTCAGGCGGACGGGATCCAGGCTCGCAGTGTCGAGACCTTCCAGGCCTTCGGTTTCGCCGGTCGCATCATCGAAGAGGCTTACCGCATCACCGTCATGGCGTTCTGGAAACCGGACCCGGCTGACCCGACCCGGATCATCCGCACCGCCCAGCCCGCGGACGACCCCAGCGGCATCAGCGAGTTCCCGCACCTTCTGGTCAACCAGGCTCGGGTACAGGACTACTTCGGCGAATTCATGGCGAACTCGCCCGCGCGCATGGAACCGGATTACGGTCTCGAGTTCGTGGGGCTCGAGATTGCCGAGACGGGCGACTATCCGGTGGCCGTGACGCTTCGCGCAACGGCCGGCGCCAAAAAGGGAAGCGAGCGAGTCGTCCACGCGAAGTACGTCGTTGGTTGCGATGGCGCCAAGAGCACGGTTCGCGAGTCGATCGGCCGCACGCTCGACGGTGACCAGGCGCTCCATGCGTGGGGCGTCATGGATGTCCTGGCCGTGACCGACTTCCCCGACATCCGAACAAAGTGCGCGATCCAGTCGCATGACGGCGGCAACATCCTGCTCATTCCGCGCGAGGGCGGGTACCTGTTCCGGATGTACGTCGACCTCGGCGAAGTCTCGGCCAACGACAACGGTGCCGTGCGCAACACGACCATCGAGCAAATCATCGCGCGGGCGAACCACATCCTCCACCCGTACACCCTCGACGTGCGCAACGTCGCCTGGCACAGCGTCTACGAGGTCGGGCACCGACTGACCGACCGGTTTGACGATGTGCCTGCGGAACTTGTCGGCACCCGGCAGCCCCGCATCTTCATCGCCGGCGACGCGTGCCACACCCATAGCGCGAAGGCCGGCCAGGGCATGAACGTTTCGATGCAGGACGGGTTCAACATCGGCTGGAAGCTGGGCGTCGTGCTCGATGGGCGCAGCCCGGAGTCCGTGCTCGAGACGTACTCTGCCGAGCGGCAGGTGATCGCAAAGAATCTGATCGAATTCGACAAGCAGTGGTCAACGCTGATGGCCACGCGACAGGAAGAGCTCCAGGATCCCGAAGAGCTCGAGCAGTTCTATGTGAAGACGTTCGAATTCCCCGCCGGCTTCATGACCCAGTACGAGCCGTCGTTGCTGGTTGGTGGGCCTGCGCATCAGCCGCTCGCCCAGGGCTTCCCCATCGGAAAGCGGTTCAAGTCGCCGCAGGTCATGCGGGTGTGCGACGCGATCCCGATGTACATCGGCCATCACGCCCGGGCAGACGGCCGCTGGCGACTCTACGTGTTCGCAGATGCCCCGGCCCCAGGCCAGCCGTCAGCGGCGAGTGAATTCGCCCGGTGGATCGCGACCTCGCCGGATTCGCCCATTGTCGCCTTCACCCCTGCGGGGCTGGATGTCGACGCCTGGTTCGATGTAAAGGTCATCTACCAGCAGGACTGGCAGGGCGTGGATCTCGGCAAGGTTCCCGAAGCGTTTATGCCACGGACTGGGGAATACGGGCTGATCGACTATGAAAAGGTCTACGCGACCGACCCGGAACACGACGTGTTTGTCGAGCGCGAACTGGATCGCGGCGGCGCGATCGTCATCGTGCGACCCGACCAGTACGTTGCCAACGTGCTACCTCTGACCGCGACGGCAGAAGTCGCCGCGTTCTTCGTCCCGATCCTCACGACGCGCGTTCCCGCGTCGTCTGGTCGAAAATAGGTCAGGGGCTTTCGATGGCGACGAAGAAGGATGCGATGGATCCGAACCTGCCGACCCACCCGGGCAAGATCATCGCGGTGCACCTGAACTATCCGTCTCGCGCGGCACAGCGCGGTCGCACGCCCGCGCATCCGTCCTACTTTCTGAAGCCCGGCACCTCGATCGCGGCGAGTGGCGAGACGATCGAGCGTCCTGCGGGCACGGAGTTGCTCGCGTTCGAGGGTGAGATCGCGCTCATCATCGGCACGGCCGCCAGGCGCGTCACGCCGGAACAGGGCTGGGCGGCCGTGTCGGGGGTGACTGCCGCCAACGACTTTGGCGTCTATGACCTTCGGCTCGCCGATCGCGGGTCGAATGTGCGGTCGAAGGGCGGCGATGGTTTCACGCCGCTCGGGCCATCCGTGCTCGCTAGCGCCGACCTCGATCCCGCCAGCCTGCGCATCCGTACCTGGGTCAACGGCAAGCTGGTGCAGGAGGATTCGTCGTCAACACTGATCTTCCCGTTCGGCCAGCTGGTCGCCGACCTGTCGCAGCTCATCACCCTCGAACCCGGCGACCTCATCCTCACCGGAACGCCCGCGGGAGCGTCGGTGGTCGTACCAGGAGACGTCGTCGAGGTCGAGGTGGATGCGCCTGCAGCATCCGGCCACCCGAGCACCGGGCGACTCGTGACGACCGTCGTCGAAGGCACGACCCCGATTCCTGCGTTCAGCGCGCCGGCGCAGGTCACCGACGACCAGCGAGCGGATGCGTGGGGCAGCGCCGAGGCCGCCGGCCTCGCTGCACCATCGGTCGGCTTCGAGTTGACCGACGAACTGCGCGGGAAAATCAACAGCATCTCGACCGCGACGCTCAGTTCGGTGCTGCGCAAGCGTGGCCTGAACAACGTCTCGATCGACGGAGTGAGCCCGACCAGGCCCGGCGCGCGACTTGTCGGGCGCGCCCGAACCCTCCGCTTCGTGCCGAACCGCGAGGACCTGTTCGAGTCGCACGGTGGCGGATACAACGCGCAGAAGCGGGCGTTCGACCAGCTCGGTGCAGGGGACGTGCTCGTCATCGAGGCCCGGGGCGAACTGGGAACGGGAACCGTTGGTGACATCCTCGCCCTGCGGGCCCAGGTTCGCGGAGCTGCGGGAATCGTGACGGATGGCGGCATCCGCGATTCCGAAGCGGTCGCCGCCCTGGACATTCCCACTTACCACGCTGGTACGCATCCGGCCGTGCTCGGGCGTAGGCACGTCCCGTGGGACACCGAACTCACCATCGCCTGTGGCGGCACGACCGTGCAACCCGGGGATGTGATCGTGGGCGACGCGGACGGCGTGCTCGTCATTCCGCCGTCGATCGTCGTCGAGGTCGTCGATGCCGCGATCGAGCAGGAACTCGAGGAGACGTTCATCGCCAGCCAGGTCGCCGCCGGCGAGGGGGTCGACGGGCTGTATCCGATGAACGCGGACTGGAAGTCGAGGTACGCGCAGTGGCGTGCGAAGCAGAAGTGAGGGTCAACCGATGAAGTTCCGTGGTGAGCCCGCGAAGATCCGCGGCTCGATCGCTCCCCTCATGACGCCCTTCACCGCCGATGGTGCGGTCGATCACGCCAGCCTCGCGAACCTGGTGAACTGGCAACTTGCGCAGGGAACACACGGCATCTCGATCGGCGGCTCGACCGGCGAACCGAGCGCGCAGACCATCCCGGAGCGGATCTCGGCCATACAGACGGTTGCCGCAGCGATCGGTGACAGCGTGCCCTTCATGCCGGGCACCGGAACCGAGAAGCTGGATGAGACGCTCGAGCTGACCGCCGCCGCCCGGGATGCGGGGATCGACGCCGCGCTCATCATCACGCCCTACTACGCCAGGCCCACCCAGGAGGCGCTGTACGTCTGGTACCGCACGGTGGCCAAGGAATTCCCCGACCTGCCGATCGTCGCCTACAACGTGCCAAGTCGTACCGCGGTCGACATCGCTCCGGAGACCGTGGCCCGCCTGTATCGCGAGCTCGACAATTTCGTCGGCGTGAAGGAGACGACGAAGGACTTCGAGCACTTCTCGCGAGTCCTTCAGTTGTGCGGTCGCGACCTGCTCGTCTGGAGCGGGATCGAGCTGCTCTGCCTTCCACTGCTTGCCCTCGGCGGGGTCGGCTTTCTCAGCGCGACCGCGAACATCGCTCCCCGAGCGCATGCCGATCTCTACGAGGCGTGGGAGTCCGGTGACCTCGAGCGTGCGCGCGAGTTGCACTACGGACTGCATCCGCTGGTCGACCTGCTGTTTGTCGAAACCAACCCGGCGCCGGGAAAGTGGATTCTTGAGAAACAAAAACTCATTCGCTCTGGATACGTGCGTCCGCCGCTCATCACACCCACGCCCGGCGGCATCGCGGCGATGACCGAGTTGCTGGCGGCGGGCGAGAAGTACCTGTCGCCGACGGACGGATTCACGATGGGGAGCAACTGACATGGCAAAGCACTTCGTGCCCGAGGGACTGCCGACCAGCATCCGTCACTTCATCGACGGCAAGTTCGTCGACAGTGTTTCGGGCAAGACCTTCGACGTTCTCGATCCGGTGTCGAACCAGACCTACGCAACCGCCGCAGCCGGGCAGAAGGAGGACATCGACCTCGCCGTCGCCGCAGCGACGCGTGCATTCAAGGACGGACCGTGGCCGGGGCTGGCGCCTCGCGCGCGCGCACGGATCCTTGGCCGGATCGCGGATGCCGTCGAGGCGCAGGATGCCCGACTCGCCGAACTCGAGACGTTCGACACCGGCCTGCCGATCACGCAGGCACTCGGTCAGGCGCAGCGCGCCGCCGAGAACTTCCGCTTCTTCGCGGACCTGATTGTTGCTCAAGCCGACGACACCTACAAAGTGCCCGGCGTGCAGCTGAATTACGTCAACCGCAAACCGATTGGCGTGGCCGGGTTGATCACGCCGTGGAATACCCCGTTCATGCTCGAGAGCTGGAAGCTCGCGCCAGCCCTGGCGTCCGGATGCACGGTCGTGCTCAAGCCGGCCGAGTTCACACCGCTGTCGGCGAGCCTGTGGGCGGAGATCTTCCGGGATGCCGGGATGCCGGATGGCGTCTTCAACCTGGTGAACGGACTCGGCGAGGAGGCCGGCGACGCACTGGTGAAACATCCGGGCGTACCCCTGATCTCGTTCACTGGCGAAACGACGACCGGGCAGACGATCTTCCGCAACGCGGCCCAGAACCTCAAGGGCCTGTCGATGGAGCTCGGCGGCAAGTCGCCCGCTGTCGTATTCGCCGACGCCGATCTGGATGCGGCAATCGACTCGACTCTGTTCGGAGTCTTCTCGCTGAATGGCGAGCGTTGCACGGCGGGCTCGCGCATCCTGGTCGAGAGAACGATCTACGACGATTTCGTCACGCGGTACGCGGCTCGCGCGAAGAAGATCGTGGTCGGCGATCCGCACGATCCTGCGACAGAGGTGGGGGCGCTCGTGCATCCGGAGCACTTCGACAAGGTGATGAGCTACGTCGAACTCGGAAAGTCGGAGGGTCGGCTGCTTGCCGGTGGCGGCCGTCCAGTGGGATTGCCCGAGGGAAATTACGTGGCACCGACGGTCTTCGCGGATGTCGCCCCAACTGCTCGGATCTTCCAGGAGGAGATCTTCGGCCCGGTCGTCTCCATCACGCCGTTCGACTCGGATGAGGAGGCGCTGACGCTCGCGAACGGAGTGGAGTACGGCCTGGCGGCCTACATCTGGACGTCGAACCTGAAACGTGCCCACACGTTCGCCCAGTCGATGGAAGCTGGCATGGTGTGGCTGAACTCGCACAACGTGCGCGATCTGCGCACGCCGTTCGGCGGGGTGAAAGCATCCGGGCTCGGACACGAAGGCGGGTACCGCTCCATCGACTTCTATACCGACTCGCAGGCCGTGCACATCACGCTTGGGCCGGTGCGCACCGCGCGGTTCGGCGCAGGTTAGTCGAGACGAGGAGAATCATGGCAGCCGCACAAACTCCGCCCGACATCATCCGCTGCGCATACGCGGAGCTGATCGTCACCGACCTCGCCGCCTCGCGCGCGTTCTACGTCGACGTCCTCGGCCTCGTCGTAACCCGTGAGGACAAGAATGCGATCTACCTGCGCGCGTTCGAGGAGTACCTGCACCACTCCCTGATCCTGCGAAAGGGCCCGGTGCCGGCGCTCGCGGTGCTGGGCTACCGAGTGCGGTCGCAGAAGGATGTCAACCTTGCGGCGGCGTACTACTCTGCACTCGGCTCGCGAGTCGAGCAGCGCGCGGCGGGCGCCACCGTCGGCATCGGCGCGGCGGTGCGCGTGGAGGATCCGCTCGGTTTCCCGATCGAGTTTTTCTACGAGGCCGATCACGTCGAACGGATGACGAGGCGCTACGACCTCCAGGGCGCGGCGACGATTGCCCGACTCGACCACTTCAACATCGTCACTCCCGACGTGCCCGCAGCTGTCAAGTACCACGAGGCGCTCGGCTTCAAGGTTTCCGAGGACATCGAGGACTCCGAGCAGACAGTCTTCGCGGCCTGGATGTACCGCAAGGCGACCGTGCACGACGTCGCGCTCACCGGCGGCGACGGCCCACGGATGCACCACATCGCGTTCGCGACTCACGAGCGCAGCCAGATCCTTCACCTGTGCGACCATCTCGGTGCGCTGCGGCAGTCCGACCGCATCGAGCGCGGGCCAGGCAGGCACGGCGTTTCGAACGCCTTCTACCTCTACCTACTCGACCCCGACGGTCACCGCATCGAGATCTACACCCACGACTACTACACCGGAGACCCCGACAACCCGATTGTCACCTGGGACGTGCACGACAACCAGCGACGCGACTGGTGGGGAACGCCCGTCGTTCCCAGCTGGTACGCGAACGCATCCGTCGTCCTCGACCTGGATGGAAAGCCAAAGCCGGTCGTCGAACGCACCGAAACCCGCGAAGCGGATGTGACGATTGGCGCCGACGGGTTCTCGTACACCCGCAAGGATGACGAAGACGCCGGCTTCAAGCTCGGTTCGCAGGTCTAGCTTCTCGAACCGTCTCGCTCGAGGTAGTCGATGTGCTGCGCGGTCTGGCGCAGCGCGGACAGTCGCTCGGTGGGGTGCAGGTTGTCCCAGCCGGCGGTCCAGGTCACCTGCGAGGCGACCTGCCAGACGGATGGTGCGCCGCCGCGATCGAGGATGGCCGCGATCTCGGCTGACCTGTCGAGATGATGCGTGCGGGTGACCTCGCACCGCTCCTGCAGTCCGGTGAAGCGATACCCGTGCCCCGGATCCACCTCGATGTCTCCGAGCAAACTGATCTTGTCGAGCCCGCCGAGGTAGTCGGCGATCGGATTGGTTTCGGTAGGGCCGCCGAGCCCGATTCCGGGAAACTGGTTCGGTAGCAGGTGGTCGCCCGAGTACAGGATGCCGGCATCCGCGTCGTGGAGGCTCAGCTCGCCGGAGGTGTGGCCGGGAGTCGCAAGCACGCGGACCTCGCGCCCGGGAATCGCCAGCAGCTCGCCCTCGGAGAGCAGGACATCCGCATCGAACGACGGCATCTCAGCGCCAGTTGCCGATCGCGCGTGCAGCGCCGGCCACAGCTCGGCGGGCACGCCCCAATTGCGCATATCGTCCAGGTGCCCCTGCTCGAATTCGCCGCCGTCCTTCATCCCGTGCAGCGTCTGCTGCTCGATGGTGAGCAGCGCTACCCGCGCCCCTGAGGCCCGACGGATGCGCTCCGCCATACCCAGGTGATCCGGGTGAAAGTGGGTAACCGTGAGGGAACGGATGTCGCCGACATCCTTGCCGAGCCCTCGCAGCGCCGCCGCGAGCGCACCCCAACTGGCATCCGAATCCCAGCCCGCGTCGATGAGATGGAGGTCGCCGGCGGTGTCCGCGATGAAGTAGCTGAACACCCACGGCAGGTTCTTGACCGGGAGCGGCAGCGGAACCGCCCAGACGCCGTCCCGGATCTCCTCGACCGGCGCCTGCTGCTGGGCGTTCCACGCCGTGAACTGGGCGTCGCTGAGAATCTTCATCGCGGCTCAACCTATCAAGCCGTCGTGCTGGCCCGTCGCGCGCTCCTAGCCCGTTGCCTCGGCGCTGCCGAACAGCTTGCCGAAGGCCACCGGCGGTGAACCCAGCGCAAGGACGGAGTCGCCCGCCGCGAACCGAGTCGATCCCCGCACCTGCACGAGCGCGCCCGCTCGCGTGATCAGGCTGATCCAGCCGTCCTCGCCCAGCTCGAGGTCCGCCACCGTGCATCCGTCTGCCGGCGATCCCGCGGCCACAACGTGCCGGTGAAGTTCTGTTGGCTCCTGGCCAACGCGAAGGCCAAGTGCCCAGGGCGTCTGTGTGACGGTACGCATGGGCACACCGAACGCCCGCGCGAAAACGGGCACCAGCGCGCCCTGGATCACGACCGATGCCAGGACCACGATCGAAATGATTGCGTAAATCCGCTCCCCGCCCGCGACCGAACCCGAGAGGATGAACAGGCCGAGCAGAATCGGGACTGCCCCCTTCAGCCCCGCCCACAGCACGAAGGCGCGCTCGCCCCATCGAAGCCGGATCGGCAGCACCAGCAGGCCGACGAAGATCGGGCGGATGACGAGCATCAGCAGCACCGCCAGAGCGAGGCCGATCCAGAGGACATCCGGAGTCAGAGCCAGTGCCACGGGCACGCTGAGACCCAGCACTACGAACACGACCACCTCGGACAGGCTCGCGATGCCGGCGCTGAAGCGTTCGATTTCCCTCTTGAACGGAGCGCGCGCATCCCCCAGCAGAATGCCGGCCAACAGGACCGCGAGAAATCCGGAACCGTGCAAGAGGCTCGCTATGCCGTAGATGACGCCAGCACCAGCGATTGCCCGCACCGAATACAGCGCCTCGTTCGGGAGCGAGACGCGCCTCATGAACTTGATGAGCAGCCAGCCGCCGCCGAGACCAACGACGGCTCCGACGACCAGCTGCAGGCCGACCACGAGAAGTCCGGTTCCGACGGCATCCAATCCAGTCCCGGTCGCGGCAAGCAACCCCACCATCAGCGCGATTCCCACGGGGTCGTTCGCCCCGGACTCGCCCTCGAGTATCGTTCCCGTTCGACCCCCGATCTCACGTTTGCCGAGCACCGAGAAGACCACCGCCGGGTCCGTCGGCGACAGCGCGGCGCCGAGAAGGAACGCGACGCGCCAGTCGAACCCGAAGAGGAAGTGAGCAGCGACCGCCAGCGCCACGGCCGTCACGGCCGTACCGACGAGGCCGAGCCAGGTGACTGCGCCAGCAACGGCACGGAATCGCTTCCAGCCGATCCGGATGCCGCCATCAAAGAGGATGAATACGAGCGCCACGCTCACGATCTGCTGGTCGACGGCGTGCGGGAGGGTACCGAGCACGGGGAAGATCGCGGCGGCGGCTGCTGCCGCGACGAGGAACAGGGCGGGCGCGGGGATCCGGATCCACTCGCTCAGTCGGTTGGAGAGGACGGCTGCCATCAAAGCGGCCGCAACCACGAGGACGACTATGGCGAACGGATCAATTGCGGTCATTGGTGGAGCCGTTCCCCGCGGCGCGGTCGGTCGTGTGTCCAAAGCGATCGCTTCGATCGCCCGCCGACCAGACTTCCCGGCACTCCGAGACGATGATATCGGTTAGCGAGGTCCGGCTCGCGCCACGAATCGCACGGTGGTCACTGTTCGAGCAGCCAATCCTCGTACGACTGGCTGCCGCGCTGCGCATTCGCGCCGGGAAGAATGGAACCGTCCCTCAGTGCGTGCCACCATCGGCCGGGGACCGTTATCTCCAGCACGCGCTGCGACTTACCGGTTCGCTTGAGATACTGGCGCACCATGTCGCCCATTACCTCGCGTCCGGGCCCGCCGAGGTCGGGGACGAGTCCGCGAGGCTCACCGACCGCGAGTGCTGCCAGCGCAGCGCCGACCTCGGCTGCCGAGACGGGCTGGCACTTCATCTGCGGGGCCACCACGAACGGTCCGACCGACGCGGTGCGCACGAGCATCGGAGCAAACTCGTAAAACTGGGTCGCCCGAAGAATCGTCCATCCAGCACCGGATGCCGTCACCAGGTCCTCCTGCAGTCTTTTGCCTGCGAAGTACCCGGCATTCACGGCAGCCGCGCCGACGATCGAGACCACGACGTGATGGCCGACTCCAGCCCGCCGTTCTGACTCAAGGAGATTGCGGGTCACCGTGCCGAAGAACCTTCTGCTCGCCGATGCGAGAGTCCGCGTCTGCCCGCTGGCGTCAACGACTGCGGCTGCGCCGCTCAACGCGCCGTCGAGCCCGAGTCCAGTCATGAGGTCGATGCCCGTCGAACGGGACAGCACGACCGGTTCGTGCCCCGCTGCAACGAGTGCCGCGACGACGTGAGCTCCAACCGCGCCGGTACCTCCAGCGACCGCGATCTTCATTTGACGACCTCCGCCAGGACATCGGCGGACACCAGAGCACTTCGCGGCGACATCACCAGAGGTACCACGTGCGCAACGCTTTGTCCCAGCAGGACGCGACAAATTTTGCTGTTCATGCCAATAAGGACGAATGAGCGGGATGATTTGTGAGGTGTGAACGTCACAAATCGGCTGTTCGCTTCGTCCGGTTCTCAGCGAGGGATTTCTCATGACGGTGCACGACAGCGAGCGTCGGGTCGACGACGAAGTGATCGGCGAGCGCCGCCATCTGATGAGCCTGTCGTTTCGGATGTTGGGAGTCGTCGCGGAGGCGGAAGATGCGGTGCAGGAAACCTATGCGCGCTGGTACCGGATGTCGCCATCCGAGCGCGCCGCGATCGATTCGCCACGCGCGTGGCTCACGCGCGTGGCCAGTCGCGTCTGTCTTGATGTTCTGGATTCCGCCCGCATTCGGCGGCAGAGCTACGTCGGCCCCTGGCTGCCGGAATCGGTTCCGCTGCAAGAATTTTCAACCAACGGCCCAGCTGACCCGCTTGACCGGGTCACTCTGGATGACACCGTCAGTACCGCCCTACTCCTTCTGCTCGAGTCCTTGACGCCGGCCGAGCGCGTGTCCTTCGTGTTGCACGACGTATTTGCGGTCTCGTTCGATGACATCGCCCAGGTGGTAGGACGATCACCGGCAGCATGTCGGCAGCTCGCGACATCCGCTCGCCGCCGGATACGGGAGCAAGGGGGGCGACAGGTGTCTCGGGCGCATCATGATGAGGTCGTTCGTGCATTCATGGCCGCGGCGCAGACCGGCGACATCGCGTCGCTCGTCGCGGTGCTCGATCCTGATGTCGTGCTGCGATCGGACGGCGGGGGTGTCGTCTCAGCCGCGAGACGGCCGGTAGTCGGTGCCGACAACGTGGCGCGGTTCCTTTTCGGCATCCTGGCCAAGCGGCCGGGCGTCGAGGTCGTGCCGCAGGAAACCAACGATGGTCTCGGATTCCTCATGTGGGAGGACGGTCGCATTGTCGGGGTCGTCAATTTCGGGGTTGGCGATGGGTCGCGGTCTGCCGTTTCCGACATCTGGTTGCTCATGAATCCCGAGAAACTGACGCACTGGTCTTAGATCCGGCGAGCTGACGGTCAGCAGCGGCAGCGCCGGATCCGCCTCCTGCGCGAACAAGCGGTGAAATGTGGCCGGGGTGTTAAACAATGTGACGAGTTCGACTCACATCAAGGAGACAGCCGTGGCCGGTCATGTGATCAAACCCCTCACGCTCGAAACCTGGGATGCTTACGCGCGCCTGATCGAGAAACACAACGGGGTGTGGGGCGGCTGCTGGTGCATCTGGTTTCACGACGACACCCCAGAACTACCCAAGAAGGACACCGGCGGCTACGACTGGAAGCACCGGATGGTCGAGCTCGGTATTGCGCATGCCGCGCTGGTTTTCGACGGCGACGACGCGATCGGCTGGGCCGAGTATGGCTCGCCGGCGGAGCTGCCGGTCGTCTTCTCGGTGCTCGGCAAGAAGATCTCGGCGTCCTTCCTGTTCAGCAGCACTCGCGCGATGTTCGAGGAGGCCGGATTCGAATACGTCCGCCCGTTGGGGACGGGTCGTTGCGTGATGCGGCGCACCGTCAGTGCAGCCAACGCTGCGACCTAGTCGTTTGCCGCCGAGGCCTAGCCTCGGATCGCCGCGGCGATCGCGATGACCGTTGCGATCAGCGTCAGCAACGCGATGGCCGTTCCGGCCCACGCGAACGTTCGCGAGTTCTGGGCGGTGGCGCGGGCATCCGTCTGGGTGTCGACGGAGCTGGCAAGAATCGCTCGCAGCAACTCGTTTTGCTCCTCGACGGTGTCGCGCAGCTGCGAAATATCCTCCGAGGTCGAACCGTTCGCCGGAAGGATGCCTGGCGCGTTGCCGCCCTTCGGCGAGAGTTGCGCACGTCGCGAGTTGTCGCTGTCGGTGGCTCGCCGATTTTGCCTGTCCCGGCGCACCTTCGCCAGCGTCTCATCGTCGAGCGGCTGGAGCAGACCCTGGATGCGCTTGTTCGCGCGGTCGGACATTGATCTCGACGGCCCGGGAAAGAGGCGCTCGGCGAGGTTACGCTGCGAGTACCTGGGATCGACCGCATACCCACCGGATGAGCGCGTCGCGTGCATGGAGGGCGCATCCGCTGGCTTCTCGTCGCTGGTTTCGTCTGCCACAGCACGATCATTGCATGGCCGACGCGCAGGCTCTCCGAAGCGCGGTGGCGTGGGCCGTGCCCGCGCAATGCGGAACAATGGAGGTGATGGGCAACGAGTCGGCGTACTGGGTGCGCGAAGCAGCGAACCGGTTCCGCCCGACCGAGCATGCCGGTGGCGCATGGCAGCCGGGCGAAATCCATTTCAGTCCCTTGGGCGGTCTGATCGTCCAGGCGATGGCGACCCATCGCGGGTCGACCGCCGACGGCAAGGTACTTGCGCGCGTCAGTTTCGACATTCTCGGGTTCCTGGCCGCGGAGCCCTGCGAGATCGAGGTCGAGACCGTCCGACCGGGCCGCACAATCGAGTTGCTTCAGGCGACCGTGACGATCGCGGGGCGTGCCGCCGTTTCCGCGCGCGCCTGGTATCTCAGCGAATCGGACACTGCGGATGTAGCGGGGGGCGCAGCAGGACCGCTGCCGTCACCCGACGGTCTCGCGTCGTGGCAGATGGATGATGTTTGGGGTGGCGGCTACATCCGCTCCCTCGAGCTGCGCCCGGTGACGCCATCAGTGGTCGGTCGCGGCACGGTGTGGATCGGTTCCGACAAGGCGCTCGTCGCCGGCGAAACCGCGAGCCCTGTCGCGTCGTACGTCGCACTGGTGGACACCGCCAATGGCATCGCGGTTCGCCGTGACCCGCGGGACTGGGCGTTCCCGAACGTCGATCTCACTATCCACTTCTTCCGGCAGCCCGACCCGGCGTGGGTCGGGCTGGACACACAGGTCGTGTTCGGCCCGAACGGGCTCGGCTTGACGAGCTCGACGCTGCACGATCTGCACGGCGCTGTCGGCCGCGCCGAGCAATCCCTCACCCTGCGCCGACAGACGTAGCCTCGTGCTCGGCCCGGGCGATCAGCCGGCTTCGATCGACTCCGGGAGGTCGTAGAGAACATCGAGCAGCGCCTTACTTGGCCTAAAGCCCAGCCGTTTGTTAGCAGCGAGGATGTGGTCGTTGCCATCCATGTTTTGCGTGACGATCGCGCGCCATCCGGCATCTCGGAGCGCAATCGCGTGGGCGGTCTTCAAAGCTGTTGCCAGACCCCTGCCACGCCACTCGCGGTTCACACCCGTCAGCATGGTGTTCACCTGACGGAGCTTCTCATTCTTGGGGAACACGCAGGTAAGACCAACGATGGAACCGTCATCCGTCCTTGCGAGGCACAACTGCCACGACTCGGCGAGCAATGCGCGGTAGATCTCGTAGGGCATCGGTGCCGGGTTCGTCTCGGCGTCCGGCGTGTCGCGCATGAGACGGACATTCGCTTCGTGGGCCGACCGCCAGGCGATCTCATCGGCGCTGTCGGGCATGACCACGACCGCCACTCCATCGGGCGGCGGTAGCAGCGGCAGGTCGTCGGTCAGTTCGAGTGTGCTCTCAAGGTGGGTTCCGCCCGTCGTTGCACCTTTCGCCCTGATCCAGCGCAGGGATGACTCATCCTCCGAATCGACGCGTGCCGTCAGGCGGCGAGCGCCGCGCGCCGTGGCGAGCGGCAGCAACGCCTCAAGAAGCGCAGCGCCGACCCCACGACCGCGCGCCTCCGGTAAAACCCATACTGACGCGAAACCGACACCGGTCGGGTTGTCCTCCTGCGGTAGAAAACTGTCGAAGTACCCCACCAGCCTGCCGTCCTGCTCCGCAACGTGGAATGCAACCATCGCGTCGCCGGCGCTGGCGCTCATGTTGCGGGCGAGCGCCGAGCCCGCCCACTCGTTGTCACCCTCATGGAGCTCGTCGAGGTCGTCGTCATCACGGATAGGGCGGATCGAAAGCGCTGACTTTTCCATGACTCGATGCTGCCAGCAACCCACGACTTCAGCCACCCGCGAGCTGCTGGATTATTCGTCCGGCTCTGCGAGACTGAAACCTCGGATCAGCCGCGACGTATGGTGAGGAGGGTAGTGGCGACCTCAACCCGGCCAGCAGACACGGCGCATGCCGGACCCGTCATCGTTGTCGGCGCCGGCGTCATCGGAATGACCTGTGCGTACGAGCTCGCCCGAGCGGGACATTCGGTGACGATTCTCGCCGATGCGACCGCGCAGGCCAGCGTTTCGGCGGTCGCCGGGGGGCTCTGGTTTCCCTACAAGGCGAAGTCGGCCGACGGATCCACCGACATCCTGAAACGCTCGCTGGACCGATTCCACGAGTTGAGCGAGGTCGCGGGCACCCCTGTCGAGATTCGTGAGGGAACGTTCGTGGTGCGCTCAGCCGATCAGGACACGTCCTGGGCGGATGTCGCGCCCTGGCACCGCGAGGCGCGGCCGGACGAGCTGCCGTCGGGAGCAACGCGAGGCATCCGGTCGGCACTTCCGATGGTGGACACGCCCAGGTACCTCGTGTGGCTCGAGGCGCGCTGCCGGGAGATTGGCGTCAAGTTCCGCGACGAAGTGGTGCACGACATCGAGGCGACGATCGCGGTAACTCGCGCCGGCGCTGTCGTGGTAGCCGCCGGGCTCAGGTCGGCAGAACTGCTCGGTGACGATGACTCGGCGTATCCGATCCGTGGCCAGGTGCTGAAGCTTCGCAACCCGGGACTTCGCGACTGGCTCCTCGACGATGAGAACCCGGCAGGCATGACCTACGTGTTGCCAAGGATTGACGACGTCGTGTGCGGCGGCACTTCGGATGCTGGCGAGGTCGACATCACCTGGAACACGGGGGTGGAGGCGGGCATCCTCGAGCGAGTCATTGCTGCCGTGCCCGCGCTGGAAGGCCAGGAAATCGTTGGTCGCGCCATAGGACTTCGACCGGCTCGCCCGACGCTCCGGGTCGGGTTGGTCGACGGCCACTCAGTACCCGTGATCGCCTGTTATGGGCACGGCGGTGCGGGAATCACCCTCTCGTGGGGAAGCGCGGAACGCGTCGTGGAACTGCTGGGCGCGCGGTAGCGGCACCTATAGCGGCCGTGATCAGTCGCCCTCCGGCTCGTCCCCGTTCAAGAATTCGGCAGTGATGCGAAGGTAGCGCTCGGTCTCCTCGACATGAGGCATGTGACTGGAGTCGGCGAAAAGACGCCAGCGCACATCGGGTACGAGGTCCACGAACGGCCGAACCGTCTCAGGCGCGGCTTCATCGAAGGCGCCGCTGATAACCAGGGTGCGAGCGGCGATTTGCGGTAACCGATCGATGACGCTCCAGCCAACCAGGGACCCGACGGTGTGAAACTCACTCGGTCCGTTCATTGTCAGGTACACCGTCGGGTCGCCATCCATTGCTTCGAGCGATGCTCGGACTTCCGGTGGATTCGGAACGATTCTGCACACGTGACGGTCGTAGAAGACCTTCATCAGCTCGAGGTATTCGGGACTGTCGGTCGTACCGGCGTTCTCATTGCGTTTGAGTGCGTCGTCGACGCCGGCGGGCAGTTCTGCCCGAAGACGATTCGCGGCCTGAAGCCATAGCTCGATGGATGCGGGTGAGTCAGCGAGGACGAGCTGGTTCAATCCTGCGGGGCGTCGCACCGCTATTTCGGCGCCGAGCATTCCGCCCCACGACTGCCCGAGGACGTCGTAGTCGTCGATCCCAAGGTGCGCAAGCAGGTTGTGAAACTCGGCGACGAAAAGTTCGACCTCCCAATAGGACGCTGGCTTGTCGGGATGATGGCTCGAGCGTCCATTGCCAATCTGGTCATAGTGGACGACTACGCGATTCCCCCATTCTGGCAACGCAAGTTGCGTTAGGCGTAGGAGGTAGTCGTGGGTGCAACCGGGCCCGCCGTGAAGCACGATCAACGGGCGCACGCCTGAATCGAGCTGACCGGAGATGCGATACCAGGTGAATCCGTCTTCGAACTCGACGGTCCCCTCAGTCGTCGCGGGCAGGATACGAGACTCGAAGGCGCTCATGACGACCAGTTTCTCCCGTGGGGGCCCACGTCGTGTCAGCGGCGCCGACGGTATTGCAACTCCAGCACGCCGCCTTCGTCGGGGACGCTCGACACGAGGTCGAGCCCATAACCCTCGGGGACGTGTTCGAACAGCAGCGTGCCCTTCGACGTGATGTACGGGTACATGCTGATGCGATACTCGTCAATCAGATCGAGTTGCATGAGCGAGCGCCACAGCGTGACGCCGCCCCAGACCACGATGTGACCGTCGCCGCCCTCTCGCAGGGCATCGATCTCCTCCATAGTGTCGCCCGAGGCGATGGTGGTTTTCTCCCAGTCGGCCGTCTTCAGCGTCTTGGAGAGGACGACCTTGTTACCGGCATTCAGGATGGGAGTCCACGGGTTGTCCGTCGACGTCGGGATGCTCTTGGCGAACCCCTCGTACGCGACGCGGCCCATCAGGTGCGCTGACGCGCCGCCCAGGAAGTCGAGTGTCCCGTCGTCGTGGTCCGGACCGCCGTGGTCGTCGAGCAACTCGAAGCAGAACTTCCAAAAGTCGGTCTCGGGGTCGGCCAGAAGGCCATTCAGCGAGTAGTTGAACACCAGCGCGATGAGCTTCCGCATGACTCGAACTCCTTTGTCGACGTCTTGAACGATCGCCGAATGCGACCCCGTGCCATCCGAAATCAGCGTATCGCCGCAGGCAACCCGAAGGTCAACATCCGCATTAGCATTGCTGAGTGTCCCGCCGAGAGAGCGCTCCCACGAATTCGGAACAACCGTCCGCGATCCGTGCGACGCTGAGTTCACCGCTCTTTCGCGGAGCCGCCATCGCGCTCTTTCTGTCAGGAATCGGAACATCGGCGGCAGCGCCACAAATCACCCTCTTCCTCGTCAACAACCTTCACGTCCCGTTGTCATCCGCTGGTCTGTACTACCTCACCAGCCTCACGGCCCCCGTCGCCGGATACATCATCGGGGCACGCTCAGACAAGTCGGGCAAGCGACTCGGACTCTTCCGGATGTGCGCATTGGCCGGGTTCGCGGGCTGGCTGACAATCGCACTGGCCGGTCAAGTTTGGATTCCGTTTGCGGTCAGCGCGCTCGTGCTCGCATTCGGCGGCGCCGCGGCGTCGCAGCTGTTCGCCGCGATTCACGACGAATTGCAACGATCCAATGTCGCTTCACGTGACGGTGTGATTTCGATCGTTCGGATGGCCCTGACCGCCGGATGGATCGTCGGCCCCGTGTTGGGTTTCTGGCTCGCGGCCCAGTTCGGCGCACGCACGATGCTTATTGCGACTGCGATCTTCACCCTCGCCCAGGTCATCCCCCTCGGCTTCACGCGCAGCCCCCGCGAGATCGGGCAGGCCGCTCTCGAACCTCCACGCACGGAACTCGAACGTGGCGTCCGAACGGTCGGATTCCGCGCCATGCTCCCGCTCCTGGCATTCACTGGCCTATACGCCCTCGTATATGCGGGCGAGCCGATCAAATACGGGTACCTCTCGATCTATATGCGCGATGACCTGCACCTTCCCGCCGTGATCAGTGGGGCCGTGATCGGCATTCAGCCGCTCATCGAGCTTGGTTTGATGCCGGTCGCCGTTATCGTCGCCCGAAGGACGGGCATCCTGCGACTCATGGTCCTTGGCGCACTTTTCGCCGTTGCCGCCTACGTCTTATTCGCTTTCGCCCCAAGCGCCGGCGGGATGTTCGCGGGCCAGTCCTTCATGGGGGCCGTGTGGGGCATCTTCGCGGGCCTGGGAATCGTCGTCGCCCAACGGTTGCTTCCGCAAGCCGTCGCAACCGCGTCTGCCATTTTCCTTAGCGCGAGCTCAGTCGCGAGTGCACTCGGCGGGGTCGCGGGCAGCATCGGAGTGAACGTCCTCGGGTTGCCTCTCGTCTTCATCATTCCGGCTGGCTTCGGGGCGATCGCAAGCATCGGGCTGGCCGTCATGAGCAGATCGCGGGACGCGGTCACCTGACGGGACTGCCACGCGCTCCGTCGTCCACCTTCAATACAGACGGGGGATGATCTTGTACTTCACCTTGGTGGTGTACTCGTCCCACAGCGGGCCGTACTTCGCTCGGCAAACCTTGTCGTCATCGGCCTGGCGACTAATGAAGAGCGCGACGTAGTAGATCGGATATAGCCACACCATCCAGATCCCGAAATAACCCGCGGCAAGGGCGACGGCCACCGCCTGGATGGTCTCCCCAAGGTAGTTGACGTGACGACTGGCGCCCCAAAACCCATTGACCAGGAGGGTGTGCTCGCCGTCGCTGAGCACCTTGGGTGTGATCCACAGGAATTTCCGACCGGGCGCGGTCTTGAAGAGGTACTTCTGCATATTCGAGCCACGCGTGAGCACCCAACCGCAGAGGAAGAGCGCGCCGAACAGGACGGTCAGCCATGCGGGGAGACCGGGGTTCGGGAGTGCAGCGGTGAACCACAGCGCGACTGTGTAGAAGTAGGGATAGAACGCAAGGCAGCCGAATCCAAGCTTGAAGCCGACGCGCTCAGCGATGAAGTCGTACGTCCAAAGGTGGACTCGTTCGAAGATCAGGTACTCGAAGCAGAACCAGGTCAACATCGCACAGCCGAGAAGGAAACCGGGGTTGATGTTGTTGACGTTCAGGAGGTGAAAGGCCGCGAAGGAGAGCACGTTCAGCTGGAGCAAGACCGCGCCAACGAGGTAGAGCCACACCTTCGCATCCACCAAGCCGTCTTTGAGCTGCACATCCTTCGATCTGCCGAACCACAAGTCGGCGAAGAGTGACTTGCCGGTCGATGGGAACCTCAGAACGATGTAGAACGAGAAGCCCAGCCCGATCGCGCAGGCGCCGATCAGGCCCCACCAGCGGGTTTCGTACAGCCAGACATACGGGACGATGTGGAGATACCCGAGCGCAAACCACAAGAGGATGCTGGCCACGAGGACGAATCGTCCGTTGGTTCGGTATTTCACAACCTCGCCCGTCACCTCACTCTTCACGTAGCCGGCACGTCTCCTCGCGGGAATGACCACGTGAAGAAGAGTGATCACCGCGTAGGCGACCAGCGGAGTGATCAGCCCCAGGAAGATTGTCACGACAGGCCTCCCGTGTTCTTCGACATGATGGCGATTGCGGCTCGTCGGCTCAGCAGCCGCATGAGGACGAAACGGGCGACCTTGTTGACAGCTCCGGGAATCACGATCGGACCCTTTCCCAGAGCGTTCAAGGTTTGTTCGGCGACTTCTTCGGCCTCCAGAGTTCCCGGCGCCGGTTTGGCGGTCTCGGCCGCCTGATAGCCGGGAGTGAGAATCGCGCCGGCCATGGAGGCAAGCACGTCGACTCTGTGCGGCTTCAGTTCCTTCCAGAGTCCTTCCGCCAGCACGGCGTTGAACGACTTCGTTGCCGCGTAGGCCGCGATGTTCGGGCTGCCCTGTGACCCGGCAAGCGACGACATCAGGATGATGCCTCCTCGCCCTCGCTCGATCATCGGCGCCGAGAGGAACTTCGCGAGCAACAGGGGTGCTCGCACGTTGACTTCGGTGGCACGAAGCAGCTGATCCTCCGTCGCGTCTTCGAATCGGCCGATGGGAGCGTATGCCGCATCGTAAACGAGGAGGCCAATGGGAGCCTTTAGGTCGCCTAGTCGTGCTTTCACGGTTGCGTAGTCGGCGATATCCGCGGTGATTGCGACGACGTCGACGCCATAGGTTTCCTTCAGTCGGGCCGCCGTCGCCGTAAGGCGATCTTCCTGGCGGGCGACGAGAACCAGATTCAACCCGCGGCGCGCAATCGCCTCCGCGAATGCCGCGCCCAATCCGTAAGAACCCCCGACGACCAGAGCGTACGGCCCGTACGTTTCCCTGAATCGCGTCGTATTCACCAGGGTGACCCTTTCGCCCGCGGGAAACCGCTTGGTCTATGAACGTGCCGTTCAGCTTAGTGTTCGCGGTCTCCAAGCCCCGACGATGTAGGTCGCAAAAGGCTCCATCGCGGCGAGAGATCGCGCCTCTTTACGAAGTACGCCCGGAGGGATTTGACTCACCTACTGAGCCGCCGAAATATCGCTACCCGAGATTTCGGACTGCGCAGCGGGGGCCCGCCCGGCTGGCCGGCTCCAAGCCCAAAGGACAAACACACTGAAGACCCCGCAATAAATGACGGGGTCTTCGGTGTGTGCGCCCGGAGGGATTTGAACCCCCGGCCTATTGATCCGTAGTCAATTGCTCTATCCGCTGAGCTACGGGCGCAGATGGCGGCTTCGAAAAGCCAACCTGACGACTATACCAAGTCGCGGGATTGGGTCTGGACGAGGGTGCAAGGGTATCGCGTGGGGTGGTCTCGATACGCGCGCGCCGCTGGCGCTCGCTACTCGACCATCAGTACGGCGCCGCTGGCGCTCGCTACTCGACCATCGATAGCGCTACCAGTCGCCGGCGGGCGCCTTTACTACCGGAACCGGAGCCGTGCTCCAGTGGGTGCCGTTCGCATAGTGGCTGGTCGACCAGAACGACGCCCAAATTGCCTGCGCCGTGACTCCCGGTGACGAGGATGCGGCCAGCGCGCTGACGATCCCGGAATAGCCTCCGCCGGCTCCCGCGTGCAACGCACCGGCAACCTTCTGCGCGGCGATGATGAGATTGGCGTAGTGCCCGGTTCCACCGGCGCCCGGTGCACCGTAGCTATTGTTCAGCGGGTTGTTTCGGTTCCACCAGTTGTTGGCGCCGTTCTCCTGGCGCATCCAGCGCAGAATCACCGTCACGTTGCTTTTGCTCATCGGCCACCCACCGGCGAGCAGCACGAGCTTGGCCCAGTCGTAGTTTGTGCCACCCTCGGCGAGGCTCTGGAATCCGGGCGTCGCCGAGTACTTCGTAGGCGTGAGCTTGACCGCCTTTACCGCGCCATTCACCGAGAGGATCTGGGAGTGCGCGGCGTTATAGAGCGAGTCGGCGCTCGCCTGACGAGGCGGGGCGACCGCGGGTACGGCGACGAGAGTGAAGACCGCGAGCGCGATGCGAAGGTTAGGAATAGGTCTCATGAAGGTTCCGTATATGCGGACACACGCCGACGATTCGCCCCAGGTCCAATACTCACGGTAACAGGGGATTGGCGTTGCTGGCGAACTCGGCGACCCGAGCGCGCCCCCAAAACTAGGCGCTTACGTATTCCTTGGTGGCCGTGAGTATGTCGCCGAGGCCCGCCTTCGCGTCCGCGAAGAACATGCCGCTCTTGGCATCCGTGTAGAGCGGATTCGGGATGCCCGCGTATCCAAAACTCATCGATCGCTTGATCACAACGACGGCCCTTGCGTGGTCGACATCCAAAATCGGCATGCCCGAGACCGGATTGCCCTTCTGTCGGGCCATCGGATTGCACACGTCGTTTGCGCCGATCACCAGCGCGACATCGCAGTTGTCGAATGCCGCGTTCGCCTCTTCCAGCTGCAGCATCTGGTCGTATGGCACGTTCGCTTCGGCGAGCAACACGTTCATGTGCCCGGGCATGCGACCGGCGACCGGATGGATGGCATACTTCACGTCGACACCGTGCTTGATGAGGAGGCCCGACAGCTCTGCCAGCTCGTACTGGGCCTGCGAGGCCGCAAGCCCGAAACCGGGGACAATGAGCACGCGCTGAGCGTAGGCCAGCTGCAGCGCCACATCATCGGCGACGACCTCACGCACGCCGGTCATGTCCTGGTTTACGGATGCGCCGGACGCGTTGTCCGCGGTTCCGAATCCGCCGAGCACGATCGCGCCCACCGACCGGTTCATCGCCTTCGCCATCTGGAGCGTCAGGATGGTTCCGGCCGCGCCAACCAGTGCACCACCGATGATCAGGGCCTGGTTGTTGATCGCGAACCCGGCCATCGCGACCGCGAGCCCCGTGAACGCGTTCAGCAGAGACACGATGACCGGAGCATCGGCCCCACCGATCGGCAGCACCATCAGCACACCGAAGATCAGCGCCGCAGCAGCCTCGATTACGAGCAACCACAGGTTCGTCGGGTACATGATGACGAGTACTCCCGCGGCAACCGCGACCAGAACGACGAGCACGTTGAGGATCCGTGCACCCGGGAAGGTGATCGGACTACCCGGGATGACGCCCTGCAGTTTGCCTGCGGCAATCAGCGAACCCGAGAACGTGACGCAGCCGATCAGCACGTCCAGAACGACGGGAATCGACTCGCTCACCTGAAGCGGAGTGCCCCCGATCGACAGGACGAACTCGGCAAACGCGACCGCGGCGGCCGCTCCACCACCCACCGAGTTGAAGACGCTCACCAGCTGCGGCATGTCGGTCATCTTGACCGTGCGCGCGCGGATAGCACCGAAGAGTGCGCCGACAACCAGGCCGGCGGCGAGCGCGATCCATCCCCAGACGCTGTGCGCACCAGTGACGACCGCAACGACGATCGTCGCAACGACGGCGATGATCATTCCCACGGCGGAGATGTAGTTGCCGCGGCGCGCGGTCGACGGCGCCCGCATCAGGTGCAGCCCGACGACGAACAGCGATGCGGCGAGCAGATAGAGGAGTCCGATCACGAAGGCGAGCGCGGTCATGATGCATCCTCCGGTGAACTCTTGGCCGGCGCGGGCGGAGCCTTGGGTCGGTTGAACATCTGCAGCATCCGATCGGTCACGACATACCCGCCGAAGACGTTGGCGGCGCCGAGCGCGCCAGCGACGAAGGCCAGCACGTAGCCGGCCGGACTGTCGGCAAGCGAAGCAATCACGATCGACCCGGCGAGCACGACGCCGTGAATGGCGTTCGCGCCGGACATCATCGGCGTGTGCAGTGTCGTCGGTATCTTGCTGATGACCTCGAAGCCGACGAGCAGGCTCAGCACGAAGATCGCGAGATTGCCGAAAAGCTGGACCGTCATGAGTTGGTCACCTTCTCTGTAGTGGGCAGCGGATCGAGTTTGAGTGCGGCCCGAACCGCGGCGTTCCGCACATCCCCGTCGTGCGTCACGACGATGTTCTGATGCACCTCGTCATCCGGATCGAGTTCGAGAATGCCCTGCGGAAACAGCGAGCCGAGCACCGACACCACGTTTCGGCCATACATCTGAGACGAGGATGCCGGCAGCTCCGCCGCGAGCTCGCCCGCTCCGATGATCGTGACACCGCCGGTCGTGACCGTGGTCGTGTCGGGAACTGACCCGGCGACATTTCCACCGAGTTCGCTCGAGCCGAGGTCGACACAGACGGTCCCCGAGCGGAGAGTCGCGAGTGCCTCTTTGGAGACGAGAACGGGTGGCGCCTGCCCGGGAACCTTCGCCGTCGTGATGATGATGTCGAAGCCTTTCAGCGCCGCGGAGAGTTCGGCCTGTTGCTCCGCGCGCTCCTCGGCGGTCATCGCGCGCGCGTATCCACCGGCGCCCGCGCCTTCGCTGATGGATGACGTCATGAAGTTTGCGCCGAGCGACTCGACTTCGCCGCGGGATGCCGCGCGCACGTCGTACCCGGTGACCACCGCGCCCAGGCGCCGAGCGGTCGCGATCGCCTGCAGGCCCGCGACTCCCGTGCCGATGACCAGGACCTTCGCCGGAGTCGCGGTACCGGATGCCGTGATCATCATGGGCAGGTAGCGGGCGAAGGACTCGGCGGCGACGATCGCAGCACGATAACCCGCCGCACTCGCCTGCGAGCTGAGTGCATCCATCGATTGCGCCCGACTGACCGTTCGCGGGAGAAGCTCGAAGGCGACCGCCGTGATCCCGCGTTTGGCGAGATCCGTCACGACCGGAAGATTGTGCAGCGGATCGAGGAGGCCGACGACCGTCTGCTTTGCGCGCAGGGCGGCGAGCAGTTTGGCGTCCGGCGGTCGCACCACAGCGACAATCCCCGCCTTGTCGAGCACTTCCTTCCGCGATCCGAGCTTCGCGCCGGATGCCTCGTATTGCGCATCCGGGAATCGTGCGGCCTCGCCCGCTCCGCGCTCCACGATGACTACGCGGCCGAGCTTCGTCAGCGACGCCACGGCGGCGGGATCGAGAGCGACTCTTCGCTCACCAGCGGCACTCTCCCGAACGACTCCGACGGTCTCGGTCACTGCTGCTGGCACTGGCACACTCCTCGAAAAACCGGTATCGCGACGGGACTGAGTATTGCACTGCTGCCTGCCGATTCGGCAATTGGCGCGTCGAGGATTGGGCTAGGCGTGCGCATCGAGAAACGCGTAGAGCTCCTGGTCATCCACTCCGGGAAATGTGCCGCTCGGCAGCGGCGACAGGATGTGGGCGTGCAGCTTGGCGCTGGTCCACGCCTTGCCCTCCCAACGCTGCGCGAGCTCGTTCGAAGGAGCCCGGCAGCAACTGACGTCCGGGCACCGAGAGAGAGTTCGGTTGGTGGTCTCCCGCCCGCGAAACCACTTGGCGTGCGCGAACGGCACGCCGATCGTGATGGAGAACTCTTCGCTCGCGGAGGTGCCGGTCTGGCTCGACTCCCAGAACGTGCCCTCCGGGGTGTCCGTGTACTGGTAAAACTCGGTCGTTCGGTTGGTGCGGTCGAACGCCTGGCGCGCCGCCCAGTACCGACACACCAGCTGGCCCTCGGTCGAGCCCGTCACATCCACCGGCAAGCGCAGTCCGTCGTTTTCATATGCCTTCGCGACCGCGCCGTCGTCGCTCACCCGCAGGAAGTGCACGTTCAGGTCGAGGTGCGAGGTCGCGAGGTTGGTGAAGCGCAGAGCCGCCGCCTCGTGGGTGACGCCAAACGCGTCGCGGTAATCCTCGACCGCGATGTTGCGGTCCGCCTTCGCCGTCTCGAGAAACTCCACCGACTGCTTTAGCGGCATCAGGCAAGCAGTGGCGAAATAGTTGATCTCGAGGCGCTGCTGCAGGAACTCCGCGTAACTGCGGGGCTCGTGGTGTTGGAGCAGCCGATGTGCGACGGCCTGAAGCGCCATCGAACGGATGCCGTGGCCGCCCGGAATCGAGGCCGGCGGAAGGTAGATGCGGCCGTTCTCCAGATCCGTGACCGACCGCGCGGAATGTGGCAGGTCGGGCACGTGCACGAGCTCGAAGCCCAGCTGGGTGGCCATCTCGGCGACGGCACGGTGGGTGATCGCACCGCGGGAGTATCCAACCTTGCCGACGAGCTCCTGGGCGAGCTTGTCGATGTCGGGCAGGTAGTTGTTCTTGGTGCGCATGAGTTGGCGCAGCTCGGTGTTCGCGCGACGTGCCTCTTCGGGAGTCGCGATCGCCTCGCGGGCTCGACGGGCCAGTTCGGTGTGCAGGCCCACCAGGACGCGCAGCGTGTCATCCGTCATCGCCCGGCCGGGACGAACCGCCGGCAGTCCGAGCGACGAGTACAGGGCGCCCTGCTGCAATTGATCGAGACGGATCTCGAGCGCGGCGCGCGCGGACGGTGGCTCATCAGATAGAAGGTCGGAAACCTGGATGTCCAGCGCCTCCGCAACCTTCGTGAGCAGCGACAGGCGCGGTTCGCGTTTGCCGTTCTCCATCAGGGAGAGCTGGCTGCCGGCGATCCCGACGGCGCTGCCGAGCTCGTCGAGCGTCAGCCCGCGGGCGGTACGAAAGTGTCGAATTCTCTGTCCGAGGGTCGCCAGGTCACTCATTCTTGAACAATAGCTAAAGAATGATGATTCTTAACGCCACGGATTCGAAAATCTGGGCCAATTCTCGGCGCAGGCTATAAAAAGAGCGCACAACGACCGTGAAATCGACCGAGAGACGCGAGATGACTACCACAATCGAGCCCCGGAAGGCCACGCCGCCCACGAGCGCGGCGAGCACCCCCACTTCGACCCGTGAAGCAGCGCCACACTTCACGAGCCCGGTCGGCACCGACATCCGAGTCATCGAGTGGGTCGCGAATATTGCCGCGATCACCATGCCCGACCATGTTGTGTGGTGCGATGGCAGCGCCTCGGAATTCGATCGCCTCACCAAGGAGCTCGTGGCGCAGGGCACGCTCATCCGCCTCAATCCCGAGTACCGGCCCTTCAGCTTCCTGGCTCGCAGCGACCCGAACGATGTCGCGCGGGTCGAAGACCGCACCTTCATCTGCAGCGAGCGCGAGGAGGATGCCGGCCCGACGAACAACTGGGTCGCCCCGGCCGAAATGCGCGCAACTCTCGAGCCGCTGTTCGACGGAAGCATGCGCGGCCGCACGATGTACGTCGTGCCCTTCTCGATGGGGCCGGTCGGCTCGCGCTTCGCGAAGCTGGGCGTGCAAGTCACGGATTCGCCGTATGTCGTCGCGAACCTGCGCATCATGACGCGGATGGGCAGCGATGCGCTCGAGCGCATCACGCCCGGCGTCGAATGGGTTGCTGCCGTGCACAGCGTCGGCGCACCGCTCGAGGTCGGCCAGGAAGATGTGCCATGGCCGTGCAACTCCACGAAGTACATCACGCACTTCCCCGAGGACCGGGAGATCTGGTCCTACGGCTCGGCCTACGGCGGCAACGCCATCCTTGCCAAGAAATCGTTCGCGCTGCGCATCGCCTCGGTGATGGCCCGCGACGAGGGCTGGCTAGCCGAGCACATGCTGATCCTGCGGGTCACCAATCCGGAGGGTCGCTCCATGCACGTCGCGGCCGCATTCCCCAGTGCCTGCGGCAAGACGAACTTCGCGATGCTCACTTCGACTCTGCCCGGATGGACCGTCGAAACCATCGGCGACGACATCGCGTGGCTGCGCCAGGGACCAGACGGCCACCTGCGCGCGATCAACCCGGAAGCCGGCTTCTTCGGTGTCGCCCCGGGTACCGGTCCAAAGACCAACCCCACGGCGATCGACATGCTCTGGGGAAACACGATCTTCACCAACGTCGCCCTGCGCGACGACGGCGATGTCTGGTGGGAGGGCCTGTCGGATGTTCCGCCGGCTCACCTCATCGACTGGCGCGGCGACGACTGGACCCCGAGAACAGGGACCACCGCCGCGCATCCGAACTCTCGTTTTACCGTTGCTGCTCAACAGTGCCCGTCCATCGCGAGCGACTGGCAGCATCCGGACGGCGTCGTCATCGACGCGATAATCTTCGGCGGCCGTCGTGCTTCCAACGTGCCCTTGGTGGTAGAGGCGCGCGATTGGGACCATGGCGTCTTCCTGGGCGCCACGATCTCTTCGGAGCAAACGGCGGCCGCTGAAGGCACTGTTGGGGAGCTGCGACGCGATCCGTTCGCCATGCTCCCGTTCTGCGGATACAACATGGCCGATCACTGGCAGCACTGGCTGAACTTCGGTCGCAAGTTGCGTCAGGGCGCCAAGGTTCCCCGCGTATTCCAGGTCAACTGGTTCCGCAAGGGCGACGACGGCTCGTTCCTGTGGCCGGGATTCGGCGAGAACATCCGTGTCCTCGAGTGGATCCAGTCGCGCGTGGACGGCCACGCTCCGGCGACCGAGACACCCCTTGGCTACGTTCCGACGCCGTCGGGACTGGATGTCGCGGGGCTCGAAGACATCGATCTCGAGCAACTGTTCGCGATCGACCGCGAAGCCTGGCTGGCCGAAGCGGATAGCACCGAAGAGTACTTCGACACCTTTGGCGGCCGAGTTCCCGGCGAACTGTACGGAGAGCTCGAAACCCTCCGCGAGAAGCTCCGCGCCGGCGACTAACGGTCGGGGCCGCCCCGGACTATCGGGATGACGACGGCAACGACGAGCAGCAGCAGTCCCGCACCGGCGACGATTCCAAACGCCGGAGAGCTCAGAGTCGAGACGACCGAACGACCCGCGAGCAGCGTGAGGACCAGGAGCGACGCGATTTGCGCCGGAACCTGGATGACGACGAAGGTCCGGAGGATCCTTCCGAGCACGCGCAACTGGACCGGTCCCGAGACGGGCAGCCAGCGCAGGGTCATTCCCGCCAGGTGCAGCAGGTGTGCCCCGGCGAGCACAGCGAAGAATCTCCAGTCCGGAGGCTGGGCGTAACCGCCGAGAGCGACTACCGCCAGCAGTCCAGCGAGCAGCCACGCCATCGGGCCCGTAGGAAAAGCGAGCGCGGCGAGAGCAAACACGAGCGCGACTGCGAGCAACAGTTGCCAGCCGATGACCGCGACGCACAGGAAAACGATGACCACTGCCAGGATGAGTCGCACGACTGATGCCGGAATGCTGCGTCCGATCGCCGGCCGGAACCTCACGGATGGGCGCGCGGCGAGGCCGGGCGCCGACGCGGTCATCGCCTTCTCCTTGCGACGCGGCTGAGGGCAGCGAGCTGAGACTCCGGCGAGTGCCGGTTCATCGGATGCCAGCGGATGATATCCACCCCGAGTGATTCGAGGGCGAGGATGCGCGCCTCTCGCTCGAGTTGCACGATTCGCAGTGCGCCCCGCTGCTCGGAACGCAGCCCCTCTGTCGTGGTTGGCGGAAGCGTGTCGACTG
The DNA here is from genome assembly GCA_036266835.1 of Galbitalea sp. GTDB lineage: Bacteria > Actinomycetota > Actinomycetes > Actinomycetales > Microbacteriaceae > Galbitalea. The sequence goes on along the minus strand of DATAXD010000013.1, from coordinate 33,623 downwards.
CGACAACGCGATGTCCGGCGACCCGCCAAAGCTCTGCCATTTTCGCGGCCTCGCCGTCGAGAAACGTTGAAAGTAGGTACACGAGGGCCCCTGCGGGAATGATCGGCGGGCGCACGCGACGCTGTGGTGCTCCGAACGGGCGGGTTTGGGCGATCGTCGGCAGCAGCCGGTGCAACTGCGCCGAACCGCCCGCGGGAGCGAGAACTCGTGTGCTGCGGGCGAGATCCCGGAAGCCGACGCGATCGCCGCTTGCAATGTATGCCGACGCGAGCGACGACGCTGCTTCGCGAGCGAGATCGAGCGACGTCACGGAATCAAATTTCAAGAGGTTGGAGTTTCGGTTGGTGACTAGCTGAGCGACCTCGTCCCTGCTGTCCATGACGACAAGCACAGTCGCATCAGCTGTCGAGAAGCTCCGTCGAACGTACAGGTCGCCGGGACCCTGGCCGCGTCTCACTGTCACCTTCCAGTCGATTCGGCGTAGACGATCTCCCGGCACGAATTGGCCGATGTCCCTGAACTCGCCTCCGTCTCCGGGTCGGGAGGAGTCGTGGCCGCCCGAGAGTCCGAACATCCGAAACGGCAAGGGCAGACGCCGCAGCGGCAGGAGACGCGGGGGGATGACTCGACTGCTTCGCGGGCCGACGACAGGCGCCGTCGTGACACCACCCTGCGGTCCGACCAAACGGTAATCCACGCGGACGAGCTCCTGCGGACCGGAATGGACAATCTCGATCTCGCCGCTCAGGAGCGCTGCCGTGGCGGAATCGACGACGAGCTCTGAGCGCTCGCGGCCTCGCTCGTAGAGCCGCACGACGATCGCTTCCGCCTCAGACGGGACATCGAACTCGACCGAATACGCGACATCGGCCCGGCTCGTCGTTCTCGCCGCGACGGTCGTCCCGACCGAGACCGACGGTTGGGTTCGGGGCCGCCGCTGGTATGTCCAAATCACCGAGACCAGGATCGGCGCAGCGATAAGAACGAGTTGTGGTCGCGAGAACAGCAGTCCTGCGCCCACAAGCAGGATGCCCGCGACGAGCCCGAAGACCAGGCCCGCGCTCGGGATCCAACGATAGTCGCCCGAGCTGGTGTCAGTCACTGCGAGGACACACCCGAGTCATCCGCAACCGCGCGTGCCGCACCTACGACGGGCGGCCCGGCGACGTCATCGGCGATGTCGAGGATGATGGCCGCGGGGTCGGTTCCGCTAGCCCACGCCTGCGGGGTAAGCGTGAGCCGGTGCGCGAGCACGGGCACCGCGATGCGTTTGATGTCCTCGGGGGTCACATAGTCGCGGCCCGCCATCACGGCGAGCGAGCGCCCGACCAGCATGAGTCCCTGGGCTCCGCGTGGCGACGCGCCCACCTCGACCGCGCCGTGCTGCCTGGTGGCCGTTGCGAGGTCGACGCAGTACAGTGCGATGTCCGGATCCACCGCTACCGCCTCGATCCCGCGTTGCATCGCGCGGAGTTCGTCCGAGGTGATGACGGCTTCCACGTGCGCGACTTCCTGTCCTCGCGCGACGCGGTTGAGCAGGACTCGCTGCTCCCCGTCCCGTGCCGGATACCCGACGGCCAGACGAACCATGAAGCGGTCCAGCTGGGCTTCGGGCAGCGCGTAGGTCCCCTCGTACTCGATCGGGTTGGAGGTCGCGACGACGTGGAACGGCACGGAGAGCGGGTAGCTGTTGCCCTCGACCGTGACCTGGCCTTCGGCCATCGCCTCGAGCAGCGCGGACTGGGTTTTCGGCGAAGTGCGGTTGATCTCGTCGGCAAGAAGGAGTCCCGTGAAGATGGGCCCCGGGCGGAACACGAAGTCGCTGGTGCCCGGCGAGTAGACGAAGGACCCGGTGATGTCGGACGGCAGCAGGTCGGGCGTGCACTGGATGCGACGGAAATCCAGGCCGATCGCGGCGGCGAGCGAGCGCGCGGCGAGCGTCTTGCCGAGCCCGGGCACATCCTCGAAGAGCACGTGACCGCCGGCCAGGATGCTGGCGAGCGCGAACTCGAGGGACTCCGGCATGCCGACCACGACGGTCGAAACGCGTTCCAGGATGGCAGTGCTGGTCGCTGCGATCGTCGCGATATCGAACTGGGTCGCCTTGCGATTCGGTGTTGGCATGGGCACCCTTTCCGTTGTGGACCGTGAGTCGGTCGTGACTAGTTTCGTGCCCCTGGATCGGTTCTCTCGAGCGCCTCGAGAGTGCCGAGTAAGGATCGCAGGGTTCGAGCTGATGTGCGCTGCCGCCCGGCCGCAGTGAGGAGCAGGTAGAGCGGCGGCCCGACGAGCCGCTCGATCCGAGCGCGGTCGGCCGGATTTTCGAGATCGAGCCGGCGTCTGCGAAGGCTCGTGGCCGCGATGGCTCGCACCCGGTCGAGTACCCGGTCTTCGACGATGCCGCTCGGCGTGCGCAGGGCCCAGCCCAGTTCTGACACGTCTCGCCGCGCGCCGTCGCCGTGCAACGGTGGCCCCGGCGGCCATTCCGCGGTCTGCGCCGACTGCACGATCCCGGCGGTCAGGACCGTATCGTCGGGCGCCACGACCTCGCGAAGGGTCACGACGATGGCGCCGACGACGATGACCACGACGATCGACGGGATGATCGCGAGCCCGAAGAACCAGCAGCCCGCGCCGGCGAGGACCGCGAGCATCGCTGGGCCGATGTAGCGCGTCATCCTGGCGTCCCGACCCGCCAGGTGTCGCGGAGCCGGCGGATCGAGCGCCTGGCGACCTCGACATCCGCCGCCGTTGCCGGCACGGACCGGAACCGAACGCGGAGGTAGACCGCCAGCAGTGCTGACGCGGCCGCTCGATCGGCGTGCACCGAGTCGAACACGCGGGAGGTGAACTCGGTCGGAGTCTCGGCTGCTCGGCGCCGCATGCCCGAATCCTCGGCCGCCTCCTGCAGCCCCAGCCAGGCTCGAACGATCGCGTCTCGCGGTTCGCGATCCGACTCGAGAACCGCTGCGGCAAAAGCGAGTCCTCGTTGCAGCGTCGGGAGATCCGGCTCCGTTTTCGCATCCGCCGTCACCTCGGCGAGCGTGCCTTCCAGGCCGGGCAGCTTCTGCGGTCTAGGCCTCCTGCGGCGCAGCCAGTACACGACCAGCAGCAGGATCGCGGCGACGAAGAGGACCGACAGGATTAGGAGGATCGGGAGCCAACCAATGATCAATCCTGAATTATTCGCCAGTTGGGTGGGAACAGCGGTTGCAGCAACGCTCGGTTGCGGCGGCGAGGTGTGCGTCAGCAGCTTTGCGGGTGGGAGCCCAGGAACCCAGCGCGGACCAGCAAAGTCGAACCTGCCCTGCAGGGCGGCGCCGATCGCAACGACGAGGCAGAACAGCGCCGTAATAATGGCGATCGTCGGAACTCGGCCGCCATCCCGCTTCACGAGACTCAAGTTACGCCAGTCGGCTGCAAAAGGTCGGTGCAGCCGACGCGAGGTGCCCTACTTGCTGCTCAACTCGAACGGATGTGTCAGCCGCCACCACGTGCTCGGCGGACGGATGGCGCCGTCCAGCACGACGGGCACCGTTACGGTCGTCGCGCCCACCTTCCAAATCACGGTTCCCACGGTCTCGCCGCTAGCCCCGGTCTTCAGCGTCGTGGTCGTCATGGTGGAGGTGATCGCGGCGTTCGACCAGGTGAGAGCCGACGCATCTTTCGCCAGAACCATCCGCGCCTTCGATCCCCACGCCGTCGAGTAGGTGCCCACGATCTCGCCCTTCGTGCCCAACTGGGTCGTGTGAAATCCGGCGGTGATGCTCGTGATCAGCGCACGCACCTCATCGTCGACCGCGGCCCGGGTGGGGCCGTCCATCACAATGCCGGTGATGCTGATCGGGCTGGGAAGACCGACATCCTCCTTCGACGAAAAGAGCAGATCCGATCCCTGCAGCGTGCCGGTCTTGATGCCGTCCACCCCATCCGAGCCGAGGAGGTTATTGGTGTTGGGCAATCCCTTCAGCGCCGGGACATCCAGGCTCGTCTTGGCGACGATTCCCGCCAGTGCGGGAGTGGCCATCACCAGCTTGCCCAGTTTGATCAGGTCGCTCGGGGTGCTGACGTTGCTCGCGTCGATTCCGGTGGGCTCGACCATGACAGTCCCGGTCAGACCGTGTGCCCTGATCCAGGTTCGTGCCGCGCCGATGAATGCCGGATCGGAACCGTAGGCCCACTCGGCCATTGCCTCGGCGTAGTTGCAGGCCGACACCACAAGCATGGTTTCGAGTGCGTCGTACTCGGACATTGAGCTGCCGGTGGGCATTGCTGCGATCGTGGCGTTAAGTACGAAATATTTGTCGTAGAGGGCGTGGTCGGCCTTGCTGAATGTGATCGTCGGACCCGTGCCGGATGCGCCCAGCGGGCGTGCCTGGAGGATGACCAGCGCCGTAATCAGCTTGCTGATACTCGCCATGGGAATAGCGTCATTTCCGCCGCTCGAGGCGAAGATGCCGTCTGCTTTCGCGCCCAGGTAGGTATCTGCTCCGGAAATGCTGACCGCGGATTCGCCACCGGTCGGGAACGCGAGCGCGGCCGCAGCGGGTGTCGCGACATCCGGCCGTTGGGTCGCTGCGGCAGCGGCGCCGATGGGAGCGGTGAGTGTGAGCGAGCAGTAGGTGACAATCAGCGCGATGACGACCGCGGCGGAAATCGCACCCGCAATCCGTCGGGTGCGCCGCCGCCGCCTGGAACGCTCCGGGTCTTCTGGCGCGGTCGCGTACTGGGAACCACCAACGAACATCGCCGAGAGTTCCGAGAGTCCATCGGATGGTTCGTGCTGGGTCACTGGGTCGCGTTCGCTTCAGTTTGAGGATTTCTAACGTGCATCCTCATCGTAAGCGCCGCTGCGCCCACTCGAGACACCTGTCCTATTTCAGGACATCGCTCTCCCAATTCAGGAGCCTGTGTGACTGGAGTGGCAAGAAGTGACAGAAGTCGCCTGAATTAGGGCGATTTCCGGATGCCGCCGACGCCGGCTCCTGAATTAGGAGAGCGCAGGGAGGATCTGTGTATACAGAAGGAGTCTATTTTGCTGATTTTGGGGCCAAGGAGCGCTACTGTGTATACATGAGCACGATTGTCGACGAGCGCCTGAAGGCGAGCGACCGCGCTTACCTGACCCTGCGCGGCGAAATTCTGGACGCGGAACTGCGCGCGGGAACCGTACTCGCCGAGGTCGAACAGTCGCAGCGCCTTGGCGTATCTCGCACACCACTGCGTGAAGCCCTGTCCCGCCTGGCCGCTGAAGGGCTCGTATCCACTCACTCCGGCCGCGGCGTCGTCGTGACGGATGTCTCGGCCGAGAATGTCACCGAACTGTTCGAAGTGCGCGAGGCACTCGAGGTCCAGGCCGCACGCCTCGCGGCGCGACGCCGGGATCGCGCAGTGTTCGCAGGGTTGCGCGACGAATTCCGCGACATCGACGCTCTGCTCGCCGATCGACACCGGTACTACGCGGTGGTCGCCCGCCTCGACGCGACGATCGACGCGGCTGCGGCGAATCCGTTTCTCGTCTCCAGCCTCGATGGCGTGCGCACGCACGTCGCCCGTATCCGTCGCCTGGCCCAGGACGACCAGTCCCGGCTCCGCGACGCGGCGCGCGAACATCTTCAGATCCTCGACGCGATCATCGACGGCGACGAGTCGCTCGCCGCGAGCGCGACACAGGTGCACCTGCGCAACAGCCTCCGCAACATCCTCAAGACCACCACCTCTTAGACCATAAGGACCACCAAGTGAAGCTTCACCCCGTACGCGTGTACTCGAGTTCCGAGGACTTGCCCCGCGAGAACCAGCTGGCCTGGAAAATCGCCGAAGTCGCGTCCGAGAACATCGACGCGACGGATGCCGTAGCCGACATGGTCATCAATCGCATCATCGACAACGCGAGTGTGGCGACCGCGTCCCTGCGTCGCGGCCCCATCGTGTCTGCGCGTTCTCAGGCGGCGGCGCATCCGGTCTCGCGTGGCGGCACGGGCTCGACGGTGTTCGGAACCCCGGAATTGACCAGTCCCGAGTGGGCCGCATGGGCGAACGGGGTGGCCGTTCGAGAGCTCGACTACCACGACACGTTCCTCGCCGCCGAGTATTCGCACCCCGGCGATAACATTCCGCCGATTTTGGCGGTCGCCCAGCACACCGGCCACGGCGGGGCGGAGCTCCTGCGCGGAATCGTCACCGGCTACGAGATCCAGATCGACCTCGCGAAGGCGATCAGCCTGCACGAGCACAAGATCGATCACGTCGCCCACCTCGGCCCGTCTGCGGCCGCGGGTATCGGCACGCTGCTTGGGCTCGAGACCGAGACGATTTTCCAGGCCATCGGCCAGGCCCTGCACACGACGACGGCCACCCGCCAGTCGCGCAAAGGCGAGATCTCGACCTGGAAGTCGCATGCCCCGGCCTTCGCCGGAAAAATGGCTGTCGAATCCGTCGATCGCGCGATGCGCGGGCAGACCAGCCCCACTCCCATCTATGAGGGTGAGGACGGCGTCATCGCGTGGCTGCTCGGCGGCAAGGATGCGCGGTACGAAGTGCCGCTTCCGGAAAAGGGCGAGCCGCGTCTCGCAATCCTCGACAGCTACACGAAGGAACACTCGGCCGAATACCAGGCCCAGGCCTGGATCGATCTCGCCCGTCGGCTCGGTGCCGAACGACCCGCCCTTCGCGATCCGAAGAACATCACGCGTGTGGTGCTGCACACGAGCCACCACACCCACAATGTGATCGGCTCGGGCGCGAATGACCCACAGAAGTACGACCCCACCGCGAGTCGCGAAACGCTCGACCACTCGATTCCCTACATCTTCACGGTTGCGCTACAAGATGGGAAGTGGGATCACAACAGTTCATACGCGCCCGAGCGGGCGGCGCGTGCCGACACGGTCGAGCTGTGGCAGAAGGTCTCGACCGCGGAAGACAAGGAGTGGACGCGTCGCTACCACTCGCTCGACCCGAAGGAGAAAGCGTTCGGCGGGCGGGTCGAGATCGACCTTGCCGACGGGTCGCGGGTCGTCGAGGAGATCGCGGTCGCGGATGCGCATCCACTCGGCGCTCATCCGTTCGGGCGCCAGCAGTACATCGCCAAGTTCCGAACTCTGGCTGACGGCATCCTGCTCCCGGCGGAGATCGAGCGATTCCTCGATGTCGCCCAACGCCTGCCCGAGCTGACCGCCGCGGAGCTGGGCGGCCTCACGGTCGTGACCGACCTTTCCGATGTCACCAACCCGAAGGGGATCTTCTGATGCTGTACACGAAAGTTCCCGCAGCCGACAAGCGCGCGACGTTTCGCGCCGAGCTGGCCAGCGGCAAGCTCCTGAGGTTTCCTGGCGCATTCAACCCCCTCAGCGCAAACCTCATTCAGGACAAGGGGTTCGAAGGCGTCTACATTTCCGGCGCAGTCATCGCGGCTGATTTGGGACTGCCGGATATCGGGCTCACGACGCTCACCGAGGTGGCGACCCGGGGCGGCCAGATTTCGCGCATGACCGACCTGCCGACGCTGATCGATGCCGACACCGGATTCGGGGAACCGATGAACGTCGCCCGCACCGTGCAGACGCTCGAGGACGCGGGCGTATCGGGTCTGCACATCGAAGACCAGATCAACCCCAAGCGCTGCGGGCACCTCGACGGAAAAGCCGTCGTGGACACGGACACCGCCATCAAGCGGATTCGCGCGGCGGTCGACGCCCGGCGCGACCCCAACCTGGTGATCATGGCGAGGACCGACATCCGCGCCGTCGACGGACTCGCTGCTGCGATTGATCGCGCGAAGGCGCTCGTGGATGCGGGGGCGGACGCGATCTTCCCCGAAGCCATGAAAGATCTCTCCGAGTTCGAGGCGATGCGCAAAGCCATCGACGTGCCGATGCTCGCCAATATGACCGAGTTCGGCAAGTCCGAGCTGTTTACCACCGAGCAGCTCGCCAGCGTCGGCGCGAACATCGTCATCTACCCGGTCTCGCTGCTGCGCCTCGCGATGGGAGCGGCCGAGCGCGGCCTCGATGCGCTGGCGGCCGAGGGTTCGCTGAAGTCGCAAGTCGCGGAGATGCAAACCAGGGCGCGCCTGTACGAGCTCAACGACTATGCCGGGTACAACACGTTCGACGAGTCCGTCTTCAACTTCACGCTCTAACCTCACCACCCAAAAGCCACCGATCCCGGAAGGAACAGCTCATGCTCGAGGACAAGGAAATCTACAAGGGCCTGGCCGGGGTACCGGTCGACTACACCGCCATCTCGAAGGTCAACCCGGAGACCAACTCGCTGCTGTACCGCGGGTATCCGGTGCAGGAGCTCGCGGCGAAGAAGTCGTTCGAGGAGGTCGCCTACCTGCTCTGGAACGGCGAACTCCCGGATGCGAAGCAGCTCGCCGCTTTTGAGAAGCTCGAGCGCTCGCAGCGCGCACTCGACGCGAATGTCAAGCGCGTCATCGATGAGATCTCGCTGAAGGCGCATCCCATGGATGTCATCCGCACGGCCGTAAGTGTGATCGGCGCAAACGACCCGACCAGCGCGGATGAGAGCCCGGAGTCGAACCTCACGAAGTCGATCACACTGTTCGCCAAGCTGCCCGCGATCGTCGCCTACGACGAGCGCCGACGACGGGGACAGGATGTTGTAGCGCCTCGAGACGACCTCGGATACTCCGCGAACTTCCTGTACATGACATTCGGTGAAGTGCCCAACGATGTTGATCTTGCTGCGTTCGATGTGTCGATGATTCTCTACGCCGAGCACTCGTTCAACGCGTCGACATTCACCGCGCGGGTCGTCACCAGCACGCTGTCCGACCTCTACTCTGCGGTCGTTGCCGGCATCGCGGCTCTGAAGGGTCCGCTGCACGGCGGAGCCAACGAAGCTGTCATGCACGTGTTCGATGAGATTGGGTCCGCAGACAATGCTGAGGCCTGGCTCGATAAGGCGCTTGCCGCTAAGCAGAAGATTTCGGGGTTCGGCCACCGTGTCTATCGCAACGGCGACTCACGGGTACCGACAATGAAGAAGTCGCTCGACACCCTCATCACCGAGTACCAGCGGCAAGACCTGCTCGCGCTGTACGAGGCGCTCGAGTCCGCGATGCAGGAGCGCAAGGGCATCAAGCCCAACCTCGACTACCCGTCGGGGCCTGCGTATAGCTTGATCGGTTTCGACACCGAGATGTTCACGCCGTTGTTCGTGGCATCGCGAGTCACCGGCTGGACCGCGCACATCATGGAGCAGCTCGCCTCGAACTCGATCATCCGGCCGCTGAGTGTTTACAACGGCCCGGACGAGCGACACCTGTCGTGAGCCAACACCTCAGCTGATCTTGCGCCGGTAGATCGACATCGCGAAAGCAAACGCGACGATGAGGATGCCCACGCACCAGGCAAGCGCGATCCACAGTTCACCGCTCACCGGCTTCTGCGCGAGCAGTTCGCGGATCGAGTTGACGATCGACGTCACCGGCTGATTCTCGGCGAACCAGCGCACCGGTCCCGGCATCGTGGCGGTCGGCACGAAGGCCGAGCTGATGAACGGCAGGAAGATGATCGGGTACGAGAACGCACTCGCGCCATCCGGCGACTTCGCGTCGAGCCCGGCGATCACCGCGATCCAGGTGAGCGCCAGCGTGAACAGGGCGAGGATGCCGGCGACCGCCAACCAGGCGAGCACTCCCGCTCCCGACCGGAAGCCCAGGATCAGCGCGACCCCGACGACGACCGCGGCGGACACCATGTTGGCCACAAGCGAGGTCAGCACGTGCGCCCACAGCACGCCGGAGCGCGCGATCGGCATCGACTGGAATCTCTCGAAGATTCCCGATTTCATGTCGAGGAACAGCCGGAATCCGGTGTACGAAATCCCGGATGCAATGGCGATGAGAAGGATACCAGGGAGCAGGTAGTCCACGTACGGGCCGCTTCCGGTCTTGATTGCCCCGCCGAACACGTAGACGAACAGCAACATGAAGCCGATTGGCATCAGGAGCGTGGTGATGATCGTGTCCAGGCTCCGCGTGATGTGACGGAGGGATCGACCGGTGAGCACGGCGGTGTCGCCGATGAAGTGGGTGGTCATGAGTCGGCGCCGACCTTGCCTCGCGCGCCGGCCTTGCCGCCGTCACCGACGATGCTGAGGAAGACCTCCTCGAGGGTTGGCTGCTTCTCGACGTACTCGACCTTCGCCGGCGGAAGCAGCTTCTTCAGGTCGGCCAGCGTGCCGTTGACTATGATCCGGCCTTCGTGCAGGATGGCGATCCGGTCGGCGAGTTGCTCGGCCTCGTCCAGGTACTGCGTGGTGAGCAGCACGGTGGTGCCACGGCTCGCGAGCTCCCTCACCGACTGCCACACCTCGATTCGCGCCTGCGGATCCAGCCCCGTTGTCGGTTCGTCGAGGAAGATGATCGGCGGATTCCCGATGAGGCTCATGGCGATGTCCAGTCGGCGCCGCATGCCGCCCGAGTAAGTTGACACTTTCCGAGCTGCGGCGTCTGTCAGCGAAAACCGTTCGAGCAGCTCATCGGCGATCGCGCCGGGATCCTCGAGGTGCCGCAGCCTGGCGACAAGCACGAGGTTCTCGCGCCCGGTCAGGATCTCGTCGACCGCCGCGAACTGCCCGGTGAGGCTGTACGACTCGCGCACTTTCTCTGCATCCGCCTGGGTGTTGAACCCGTTGACCGTCGCGGTCCCCGCATCCGCACGCAGGAGCGTGGCGAGGATGCGCACGATCGTGGTCTTGCCTGCCCCGTTGGACCCGAGCAGCGCGAAGATGCTGCCTCGCTCGACGTCGAAGTCCACGCCGCGCAGTACCTTGACGTCCTTGTAGGACTTCTCGAGTCCCGTCACCTGGATAGCCGCCGTGGTCACGTGTGCTCGCCTCGTTCTGCCTGCTCGATCGTCTGGGTCAACCGCGCGCGCTCCTTGTCGATCCAGCGTTTGCCGACGTAGGCCTCCGCGAACGAATCGGCGAACTCGGCCGGGTCGTCGCCGACGATTTCGCGCACTGGCGTCCCGTCGGCGGCTGCTCGTTCCCAGAGTTCGGTAAAGTCGCCGATCATGCCGATCGCGACGTCGCCATCTACGACGCCGGAGTTGTACATGAAGTACCGGTTGAGCGCCTTCGCCACCGTGCGGTAAGGCTCAGGAAGTGCCGCGAGGCGCCTCCGGTACCGGTTGTACACCCTCTTCTGTTCGAGCGATCCGGTGACCAGCTCGATCCACTTCGGTGCCATTTCAATTGCCTCCAACGTGGAGCTGTTCAAGTCGTTCGGCGAGGAAGCTCCACGTTCCCCAGAACTCGGCGAGATATTCGCGCCCCTTGGCGTTGAGCGAGTAGACCTTGCGGGGCGGCCCCTTTTCGGACGGGATCTTCTCGACGTCGACAAGACCGCGTTGCTCGATTCGGATGAGGAGCGCGTAGATGGTTCCCTCGGCGATGTCCGCGAAACCCTGGTCTCGCAGCCAGGCAGTGATCTCGTATCCATACGCATCCCGGCCAGCAAGGACCGCCAGGACGATGCCCTCGAGTACGCCCTTCAGCATCTCCGTGGTCTGCTTGCCCATCGGGTACCTCTCAGCTACTCAGTGTTATTGACTACCAGTAGATAGTAACACTGAATACCGCGAGCGCAAGTGGCTACAGATGACGCCCTGTACACAGACAGCGCGGCGCCGTGCCGTCTCCAGACGACGCGGTGCCGCGCTGGGATCAATGGTGCCACGTCTCGTGTGTTGATGGGGCAACGCGCGGCACGAACCTCAGTCCAGGTGAAAGACCTCGGGAATCGCCATCCACCACTCGCCGGGGGCGCGATCGGGCAACGGGCGCTGCAGGGGTTCGCAGACGGCCCACCATTCCTGCGTTGCTTCGTTTGCCGCGATCGCCGCGTTGTCCGCGTCCAGGTCGTCGCCGGTGTACTCGAGGTACGAGAACAGCAGCTCGCCCATCCGGAAGATCGAGTAGTTCGTCATGTGGCTCGCGCGAAGCCGCTCGAGAACCTTCGGCCACACCTCCGCGTGAAGCCGCTCGTACTCCTCGGCGTTTTCGGCCGGAAGACCGATGACTGACGCCAGACGAATCACGGCGTTCTCCTTACTTTGCTGGCCGCGGACGCACCCGCAGATTGTGCACGCCGCCATCGACCTCGAGCGCGGTTCCGGTAGTCGAGGCGGACAGAGGACTCGCGAGATACAGGATGGCTCCGGCCACTTCCTCGGGAGTCACCATTCGCCCGGTGGCCTGCCGGGCATCGAGGGCGGCGCGTTCGGCGACAGGATCGTCGAACTTTGCGAGCATCCGATCGACGAACGGTGTCGAGACCGTGCCGGGGCTGACGCAGTTGACCCGGATGCCTTCTGCGACGTGATCCGTCGCCATCGCCAGCGTCAGTGCGAGCACCGCGCCCTTGGAAGCCCCGTAGACCGCTCGTTGCGGCAAGCCATTGAGGGCGGCGATCGAGCACAGGTTCACGATGGCGGCGGACGAGGACTTGCGCAGCCAGGGCAACGCGGCCGCCGAGACCCGGGCCATCCCGATCACATTGATGTCCAGCACCCGCGCCCATTCGGCGTCGTCGTTCTCTTCCACCGTTCCGACCGCGCTGATCCCCGCGTTGTTCACGAGAATGTCGACTCGCCCGAAGCGATCGGCGACAGCCTTGACGGCGGCATCGACGGATGCCCGATCCGCCACATCCGCAACGAAGCCGACGAGTGGTTCCGGCAGTCCGTCCACGCCGAGATCCAGCACCGCCACCCTTGCCCCCGACGCGGCTAGTGCCTTCGCCGTGGCGAGCCCAATGCCCGAGGAACCACCCGTGACGATTGCCACCAACCCTGCGAACTCATCCGTCCCATTCGAAGTCATGCCTGCTTCACTTCCTGACGAGCCGCGCCGAGCCCGTCTATCTCCAGCCGCACGACGTCTCCCGCGCGAAGGTACGGTTTCGGATCCGGCTGGCCGAGGGCAACCCCGGCGGGCGTTCCCGTGTTGATGACGTCGCCCGGTCTCAGAACCATGAACTGGCTTAGATACCAGACGAGGTAGTTGACGCCGAAAATCATGGTCGACGTCGACCCGTTCTGCCGAAGGACGTCGTTCACCCACAGCCGCATGCCCAGCGACTGGATGTCGCCGAGCTCATCGGCGGTCGCCAGGAACGGCCCGCACGGGTTGAAGGTCTCGCAACTCTTGCCTTTGTCCCACTGGCCGCCACGCTCGAGTTGGAATTCGCGCTCCGATACGTCGTGTGACAGCATGAATCCGGCTATCTGCCCCGGCGAGTCCTCGGGCGAGTCAAGGTACCGGGAGGTGGAACCGACCACCACAGCGAGCTCCACCTCCCAGTCCGTCTTACCGGATAGCCTCGGCACCAGGACGTCGTCGAACGGTCCCACCATGGTGGATGGGTCCTTCATGAAAACGACTGGTTCCGGCGGAATCGCGGCAGACGTCTCTTGCGCGTGATCGCGATAGTTCAGGCCGATACATACGATCTTGGTTGGCTGCGAGATTGGCGCCCCCACTCGGAGTCGCCTCGCTCCGATCAGCTCAGGCAGCGAATCGGATGCCAGCGCGCCGCGCGCTGTGTCGAGTCCGCCGGCGGAGAGAAAGTCGCCGGTGATGTCATCGGTGAGTGAGCGCAGGTCATAGCTGATTCCGTCGCGCTGGATCACCGGAATCTCGGCGCCCGGTTCCCCCAGGCGCGCGAAGGTCATTGTGACCCCCGCAATGAGTACGGTGGCACAATGCCTTCGCTGGCGTTGGATTCGTATGCCGCCTCGACCACGGCCATGGTGTTGAACACGTCGTCGACGCTGGTCGGAAGCGAGTCCACCGATCCCTCGACGAAGCGCTGGAGTGCAGACATCGAGCCGATGAACGCGTCCGGAAACCACGAACCCTCAAACGCAATCGGGCGCCAGCCTTCGGCGAGCTTGTCGCGCAGGATGTAGTCGAGCGCATCCGGCCCGCCGGTGGGGTAATCGAGAAGGAGTCCGAGCTGAGCCCTGACCGCTCCCTTCGTGCCCTCCCACTTGATGAAGCTCTCCTCGAATCTGCTGCCGTAATCGTGGTCGTGGTTGGTAGAAATGACGACGCGCAACGGTCGATCCGCGTAGCGGTAGATGATGACCGAGCGGGTGCTGGCGAGTTCCTTGTCGGGATGTCCGACCGTGACGGCGCTCACACCGGTCGGATCACCGAGGAACGACCTGACGAGATCCAGGTAGTGCACGCTGTGCATCACGATCTCGAGGCGCTCCATGCCGAAGACGAAAGGGAACATCTCCCAGGGAGTATTGACCGAGATTCGGATCTCGAGGTCGATCAGTTCGCCGATCGCCCCGGATGCGATGAGCGAGCGGGCACCGGCGACCTGGGGTGCGAATCGCAACTGAGTGTTGACCGCCGCGACGAGCTTCTTGCGGTGGCACAGCTCGACCAGCGCGCGAGCCTCCTCGATCGTGTTGCCGAGCGGTTTCTGAATGAGCACGGCTGCGCCATCCGGAAGCGCCTCGAGGGCGGCGACGAACTGGTCGGGAACGAGCGCGATGTCGAAGACAGCATCCATTGGCGCGGTGGCGACAGCCGCGTCGATCGAGTCGTACACGGCGTCGATCCCGTACTGCGCAGCGAGAACTTTCGCCCGTTCGAGGTCGCGGTCGCACAGAGATGCGACGGTGAAGCCGGCCTTCGCGTACGCCGGCAGGTGTGCATCCCGAACGATGCCGCCTGCGCCCAGGACCACGATGGGTCGCGCCGCTCGCGGCAGTTCGAGTGTGTACGCGGCGGGGGGCGCGAACTCGGGAAAAACCATTGACCTAGCCCTTGACCGCGCCAACGGTTTGCCCGCGGATCAGGAACCGCTGCGCAACGATGAACACGATGAGCAGGGGAATGGTGCTGATGGCGGTCGCGAGGGCAAGTTCGGGCATGTACAGCTTGATCGGCGTGCCAGCGGCCGCGGTCGGGTTGAAAAGCGGGCTCGACGAGATCAGGCTCTGGATGCCAACGGAAATCGTCTGGGTCCCAAAACTCGAGGTCAGCAGCGCGAGCGGCAGGAAGAAGTTGGTCCAGTTCGCGACGAACGAGAAGAACGCGACGAGCGCGACCGCCTGCTTCGAGATCGGCAGCGCGATGCTGACGAAGATTTGCACCTCGTTCAGTCCGTCGATTCGGGCGGCCTCAACGAGCTCGTGCGGCATAGCCGTCCGAAAATGGATGTAAGACAGGTAGACGCCGAACGGGAAGAATCCCATGATGACCGCCACCGGCCAGAGTTCGCCCACCGCATCAACCGCGTTTACCTCAAGGAACAGCGGGATGACCAGCACCGTGTTGGGCATCACCATCGCAAGGAGCGTAATAACCAGGATTGTGCGCTGGAAACGGAAGCGCAGACGCGCCAGCGCGTAGCCGGAAGGCAGCGCCGCGATCAGCGCGAGCACCCCGCCGGCGACCGCAACGAACACGGTGTTGCCGAGCCAGGTGACGTAGACGTGCGGAGTGTCGATTCCGCCGTAGGCGAAAATCTCCTTCCAGCTGTGCGCAATAGCGGCGAAGGAGATGTTGCCGAATCCGAGGAAGCCGCCGGAATTCGCCGCAACCCCAGCGTCGTTTTGCAGCGCCACCGCGAAGAATCCGACCAGAGGGTACAGGAACACGAGTGCAACAAAGGTCATGAAGGCGACGCGGGCGATACGGCCGGCGTCCCAGCGGCGCACGTTGTCCGCGCGGGCAGAGGAGACCCTGCGCGGGGCGGTCAGCCCAGTCATTAGTTCTCCTCAGTGCTGAACAGGCCGCTTCGGAACACGACGATGAGTCCGATCGCGAGGGTGATGATGACGATGATGACGCTCATCGCTGCGGCGGCGGGGAAGTCGTTTCCGACGAAAGCGAACCAGTAACCGAGTTGAGTCGGAGCGTATTCCGATGGGAGCGCGCCGGCCGCCACCTGGTTGAGGAGGTACGGCTCGAGGAACAACTGGAAACCGTAGGCAAGATTGAGCAGCGCGGCGTACCCGATCCACTGTCGGATCATCGGCAGCTTCACTCGCCATGCCAGCTGCCACGCGTTCGCGCCGTCCAGGCTGGCGGCTTCGAGCACGTCATCCGAGATGCTGTTGAGTCCACCGTTAACGGTAACGACCCACTGGCCCAGTCCCTGCAGCAGAAGCATCGCCGACAGGATGACGGGCAGATCGCCCTGCGTGGCAACGACCTGCTTGATCGTCGTGAAGCCGAGCCCCTGCAGAAATCCGGAGATGGGCGACTGGGCGGGGTTGAGCAGATACACCCAGAGCATCAGGTTTGCCACGCCACCCAGCGCGCCCGGAATGTAGTAGATGAAGCGCATGATGGCGCCGAATCGACCCGGGCTCGCGTGTACGAGGAGCGCGAGGCCCACGATCGAGACGATCATGATCGGCATCCAGATGATCAGCACCGAGAAAATATCCTCGAAGGATTGCGCGAACCGAAAGTCGGTGAAGGCCTTTATGTAGGCCTGAATGCCGCCGAAACCGGTCAGATTCGGCTGAAGAAGCGTCGGACTCTGTTGGAAGCTGATGTACAGCGCGTACGCAATCGGGACGATTCCCCCGATGAGCAGCAGAACGATGTACGGGAACATCAGCGTCCACGCACCGGCGGCCTCTTTGCGCCCGATCGAATTGCGATGGTGCCTGCGCACCGTCGTCGACTTTTTCACGGCGAAGGACGTGGCGGTTTGGGTTGTCATGAAAAAGTTCCTCAGGGCGAATCGGTGTCGAAGGTGGCGCCGACGATGCGTAACTTACACGTCATGTTGGGGTGTGAGACCGACCCGGCTACGGGCCGACCCGCACCCCAACGACAACGCTTGGTGCCTTGTTACTTTGAAGTGACCACAGTGTAGCCAGCGGCTTTTGCCTTGGCGTTGAGGTCCGTGCCGAAGTCCGACCAGGCGTCCGAGAACGACTTGCCGCCTGCGAGGTCCTTGGCGATCGTGGATGTCCACTCACCACCGGTGTCGTATAGCAGGTATGCGTAGTCAGTCGGCACCGTGGCGATCGCGGGTGCGAAAGTCGCCAGTGTCGACGTGGTGTCCGAGTAGAAGTCGTCAGACGCCTGCTTGGTCAGCCAGGGCTGCTGCTCGGCGGTGAACGCCGGGAGACCGGTCGTCAAAGCGACCTGCCATGCCGGGTCGCTCGCGACGAACTTCATGAACTTCTCCGCGTTGGCCAGTTCCTTGCCCTTGATGTGCGACGACATGCCCCACAGTCCGCCACCCTCGTCACCCATCTGGGCGCTCGAGTCACCGGGCCACGAGAGTCCGGGCGCGGCCTGCATGCTGCCCTTCGGCAGCTTCCAGGTCTGCTCGAAGAGGTAGTTACCCCACCAGACTGCGCCGGGGCTCATGACCAGCTTCTGCCCGGCCTTGGTCGCATCGGCGTCGAAGATGCCGTCCGTGGACAGCGCCTTCGCTCCGACCAGCGTCGAGAGCAGGCTCTCGGCGCGGGTGCAGTTCGGGTCCGCGAGGTTGATGTGAACCGTAGTGGCGTTCACCTGGTCGTTCGTCGGGCAGTCCGAGGCCCAGAGGTAACGGTTCGGCGCGTAAGCGTCACCGGTGAAACCACTGATGTAGCCGGGGTGATCCTTGGCGATCGTTACCGCGAGGGATTCGTAGTCCGCCCACGTGGTCGGAACCGTGTAGCCCCACTGCTTGAACAGGGTCGCGTTGTACCAGAGGACGTCTGGAGCGGCATCGTTGCGAAGGCACTGGTAGTGACCGGCGATGAGGCACTGCGCGAGCACGGGCTTGGTGTACCCGGCGACCAGGTCGGGGGTGTCCTTGCTCATGTTGGCCGTGTATCCGGTCTTGGCCGCCCAGGCGATGTCGTCGTTGGACGGGAAGAAGATGGCGTCCGGCCATCCCTTCTTGGCGGCGTCAAACTGAGCGAAGTGCTGCTCGGTCGTGGTCGCGCCAACCGTGCTGTCGATCTGCACGATGTTGATCTTGATGTTCGGGAAAGCCTTCTTGAAGGCATCCGCGGCGGGAACGCGGGGTGCATCGACCCAGACGGTGATCGGTCCACCAGAATCGGTCTGCGTTCCGCTCGACGCCGTCTTGTTCCCTCCCGTCGAACAACCGGACAGGGCGATGCCGACAACAGCGATGGCCGCCATTGCCGTCGTCACCGACAACAACTTTCTTGTCTTCATTGACACTCCTTGTGATGTTGTGGCGCAAGGAACACGCCGTTGTGGACCTGCAGCTTGGTGCAGCTCAGTCAGGATCCGGTCCCTTTGCTCAAACGTTAGACCTGATCTAGGGTTGTGGTCAATCGTTTGAGCACCGGTCTGGAGACAGATCGCTGACTGGGGTAAATCGTACTATAGATCAGATGAATCGCTCATAAATTCTTCCAATTTGGTCAATTATTGGGTCAAAATCCGGGTTTGTGCGCCAAGTGATTGGATTATTAGGCCCTCGCGGCGACTGCGGCGGCCACCCGGGCGGGGTCGATGCCGTAAAACTCGATCGCCGATTCTGACCAGATTCGGGCTTGATCCACCTGCGGCAACTCCGAAACTAACTCGCGCAGCCCGTCCCAGACTCGGTCATATCCCCCGGAGAGGATCGAGATCGGCCAGTCGCCGCCGAACATCAGCCGAGACGATCCAAAGGTCTCCAGTGCGCGGTGCAGGTACGGGCGAACCGAGTCGACCGTCCACGACCCGGAGTCCGCGGTCGCCGAGTAGAGGCCGCTCACCTTTGCGTAGACCATGGGGCTCTTCGAGGCATCGGCAATCAGGCTCCACCAGGGCTCTTGCTCGGCCAGGCCGATGGGCGGCTTCGACAGGTGGTCGATGACCATCCGGAGCTTCGGATGCCGCTCCGACAGTTTCGGCACGAGCGCGAGATGAGCCGGAAGGACGGACACGACGTCGAAGGTCAAACCTTCGGACTCGAGGATGCCGAGGCTGTCGTCGACCTCGGGTCGGAGCAGCCATTCGGGATCGGGGAGGGTGTGGATGAGGTTGCGCACCCCCACGACGAGCGAGTTATCGCGCAGCTTCTCGGCCTGGCTCGCGACCTCATCCGGTTGCCCCAGCGGCAGGTACGCGACGACCGCGACCACCTCGGGATTGTTGGCGGCAACGTCCAGCATGAGCTCGGTGTCATCGGGCGTATCCGCGGACTGAACGAGGACGGTGCCGTCGACGCCGGCCCTGCGCAGCGACGGTCTGAGTTCCGCGAACTCAATCGTTCGGTCGATCGGGGCGAGGTCGGGACCGAGCCAGTCGTACCGCGAGCGCGTGAGGTCCCAGACGTGCTGGTGTGCGTCGATAACAGTGCTCATGAGCTCCCAATCCGCGCGCGTCAGAGCACGCCGTGCCTGTCCCAAACCGCTCGAAGGGTTTCGCCGGCGAGCAGCTCCGACAGCACGGTGGTTTCGGCCGCGACCCGTGCTCGTGCAAGTTCGAGCACCCGCCCTTCGATCTCGCGCGGGACGACGACCACACCGTCGTCGTCCGCCAGAACCAGGTCGCCACTCGAGATCGCGACGCCCTCCAGGATCACCGTCGCGCCGGTCGAGGCCACCCGCATCCTGGCGCGATAGTCGAGTGGTCGACGGGAAATTGAGAATGCGGGAAAGCCGAGGCCCGCGATCTTATCGGTGTCCCTGAGATTGCCGTCCGTGACCACACCCACAGCGCCCGCACCGAGGGCCGCCGCGCTGAAGAGTTCACCCCAGAAGGCTGAGCGGTTGCTGGCGTTGGTGCCGATGACCGCAATCTCGCCCGGGCGGATGTCGGAGATGTAGTCAATGGCCGCCCCGTACGGATCAACCGGGGTGTCATCGTCGGTTGGCTCGAAGTGACACGTCCACGCCCGACCGAAGGCCCGGGATCCGGGCACCAGCGGGGCCAGCCGTCGGTCGAGTACCTGGCCGCGCCGACCGGCGGCGTCCAAAGAGTCGCTGAGGATGGCGCCGGTAATGCGCCCGTCGCCCGGGAGAGCCGCGAAGGGTTCGCGATCAGCGGATGACATGGCCACCTCCCGGGACGAATGCAAAGCGTCTCTCAAGCTCCGCGGAGAGTTGCACTCCGAGTCCGGGTGCGGTGGGAGCAGTCAGCCGCCCGGCCTCGAATCCGACCGGTTCGACAAGGAGTGCGTCACGCAGCGGGTTCGGGAGGGTGCAGTACTCGAACAGCTCGACGGCGGGTTCTGCGAGAACGGTGTGCAGGTTGGCCGAGAACGTTACGCCACTGCCCCAGACGTGGGGAACACAGTTGATCCCGCCTCCGCTTGCCAGGGTGGCGACCCGCGAGAACGCTCGTGGTCCGCCCACGAAGGTGACATCCGGCTGGGCGATGTCGATGCCGCCCGAGGCGATGAGTTCGGCGAACTCGCGCACCGTGCCGTTGGACTCGACGCCCGAAATCGGAACGTCCACGGCGGCTCGAACGCGCGCAAAACCGGCGAGGTCGTCGGCGAAGCACGGCTCCTCGTACCAGCGCGCCCCGTGGCGCGCGACCTCGAGGCCGACACGGATCGCATCGTCAACCGGCCACGGCGACGATGCGCAGCCCTGCACCGCATCCAGAACGAATCGGATGCCGGCGGGCAGTTGGGCGGTGACATGATCCAGTAACCGGATCGTCGTATCCGGGTCGGTCATCGCACGGAACTTCACGGTGCCGAATCCGCGATCGACCTGGGCGAACATCCAGTTGGAGATCTCGTCAAACGTCGTGCCGAGTCCGCCGCTGGCGTAGGTCTCAATCGACTCCCGGCGTAGTCCGCCGAGCAGCTCGTACGCGGGAACGCCGCGCCGCTTCGCGACCGCGTCGAGGCAGGCCGTCTCGATGGCGCCCGCCACACCGTTCAGGATGCCGCCGCGCGACCAGAATGCTGTGTAGCCGCGCAGGTGATCGGCGACCTCCAGCGGTCCACCGAATTCGTGGCCAAGAAGATACGGCTCGAATGCGCTGACGATGCCCGGCACGGTCGTTGCCGCCATGATGCCGGCGCCGGCTTCACCGAGCCCGGTGGTTCCGTCCGCAAGCGTCACCTCGACCAGCGCTGCGTCCCACGAGCGGATGGTGCCGCCGACCCAGGTGAGTTCCTCGCCGGGCGGATAGACCGCGGACAGGAGCACCGCGCGCACGCTCGCCACCGAAAAGGTGTCATCGGTGGCGCCGTGGTCGTTCTGCATCGGGGGTTGCCTCACCTGGTCGTTAGGGCCGTTTCATCTGATGTATGCCCCATTATTGCGGAGATTCTCATGCGATTGCCCGCGTTCTTTTTCATTGGTCCGATCTTTCGGCGTGCGCTGCTCGTGACATCCCGCTACTGGGGAGCCCTAGAATTACCGCATGACATCGGTGGAGACCGCGGAGACGGGCGAGCTGCAGGGTCCCGGCGGGCAGTCACAGACCGACGTAGTCCTTCAGGGCATCAAGCGGATGATCACGACCGGCGCCCTGGGCCCGGGCGCCCGGCTCCCGATCGAAAAGGATCTC
The DNA here is from genome assembly GCA_036266835.1 of Galbitalea sp. Classification (GTDB taxonomy): domain Bacteria; phylum Actinomycetota; class Actinomycetes; order Actinomycetales; family Microbacteriaceae; genus Galbitalea. The sequence goes on along the minus strand of DATAXD010000013.1, from coordinate 12,119 downwards.
GCGATCGCGCTCGGCGTCTCTCGCGGTTCCCTTCGCGAGGGTGTCCGCGCGCTGTGCATCATGGGCGTGCTCGAGACCAGACAGGGCGACGGGACCTACGTGACATCGCTGGACTCAAGCCTGCTGCTCGCGCCCATGGGTTTCATGGTCGACCTGCAGACGCCCGAGCATCGGCACGACCTGCATTCCGTGCGCCGCGTGCTCGAAACGGAAGCGGCCGCTCGAGCCGCGCTGTACATCACCGACGAGCAGCTGCGCGACGCCGCGGCTGTGCTCCACAACATCGAGCCCCTGGTGGTGGGCGGCAGCGAGTTCGATCACAGTGTCATCCTCGACGCCGATATCGCTTTTCACCACATCATCGCCCAGAGTTCCAATAACTCACCGCTGGCAGCCCTGATCGATGCGCTCGCCAGCCGCACGTCCCGAGCGCGACTCTGGCTCGGACTGCACAACCACGATCAGGTGCGGAACGCCCACGCCGAGCATCTCGCGATCCTCGCTGCGCTTCAGGCGCACCAGCCCGACCGCGCGCGCCTCCTCATGAACCACCACCTGCTGGTGGTCGAGGACTCGCTTCAGGACGAAGCGGAAGACGACGCCCAGTAACTTCCGTTCGGATAGCTGTAATCGGCGACGGATGCGTCGAACAACTGCGCGCTGTAACCCGGCTGAGTCGGCAAAACATATGCGCCGTTCCTGACGATGCACGGGTCGACGAAGTGCTCGTGGAGGTGATCGACGTACTCGGTGACCCGATTCTCAAGCGTGCCGGAAACCGCGATGTAGTCGAAAATCGACAGGTGCTGCACGAGCTCGCACAGCCCCACACCCCCCGCGTGCGGGCATACCGGGATCCCGAACTTCTTCGCCATCAGGTAGACGCTAAGGATCTCGTTGATACTCGCGAGACGGGCAGAGTCCAGCTGGCAGAAGTCGATCGCCTCGGCCTGGAACAGCTGCTTGAACAGCACCCGGTTCATACCGTGCTCGCCGGTAGCGACGCCGATCGGAGCTACCGCTTTGCGGATTGCGGCATGGCCGAGCACGTCGTCGGGACTCGTGGGCTCCTCGATCCACAGCGGCTTGAACTGGGCAAGCTCGCCGATCCATTCGATCGCCTCGGGGACATCCCACACCTGGTTCGCGTCGATCATGATCTTCGCCTCCCAGCCGACCACTTCGCGGGCAATCCCGAGGCGACGCACATCCTCCTCGCGGCTCGCGCCGACCTTCAGCTTGACGTGCTGGTAGCCCTCGTCGACGGCCTCCTGCAGCAGTCGCCGCAGCTTGTCGTCGCTGTAGCCGAGCCATCCAGCGCTCGTCGTGTAGCAGGGGTAGCCGGACTTCGCGAGGTGGGCCTCGCGCTCGGCCCGAGAGTCCATCATCGATTCGAGCATGGCGACTGCCTCTTCGCGCGTGAGCGCGTCGGAAAGGTACTGCAGGTCCGCGACGTCAACCAGCTGCTCGGGCGTCATGTCGCTCAGCAGCTTCCAGAGCGGCTTGCCGGCGACCCGTGCCGCCAGGTCCCACATCGCGTTCATGACGGCGGCCATCGCGAGATGCTCGACGCCTTTCTCCGGCCCGAGCCAGCGAAGCTGAGTGTCGCCCTTGAGCTCACGGTAAACCGTGCCGAGGTCGGCGACGGCGGCCGCGACGTCCAGGCCAACCAGTGGAAGCCCGCGCTGTCGAGCTGCCTCCGCGCACAGGTCATTTCCGCGACCGATCGTGAACGTGAATCCGTACCCCTTCACCGCTTCGTCGTCGGTGTGGATGACCACGTAGGCGGCGGAGTAGTCTCCGTCCTTGTTCATCGCATCGGAACCGTCGGCGGTCAACGAGGTCGGAAAACGCACATCGTGCGTCGTCACGGCGGTAATGGTCGGCATTCTTTGGTCCTGTCAGACGAGAGATGTCTCGGGAGGGCGATTACTTGGGTTGGATGGCGAGTTCGGGGATGAGGTGCTCGGCGGCGAGCGCACGCCACAGGGCGTCGGGGATCGGCGTCTGGTAACGCTCGACATTGCTGTCGACCTGCTCGGAGTTTCTGGATCCAACGACGACGGATACGACGGCGGGGTGCATGAGCGGAAAGTTCAACGCGGCCTCGGGAAGTGTCACTCCATGGTCTTCGCAGATGTCGGCTATCAGCCCGGCGCGCGCAATCAACTCGACCGGGGCATCCTCGTACTCGTACTTCGCGTTGGCGGCCGGCCGCGGGGAACTGAGCAGCCCGGTGTTGTAAACCCCCGCGATCACGATCCCCACCCCCCGATCCATGGCGAGTGGCAGCAACTCATCCAGTGCGCCCTGCTCAAGCAGCGTGTAGCGGCCCGCAAGCATGACGAGGTCGACGTCGGCACGACCAATGAGCGTCGCGAGAGCCTCGGACTGCTTCATGCCAGCACCGACCGCCTTCACGACGCCCTGCTCGCGCAGCTCGATCAGGGTCGCGATGCCCTCGGTCGTCGCCTGCTCCACGTGATCGTCGGGGTCGTGCAGGTAAAGGACGTCGAAGTAGTCGAGTCCGGTGCGCTCGAGCGAGTCCTCAATCGAGCGCAGGATGCCGTCGCGGCTGAAGTCCCATTGCCTGCGACTGGACGCCGCAACTGCGAAGCCCTCGTCGTCCAAGCGGTCGGCGGTCTCGGGGCTCGGAACCAACAGTCGTCCGACCTTTGTCGAGATCACATAGTCGCCGCGCGGGTACGCGCGCAGCAGTTCCCCGAGGCGGCGCTCGGCCAATCCAAGCCCGTAGTGCGGGGCGGTGTCGAAGTAACGAATACCCGCGCGCCAGGCTGCCTCGACGGCGCCCGCAGCCTCGTCGTCGGTGGTCTCACGGTAGAGATTGCCGAATTGCGCGACACCAAGACCGAGCTCCGTTAGCCGGAGACCGCGCCGCGTTGCGCGCATCCGCATGGCAAGTCCTTTCACCGTCCTTCGATCATAGGCCAAACATTAGATGTATTTGGTCATATTTCGGGAAAAGTACTCCAAAACAGTGATTTTTTGCCTAATTGGTCTGTTGAATAGCTATCCCACCTTCGCCGTTGACGCGCGCGGCACGAGTAGGGGCGGCGGATCCCCGATCACCAGATCCTCGGCGGATCCCGACCGGATTCGCTCAAATATCGCGTTCATCGATACCCGCCCGAGTTCGTACAGCGGCATTTTCACCGTCGTCAGGGGTGGCCAGCTGTTTTCAGCCGTCCATGCATCGTGGATGCCGACGATCGAAAGGTCCTCCGGAACCCGGATGCCTCGGGCTCGCGCCTCGAGGAGCGCGCCGAACGCGGCGTTGATGTTCGACACGACCAGCGCGCTCGGTTGGTCGGCCAGTGATGCGAAGTGCGAAAACGCGGCACGCCCCTGCGTGGAGGTATAGCCGAGGTTGGTTACGTGGTCAGGCTGCACCGGCACCCCCGCTGCGGCCATGGCCGCGAGGAAGCCTTCGCCCCGGCGCTGCGCAGAATCAGTGGTCGGCAAGCCATTGATCAGACCGATCTTGCGGTGACCGAGCGAGACGAGGTGATCCACAGCAACTCCCGCGCCCGCCTGATCCGGTAGGACCACCGAACCAACTCCGCCCGCCCGGCGCGAGTTGATGAGAACCGCAGGGACGGTGCCCTCCATGATCGGGATGAGGTCGGCGTCCGACATCGAGTCGCCGACCTGCACGAGCACCCCGTCGACACGTCCCTCGCCGACGAGGTGGGCGATCGTCTCGGATGCGGGCCTGAGGCTTTCGGCGCGAGCCAGCAGCACCATGTAGCCGAGCTCCCTGGCGCCTTCGTCGACCCCCCGCATCAGTTCACTGAAGATCGCGTTGGTGAGATCGGGGACCACCAGGGCAACGACATTCGTCCGCGACAGCTTCAGTGCTCGTGCGGCGAAATTGGGACGATAGTCGAGTTCGCGGGCGGCATCTTCGATGCGTTGCCTGGTTGCTCCGCTCACCCGCGACGTCGAGGCGTTACTGAGCACGCGGGACACCGCCGAGACAGATACGCCAGCGCGCGCCGCGACGTCACTCAGGGTGGCCATTGGCCCAGTGTAGAGCGCGCAAAAGACGAACTTCGGGTTGCTAGCTCGCGCGCTTGTTGACCAGGTACAGGTGGGTGAGAATCAGCACGACCTCATCGTGCTGGTTCGAAATTGTTACCAGTTCGTGCACGTAGCCGAACGTTTGAGGCTGCTTCGCGTGATCATGCTTCTCGGTGATTTCGGCGGTTACCGAAATAGTGTCGCCGATGTACACCGGTGCAATGAAACGGATGTGGTCGTAGCCGTAACTCATCGCCTGCGGATTGATGTCACCAGCGGTCATCCCCACGCCGATCGACAGGATCAGCGTGCCGTGCGCAATTCGGGCACCGATCGGCTGGGTCTTCGCCCACTCGGCGTCCATGTGGTGCGGGAAGAAGTCGCCGGTCTGGCCTGCGTGGATCACGATGTCCGCCTCCGTGACGGTGCGGCCGGTCGACCGACGCGTCTCGCCCAGCTCGAAGTCCTCGAAGTACCGGTCGATCGTGTTCATGCGCCGCCGCCAATCAGGTCGAAGGTCAGGTCATTCAAGGCTCGCACGGCCGCCTCATCCGCGAGCTCGCCGCGCAGAGCCTGCGTGACCAGTGGCGACGCGGCATCCTGCAGCGCGATGTAGCCAGGATGCCTCGGCCGCAGGTACGCGCCTTCGAGAGTGGCCCGAGTGCCGCGGAAGAAGTCGAGCGTGAGTTCGTTGGTGCGATCCGATTCCCACGCGACGGCGTTGCCCGGCTGACCTCCGCCGTCGAAGTATGCGCCAGCTTGCACCTCGGCCGACGCCAGCCAGAAGGCATGGTCGATGGCGGCGGAGCGATTGCTGCTGCGAGCGGACACCGCGATCCCGGCGCCGCCAAGCAGCGAACCGGCGACGCCAGCCGAACCGGTGGGGATATCGATGTAGCGCAGGCGGTTGTCCCGGAATCCCACCCGCGAATAGTTTGTGTAGCCGAACAGCAGCGGCGAGTAGACGAACTGCTCCCCGGACGTGAGCTCGTCGGCGACCCGGATCGGATTCCACTCGAGGTTCTCGGCCGGCACGTGTGCGGCGAGTTCGTGGAGCAGGTCGAGCGCTGCCAGCGCCTCGGCCTCTGACAGAAATGCCTGGCCGGCCAGCATCGGTTCGGCGCCGGAGTTCGCGGCGACGGTGACCAGGCTCGAGAATGCGTCGATCGGCTTGCCGGGCCAGAGCACGCGGCCCTCTCGCGCCAGCTCGAGCACTGCGGGCCAGTCGCGCGGCGGGTTGGCGATCAGATCCGGGCGATATGCCGCAACCTGTGCGGCGGCATCAGTGGCAAGGCCGTATTGCTGGCCGTCCACCGCGTAGCTTGCGTGCGAGCGGCCAACCGATTGCCGCGCCAGAGTCGCGAGTTCGTCGTCGTGCCCTGTCCCGTCGAGCCGTGCGAAGAGCCCGGCCTCGGCGGCAAGTGGGATGTGCGGGTGATCGACCACCAGGAGGTCGTAGCGCTCGACGAGATCCTCGATCGGATAATCGGCGAACGCCTGCAGGGACCGGAATTCCCAGTCGATCCGCACGTCCGGGGCGACCTCGGCGTACGCGGCCGCCGCCGCCACGACGCTTCCATAACCCCGAGCATGCTCCCAGGTGATGCCGCGCAGCGCCGTCGTCATGGCGACGGCTGCTTTGTGCCGAATTCCGCGCGGACGGCATCCGTGTGTTCACCGAGCCGCGGGGCCGGCCGGGAGCTGCCCAACGGCTCACCGTCGATCCGGAGTGGGCTTCTCGTGGTCGTGAGAGTGACCGGCGCGGCGGCACCCAGTGGCGCGCGCGTGACCTGCTGGGTCATCGCGATCGCCGCGAATCCCTCGTGCTCAACCAGCTGCTCCAACGTGAGCACGGGCGCGCACCAGACGTCCGCGGCATCCAGCACCTCGAGCCAGTGATCAGTCGACTCGGTCGCGAACCGGGTGGCGAGGAGCTGGGAGATATGCTGCTGCTCGCTCCACCAGGTCGAGTCGTCGACCATTTCGACGAGCTCGTCGAGACCGAGTAACTCGCCGATCTTCGGAATCGGATTCATGGCGAGCGCAATGTACCCGTCGGCAGTCGGATAGGTTCCGTACGGCGCCGACAGGAATGCGTTCGCCGAATGCTCGCCCTTGCGCCGAACGGTGACCGTCTTGTCGTTGAGGTGGGTACTGAGCAGCTCAAGCTGCAGGTCGAGCATCGCCTCGAGAAGACTGGTCTGCACGTAACCACCTAAGCCGGTTCGGAAGCGGCGAACGAGCAGCGCGGACACGCCCTGGGCGATGTGGCAGCTCATCAGGTGATCGGCGATGGAAAGGCCGACCGGCATCGGGCCATCGTCGGCGGATCCGCTGAGCCAGGGCATCCCGGAAATCGACTGGGCCAGCAGGTCCTGACCCGGGCGATCCTTCCACGGGCCGGTGTCACCGTAGCCCGTCGCGCTCGCGTAAACGATGCCGGGGTTCAGCGCTTTCACCGACTCGTAGTCGAGTCCGATGCGCTCCATTACCCCGGGGCGGAAATTCTGGATGATGACGTCCGCCTTCGACACTAGGTGGCGTACCCACTCGAGGTCGTCCGCGACCTTGAGATCGGCGGTGACGCTCTCCTTGTTGCGATTCATCGCGTGGAACGAGATCGTGTCGCCATCCGCCGATTTTCCGGCGAATGCGAGCGTCCTGCCGATGTCGCCGATGCCCGGCCGCTCGATCTTGATGACGCGCGCGCCGAGGTCCGCGAGCCGCATCGCGGCGACCGGGCCGGCGAGAAACTGGCTGAAATCGAGAACGAGAATGCCGTCGAGCGGACGATCGGATCGTGTCGGCATTGCCTGCTCCTCTAGATTTGCTCAATCGTTTGATCAAGCCTCGCACCAACCTACTGTCCCGCTTCGGCTCGGTCAATTAGTCATTATCGAACGCCAACGACACGACCGGCTGCTGGCGAGACATGTGACGTCCTAACTCTCGCTAGGATTGACCAATGACGGACACGCGGACTCCCCCCACGCGAGTAAGCGCGACCTTGAGCAAGGAACCTCGCGTTCCTGCCGAAAAATTGGGCATCACGGTTGTTCGGGATCTCGTTGATTCGATTGTCTCCGGCGCCGCAAAGCCCGGCGAAACCCTGCCGCCCGAGGCGCTTCTCGCCGCCGAATTCGCAGTTAGCCGGACGGTCATTCGAGAATCAATCAAACGCGTCGAGGAGAAGGGACTCATTCAGGTCGAGCAAGGTCGCGGCACGATTGTGTCAACGCCGAACGGCTGGAACCTGCTCGATCCCGATGTTCTCGACGCCATGATCGCGCACGACGACTCCCTCGGGATACTCGACGAGGTCGTGAGTGTTCGCGCGTTGCTCGAATCCGAGATGTCCGGAAACGCGGCGGCGATTGTCAGCGTGGTTCAGAGCGCCGAACTGCTCCGAAGCCATGAGTACATGCGGGAGTGCATCGATGACCCGGCCGCGTTTGCGGCTGCGGACGTGCTCTTTCACGGGGTCATTATGGATATCTCGCAGAGTCGGCTCGGCTCGAGCATCTCAAGGGTCCTGGTTGCCGCGGCAATGGAGAGTCGACGCTACTGGGGCGATGTCGGCAGCAAATTCTTTAGCGAGACACTCGACGAGCACCAAGCGATCCTTCAAGCCATCTCCGCCGGTGACATCGCCGGGGCGCAGGCGACAATGCGGCATCACATTCTCGTGGCGTGGGAGAGGCGGCGGCTGCCCGTCGAGAGAAGGGTTACCCCATAGATTGGTCGATCGGCGCCGGGTTCAGCATCAGCCCCTGTTTCTTCAGCGCGTTCCAGAGCGCGACTGGTGCGCCAGCATCGTAGAGATCGACATTCCTTAGAACTTGAAGAGCAGTGCGCATGCCAAGCGCCACACTCACGATTCTTGGGTGGGTTAGTGGGAAAGCGATCGCCGCCTGCGGCAAGCTCACCCCGAAGCTCTCACAAACGTCCGCAATCGAATTCACCCGCCGAATCAACTCCCCGTTGGCGGGCCGATAATCGTAGAGTGAGTCGCCCGAAGGCCGAGAGTTTGCAAGTAGGCCTGAGTTGAAGACACCAGCCGCCACAACGCTGCGCCCCAGCGAACTTGCCAACCGCAGTGCATCGTCAAGGGATTCCTGCTCCAGCAGGGTGTAACGGCCGGCCAGCATCGCGACATCAAGGTCCGTCCGTGCAAAGAGGCGAGCGGCTTCGATGCCGCTGTTCGTGCCAACGCCAACTGCTCCGGCCAACCCCTGTTCTCGAAGTTCCACCAGAAACGGCGCCGCACGCATGCCTGCGTCAGGATCTGCCTGGTCGGGGTCGTGCGCATAAAGAATGTCGACATGCTCCAGGCCTAAGCGCTCGAGGCTCGCATCGAGTGACCTCCTGATGCCGTCACGCGAAAAGTCCCAAACTCGGACAACATCGTCAGGAACCACGAAGCCTTCATTGTCGCTGCCAACTGGGAATTCATTCGGCACGAGCAGCCGTCCGACCTTGGTCGAGATGGCGTATTCCGCCCGCGGGTAGTTGCGCAACGCTCGGCCAAGGCGGCGTTCGGAGAGTCCGAGACCGTAGTGCGGTGCTGTGTCGAAGTATCGGATACCCAGGGACCATGCCGCGTCAACAGCGTCTTCGGCTTCGGCATCTGTGGTCTCTCGATAGAGATTGCCAAGGCTGGCCGCTCCAAAGCCCACTTCACTCAGCCGCACCCCAGTTCGCGCAATCTGCCGTTCACGCACGGGGTTCCACCGCGATGCGATACGCGCGACGTGCCGTTAACCCAAAGACATCGTCCTGTTCTATCGCGTTGAGTTCGGAAAGCAGCTCGTGCGCAGCTGAATTCCACGCGGAGTACCCTCCGCACAATTCGACGAGGGGCCAGTCCGAACCGAACATGAGCCGTTCCGGGCCAAAGCAGTCGAGTACCGCCGCCACCGATGATCGGAGGTCATCCGGGCGCCACGCCCCCCAATCGGCCTGCACGGTCAGCCCGGAGAGCTTGGCGTAGACATTTGGATGCGAGGCGAGGGCTCGAAGAGACTGTTCCCACAGGAACCGGTCACCGTGGCGCAAGTCAGGCTTGCCGAGATGGTCAAGGACAAAGACCAGTTCGGGGTGCTCGCCCGCCACCCACGCGCAGTCGGCCAGCTGGAGCTGCGTGACGACGAAGTCGAATGAGAGGCCGGCACGCTCAAGTGCGTCGAAGCCCTTCGATACCGCCGACCCGCTCATCCAGTGCGGGTCGGGATCGGTGTGAGCGAGGTGGCGTAATCCGGCGAGCTGGCTGCCGTTCGGCGTGCCCAGAAGCTCGTCGAGACCGTCCCGCACCGACTCGGACTCGAGGTCGATCCATCCGACGATCGCCACGGATGAGGGTAACTCGGCGTTGAGCAGGTCGTCGGTTTCCCCGCCAGAATTAGCGGACTGAACGACAACGCAGCCGGACATTCCATTGTCCACCAGGACAGTGTCGAGGTCGTCAAACCAGAAGTCGCGGTCGATCGCCCGCATGGAGACGGGATCGATCCAGTCCTGGGGTGTTCGAGCGCGTTGCCAGAGATGGACGTGCGCATCAACGGCCCCCTCGGGCAGGGCGGGCATCAGTCGAGGTGCCAGACCAGCGCCGCTTCGAGCCACAGAGTGCCATCTGGGGCACCCGCGACGGGAACCTGACAGGGGTCCGTGTGTGTCCACCAATTCTGAGATACCGGGTCGGCCTCGATCTTGCGAAGGTCTGCCTCGTGATCTTTCCCCACGTACTCGTAGTAGGCAACAAGCCTGTCACCGGCGATGAAAATCGAATAGTTGGTGATGTTGCAGGCCGTGAGCGTCGCCTCGACCTCCGGCCACACGGCGGCATGAAGCCGAAGGTACTCGTCACGAAACTCGGGCCGCACATTCACGATCAAGCCGTGGCGGTCAATCATTGACGGCTTCACTCCATTCTTCGGTGAGCCAGGGCGCGACATAGGTCTGCGGATTCGCGTGAAGCGTCGTCGCCAGGGTGAGCGTCATGCGTTTTCCGGGCGGGAGTTCAATTTTCAAGTACGAGCCGTCAACAGGGGCGGTGAAACTTGTCGGCACGATGTCCCCGCCGATGTATTCGTAAAAACTCCCGGTCCAGCCACCGCCGAAGGAATCGAAGGTAACTGTCTCGATCCGGTTCTCCGCGTACGCACCCGCCTGGAGAATGACCGTCCGGGTGTCCACAGCAGACAGATTCACGAGCTCCACGGTTGTGGCGGCAGGATCAATCGATGTAACGAGTGCCGCCACATCCGCTGGCAGACCCGCCCTGCGCTCGACCGCGTCAAACCAGCGGATGCGGGACTGGAGCTGGCCGCCGTTGTAGATCACCTGCGGTCCGCCCATTGTGAGTTGCGTCAGCGCCTCTGTCACAATTGGCTGGACGAGCTGCCAGATGTGAATGTCTGCCTCGTCGACGGGCTCATTGCCATAACTCTCGATGAGGGCCAGGCGACGCCGCACTTGGTACTGGGCGGAAGCCAGAATCGTTTCGGGGTAGTCGGGATTGTCGCCCTCGAGGTAGGTGAACCATGCGTCCTCGTGACCGCCCTCCTCTTTTTCCCGGACCGGCCTGACGGTCCGCCAATCGAAACCGCTGCGTTCGCGAAGCATCCGCAACCGAGCAAGGTCCCCCGGGTCATTGGAAAAATGCCATAGTGCGAGCGGAACTGCTAACTGAACAGGATTCCAGTCGAACCAGCCTTTGTCACTCCGGCGATACGGCACCAGGAGCGTGGGTGTGTCCACATCCGGCCCCAGGTGGGAGCCCCACCAATGCTTGATCGAAGAATCGCTGGTGGAGAACGCCGCCGTACGACCGTGTGAGATGACCTCGTCGTATTGGGCCCGGGCGAGGTCGAGGTACGACAGGTCTCCACTCACGATGGCCGCCGCTATCGACCCAACGGCAGCGGCCTGTCCCACGCTGTAGATGCCGTGCGGCCACGTCCAGCCATAATGACCGCCGTACGTTCGTCCGTCGAGCTGGGAACCCACGACTCCGTCCAGGCCCACGTTATCGGGAATGATGCCGCCGTTCTGGTCGGCACGGTCACGCCAGCCGGACACGTAACGCTCAATCCAGCGCGCGTACTTGTCGTCGCCGGTAAGGGCAAAGGCGTTGAGCACAAGGCCGGAGATGCTCAGATTCGCAACCACGTCGCCGCGACCCAACCGTTTCTGCATCTCGGCTCCGAGCCGCGGATCCGGCGCAAAGTCCCGATGCGGACCGGCGGCGCCCTCCATCCAGTCGAGCGGAAACCCGTACTTGCTCGCCTCGTCGGCCAACCACGGGTAATACTCCGAATCAGAGACACCGTCGCGAGCGCCGCCGCTCCCGTTGTGGGGTGCCTTGACGATATTGACGGACTCGTCGTAGTTGCCGTTGCGTGAGTCGACATAGAGGTCCGCGAACCGAGCTGCGCGCTCCCTCCACACGTCCGGGTCGGCCACCGATAGGAAATACATAAAGAGCATGGCCTCGCCCTGGTGAAACCAGTCATAGCCAATCTCGAAGTCGTCCTTGACTATGTCGAGCCGCGCCAGCTGATCGGTGACGGCACGCCAGTGCTTCTCGCTCGCCGACAGAATCGCCGGGTCCCCCCCAAGTAGGTAATACTGCGGCCAATTGAAGAACGTTTCATAGAAGTCATCCCCGCCGTCGCGTGAGCTGAGCTTCGCCGCATAACGAAGCGAACCATCCGGACCACAAAAGGCCGACTCGAATCGGCGCCACGACTGGTCGAGCAGCGTGAACAGCGAGCGCTCGGCAACGGCCCAGACCGGTGGAGTGGTCAGCGGCACGGTTGCGACGATCCTGGTCGTGGTGTGGCTCGGCGGTGTTGCCAAAACCTGATTGCCCGCGTCTCGCGATCGCGACGAGCGTACCGACTCTGAATTGCTCATTCCTTGGTGCCTCCGGCCGTCATGCCCGCCACCAGGAAGCGCTGGGAGAACAGGAACACCACGAGCACCGGGGTGATCGCCAGCAGCGTGGCCAGCGCCAGCTCCGGGCGCTGGACGGCCAGGCCGCCGACGGTGGGGTTGAACTGCGGCACGTCGTCGAGCAG
>DATAXD010000063.1:0-33276 GCA_036266835.1 Galbitalea sp. | reverse complement strand
GTCTGCGGTGGTCTCCAGCGAATACATCGCACCCTGCTTCAAGCCACCGCCGGGCAAAAGTTCGGCAAGCGCCGGATGCGTGGGGATCAGCCGGGTATCGAGCCTGGTTGCCTGCATCGAGCGAATGCGACCCTGCAGTTCCTGGATCTGATCGCTGCGTTCTTGCAGGGTCGCCGATGCCGGAGTCATGCTCCAAGTTTCGAACATATGTTCGATCATGTCAATTGTTCTGACAAAACTTCGGCGTGTCGCAAAACATTACGCTCGAGGAGTGACTTCGAGTCTGTCAGAACACCTCGCAACTCGCTTGCGTGCCATCCTGCGGGCAGCAGATCATCCGAGTGGTGCCGCTGGCACAACGCAGGAATGGCGTGCCAGCCGCGATCAGTGGCTCGATCGCCTTGACCCGCGCGACGGGCTGGAACTCGAACACGCGGACATTCGCAGACTGATCGACTTTCTCTCCGAAGCCGGTCCATCGAAGGCATCCCGCAGGACGCCAGGCGAATGGAGTCGCCAGATCGACGCGATGGTGCCCGAGCTTCTGTTCGCCGACTAACGGCCCCGCCGCTTACCTCGCTTCACCGGAGGCACTACAGACCGCGAACTCGCAGCCGTTCGGCCACGGACGATGCCGACGAATTCCTCGATGACATTGGTCGTCTCATCCGCAAGCCAGCAGATCGCAACCTCGGTCTCGGTCGAATCCGTGACCGGGATGGCAACCACATCCTTTCGGGCGTGCAGCCGAGCAACCGAGTGGGGGAGAGCCAGCGCTCCGACCCCCGCCGCGACGAGGGCAACGGCATCCTTCACGGAGCCCTCCGGCGGATAGCTCACAACACCCGGCAACTCCGCTATCTCTGCGGACGTCAGGGATTCTCGGCTCGACAAGATGGAGTCGCGAGAAACGACGAGAACGGGAACCTCGGAATAGAGGCGGATGACGCTGAGCCCGTCTCGATCCACTGGCAGTCTCAGGAAGCTCGCCGTCGCCCGGCCCGAGTCCAGCACGGCACGTCCGTTTGCGTCGTCGATGCGCACAATCTCGCACGGGATATCGGGATGGCGCTCCTGCCAGCGCCGTGTCCACTTGCCGGGAGTAACGCCGGGAACGATCGCGATGCGCAGAGCTACCGCCCCCGAAGCCCGCGGCTGGTTCTCGTCGAGGCTCACCGGGCTCAGGCTACGCTGTCGAGATGGGCTCCGCGAAGGCGGTCTCGACGGGAACGGGTGATGAGCAGGCGTAGGCGGGCGGAACCGATCGGTACCTCACCCCGCGTCCGTGACCAGCCGTCGCTCACCACGTCATCTGGTCGCAGCTGGCTGATCCTCGGCGGCATTCTGGCCCTGATTGCGGTGGCGGTCCAGATCCCCCTCCTCGGCCAACCACCGTCGGGAGTCGCCTTGATCGGCATTTGCACGATCGTGGGCCTTTATGCCGCGATGATCATCGTTCGGGTCAATGCGCGCCCTGGCAGGGGAATGCTGGCGACGCTTGCCATCCTCATGATCGCCATCGCCATCATCGGCGTTGTGTGCGTCGGGATCGTGGCGGCGACCATCGGGAACGTGGAGCTCTATTGAGTTAGATTTGCTCTCGTCCTTGGATCGATCGATAGAAAAACGGATGCCCGAATCTCCGATGGCCGCAACCCCGTACGAGGTGCTCGGCGTCGCCGCATCCGCATCGGATGTCCAGCTTCGGCGTGCCTATCGCCGTCGCCTTCGAGAGACTCATCCCGACACGGGTGGACGAGCGGCCGAGTTCATGGCCGTGCAGCTGGCATGGGAGCGCGTGGGAACGTCAGCAAGCCGAGCGCTATATGACGCCGGACGCAGCCGTTCGACCGTTCACGAGACCTTCGAAGCGGGAGCTCCGACGCCGCGACGAGACACCCGTCCGGGCGCCAGATCGCACGGGCATCCTGGCGGCTGGCGGCGTGAACGCTACCTTGCGACGATTCGCGAATGGGTCGGCAGGGGAGTGGACCTGCCGAATCCCTATGACCCGGCCATCGTGCGCTCCGCGCCTCGCGAAATCCGGCATGTCCTGGCCGACGCCATCGCCGAAGAATCCACGGCCACCGGGCTGACGCCGTTGGGAATCGCATTCACGCTGTGGCACGACGTCGCCTCGTCGAGCAACCCCGAGGACAAGATCGATCACATCGTCCTCGGGCCCACCGGCCTCTACGCGATTCTGTCTGAGGACTGGGGAGGCGAAGTGCGGGTGCGCAAGGGTGAGCTGGTCGGGCCGACGCTCGGATCGGGCGAACGCCCGTTCGCGTCGCTCGCAGCTCGCGCGCGATCCGTTTCGCGGGCGACGCGGGTGCGGTTCGACGCACTGGTTATCGTGGTGCCGGACGCCGACACCGATGCCGGGCTCACGCTGGCCGGCCGCATCCGTTCAGTGCCGACCGCGCTGGTGGCACGCTCACGACTTCAGGAGTTGATGCGAGACGGACTGCCGGGAACCCCGGCCGTCGGTGGCTCCGAGCTCTTCGAGATCCGTACTCGTTTGCTGGCGGCGGTTCGATTCGTCTAGCCTTTCGGCCGCAGGAGTCTAATTCGCGAAGATCCCGTACGCCGCAAACAGGCCGGCAAGGGCAAGTGCTGGCGTGACGACCAATGCGATGCAGAACCACACGACGGACGCCCATCCACCCATCGCGTAGAGTCGCACGTGCTGAGCCCGGACGATGAGATAGGCCAGAGGCGTCAGCAGCGTCCACCACGGCGATGCCGCCGAGTCATTGCCCAGCGAGACCAGCTTGGTTCGATCGGCGAACGCGAGTACCACGAGGGCGACCCAGACCACGACGTTAAGCAGGACGAGTCCGGGGACAAACGACGACAGGGGTGCAGGGGGAGTCGCGACCGACATGATGGCTTCGACCACAATCGTCTGGGGCACGACGATCCAGATCGGTGAAAACGCGAGCCACCAGGAGGACCGGGTGTAGGCAATGCCGGCATCCGCAGTGGGGATCGGGCGCGCGGAACGCTGCTCCACCGGCACGTAATTTCCGAACGTGGCGAGTGCGGGCGCTTCCTCTGGCTCCTGGGTATTGTGCGTCCACTGGGTCCCATCCCACCAGCGCTTCCCAGTGCCGCCGGCCGGATCCGGGTACCAGCCCGCCGGAATTGGACCCGAGATGCCCTGGCCGGATGAGTTCACACCATCGGACATCGATGATCCCTTCCAAGCTCAATCCGGGCCGCGTGCGGGCGCCCATCGATCGCGTCTTCACGCACATCGAGGATACGGCGAGGTGGTCGATCTGGGAGCGACCACGGTCGTCGGCGTGCCGTGAGCACGGCGACTGAGATGCGTACCGCGTAGCCTAGAAGGCTCAGCGATGTTCGACCGGTCCTGGATCGGGTTGCGCACGAAAGGGCCGCACGTGAGCGACGAATGTATCCACGGATTCCCCGATGGAATGTGTGCGATCTGCTTTCCCAAAGTCGTCCCACAGTCCGAGCGGCCGGTCCGGCAGGCGACTCGCACGCGGGCACCGGCGTCATCGCGCGTTCCCACACGAGGCGCGAGGCCGCCGACGCGAGGCGCACGAACCGGTCAGCCGTTGCCGTCGGTGCTCGAGCAGCGCATCTACCACGTGACCCACGTCAGAAATCTTCCCGGCATCCTTGCGCGTGCGGCACTGGTCGCGGGCGCAACCCCGGCTGTGGACATTTCCGCTCCCGACCTCAGGAGCGAACGCTCAGCCACACCGGCGCCGGGCACAACGGGTCGGGCGCTCGATGAATACGTACCCTTCTTTCTGGCGCCGGATGCGCGTCTCTGGCAGGCACTGCGCGATGGCGTTCCGCATCCGCGTCTTGGCGCGTTGGCCGCGGCGTCGGATGCGACAGACTTCGTGTTCCTGGTCAGCACGATCCGGCAGGTGATCGATCACGGGCTTGAGCTGGTGGTTGCGGACGGGAACTCCGAGGGCGCCTACACGCGTTTCGCCGCGACCCGTGAGGACACAGAACGCCTGCTGGGAAGACTCCGGGCCGATGACAGTGCTGGTTCTCTGCTTGACGCGGAGTTCCTCGTTTTCGGCGAAGTGCCGATTGACCTGATCACCCTCATCGGAGTTGCCAACGACAAGGTTCGAGCGGCAGTTCGCGAAACAGTCGCCGGTCACGAGTACACACCGAAGATCTCGGTCTATCCGCCGTGGTTCCAGCGCTCGTAGTCGGCTGATCGACGGTCACAGGTTATCGGCTCAGCAGCCCCGAGCGCTCCGGGTGCTCGTCGAACCACTTGCCGACGTACCAGCACATCGGAATCACCCGTCGATCGCTCGATGCTTCGACGTCGTTCATCGCGAATTCGACGACTTCCGCGGCGTAGCCTTTGCCTCGTAGCTTTGGGTTTGTGAACGTGTGATTGAACGAGATGGTCGATCCGGAAACGACGTAGTCGGCCGCGGCAACCAAGTCGTCGTCAATGCGCAGCACGTAACGATGCGCGTCAACATCGTGGCTAAGTGTTTTCGGCATATCGTGGCACTCGGCTACTTCGTGGGCAGCGAGGACTCGATCAGCTTGATGATGTGGGGAGAATCGGGCTCCACCTTCGGGCGGAAGCGGTGCACCTTGCCATCCGGCGTGACGATGAACTTCTCGAAGTTCCAGGAGACTTTGCCCGCGTGCCCGGCATGGTCCGCGGTCTTGGTGAGTTCCGCGTATAGCGGATGCGCGTTCTTGCCGTTCACCTTGACCCGGTCGTACATGGGGAAGGTGACGCCCCACGTCGTGGCGCAATAGTCTTTGATCGCTTCGTTCTTCCCGAGTTCCTGAAGGAACTGGTTGCTGGGAAACCCGAGCACCGTGAATCCGGCATCGCCGTACTTCTTCTGCAACTGTTCGAGCTTCTCGTACTGGGGAGAAAGCCCGCAGCGCGATGCGACGTTGACGATCATCATGACCTTGCCCTTGTGCGGAGCGAGCGTGGTTTCTTCGCCGTCGATCGTCGTGACGGGAATCTCGGTGATGTGCATGGCTCCACGCTACGTCGAGTGACTGGATGTTTGCTTGCGAGCGCGCGCCGAACGCGAGAATCGTCTAGCTGTGGATAAGTCGTGGTTCCGGTCAGCAATTGGGAGTAGACCGGATAGATGACTGATTCGGGCTCAGAACATCCACTAGACCTCGTTCCGCTGCCGGGCAGCGATCGACCGTCGCCAACCGCACTGTCGCCGGCGAGCGTGGAGATCTCCAGCGACACCGTCATCGAGGCCACGATCATCCTCCGGCGGCGCGCGCCAATGTCGACGGAGGATGCCGTGGGCCAGGTTCGTACCTCTGCCAGGTTGGCCGCCGAGTTCGGTGCCGACCCCTCGGATGTCTCCCTCGTCGAATCCACGCTTCGCGGTCTGGGCCTGAGGATTATCGCCACCGATGCCGCGTCAAGGCGGATCCGCATCGCCGGCTCGGTTGCGATCATGAGCCGGGTCTTCGGTACTTCCCTGTCGGTGAGCACGACCAGTGCTCCAGACGGGGCCGGGTTCACTTCGCATCGAGTTCGCACCGGCGGACTCAGTGTTCCCGCGGCGCTTGCCGGGGCGATTACTGCGGTCCTTGGACTCGACAATCGCCCGCAGGCCAGGCCGCAGTTCCGCGTGTCGAGCAGTTCGGCCTCGTCGGTCAGCTACACACCGCTTCAGCTCGGTGACCTGTACGGCTTCCCTGCGGGAACCGACGGATCCGGCCAACCATCGCCATCATCGAGCTGGGCGGTGGTTTCGAGAAGAGCGACCTTGACACCTATTTCTCCAGCCTGAATGTGCCAGGTCCCCAGGTGGACGCCGTTGGTGTCGACGGTGCAACCAACGTGCCCGGCACGGATCCCTCCGGGGCCGATGGCGAAGTGCTTCTCGACATCGAGGTGGCCGGGGCGCTCGCACCGGCCGCGAGATTCCTGGTGTATTTCGCTCCCAACACCGACGACGGCTTCGTGGATGCGGTAGCGACGGCCGCACACGCGACTCCCGCGCCGACGACGATGAGCATCAGCTGGGGCCAAAGCGAGGACCAGTGGTCGGACCAGGCTCGAACCGCACTCGACGACGCCCTGCTCGACGCGGTCGCTCTCGGCGTCACCGTTACGGCCGCGGCAGGTGACAACGGTAGTTCGGATGGCGCGACGGATTCGAGCAATCACGCTGACTTCCCGGCATCCAGTCCGCATGCACTCGCCTGCGGCGGCACCAGCCTCCATAGCACCGGGGACACGATCACCAGCGAGACTGTCTGGAACGACGGTGCTACCGGTGGTGCGACGGGTGGTGGCGTTAGTGATGTTTTCGAACTGCCCGATTGGCAGGAGGGTGTCGGAGTGCCAACGGAGAACGGATCCGGCGGCCGCGGAGTACCGGATGTTGCGGGCAACGCCGATCCCGAAACCGGCTACGAGGTACTCGTCGACGGCAGTCGCGCCGTCTACGGGGGAACCAGCGCCGTAGCCCCGCTTTGGGCTGCGCTGATCGCGCGGCTGGCTCAGGCGAATGGGGCGCCCTTCGGCCTCATGCAACCGACGTTGTACACGGTGAAATCGGGGTTCCGGGACATCACCTCCGGCAGTAACGGCGCCTTCGCTGCCAGAGCCGGCTGGGACGCCTGCACGGGTCTCGGAAGCCCCAACGGCACTGTGCTGCTTGCCGCGCTGACTACGAAGGACTAGTTCACTGGCTGATCGGCGGCGTGACGCTCAGCAGCTTCACGGTCGGCTGACCGCCCCCGGTGCCCGGATCGATCTCGATCTCGAGTGTGTGTGAAACCTTCGACGCGATGTCGACCGCCGTGCAGGTCACGTCAATCGGATTGGTCTTTGGCTCGGCGAACGGCGCGCAGTTTACCGAGTAGTTTCCGCCGTTCTTATCCATTCCCGAGGTGATCCCCGATGCGAGGCTGGTGGCATTTGCCGTATCTATTGCGGCGTTACCGAAGCCGCCCCTGGTGGCCAGGAAGGCCGGGATTGCTACGGCCGCCACGACACCGAGCACGATGACGGCGACATAGCTCACCAGGAAAAAGACCAGGGGCGCGACGCCGTGGCCTGACTCTCGACGAACGCGGATGGTTCGGATGATCAGATAGACGAGCGGGGCGACCAACAAGATCCACCACGGCGAGGTCAACTCCAGGTATCCGAACTGCCGGAGACGAGAACGATCGCGCATGGCCCCCAGGAGCAGCAGAAGAAGGAGGATGACGGCCGTACCGGCTTCGATCTCGGTCAGGGTGCCGGTAGCCGTGAGCAAGGTCACCTGGCTCACTCCGAACGCGAGCACGTAGCCGACGACGATGAGGGTAGCAACGATGCCGCTCCACAGCATGCTGGTCGCCAGGAACCAGGCGCCGCCCGTGTTCCATTGGAGCGGGCGAGCGAACTCTCCGGGCCCAGTGCCACCGCTGGTGCTGCCCCATGAGTTCTGGAAGGGCACGTAGGGACGCTCAGTCGGATCCGCCTGAGCCGTCGGCACAACGGTAGTTGTCGGCGTGAACGTCGGTGCTGCCATCACGGGAACGGTCACGGGAGCTTGCGACACCGGTTGCGGAGTGGGTGCCGGTGCCGGCGCCAGATGACCGGTCCATGCCGTACCATCCCACCACCGCAGCTGGTCGGTGCCGCCGGGGTCGCGAAACCAACCGGCTGGCGTTTGCGGCCCCGACGCGTTGCTCATTGGATATCCCTCACAGTTCTGGCGGATCGAGACTACCCGAGCGATTCCCGAATGCCTGAGCGCCGAGCCGCGACCGGGACGAAGGTTCTGGTTTCGCGAAGCACCCGGGCGCGCCCTAGATTGTTTGGGTGCCTTCCGACGCCATCGACGATGCCGTGGCCCGTGACCTGGCCCTTCCCGACATCGACTGGACGGTTCTTCCGGACGGCGTGACTCGCTCGGCTTTCGCCGCACCGAGCGGCTCGCTGGCTGTCTTGCAAGCCGGCAAGACGGGGGATCCCGAGGTCGTATTGGTTCCGGGCGTCACGGGATCGAAAGAGGATTTCATCCTGATGCTGCCGCTGCTGGCCGCAGCGGGATTTCACGTTCTGGCCTATGACATGGCCGGTCAGTACGAATCGGCGGCAGCCGGACCGGAGAACCTCGACCCACCCCGGACTCACTATGACCATGCGCTATTTGTTGACGATCTCGTCGCCGTGCTCGAGTCGGTGCCGGGTGCCGCTCACGTCCTCGGGTATTCGTTCGCGGGCACGGTTGCCCAACTCGCTCTCGCATCACGACCAGACTTGTTCCTTAGCCTGACACTGCTGAGCGCACCACCCCAGTCGGGCCAGGGGTTTCGGGGAGTCAAACGAATCGGCTGGATCTCCGGATTCACCACCGGTCGCGTCGGCGCCGCTCTGATGATCTGGGGCGTCGAACGTAATTTCGTTCACGTACCACCGGGGCGTCTGAGGTTTGTTCGCGACAGATTCCGGTTTACGAGGCGACAAAGTGTTGCCGACATCATCTCGCTCATGAAAGCGGCACCCGATCTCGAGGCAGAAGTCGGGGCGATTGCGATCCCAAAGCTCGTTGCGGTGGGGGAACACGACCTTTGGCCGACGGCGCTGCATCGAGCGCTCGCCGTGTCGATCGGGGCGGAACTGGCCGTCTATCCGGCCGGGCACAGCCCCTGCGAAACTTCGCCGCACCAACTCGTGCGCGACCTGCTGGGACTTTACGCGCGCGAGTCCTGACCGTGTGCGGTCAGTCGGTACCGAGTTCTGCGCTGCCAAAGTCCTCGGATTCCGCATCCTCGCCGACAAACGTCGCGTCGGCGGCCGAGTGCCGACGATCCCAGGACTTGCGTTCGGCTCGTCGCGCAAGCGGCGGCTGCTCTCGCGCGTTGGTGGCAACGGTGGTGTAAGCCCAGTAGATGCGTCGGAGAAGACCACGAAGCGACCCGAAAGGCCGTGCAGAAACAGCAACCCGCAAATCGCGATCGTATTCGACTCGCATTCCCGGTCGAAACTGAAAACTCAGGTCGAGGTCATCGTGGAGCTCGCGAACATCCCGATGACAGGTCAGCCGGATTCTGCTCCAGGCCGCGGCCGTGATCGCGAAATTGGAGCCGAACAGAGGCGGATGGCCGAGCAACCAGCTCATCGACCAGAAGAACCCACCGATGTAGAGCACCTCGCCAAGGCGGCGGACAACGCGGTTGGCTCCGTAGAACTCCGCGGGGCCGGTGAGAGCGGCCAGGTCGGGATCCTGGTTGAACCGCGCTTCAATCTCGGCGAGCCAATTGGTCGGGGGTCGTGAATCCGCATCCAGCCTGCCGATGATCGTTCCGCGAGCGGCATCGAATCCCGCTGCCGTGGCCGCGGGAATCCCTCGACGCGGTTCGGTTACGACTCGCGCACCGGCACGACGCGCCACCTCTGCGGTGTCATCGGTGCTGCCGTTGTCGACTACGACGATCTCGTCTGCCAATCGGGTCTGCGCAGCAAGGTCCTCAAGGCAGGTCGCCAGCATCTCTGAGTCGTTGAGAGCGGGGATCACGACCGAAATTACCGGCATATCGAGCAGTCTATCCACGGGCCGATGCGGCCAAAGCCGAGCTGAACCGCCGCTGGCTATTCCATCGCGCGCAGGGCAACGGTGACCAAGTGCGGAAGCAGGTAGTAGACCCCCGCTGCGGCGGCCGCCTGCAAAACCAGCCAAACGAGGAGGGTCGCAACCCCGGATCGACCGACCTCGATCGCCCGCGTGAGGAGATAGATCGGGGGGATGACCGCCAGAACGGGACTGGGAGGGCGTTGCGCGCCAAGAGCGGTGAGCCGCCGCCTATCGCCAATCGCAAACAGCATGCCGAGGGCGGCGGGAGCGGCCAGGATTCCCCATTGCATCCCGGGGGCGAAGACAACATTCAATTCCGCGAAAGCCAGATACACGCCTGCGAACTGGATGAGAGGCAGCAGGGCGATCAGCCAGGCCCAGATCGTGAGCGCGCCCCGGATCGCAACTGTAGCCGTGCGGACCGCAGACGTGCGAGGCAGGGTCTCGTACTCAACCGGCGGCAGCTCGGAGGGCGCGACCGGTGAAGGCGATGACCATGCGGCTGCGGCGACGCCCGAGCTCACCAGCGAGGACGGCGGCAGCATCCCGCCGGTGGGGATGTGCGGTGCGCCGGGCGGCGGCGGAACGTTGTACTGCCCACCGGCCGGGGGTGGGGCATAGGTTTCCGACCCTGGAGTGCGACCACGCTGCGGCGCTGCCGGCGGCGGCAGGTCGGGAGCCGGGCGAACGGTTTCGGGCACCGGGGGCTCTTCTGGCGTCTGTTCGAATGTCGGCGGAGCGAGAATTGGTGGTGGTTTCCAGCTCGGCGCGGAGAGCTCCTTCGGCTCCTCGAACGTCGGCGGCGGGAGAACCGAGTTTTGCTCCCCACCATCAATGCTGCTCAGGTCCGGCGGGAGGGTCAGTCCCGGCAGATTGGCCCAGTCCGGCAGCGAAACCGGTCCCGTCTGCGCGCGTGCTGGCTGCCCACCCATTTGTGGCGCAGTGGAAGCAGGGCCGTTCTGCGCGCTGGCCAGAGGAGAGGACGCGGCGGCGGTCGCCGCCGGCGCTGGTGCTGATGTTGCGGCAGGTGCTGCCGGGACAGGGCCAGGAGCGGGCGGCGGCGGAGTCGATGGAACCGGCCCAGGGGGCGGCACCCTGGCCGATGCGGCAGCCTGCGGTGGCTCGGGGGCAGGCGGCGGTGCGAGAGACTCGGGGGGCTCCGGAGCGGGCGGAGGAGGCACGAACCCGCCGGCGTCTTCCTGTGGGGCGAGAATCACGTCCCGCGTCCAGTGGGCTCCATCCCAGCGACGAAGACGCGAAGGGTTTGCCGGGTCCGGGTACCACCCGGCCAGCACGCCCGAATCACCGTCATCGACGCTCACGCGCGAACTCCCGTCACCTACCATCGCGCTCGTTACGAACGCGTCCCTCGAGTAACTGAGTTTAGGACAGGGCTCGTGTCGTGGCGACGATCGGGGTTACGCGCGGCGTGGATGAGGCAACCCGCGCGCGAACGGCGAATGCAGCTGGTGCACCTATGCTCTTGAGGCAGGTGTTCTTTTCCTACAGCGGAGACCAATTAGTGATTCGTGTCATCAGCTACAACCTCCGCGAGAACCAGGCGGCTTCCGAAGTCGTCGATCTGGTGGAGAACAACTCCCTTGACGTTCTGTGCCTGCAGGAGTGCGACAGCGCTCAATTGCCGGATGAGGTGGGTGAGTTGACGCTCGCAGACTCCACCAAACTCAACCGGCTCGGCCTCGCACTTTATTACCGCAAGAGCCGCTTCACGGCTGTGAAGTCGGGCACGTTCGCCCTGAAGAAGTCCCTGCATGACCGCATCCTCGCTCCAGCACACGAGCGACTTCTCGGCGCGCGGCTGATCGATAACGAGGCCAATCGCGAACTAGTCGTCGCGTCGTTTCACGCGGCGCCGCTGACCGCTCTGAACTCTCTGCGTCGCGATCAGATTCGCGCTGCGCACTCTGAGCTGCGGGTACTCGGCGACGGGCTGCCAGCACTAATGGTCGGCGACTACAACTATCCGTGGTTCAAGAAGGGCCTGAGCGAACACGTTGCCGAGAACGGCTACGACCTGACTCTGAGCGAAACGCGCACCTACACGCGCTACAAGTTTTTCAAGGGTCACTTCGATTTCGCTACCTCGATGGGGCTGAGAATCGATCGGGTCGAGACGCTCATGCAGGGTCTCTCTGACCACATGCCGATCCTGGTCACGGCGGACTACGCCAGCTAGAACGATGTGCTAACCGACTCCGAAGCAGCGGGCGCGGATTCGACGAACCGCCGCCAGAGCGCCTCGATCGCCACAAATGCGGCGGCAGCGAATACCAACGACGCGACCACATCGGTCGGGTAGTGGATTCCGAGGTAGATGCGGCTGACCGCTGTCGCCAGTGCGAGCAGGATCGCGAGGACAGCGACAATCGCCCGCGCGCGTGATCGCATGACGAGAATCAGGATGGCAAAGCCGAGTCCCACCGCGAAGCAGACGTGCCCGCTTGGGTAGCTGTCGGGATCCGGGTTGGGAACAAGGGTGTCCGCGACTCCGGCTTGCGGCCTCGGGCGGTGCACGATCACCTTGATTACCTCGCTCGACAACCACGTCCCGAGGACGAGGAGTACGAAATGCAGCACGGTCAACCACCGTCGGGTAACCACGAAAATGACCACAGCAGAAACCACTCCGACAATGGCGGCGATTGGCGGGCTGAAGATCCAATTCAGAGCAAGCGAGGCTGAGACAATCGCAGCTACCCGAGACGCGGCGATCGAAGCAAGCACGTGGGTTTCAGCGGCCGTGTATGAGGTGCTCTTGGTAACCGCAATTCCGACGAGCAGCACCAGCAGGACGACGACGACACAGACCACGAGCGTGACGATCAGGCGGCGGTTCGATTTTCGGGAGGCCGCCGCGCGCGACTGTGCTCGCGACTGGGCACGGGACTGGCTCACGGGTGGCTCCTTGAGGTTAAAGGATGAGCGGGATGCAGTGCCCCAGCTTATTGGCTCGGCCCGTGAAGCAGCCTGTGGTATCAAAATCGAAAAGACGCCCCTTGCGTGACGTCGTTTCGGTTTGTGCGCGAAGGGGGACTTGACTCCCAACCGGTACCGCCGAAATCTTGCTGCGCAAGATTTCGGGCTGCTCCGATCGGGCCCCACGAAGGGTTCGCGCGGCACCTACGAGCCCGAAAGGTAAATGGGCGACCCCTGCGGGACGCCCATTTACCTTTCGTGCGCGAAGGGGGACTTGAACCCCCACGCCCTATACGGGCACTAGCACCTCAAGCTAGCGCGTCTGCCATTTCCGCCATCCGCGCGCAGGCGACAGCAACCTTTTGGGGTTCCTGCCGACGTACGACATTAGCACTATCGCTCCCTGAACCCGAACCACGAGATAGCGTTGATTCATGCTCGAGGAGACCGCGTCAATCGCCCAGGACCTCATTCGAATCGACACCACCAACTACGGCGAAGGGCGCTCGAAAGGCGAAACCGAAGCCGCAGAGTACCTCGGCGCAAAGCTGGAGGCTTTGGGGCTCAAGACCACCTATGTAGACGCGGCGCCGAGGCGAACATCCGTAATCGCTCGCGTCCCCGGGACCGACCGGACCCTGCCGGCTCTGGTCGTTCACGGACACTCGGATGTCGTCCCCGCCGATCCCGCGAACTGGTCCGTCGATCCGTTCGGGGGAGTCGTGCGCGACGACATGCTCTGGGGGCGCGGCGCGGTCGACATGAAGAACATGGACGCAATGATGATCGGCGCACTGACCGACATCCTCGGATCCGCCCGCCAGCCTCGGCGAGAACTCATCATCGCCTATTTCTCGGACGAGGAGAACGGCGGCGTGTTCGGTTCGCACTACCTCGTCGACAACCATCCGGAACTGTTCGCGGGAGCCACCGAAGCCATCAGTGAAGTCGGCGGATACTCTGTGCACCTGAACGGCACGCGCGCCTACCTGTTGCAGACCGGCGAAAAGGCGCTCCTGTGGATCAGGCTGGTCGCCACGGGCACCGCTGCCCACGGGAGCCGTGTCATCCATAACAACGCCGTCACGAAACTCGCCGAGGCCGTCGCGAAGATTGGTCGGCACGATTGGCCCGTTCACCTCACGTCGACGACCGAGGAGCTTGTAGGCGAGCTCGCGAGGATCATGGGCGCGGACGTCTCGAAGGTCGGGCCGGACGAGGTCGTGCTCAGCACGGGCACTGCGGCCGGCTTCATCCAGGCCTCGCTTCGCACGACCAGCAACCCGACAGTCCTGACCGCGGGCTACAAGCACAACGTCATCCCCGACGAAGCAAGCGCACTGATCGACATTCGAACCCTGGCCGGTGAAGAGGATGCAGTATTGGCTGAGATCGCGTCACTCGTCGGTGAGGATATCGAAATCCAGGTGATGCATCGCGACATCGGCCTCGAGAACCCCTTTGAAGGCCCCCTTGTGGATGCGATGGTCAGCTCGCTGCAGACGGCGGACCCGGGAGCACCGGTGCTTCCCTATTTACTGTCCGGAGGCACCGACAACAAGGCACTCGCGAAACTCGGTATCACCGGGTACGGATTCGCGCCGCTCCAGCTGCCTGCCGAGCTGGATTTCCCCGCCATGTTCCACGGGGTCGACGAGCGGGTCCCGCTCGATGCGCTGGTGTTCGGCAGACGCGTGCTCGCCGACCTTCTCACCAAGTACTGATCGCGTACGCTTCGTAGCGTGAAGTCCTGGCGCCGCCCCGAAATTCCGCGGCTCACCGGACACGGCATTGCGCCGCGCATCTGGGACACGGAAACCGCGCAACTGGTCGAAGCGAAGCCCGCCGCCATCGCTAGCCTCTACGTCTGTGGAATCACTCCGTACGACTCGACTCACCTCGGCCATGCCGCAACGTACCTGGCCTTCGACACCCTGATCCGGCTCTGGCTGGATGCCGGATTCGATGTGGCGTACGTGCAGAATTCCACGGATGTCGACGACCCGTTGCTCGAGCGCGCGCTGGCCAGTGCCATCGATTGGCGAGAGCTCGCTGCGTCGCAGACCGACCGCTTTCGCCACGACATGGAGGCGCTGGGAATCATCCCACCGGATCACTACATCGCGGTGACAGAGCGAATCCCGCAGATTGCGAATGCGGTCAGGCAACTGGCAGACGATGGTTTCGCGTATACCCTCGGCGGCGACTTCTATTTTGACAGTGCTGCTGCTGCGGCCGCTCGACCGTGGAATCTCGGATCGGAATCGAACTACGACCGCGCGCTCATGCTCGTGCTGAGTGCGGAGCGCGGCGGCGATCCCGAGAGGCCAGGCAAACGCGATCCGCTCGATCCTCTGCTGTGGCGCGCAGCGAGAGCTGGCGAACCGAGTTGGGAAAGTGTTGTCGGGGCGGGTAGGCCCGGTTGGCACATCGAGTGTTCGGTGATTTCGGCAGAGTTCCTGGATCTTCCGCTCACCGTTCAAGGTGGGGGTTCGGACCTGATCTTCCCGCACCACGAGTTCACCGCCGGCCACACCATTGCTCTCACCGGTATCCCGCTGGCGAGCATTTACGCGCACACCGGACTTGTGGGATATCGGGGCGCGAAAATGAGCAAGTCGCTTGGCAACCTCGTTTTCGTGAGTGACCTCATCAAGGAGGGTACAGATGGCCGGACCATCCGGCTGGCTTTGCTGGCGGAACGCTACCGTGAAAACTGGGAGTGGACCGACGGGCTGTTGGCCGCGGCCGCGCAGCGGCTCGAGCGATGGCGCTCCTGGGCGAAGGATCCAGTCGACGGCGACTCCGACACCCTCAAGGACGCGCTTCGCGAGATCCTCCCGAACGATTTGGACACGCCAGGAGCTGTTGCGGCGGTTGACCTGGTGGCGTCAGCCGGTGTGCGCGCTACCAGCGGAGACGTCGAGACAATCGACGCGCTACTGGGCATCCGACTCTGAGCCCTGAGGGCGATTGGTCCGAAGCGGGCGAGACGAACTACGGGGCCTGCGGACGCCAGGGGTCGTCGCCGGCAGAGCCGCGGCCGTCGCGCCCGTCCCTGCGCTGCAGATAACGTTCGAACTCCTCGGCGATCGCGTCACCGCTCGCCTCTGGTGAGTCCACTGTGTCTCGGGCCTGCTCGAGCTGCTCGATGTAGGCAGCCATCTCCTCGTCGTCGCCCGCGAGTGCATCGATCCCGTTTTCCCAGGCCGCCGACTCTTCGACGAGCTCTCCGCGTGGAATCACGACGTCGATGAGTTGCTCAAGGCGTTCGATGATCGCGAGCGTGGCTTTCGGCGACGGCGAGTTGTGCACATAGTGCGGTACGGATGCCCAGATCGAGATCGTGGCGATGCCTGCCTTGTCGGCGGCGGCGGACAACACCGAGAGGATGCCGACCGGACCCTCGTAGCTGCTCTTCTCGATCCCGAGCGAGTCGCGCACCTCGGCGTTTTCGCTACTCGTGAAAACGGAGATCGGCCGGGTGTGCGGGACATCCGCCAGCATCGCGCCGAGGAAGACAATGCCGGTGATTTCGGCATCCTCGATGACCTCGAAAACCTCCTCGGTAAACGTCTTCCAACCGCGGGACGGCTCCGTGCCGAGGAGCAGGTAGATCGCGGCGCCCGGCGCTGCGCTCGGCTGTGCCGGCCCGTAGATGCTCACACCCGGCCAGACGAGTATCCGGTTGCCGTCCTCGTCGGTTTCCACCGTCGGGCGATTGAACTGGTAGTCGAAGTAGTCCTCGGGGTCGACCTCGGCGATGGGGTGGACGTCCAGCTCATCGCGCAGGGTCTGTACGACGCCGCTCGCCGCCTCGCCCGCGTCGTTCCAACCCTCGAACGCCACGACGAGAACCCGTCCCGTCGTGAAACTGGAGGTTTGCGGCACTGAGAATCCTTCGCTTCGCGCATTCACTCGAACGCGCTTTCTCATTCAAGGATAGGCGCAGTCGTCGCACATCGTTGCGTTCGGTGCCGACGCCCCAACGTAGAATCGGGGGTTGTGACTGATGCTCCCGCCGCCGTGCTCTGGGACATGGACGGCACCATCGTTGACACCGAGCCGTACTGGATGGACGCCGAGACGCAGCTCATCGAGTCTTACGGCGGAACCTGGAGTCACGAGGAAGCGCTCACCCTCGTGGGCCAGGGGCTGTGGCATTCGGCACGTGTGATGCAGTCGCGGGGCGTCGCACTGGGCGAGGACGAGATCATCAACCGGCTCACCGACATCGTGCTCGCACGAGTGAAGTCGGGCGGTCTGCCGTGGCGACCTGGCGCGCGGGAGTTGCTTCTGGCACTGCGCGCCGCCGAAATCCCGACCGCGCTCGTGACGATGTCGATTGGCAAGCTCGCTCACGTCGTTGCGGCCGCCATCGATTTCGCCGCGTTCGACGTGATCATCGCGGGCGATGATGTCGAACACAGCAAACCGCATCCACAGGCGTATCTCCGCGCCGCCGAGTTGCTCGGCGTGAATCCCTCGGATTGTGTCGCGATCGAGGACTCATCACCCGGCGTCACCTCCGCATCCGCGTCCGGAGCCGCGACGATCGGTGTTCCCCTCAACGTGCCGCTTCCTCCGGGCGGCGGATTCGTGATCTGGCCGACTCTTGCCGGCCACACCGTTGAAGACCTGAGCATGGTGCTCGCAGACGCGCGACGGGGCAGTCGATCGGCGACCCCGGCATGAGCGGCGCGATTAGGCGTCAGAGCGGTCCGTTTCGCACGGGCGACCGCGTGCAGCTCACCGGGCCAAAGGGACGGCTGAACACGATCACCCTGGAGGCAGGTGCCGAGTTCCACACGCACACGGGCATCCTGAAACACGACTCGATCATCGGGGCGCCCGACGCCTCCATCGTTACGAGCAACAACGGCATTGAGTACCTGGCCCTCCGGCCGCTGCTCACCGATTTCGTCATGTCGATGCCGCGGGGCGCAGCGATCGTCTACCCGAAGGATGCCGCCCAGATTCTTGGCGCCGGAGACATGTTTCCCGGCGCAGTCGTCGTCGAGGCCGGCGTCGGGTCCGGTGCTCTCTCACTGTGGCTCCTGCGCGCCATCGGGCCGGGGGGATCGCTGCATTCGTTTGAGAGGCGAAGTGAGTTCGCCGAGATCGCCCAGGCCAACGTCGCCGCGTTCCTGGGCGCGCGCCCGGACAACTGGACGGTTACGGTGGGCGACCTCGCAACGGAACTTGCGACGGATGTCACCGACGCGACGGTCGACCGAATCGTTCTCGACATGCTCGCCCCCTGGGAGTGCATCGACGCCTGCGCCAGCTCACTGACTCCCGGTGGAGTGCTCGTCTGTTACGTCGCAACAGTCACTCAGCTGTCGCGAACAGCCGAAGCCATCCGATCGACCGGTCGCTTCACCGCGCCCGACAGCGCAGAGACCATGGTTCGCGGCTGGCACGTCGAGGGGCTCGCGGTTCGTCCGGACCATCGGATGATCGGCCACACCGGCTTTCTCCTGACCGCGAGACGACTTGCACCCGGGGTGCGACTTCCCGAGGTAGCGCGGCGGGCATCCAAGTCGGACTACTCCGATGACGACGTCGAGGTCTGGACTCCGGGCGCACTTGGGGACAGAACAGCAAGCGATAAGAGCCTGCGCAAATCCGTGCGCGAGGCACGCGCGGCGGCGGACGCGGCATCCGCCGCGAGCATCAGCAAAACGCAAGATGGAGACCCGTTAGAGTAATGAACGTGATTGGTCGCGACTCGAAAGTTGGTCTCGTGCGCAAGATTGCCGCGATTGTTCTTGCCTCGGCCTTCGTGGTCAGTGTCGCCGCTTGCGCCGACCTTCCCGCCGAAGTGCAGAACTGTATCCCCGCGTATCACTCGGGAGCGGCATCCGATTCGATCTCCGCCCCCGGCGCGCTGGGACAGAGCCCGAAGACAAAGATCCCGACCCCGACCATCGCCAGTCGCATCGAGGTTTCTGACGTGAAAAAGGGCACCGGCCTGTTGCTCGGCCCCGACGACATCGCCGACACCCAGATCTCGGTCTACACCGGCGCGGACGGCACTCTTCAGGGCTCGACGAAGACCTCGGCCGGGTTCACCAAGGGCGGTGGTACGCAGCTCACCGTGGGGCTGAAGAGCACGATCTCCAAGTCGCTGGAGTGCCAGCGCGTCGGCTCACGCATCGCGACTGTGCTCACTGCCAAGGACTACTTCGGATCCGCAGCCACGGCGGAGCAGAACGATGTGGCGCCCAAGACCTCGATCGTGGTGATCATCGACATCACAAAGGGCTACCGCGGTCGCTCGGTCGGCATCCTTCAGCCGCTGCAGTCCGGCTTCCCGTCGGTGGTGACGGCACCGGATGGAACTCCTGGTCTCACCCTGGATCTGCAGGAGCCGCCCAAGACGGTGCAGGTCGAGGTGGTGCGCGGAGGCAGCGGCGAAAAGGTCAAAGACGGGCAAACGGTCCTTCTGCAGGTGCAGGCGATCGCCTGGACGGATCCCGCTCCGACGGGAACCTTCGACTCGACCTGGAAGACTCATTCGCCGCGCTACTACAAGCTGTCCCCGATCACCGCGGTGAAGTCGAACAACCTCACCCAGAACGCGGCCGGTTACACGCTGGACGCGAGTTCGGTTGAGGCACTCGTCGGTCAGCGCGTCGGCAGCCAGGTGCTCGTGGTCATTCCGCCCAAGGATGCCTATCCGAGCGGCAAGGAGCCTTCGGGGTACCCGACCGGCGAAACCCTCATCTTCGTCTACGACATACTGGGGACCTACTAGAAGCGATTAGTGTTGGCCTCAGGTTTCAGACACTGGCCGGGTGTCGATCGTCCCACCACCCGTTAGCCGATAAGGAAGCGCCGACGTGTCAGCTGCTGCACAATCGCGAATACCCGTCGAGGAACGGCTTTTCAGCCTCGTTCTCGCGTTGCTCGCGACGGAAGCCGGACTGACCAAATCCGAAATCCTGTCGACCGTGCAGGGCTATCGGCAGCGGTATTCGACATCGGGTGACAACGCGAATCTGGAACGCCAATTCGAGCGCGACAAGGATGACATCCGCGACCTCGGTGTTCCGCTCGAGACGATCGACTCGCCCGGTCAATCGGGCAACAACCAGAATCTTCGGTACCGAATCCCGCGCGGCGACTACGAACTGCCGTCCGACATCTCGTTTTCGCCTGAAGAGACCACCCTGCTCAATCTTGCGGCCATGGTGTGGCGCGAAGGATCAATCTCCGGGGAGTCGCGCCGCGCCATCTTGAAGTTGCGATCGCTCGGCGTGGTCACCGATGAACCGGTGATTGGATACGCCCCCCGCCTGCGTGTGCGTGATGTGGCCTTCGAGCCGCTGACCGCCGCACTCGACAAGCACGTCATCGTACGGTTCGGGTACCTGAAACCGGGGGAGCAGGATGCCAGGGTGCGCACGATCGCTCCGATCGCCCTCATCCAGCGTGAAGGCCGGTGGATCCTGCACGGTGAGGACCAGGATGCGGCAGGCACGCGCAACTTCCTCCTGCGCCGGATAGTCACTCCGATCACGACCACGAACACGCGCTACTCGGCCTTTCCGGAATCCGCAACGGATGCCGCAAAAGCAGAGCTCGATCGGCTGTGGGATTCGCGGACCGGGACGGTGGAAGTCGAACCCGAATCCGATGCGGCGACGCGCCTCAGCAAGCGCAGGGACACCACCGTCCAAGGATCGATTCTCACCCTCCATTACTCGGACCTGGATCTGCTGGCGGACGAACTGGCCGGGTACGGCCCCGAAGTCCTGGTTCTTTCTCCTGATGCGCTAAGGACAGCGGTGCACGATCGACTGGCGCGAACGGTGGCCGACCATGGCTGACGCCGGATCCAGGAAAACGAAGACGACCAGGGCTGCGGCCAACCGGATTCCGCCCCTGCAGGCGCAGGACAAGCTCACCTTCCTGCTGTCGCTCGTGCCATACCTGATGGATCACGATCGCGTCAGCGTCGAGGAGACCGCCACTCATTTCGGGATGACGAAGGAGCAAATCCGCGAGGCGGTCAGGCTGATCGGCGTCTCCGGAATTCCGGGTGAAACGGCCCAATACCAGCACGAAGACTTGTTCGATATCTCCTGGGACGACCTCGAGGAGAATGACCAGATCATCCTCACTCACCGCGTGGCGATCGATGACTCGCCGCGGTTCTCGGCGCGGGAGGCGGCGGCGCTGATCGCGGGGCTCCAGTATCTGTCATCCCTTCCCGAGCACGCGAATCGAACCGCGATCGCAACTCTCACGGCGAAGCTGTCGCGCGGTGCATCCTCGACGCCGAGCCAGCTAACCGTGCAATCCGGCGGCATGGACGACACGCTCACGCTCATCCGCGACTCGGTGGATGCCGGCGTCCAGCTCGAATTTGACTACCTTAATTCGCGCGGTGAGCGCGAGCGGCGCCGCGTGGACCCGCTGCGGGTCGAATCGCTCGATGCGGACTGGTACCTGCGTGCCTGGTGTCATTTGCGCGAGGCAATCCGCACCTTCCGGCTCGACCGGATTTCGAACCCGTCGGTGACCACCGAGCCGATTACCCACGGCGCGGCTGACGTCAAGCTGCCCGACTCGCTGTTCGAAGGGTCCGCCGACGACCTCACCGTGACGATCGATGTTGTGGCGAGCGCGGCGCCGCTGCTCGCCGACTACATTCCCGATGGCGCTGTGTCGGTCGAGAAGGATGGCAGGCTGAACACCTCGGTGCGCGTCTCCCACTACCACGGGCTTAAGCGGCTGATTGCGAGTATGCCCGGGGTCGCGATCGTGACCGGGCCGCCCGACGCTCGGGCCGCCGTGCGGGAGTGGGCGGCCGCCGGAGCAGCGCGGTACGAGTAACGCACGCGTTCCTGTGAACCGCGGCAGTTACAGTCGACCAGGCACCGCGCGGGGTAAAATGATCGCATCGCGCACCCGCGCGCACTCGAAGTGAAAGAAGCGCATCACACATGCTGGATGACCTGTTCCGCGGATGGACCCCACTCATTCTGCTCGCCGTCGTGGTCCTTCTCTTTGGTGCGGCCAGACTTCCGGCGCTTGCTCGCTCGATCGGGCAGTCTCGTAACGCGTTTAAGGCGGAAATGAAAAAGGGCGAGGAGTCCGGCGCCGCAACCAAGTCGGATTCCACTGCGTCGACCGATGAGACGACCAACCAGGCACCGAAGTCTTAGGGTCGGTGGCGACTAGACGTAGGCGGAGCGACAACAGGGAAGGGCGAATGAGCCTTCGCGCTCATCTCGTCGAGCTCCGCAAACGGCTGGTCATCGCGGCGGTCGCCGTCGTCGTCGCATCGATTGGATGCTGGTTCCTGGTTCGTCCTGTGTTCAACTTCCTCATTGCGCCGGTAGCCGAGGCCGCCAAGCTCACCCACCGACACGTCGAACTGAACTTTCCCGGGCTCACGAGCCCATTCGACATTGAGATCCAGCTCGCGATCACAATGGGCATCGTGGTGTCGAGCCCGATCTGGCTATACGAGTTGTGGGCGTTCATCGTCCCAGGGCTCAAGAAACGTGAACGCCGCTACGTGTACGGGTTTCTCGGTTCGGCCATCCCGCTTTTCCTGATTGGCTGCGCTATCGGCTGGATTCTGCTGCCCAGGCTGGTCGACCTGCTCACTAGTTTTGCCCCGGCCGAGTCGACCTCCTTCATCAGCACAGACGATTACGTCTCGTTCATCACCAAGCTGATGATCGCGGTTGGCATTGGATTCGTGCTTCCGGTCGTGCTCGTATTCCTGAACTTCATAGGAATTCTCGCGTCGAAATCCATCCTCAAGGGCTGGCGGATTGCGGTACTGCTCGTCGTCGTGTTCGCCGCGATCGTGACGCCATCTGCAGACATCATCTCGATGTTCGCCCTCGCGCTGCCGATTATCGCCCTGTACTTCGTTGCCGTGCTCATCACCCACCTGCACGACCGCGCCGTCGCCCGACGACTGGATGCCTTCAGCGCCGAGATCGCCGCGTAGCTTACGATGACCAGTCCTTCACCGGCGGAGCGATTCGCCGCATCTCGCGCACGTAGCGAGTTCCCAATGCTCGAGGCGTTTCGCGCCCACCAGCGATTCGACCTCGACTCGTTCCAGATCGCGGCCTGCTCGTCGATCGAGCGCGGTAACAGCGTTCTCGTCGCGGCGCCAACGGGAGCCGGCAAGACGATCGTGGCCGAGTTCGCGATCTATCTCGCCATGCAGGATGCCCGCGACAAGGTGTTTTACACCGCGCCGATGAAGGCCCTCAGTAACCAGAAGTATCAGGAGCTCGTCGCGGAGTACGGTACGAGCCAGGTAGGCCTTCTCACCGGGGACACGAACATCAACTCGGGTGCCCGAATCGTGGTCATGACGACGGAAGTCCTTCGCAACATGTTGTACGCGGACTCGAGTCTGCTGGGAAATCTGACGCACGTTGTGATGGACGAGGTGCACTATCTCGCAGACCGGTTCCGGGGCGCGGTTTGGGAAGAAGTCATCATCCACCTCCCGCCCTCAGTGCGCCTGGTGTCGCTGAGTGCGACCGTGTCCAACGCCGAAGAGTTCGGTGACTGGCTGCAGGCCGTCCGCGGTGACACCGATGTGATCGTTTCCGAGGAACGCCCGGTACCGCTGGAGCAGCACGTGCTGGTGCGGACTCGGCTGCTCGACCTGTTCGACTCCTCGGGTCTCGCCGCGACGAACCGGGTCAATCCCGAACTGGTTCAGATTGCAACCTTCGGCGGGAGATCTCTCAACGCCCGGCAGGCACGCGATAAGGCGCGGTACCAGTCCTATCGTGGACGCCGCGGCGAGTCCCGGATGGATCGACCGGATGTTGTCGCGCTACTCGAGTCGCGAAACCTGCTTCCGGCGATTTTCTTCATATTCTCGAGAGTCGGATGCGACGCGGCGGTCGCCCAGGTCCTTCGGGCCGGAGTGCGCCTCACCCAGAAGAACGAGCGCGACGAAATCCGGGCGATTGTCGAGGAACGCTGTCGAACGCTCCGGGACGAGGATCTGGCGGTTCTCGGCTACTGGGAGTGGCTCGAAGGACTCGAACGAGGAGTCGCCGCGCATCACGCCGGCATGCTCCCCGCATTCAAGGAAGTCGTCGAGGAACTCTTCCGTTTGAAGCTCGTAAAACTGGTCTTCGCGACCGAGACTCTGGCCCTCGGCATCAACATGCCGGCGCGCACGGTCGTGCTCGAGAAGCTGGAGAAGTTCAACGGCGAGAGCCGTGTGCCGATCACACCGGGGGAGTACACCCAGCTCACGGGTCGCGCCGGTCGTCGCGGAATCGACGTGGAGGGACACTCCGTGATCCAGTGGGTCGACGGACTCGACCCGCAGGCGGTTGCCGCACTCGCCAGCCGCCGAACGTATCCGCTCAATTCCAGCTTCACGCCGACCTACAACATGGCGGTCAACCTGATCGAGCAATTCGGTCGAGACCGCACCCGTGAGATCCTCGAGTCGTCATTCGCGCAGTTTCAGGCTGACCGGGCCGTGGTCGATCTCGCTCGAAAGGTTCGGTCCCAGCAGCAGGCTCTCGAGGGTTATGCGCGCTCGATGACCTGCCACCTCGGTGATTTCACCGAGTACGCCGGTATCCGACGGGAACTGAGCGACCTCGAACGAAAGTCGACCACCCGACCGGACCAGCAGGGTCGGGGCGAGCGTGAGCGCCGACAGCGCCAGTTGTCCGCGCTGCGCGCCCGGCTTAAGCAGCATCCGTGCAACAGCTGTCCCGATCGCGAATCGCACTCGCGGTGGGGCGAACGCTGGTGGAAGCTGAAGCGCGAAACCGACAGGCTGGCGACCCAAATCCGCAGCCGTACCGGAGCTGTCGCGAAGGTGTTCGACCGAGTCACCGACATCCTGCTCGCGCTCGGCTACCTGACCCAGGGTGCGGACGGCTCGCTCACCGTCGAGGCGCCAGGGCGCGCGCTTCGACGGATCTACGGTGAGCGCGACCTCCTCGTGGCCGAATCCCTCCGACAGGGGCTCTGGGACGACCTCGATGCGCCAGCGCTGGCCGCGATGGCCGCGTCTCTCGTGTTCGAGCCGCGGCGCGACGAAGGCGCGCCAAACGACCGCAACCTTCCACGCGGACCGTTCGTCGCGGCATTCGGCGCTACCAGCGAGCTGTGGGCCCGCCTCGACGACCTCGAGCAGGATCACAGCCTGCCCGGAACCGAGCCGTTGTCCACCGGGCTGACCCTCGCGATGCACAAGTGGGCAAGCGGAGGTTCGCTGGACACGGTGTTAGGGATCGCAGATCTCGCGGCGGGAGACTTCGTGCGCTGGAGCAAGCAGACGATCGACCTTCTCGACCAACTATCGATCGTTGCCGAGCCGGCAGTCGGCAGCGTCGCTCGAGAAGCCCTGGACCGGGTATTTCGCGGAATCGTCGCGTACAGCAGCGTTGCCTAGGATTTAGCAATCGTGAGAAGCCGGATGAATTGGACCCAGACAGCGCCCGCGCGGCCCCTATGGGTCGCGATGCTGATGGCGATGGTGTCCGGTCCGATCATGGATCTCGGTTTTCCCGATGTGTCGTGGTGGCCGATGACGTTCGTCGGCATCGGAATCTTCCTGGTCAGCGTGAGTGGCAGGCGGGCAGGCGGCGCGTTCCTGGTCGGCTTTCTCGGCGGCCTGACGTTCTACTTCGTGCAGATCGCCTGGGCCGCTCGATTCCTTGGGCCCGAGCCGCTGTCGGCGCTAGCGACACTTGAGGCGATCTACATGGGCCTGGGCGGGCTCGCCACGTCCGTCGCGTATCGCGTCGTCCCTCGAGTTTGGTCGTCCCTCGTCTGCCGCGTCGTGTTGCTGCCCGCGATCGTAGCGGGGCTCTGGACGCTGCGCGAGGCCGCGGCGAGTAACTTCCCCTACGGTGGATTCTCCTGGGCGCGGGCCGCCATGTCGCAATCGCAGAGTCCGATTGCGGGGCTGTTCTCGTGGATCGGAATCTCCGGGGTCGGTTTCATCATGGTGCTGCTCGTTGCCGCAGCGATCGAGACCTATCGTGTCGGCCAGGTTCCCGGCACGCAATCGGGGGCCCGGGGGATTGGTCTGGTGCAGCGGATGGCGGTAGTAGTTGGCGTCACCGCGCTGGTGTTCACGATTCCAAGCTTTCCGATCATCCTGAAGGGATCAACGACGGTTGCCGCCGTCCAGGGCGCCGGTCCCGCAGGCTACTTCGAGCCGCACCAATACGGCGACCTGCTCGCCGCGCAATACGAGGCGACCGAGCCGCTGTTCACCGAGAAACGCAAAGTGGACATGGTCATCTGGCCGGAGGGCGCAAGTGACATCGATCCGGTTGCCGCCGACGACGCTGCCGACCATCAACTCGCCGCGACCGAGTTCAACGACATTTCCCAGCGGATGCACGCGCCTCTGCTCGCTGGCACGATCCAGCATCGCGGCTCCAAGTATTTCAACACCTCCCTGCTGTGGGAGTACGGCAAGGGCGAGGTCGACCACTACGACAAGAAGC
The DNA here is from genome assembly GCA_036266835.1 of Galbitalea sp. Taxonomy (GTDB): domain Bacteria; phylum Actinomycetota; class Actinomycetes; order Actinomycetales; family Microbacteriaceae; genus Galbitalea. The sequence continues at coordinate 7,277 of DATAXD010000063.1, read as the reverse complement.
ACCCCGTTCCGTTCGGCGAATACATTCCCAACCGGGCGTTTTGGCGTGCCCTCGCCCCCAGCCTCATTGATCTTGTGGGGCGCAACTACACGCCGGGGACGACTAACACGACTTTCGATGTGAACGGCGTTATCGCGGGGATTGACATCTGCTTCGACATCACGGACGACGGGGTGATGCGTGACTCGATCACCTCGGGCGCACAAATTCTCATCGCGCAAACCAACAACGCCGACTTCGGACGCACCGACGAGAGCGTCCAGCAACTGGCGATCGCTCGCATCCGCGCCATGGAACTGGGCCGCACGCTCGTCAACGACTCGACAGTCGGCACTACCGCGATCATTCTTCCGAACGGGCAGACCGTCGCGCAGCTGCCGACCTACAAGCCGGGCGCGCTTGTCGAAACGGTCCCGCTCAGCAACACGATCACCCCCGCGACGTGGCTGGGCGAGCCGATCGAACTGCTGGCCTGTGGCGTCGGCCTTGCCGGACTGGTAATCGGCGGGGTATTCGGGCGCACAAAGAGAAAGAGCCAGCGCTAGGACGCTGGCTCTTGGGCTATCGCGGCTCTACAAAGAACCCGATGCTGTGCTTGTTTTCAAGATCGGCGCCTAAGCCCCGATTTTGTGCTCGCCTCGACGAGCGCGAAGGAATGCGAGGCGCTCCTGAAGGAGTTCCTCAAGCTCGGCACGACTACGCCGTTCGAGCAGCATGTCCCAGTGGCTGCGGGGAGCCTTTGACTCGGCCTGCTCCGACTCCACGGCTACGCCTGCGGCATCCAGAAGGATGCCTTCCTGACCGCTCTTGGGAGACTCCCAAACATCCGGAATCTCCGCCTCAGCAGAGAAAACTACCTCGAAGGTGCTGCCATCCGGCGTGCGGTACACGCTCTTCTTTCGCGGCGAAAACTCGACACCCTCTTCGGACTGAAGGCTCTGTGTTCCAAGTCGCATGCCGCGCAAACTACGGTCTGCCATTGTGTGGCCTCCTTACTCGCATTGCACTGTCAAGTTATAAACCCCTTGGCTGGGCGATTCCTTTCAACCCCCCGCCGTTTTCAGAGAGTTCCCAGCAAATTGGCAGGAAGGCGATCTCAGGCGGAGGCGGCGTTACCGTCGCGCAGCAGTCCCAGCGCGAGGTCGATTCGATCGGTGAAGAGTCCGTCGACTCCCAGATCGAGGAGTCGCTTCATCGTCGCGACATCGTTGATGGTCCAGATGTGGACCTCGAGCCCGGCAGCGTGGAACCGGGAGATGACCCCTCGGGTCGCGATGCGAACCCCGGCGCCACGGACAGGCACCTGCACGGCGGTCACATGCCGGAAGGCAAACTTGACCACTGCTGACAGCCTCAACTTTGCAGCCAGAACCGCTAGCAAAATCTCGCCGGGGGAGGGCGAACTGGCTACTCCGGGCATGAGGCGCACGGCTGCATGCCGGCGCTTACGGTTGAACGACGTGATGAGGACGCGTCCGGTCGCTTTCGCTTTCAGAATGGCCTCCGCCGCGGGTCGTGCGGCGTCGAGTGACTTGATATCTATATTGAATCGAGCCTCGGGGAAGGCGTCGAGCAGTTCTGACAGGGTCGAGAAGCTCTGCCCTTCTCCGAGATCGATTTTTCGCAGCTCTTTGAGGGTGAGCTCGTTGACGCGGACTCGGCGCCCGGCCATTCGCACCAGGTTCGGGTCGTGCGACAGCACTGCCACGCCATCCTTGCTGGCATGCACATCCGTCTCGAGGTAGGTCGCGCCGGCCGCGAGCGCCTTGACGAAAGCCAGGAGGGTGTTTTCGGGTGCATCAACGGCGAGCCCCCGGTGCGCGAGCAAGCGCGGAAGCGCCGGTTCGAACCACGCGGACCGCGTCGATGCTCGATCCGGTAAACGAGCGGAGTCGGGTTCGGTCACGCTATTTCTTCGGAGCCGCCGACGATGCCGGTGGCTTTCGCGTTGACGCCGATGATCCGGATGTCGATGTCTTTGCCGCCTGCTCTGCGGCCCAGGAAGACGGACCTCCCCACGAGTTCGGGCTGGTCGTCCCCGAGAAACCGGCGGAGATGCCCTTCAGCGCCTCACTGAGCTCGCTCGGAATGATCCAGAGCTTGCTCGCGTCACCCTCCGCGATCTTGGGAAGAGTCTGCAGGTACTGGTACGCCAAAAGAGGGGCGTCCGGGTTGCCTTCGTGAATCGCGCCAAAGACCGTCTCGATGGCCTTGGCTTCACCCTCCGCGCGAAGGACCTGAGCCCTCGCATCACCCTCCGCGTTGAGGATGGCGGCCTGCCGCTCACCCTCGGCCTGGAGGATCTGCGCTTGCTTTGTACCTTCGGCCGTCAGGATCGCGGCGCGCTTGTCACGCTCAGCGCGCATCTGCTTCTCCATCGAGTCCTGGATGGACACGGGCGGGTCGATTGCCTTGAGCTCGACACGGCTCACCCGGATACCCCATTTGCCGGTGGCTTCGTCGAGCACGATACGCAGTTGGCTGTTGATGTTGTCACGGCTGGTCAGCGCCTGCTCAAGATTGAGGCCACCGACAACATTACGAAGAGTTGTTGTAGTCAGCTGCTCGACGGCTCCGAGGTAATTGCGGATCTCGTACGTTGCAGCACGGGCATCCGTCACCTGGAAGTAGACGACGGTGTCGATCGAAACCACCAGGTTGTCCTCGGTGATGACGGGCTGGGGCGGGAACGAGACGACCTGCTCGCGCATATCGATCAGTGGACGCATCCGGTCGACGAACGGCGCGAGCACGTTCAGTCCGGGCAACAGCGTCTTGTGGTATTTGCCGAGCCGCTCGACGATGCCCGCGGTCGCCTGCGGCACAATCTTGATCGCGCGCGCCAGCGTCACGATCACGAAGATCACCACAATGAGGATGACGATCCCCAGGATGATGTCCAACGGGATGTTGTTCATTTAGTTGTAGTCCTTGTCTCGAGCGCGACGGTTGCCGTCGAGCCGTTTATGGCGGTGACGACCACGTGGTCGCCTTCGTGCAGCTTCGTCGACTTAGCGCCATCCAGCTCCACGGTCCAGGTCTCGCCGTTCGCGAGTTTCGCAAGATTGGGCTTGCCGTTGAAGTCGTTGACAACGGTAGCGGTCTGGCCGATGAGCGCGTCGACCAGGGTCTTGGCTTTGTCGCTTCCGTGGTTGAGCATCCGTTTCAGTGGGGGTCGAACTGCGAAAAGCAGCAGCAGCGCGATCACGGCGGCAACGAGCACCTGAACCCAGAACGGCGCTCTGAATAGGCTCACGATGAGCCCGCCGACGCCGCCGACGGCGAGCATGAGGCCCGTGAAGTCGACCGTTATCACCTCAATGATCACGAAGATCAGGATCACGGCGAGCCAAATGATCCATGCATACATCTGGAGAAAGTCCATGGTTGAAACAGCGCCTCCTGTGTGTCGCTCGATTGACGGTATCACCCGCGCTACTCAGAAGCTGCTACTCAAGAAAACCTGTAAGGCTCCTGCGCGGTAATGTCGTTCATCGTGACAGAAACTTCCAACGCCGGTCCTCTTGCTTCCGGTTCGCTCGATGGCACGCGAGCCCTGGTGACCGGCTCTTCCCGGGGTATTGGCGCTGACACCGCGGCCTACCTCGCTGCCGCCGGCGCCACGGTCGTGATCAACTTCCGCAACAAGGAGGCAAGGGCATTCAAGCTGGTCGCCGCCATCGAGGCGGCTGGCGGGTCGGCGATGGCAATCGGCGCCGACCTGACCGATCCTGACGCGCGCGCCGCGATGTTTCAGGAGATCTCCGAGAAACTGGGCGGCCTCGACATCCTCGTTATGAACGCATCGGGCGGCATGGAATCCGGAATGGGCGAGGACTACGCGATGCGGCTGAATCGCGACGCCCAAGTCGACCTCCTGAACGCCGCGTTGCCGCTGCTGCACGACGGATCGCGGATCGTCTTCGTCACGAGCCACCAGGCGCACTTCATTAAGACCACGCCGACCATGCCCGAGTACCTACCCGTCGCGCTGAGCAAGCGGGCGGGCGAGGATGCGCTGCGCGACCTGATCCCGACACTCACCAAAAAGGGGATCGGATTCGTGGTCGTCTCAGGCGACATGATCGAAGGCACCATCACAGCCACGTTGCTGCAGCGAGCAAACCCTGAGGCGATCGCGCAGCGGCGCGAAGCGGCCGGTCGGCTCTACGACGTGAGCGAGTTCGCAGCGGAGGTCGCGCTGGCCGCGGTCGAACCCGTTCCGGCCAACCACACGCGTTACGTCGGGGACGTCAGCGAATTCGGCGCCTGAGGCTGCGAGCGGAGGGGTCGGCATGACGGTCGGGCATCGGCTCACCTCGCGCGTCCTGCTATTCGATCAGACAGGAAACATCCTGCTGATGCTCACCATCGCACCGGACACGAGTGGTTTTGCGCGCTGGGTCACGCCCGGCGGGGGAGTGGACCCCGGCGAAACCCACCACGATGCCGCGATCCGCGAGTTATACGAGGAAACCGGACTTCGGATCGCCGACCCGGGATCTCCCGTCTGGTCGTTGGACTTCGAGGTGGAATGGGATAACGCGGACCACGACACCGGCCACGCCGAGTACTACGTGGTGCGCACGGCAGGGTTCGAGCCCTCTCGTGAGCATTGGACGCCCGACGAACGTGCCGACACGCTGGACGTGTGCTGGTGGAGCCTCGACGATCTGCTGGCGAGCGGTGTGCCGGTCGAACCGGCAGAACTTCCCTTGCTCATCGAGCACCATCGGTACGCCACCGCATAGCCTGCGGCATCCACCCGACGTCGGGATTTGAAAGCACGCGCTGACGTGCGGGACACTTGAGCATGAACACCGACCAGGCGACCGTAGGGGCCATGAGCAACACACTCGCTGTGCAGCTCACCTCGTGGCCGATTTACGGTGACAGCGCATTTTCCGTGTTCCTGCACCTGCGCGAGCGGTACGGCGAAACCGAGGTCTGCCTCTTCGAGTCGCTCGGCGGTCCGGCTGCCGACACCAACAGGGCCCTGATCGCGATCGGCCCGGTGCTGGAGCTGACCGTGCGCGATGGCGAGCTACGCCTGACCGGCGTCTCCGCGCTGGTGGAGTGGACCGCTCGACGGCTCGAGCGACTCGATGCCGTTTCGCAGACCAGCGCCGGAGTATTCACGCTCGCCACCATGAGTGACCTGTGGGACGTGCTGCGATTCATCCAGTCGGGATTCGATGCACCGGATGCCACGGACGCGAGTTTCGGCTTCGGTTTTGTGACTGTGTTCAGCTACGACGCCGTCCGCTACATGGAGAACCTGCCGGTTCTCATCGAGCGAGGTGATTCGGATCCCGACCTGGTGCTCCGCATCTATTCCGCGACGATCGACATCGACCTGCCCGCCGATCGCGGAGTGCTGAGCGTCGCCAGCAGCGAGCTCTGGCAACCGGTGGACGGCGGAGAACTCGTTGCCGATGCGGCCGCGGCGCCGCACGTGGATACCAGTGGGGATCGCGACCTCCCACCCGTCGCCGCGCAAAAGTCCGGGCAATTCACCATTACGCCGGGGGAGTACGTCGAAACAGCGCGAGTCGCTCTCGACCACATTCACGCCGGAGATATTTACCAGGTGCAGCTCGGGCATCCGATTTCCGTCGCCGCACCCCGCCGCGACGTGGATGTCTACCGACGACTGCGTGCCATCAATCCATCGCCGTACATGGCTTTCATCCCGCTCGGTGACCTGGCGGTGATCAGCGGCAGTCCGGAATTGCACGTTCGAGTGGATGCGGACGAGCTGACGATGCGACCCATCGCCGGTACGGCGCGCAAGACCGCGGATGCGAAGACGAACGCCGAGAACGTCGCCTGGCTCCGGCAGGACGCAAAGGAAGCGGCCGAGCACATCATGCTCGTCGACCTCTGTCGAAATGATCTCGGGAGAGTGGCCGTGCCGGGCAGCGTGAAGGTCACGAGCCTGATGCAGGTCGAGGAGTACTCACACGTCTATCACCTCGTCTCGACGGTGACGGCAACCCGGGATCTCGGCTCGGATGTCTATGACGTGATCATTGCGACTTTCCCAGCCGGCACTGTGACTGGTGCTCCGAAGATCAGCGCCATGGAAATTATTGAGACCCTCGAGAATTCCCGCCGGGGCATCTACGCGGGAATCTTCGGGGTCATCGGATTCGGCGGGTTCGCTAATCTTGCGCTGAGCCTGCGCACCATCGTCGCGACGCCGACCGGCTACACGGCCCGGGCATCTGCGGGTATTGTGCTCGACTCGGACCCGGACAGCGAGTGGCTCGAAACTCTTGCGAAGATGGGTTCGACCATTCGGGCGATCACGGATGGAGAGCCGGCATGAAAGCGCTGCTCATCGACGCGTACGACAGCTTCTCCCACATCATCTACCAGTACCTCAGGATGATCGACGTGGACACCGAGGTCGTGCGATCGGGGGAGCTGTCACCCCGCGAGGCACTGGTGCACGACTCGGACTTCGTGCTCCTGGGCCCCGGACCCGGCACGCCGGAGGGCTCCGGGCACGTCGAGATGGTCAGGGAACTCGCCGGGTCGAAGCCTGTTCTCGGAGTTTGCCTCGGCCTTCAAAGCATCGCGGTGGCGTACGGGGCGAGTGTCTCGCCGGCGACCCATCAGATGCACGGCAAGACGTCCGCTATCGACCACGACGGATCCGGGGTATTCGCGGGTCTTGACCGTGGCTTCCTGGCGACCCGATACCACTCGCTGATCGTCGAGGAACCGACGATACCCGCGGAGCTGGTGGTCACCGCACGATCACGCGACGATGGATACGTCATGGCTGTACGCCACGAAAGCCTGTTGGTCGAGGGGGTGCAGTTTCACCCGGAGAGCATCCTGACCGCTAACGGTCTCGAACTGTTCCGCAATTTCGTGCGCCAGGTCGAGACGAGGCGGGTTCCCGCCTAACGGTTTCGTCCTCGCGCATCTACCGGCCAGGTCGAAAGTGCGCTGTCGGGGGAGTGAACGAGGTACTCGTCTGCCAGGTTAACTGTCGTGCACACGTGGTTGGGAACCACCCGCACTCGAGTACCGATGGGGAGATCGACGCCGATCACGGTACCGTGATGCTCGGATAACCCGGTCAGGCGAGCGTCCGGATGGTCGAGTAGGCGCCCGAACCCGGTGGAGTATGCCGCGCGGTCGGCTCCCAGTACCTTGCTGCCGGTGTCAAGGATGAGGTGGTCGGGCGATCGGGACATTACCGTCGCAAGTGCCGTGAGCGCGATCGTTTCTGGTGCGCACGTGCAGAGCTCCCACTGCTGGGC
>DATAXD010000052.1:0-41361 GCA_036266835.1 Galbitalea sp. | reverse complement strand
GGTCGTGTCGTCGTCTGCCATGAGTCAGTCCTTATATGTCCAGGAAGCGGACGTCTTTGGCGTTGCGCTGGATGAACGAGCGGCGCGACTCGACGTCCTCACCCATGAGGGTCGAGAAAATTTCGTCGGCGGCGGCGGCGTCATCCAGCGTCACCTGCATGAGCGTCCTGGTGATCGGATCCATCGTGGTTTCCCACAGTTCCGTGTAATCCATCTCGCCGAGGCCCTTGTAGCGCTGAATGCCGTTCTCCTTCGGCATCCGCTTGCCCGCCGCGAGCCCGGCCTCCTGGAGCACGTCCTTTTCGCGATCGCTGTAGACGAACTCGTGCTCGGCGTTGGACCACTTGAGCCGGTACAGCGGCGGCTGCGCGAGATATACGTAGCCGTGGTCAATGAGCGGCCGCATGTAGCGGAACAACAGGGTCAGGATGAGCGTGGTGATGTGCTGGCCGTCAACGTCGGCGTCGGCCATGAGCACGATCTTGTGATACCTCGCCTTTTCCGGCGCGAATTCCTCGCCGACGCCCGCGCCGAACGCGGTGATCATGTCCTGCACTTCCTTATTGGCAAGAGCGCGATCCAACCGCGCCTTCTCGACGTTCAGGATCTTCCCGCGCAACGGAAGGATCGCCTGGAACTCCGGGTTGCGACCCTGCACGGCAGAACCGCCGGCGGAGTCACCCTCGACCAGGAAGATCTCCGACAGCGATGGGTCCTTGCTCGAGCAGTCACGCAGTTTTCCGGGCATACCCCCGCCCTCGAGCAGTCCCTTCCTGCGGGTCTGCTCGCGCGCCTTGCGGGCGGCGATTCGAGCCTGGGATGCCTGAATCGCCTTGCGAATCACATTGCGTGCCTCGGTCGGATGCGAGTCGAACCAGTCGCCCAGCTGCTGGCCGGCCACGCGCTGCACGAACGCCTTCGCCTCGGTGTTGCCGAGCTTGGTCTTGGTCTGGCCCTCGAACTGCGGTTCGGCGAGCTTCACCGAGATCACCGCGGTCAGCCCCTCGCGGACGTCGTCGCCGGAGAGGTTCTCGTCCTTTTCCTTGATGATCTGCTTCTCGCGGGCGTATTTGTTTACCAGCGTGGTCAACGCTGCGCGGAATCCCTCTTCGTGGGTTCCGCCTTCGTGGGTGTTGATCGTGTTCGCATAGGTGTGGACACTCTCGGTGTAGCCGTTCGTCCACTGCATCGCGAGTTCGAGGGCGATCTTGCGATCGGTGTCTTCCGACTCGAACGAGATGACCTCCGGATGCACGAGCTCGTTGCGTTTCGCCTTGTTGAGGTACTCGACGTAGTCGACCAGGCCGCGCTCGTACAGGTAACTCTCTGTGACGTCCTCGTCGCCGCGCTCGTCGGTGACGGTCAGGCGCAGCCCCTTGTTCAGGAACGCGTACTGCTGGAACCGAGAGCGCAGCGTCTCGTAGTCGAACTCGACGCTCTCGAAGGTCTCGGCGCTCGGCCAGAAAGTGATCGTGGTGCCCGTCTCATCCGATGTCTCGCCCCGCTTCAGCGGTGCGGTCGGAACTCCATTCTCAAAGCTGACCCGCCACACGTAGCCTTGCTGGCGCACTTCGACGTCAAGCTCCCGTGATAGCGCGTTGACGACGGAGATGCCAACCCCGTGCAGGCCGCCGGACACCGTGTACGCGCCGCCGCCGAACTTGCCGCCCGCGTGGAGGATGGTCAGCACAACCTCGACAGTCGACTTCTGTTCCTGCTCGTTGATGTCGACCGGGATGCCTCGGCCGTTGTCGATCACGCGAACGGAGCCATCCTTGCGGATAAAGATCTTGATGTCGTCGCAGTAACCGGCGAGCGCCTCGTCGACGGAGTTGTCGACGACCTCGGTCACCAAATGGTGAAGTCCGCGAGGCCCGGTCGAGCCGATGTACATGCCGGGTCGCTTACGAACCGCCTCGAGTCCCTCGAGGATCTGGATCTGGTCTGCGCCGTAGCTGTCGTCCGGTCCCTTGCGCTCATGCACGAATGGCACGGCTTCTGTCGACGGAACCTCCGCTCGATCTTCAGGCAGGTCGGTGGATGATTCCGTGTTCATATAGCAGTGGCTCCCGCCGCATTGTTGGATCCGTCATTCGGGGGAAGGTTCCTGGCACCGTGTGCCGCGCTGGAGGTCCCGACGACCCCTCAATTCTACCAAACGGGAGCCTCATGCGCGGGCTTTGACGCCCCTCTGGGGAGAGTTAGGTCTGTTGTGGACTGTTTTGCATTCCTAGCCGTAGGTATCGCGCGGGCCACGTCCTGGAATCGATCTCGTGCCCTTTTTCCACGAGGGGGCGTTCGGTCCGTCGAATTTGACGGATTCGATGCCCGCATCCGGGAAGCGCTGGGCGATGCTCGTCGTGATCTGGCCGCGCATCATCCGCAGCTGCGTTGCCCACGCCGTGGAGTCGCAGCGCACCGTCAAAACACCGTCCTCGATCGCCACCGGCTCCGAATGGAGCGCGGTTTCTTCGCCGGCGAGCTCGGCCCACGATGCGAGCAGTTCCGCCCGCGCTAATGGTGACGTCCAGCCGAGGCGGGTGCTGAGGCCGTCGAGAATGTCGTCGATCCCTCGGGGATCGCGACCGGCTCCGTAGGGTGCGCTCGAGCCCTCCTTCGACTTCTTCGCGCGTTTGCGCGCGTCCGGTGATCGCTTCCCCGGGTCGCCGAACAGTGCGCGAATCCTCAGATACACGGCAATGTGCTCTGGCGCCGGCTCCTCGGTCGGGTCACTCATTCGTGTCGCCCTCCACTATCCGACCAGCCTGAATGTGCACGGTAGATCCGGCAAGTGCCGAGGGGACGTCGCCCGCGACGGCCGCGGTAATCAGGACCTGCTCGAATTCCTGCGCGGCGGTCGCCAGTCGTCCGCGACGGGACTCGTCAAGTTCCGCGAACACGTCGTCGAGAATCAGGACCGGGTCGCCCGCGGTCGATTCGCGTCGCAAAACCGCCGCCGCCGCAAGCTTGAGCGCCAGTGCGAACGACCACGACTCCCCGTGGCTTGCATACCCGCGGGCGGGAAGTTCGTTGAGGACGAGCAATAGATCGTCACGGTGAGGGCCGGCCAGTGTGATCCCTCGGTCGAGCTCCGACTTGCGGAGTCTCGCAAGGGTGGCCATGAACGTAACGGCTGTTTCTTCCGCCGTCAGGCGGTCGCCACGTCGTGCGTCGCTGGACGGATCGGAGTCGGGGTCGTCCTCTCCGTGCGTGAGGATGCTGAGCCGGGGTTCGAGTCCGGGAGCGTGGTCCGCGCCGGCGATTGCCTCATACGCGCGCGCGACCTCCGGCCTGAGCTCGTCGACGAGGTGTCCGCGCGCCTCGATGATCTCCGAGCCCAGGGAGACGAGTCGCTCGTCCCAGATATCGAGTGTGCCCAGTTGGCCGCGAGGTACTGTAGTACTGAAGGTGGATGCCCTGGCCGACTTGAGCAGCGAGTTGCGCTGACGAAGTACTCGGTCATAGTCCGCCAGCACTCCACTCATCCGGGGCGTGCGGAGCATCAGCAGTTCATCGAGGAACCGTCGACGCCCCGCAGGGTCGCCGCGAACCAGTGCGAGATCTTCCGGAGCGAACAGCACACTCGAGAAGTACCGCGGCAATTCGCGGGTCTTGATCGCCGCTCGGTTTATCTGCGCCCGGTTAGCTCCTGTCCGATTCAACTGCACTTCGGCAAGCACCGATTTCTCCCCACTGGTGAGGCGGGCGCGGATGATCGCGGAGTCGCATCCGCTTCGGATCATGGCATGGTCGGTCGAAACGCGGTGTGATGCCAGAGTGCTGAGGTAACCGAGCGCCTCGACAAGGTTGGTCTTGCCCTGACCGTTGCTGCCAACGAACAGATTCGGGCCGGTGGCGAGTTCGAGCTCGACGGACTCGTAGTTTCTGAAGTCCGTCAGGCTCAGGTGGGTGACTCTCACATCAGGTCTTGGGCGCCGCGTCAGCTTTTGCGAACGGCGTGTCCGCCGAACTGGTTGCGAAGTGCAGCCACGGCCTTCATCGACGGGGATTGGTCCCCCTGGCGGGACACGAATCGCGCAAAAATCGCGGCGCTGATTGTGGGAACCGGCACCGCATTGTTCAGGGCCTCCTGTACCGTCCACCGACCTTCACCGGAGTCATCGACGTAGCCCTCGATCGCGGCAAACTTCGGATCGTCTTCGAGGGCGCGCACGAGGAGCTCCAGCAGCCACGAACGCACGACTGTTCCGCGCTCCCACGCTTTGAACGTGCCGGTCACGTCCATGATCATGTCGGGTCGCGAGCTCAGTAGCTCGTAGCCTTCACCCCAGGCCTGCATGATCGCGTACTCGATGCCATTGTGCACCATCTTCGCGTAGTGCCCGGAGCCGACCTCGCCGACGTGTACGAACCCCTCATCGCGCGGGCCCTTCGGCCGCAGCCCGTCGAACACCGGCATTGCCCGCTTCACGTCGGCCGCGTCGCCGCCGCACATGAGGCCGTATCCGTTCTCGAGACCCCAGACCCCACCGGAGACCCCGCAATCAATGAACTTGATCTTCAGCTTCGCGAGGAACTCGGCGTGTACTGCGTCGTCGGTGAATTTGGAGTTTCCACCATCGATCACCAGGTCGCCCTCGTCGAGAACCTTGGCCAGATCGGCGATCACATCATCGGTGACCTTGCCCGAGGGAACCATGATCCACACGACTCTTGGAGTCGGTAGTGCCTTGGCCAGATCGGCCATGGTTTTCACATCGGTGACGGACGGATTCGGGTCGTACCCGGTAACCTCGACGCCGGCTTTGCGCAGGCGTGCGCGCATGTTGTTGCCCATTTTGCCGAGACCGACGAGACCGATGTGCATGTCCTACCTGATTTCTGTACTTGGCGTCCGTGCCTTCGCGAGCCGCCCGGGTTGCTATCGAAGCAACAGGTTCGGCTGCAGCAGGTACTTGTAGTTATCGGCCCCGGCCTGATCCTTGGATGACTGGCTGGTGACCAAAACGGGACCCGGTTTGTTTGGATTGTCCGTTTTGGTGAACGATATCCGCACAAACTCGGAATGAACTGCGCCAAGACCATCCAGTAAGAACTGCGGTTTCAGTGAAACGACGGTGTCCCCGCCCGTGAGAAACGCGTCGATCGTCTCGGATGCCTGGGCTTGCTCGGACCCGATTGCCTCCAGGGTCAACCCTTCGATCGAAAACGAGAATCGCAGCGCCGCTTCGCGCTCTAGCACCAGGGACACCCGCCTGGTCGCTTCGATGAGTTCACTGGTATTCATCACCGCATAGTTGTCCACGGCTTCCGGGAACAGTCGCTTGACCGGCGGAAAGTTGCCTTTGATCAGCAATGAGGTGACCGTGCGCTTCTCGGCCTGGAACGCAATCAACTCCCGTTCGTCCGAGTTGGTGATCGCGATAGAGATCGTGCCGCCGTGCCCGAATGTCTTACCGATTTCGGTCAACGTGCGCGCTGGCACCAGGGCCGTCACCGGATCCGTGATCGACGCGTCGGCGCTCCACTCGATTTCGCGAACGGCGACCCGATAGCGATCGGTGGCTACCAGAGAGAGGCTCGAACTCGACACTTCCAGCTGAACTCCAGTAATTACCGGAGTCACATCGTCACGCGACGCAGCAACGGCCACCTGCGCCACCGCATTGGCGAATGCCTCCGCCGGCAGCGACCCCGAGCTCGCTGAAATCTGAGGAAGTGTCGGGTACTCCTCAACGGGCATGCTCAGGAGTGTGAAGTGTGCGGATCCGCAGGAAACGGTGATTTTGGAATCTTCGGTGCTGAACATGACGGGCGCATTGGGCAGCCGACTCGCGATCTCGGCCAGAAGCCTGCCTGACACCAATACTCGACCAGGCTCATCGATGTCGGCGCCGATTTCGGTTTGAGCTGACACCTCGTAGTCGAATGACGAGAGTGTCAGAACACCGGATCCGCCATCGGAAGACGTGGCCTCGAGGAGCACTCCACTCAGGATCGGCAGGGTAGTCCGTTGTGGAAGCAGCTTGACAGCGAAGGACACTGCCTCGCTGAACACGTCTCTGTTGACCTGAAATTTCACGGGTGGACCCCTTGCCTGGCCGCGACGGAGGTGCGGCAGATTAATACTGGCACGGCTGGCCAGTCCTGCGATCAAAGGTTGTCGTCTTGCATAGTGATTCTTTAAAGAGGTTAAAAGTCATAACCGATGTGGAAAGTGTTGGTAACTTCACCGCGGGCGCGAGACGATGCAGAACTACAGTCGCGCAAGGTGTTGATGGATTGGGGATTGTTGGGTGTTCGGTAGGGAAAGGTCGCCGCGCCGAAGGGCGAATTCCACAGCGTGACGTCGACAGTCAACAAGTGGCCCCGGCGCGTCCCGCAGGTTTTGCACAGGTTATCCACAACTGTGGGAACTCATCCAAGCTTGCTGTAGCGGTGATTCTGCTTGATTCTGCTCGTGAGTTCGGTGACCTGGTTGTAGATTGACCGCCGCTCTTTCATGAGCTCGGTGATCTTCTTGTTCGCGTACATGACCGTGGTGTGGTCGCGGTTGCCGAACAGCTGGCCGATTTTCGGAAGAGACAGATTTGTCATTTCACGGCAGAGGTACATCGCGATTTGCCGCGCAGTCGCGACGGCCTGGGAGCGGGAAGATCCGTATAGGTCGTCCACGCTGAGCTTGAAGTAGTCGGCCGTGTGATTAATGATGTCGACCGGGGCGATCACATTGTCGTCGTCGAGTGTGATGAGATCCTTGAGGACGGTCTGCACCAGTGCCATGTCGACGGGCGTGCGGTTCAGATTGGCGAAGGCCGTGACGCGAATAAGTGTGCCCTCGAGTTCACGAATGTTGGACGAGACCTTCGACGCCATGTACTCGAGGATGTCGCCGTCGACCTGGAGCTTCTCGTTCTGGGCTTTCTTACGAAGGATGGCAATGCGCGTCTCGAGGTCTGGGGCCTGGACGTCGGTAATGAGTCCCCACTCGAAGCGGCTGCGCATCCGGTCTTCGAAGCCGGTGAGGTGCTTGGGTGGAAGGTCGCTGGTGATGACCACCTGCTTGTTGTGATCGTGCAGCGTATTGAAGGTGTGGAAGAACGCTTCCTGTGTGGAGTCCTTGCCTTGCAAAAACTGGATGTCGTCGATGAGAAGGATGTCGATCTCGCGATATCGGGACTGAAAGACAGAAGCTCGGTTGTTGGCGATCGAGTTGATGAAGTCGTTGGTGAATTCTTCCGAACTCACGTAGCGAACGCGGATGCCTGGATACAGGCTGATGGCGTAATGACCGATCGCGTGAAGCAGATGGGTCTTGCCGAGACCGGATTCCCCGTAGATGAAGAGGGGGTTGTACGCCTTCGCCGGTGCTTCTGCGACGGCGACCGCGGCGGCGTGAGCGAAGCGGTTTGATGCCCCGATGACAAAGTTGTCGAAACTGTATTTCGGGTTTAGCCGGCTGTCTGTTTTGCGGGCCGCAGCATTTTGATCGAGCGACGCGGAAACGACGGTGGTCTCGATGTAGGGCTGCTCATCGGCGACATCCGCTCGCTCGAGCGCGTCCGGCTGGATCTCCGGGTTGACGACGATGGCGAAGGTGGCGACCTCGAAGGAGTCATCGAGCGTCGAAATCGCACTGAGGAGGGGCAGGCGGATGCGCTGCTCGAGCATCCCACGAGTGAGCTCGTTAGGAACCTCGAGATAGAGGGTGCCGGCCATCACACCCTTGGGCTCGACGAGGCTGATGAACCCCTGGAGCTGGGGAGTGATCCGGTCATCTGCCACCAGCTGACCGAGAACGGATGTCCAGATTTCCTGGGTGGAATCCACGGTCTCTGCCATTACCGATACCTATCTGAGTCGAGGGAGGCCATCCGGGCAACAGGATGTATCCACAGGGTTATGCACCGGCAACCTGCCGGGCACGTCAACGATTGCGCCTCAGCCGGGTGAGCAACTGGACTGAAGATCACCTTAGTTCTCCACAGGGTGTCGATACCAACCGGATGTGAATTCGTGTGGATAATGGTTGGTTTACGCGGATTGGTTTGACCAGACCCGGTTAAGCCCGTATTTTTAACGAGTTGACTTCTGGCCGCTTGGCCACCTACTTCTACCGGCGTTCACTGCTGGGTTTCGAAAGGCGCAGCTATGAGCAAGAGAACGTTCCAGCCGAACAACCGGCGCCGGGCCAAGGTTCACGGTTTCCGGCTGCGCATGCGTACTCGCGCCGGCCGTTCGATCCTTGCTGCTCGCCGCCGCAAGGGTCGCTCCGAGCTCTCCGCGTAACACCAAGAGCAGCAGCGGCGCACAGTCGTGCTCAAGAAAGCCAACCGCGTCGTGACGTCGAGTGACTTCCGTAGGACGATTCGCCGTGGACGCCGCGTCGCCACGGCTCACACCCAGCTGTATGTTGCCCGCCAGACAGTTGCCGGTCCGAGCCGCGTGGGTTTGGTTGTGTCGAAGGCGGTGGGCAATTCGGTGAATCGGAATTTGGTCAGCCGTCGACTGCGGTCGATCGGGTTGGACTTTGTTCGCTCTCAGCCGATCGGAACCGACCTGGTTATCCGTGCCCTGCCAGGAAGCACCGGGGTTTCGTGGACTAACCTGCAAGATGAGATTCTGAGCGGTCTCGAGCGGAGTTCTGGACTGTGAACAACGGATCGGCCATCAAGAACGCGGCGACTTTTGTGCTTCTTCTGCCGCGCAATGGTGCGGTGCTCATTTTGCGAGGCTATCGTGCCGTGATTTCCCCGCTCTACGGCGACGTGTGTCGCTACTATCCGTCCTGCTCGCGGTACACGCTCGAGGCGATCCAGGAGTACGGGCTCATCCGCGGGACGGGCCTTGGGGCTTGGCGCATCCTGCGTTGCCACCCCTGGGCGGCCGGCGGCGTCGAAGACATCCCGCATCACCACGAGCACCTCGCGTCGATCACGCCCTTTGGTTTCGTCGTATCACCCGGCCACGGAAAGGTGTCCTAGAGCACCATGAATCTCACCTCCTTCATTTCGTCCATCAGCGTGGTGCTGTGGCCGATCAAGTGGCTCATCGAGCTGCTGCTCGTCAGCTTCCATACGTTCCTGACGGCGCTCGGCATGGACCCGTCCGCGGGCATCACCTGGATCCTGGCCATCCTGGGCCTGGTGATCGTGGTTCGTTCTGCCCTGATCCCGGTCACACTTCGGATGATCAAGAGCCAGCGGCGGATGATGATGATCGCGCCGGAGATCAAGAAGATCCAGGACAAGTACAAGGGTAAGAAGGACCAGTATTCGCGCGAGGCCATGTCGCGGGAAACGATGGCGCTCTACAAGAAGAACAACGCCAACCCGCTGAGCTCGTGCCTGCCACTGCTCATCCAGATGCCCGTGTTCTTCTCGCTGACGGCAACGCTCAATGGCGCACAGCACGATCTGCCCGGCGTCGGTCTGCTCAACAAGCAGCTGGCCAGCGAGTTTGGCCATGCCACATTCTTTGGGCTGGCGCCCTTGAACGCGACCCTGGCGACGGCGGGTAGCAATGTGTGGGTATACGTGATCAGCATCGCGATGATCGTGCTGATGTCGGCGACGCAGTTCATTACGCAGTTGCAGATCATGTCGAAGAACCAGTCGCCCGCGATGAAGGCCAGCCCGACGTATCGTCAGCAGCGCATCCTGCTGTACATCCTTCCGTTCATCTTCGTGTTCTCGGGATACTCGTTCCCGCTTGGCGTGATGTTCTACTGGGTCTTCGGGAACCTGTGGACCATGGGCCAGCAGTTCATCGTCATCCGGAATATGCCCAATGAAGGATCCGATGCCGCACTTGCACGGGAGGCCAGGATCGCGCGCCGCAACCAGCGGCGGCCGCAGGTGGCGACCGAGGGCGCCGGCGCTGGCGGCGGTGGCGGCGGCGGGATCGGTGGTTTCAGCATCGTCGAGGGGCCCAAGAAGATGTCCACCCAACGGCAGCAGCCGGTGAGTAGGAACAGGTCTAAGAAGAACGGGAACAAGAAATGAGTGACGTGACCGACACGGACGCCGTCGAGGTCGAAGCGATCGACCCACTCGAGGCCGAAGAATCCGCCGCGCGCTCGACAAGCGAACTCGAGGCCGAGGGGGACATCGCCGCGGATTACATCGAGGAACTCCTGGATATCGCAGATCTCGATGGCGATATCGACATCGACACTCGCGGCGGACGTGCCTACTTGTCCGTGAGTGCGGGGCAGGGGTCAACGAACCTGAGCATCCTGTCGAAGCCAGACACCGTCAATGCGTTGCAGGAGCTGACCCGCATCGCAGTGCAGACCAAGACGGGAAGCTACTCCCGACTCATTCTGGATGTCGGGGGTTCGCGCGATGCGCGGGCCGGCGAGCTCGCAACGCTAGTCGACAAGGCGATCGCCCGAATCGAGGCTGGCGCGGAGTCGGCTTCTCTGCCGGCGATGTCCTCCTATGAGCGCAAGCTGGTGCACGATGTCGTCGCGGAGCGAGGCTACCTGTCCGAGTCCGAAGGCGAAGGCCGGGATCGTCACACCGTAATCACGCGCTCCAGGTGACATCCGGCTCGCCCGGCTCGCCGATGTTTCACGTGAAACGATGAGCAGCGTTGAGGCCGAGCCCGCGGTCGCTGCGGTCTTGTTCGGGGACCGAGTTGAATTGGCGCGCTCGTATACGGCGGAGCTGGCCCGGCGCGGTGAAAAACTTGGGCTGATCGGTCCGCTGGAACTGCCCCGGATCTGGTCGCGGCACATCCTCAACTGTGCTTTGCTCGCGCCGCTGCTGCGGTCGGGTCTGGTCGGGGACATCGGCAGTGGCGCGGGGCTGCCGGGTCTTGTTCTCGCAATCGCTCGGCCGGAGGTGCGTTTTGTACTAATCGAGCCCATGGAGCGACGCGTCGACTGGCTTCTTGCGGAGAGCGCGCGGCTGCGGCTCGCAAACGTTGAGGTGGTCCGCGCCCGCGCGGAGGATGCCAAGCTTTCCGCACCGCTGACACAGGTGACGGCGCGGGCCGTGACCTCGCTGGCGAAGCTCATTCCCGCGACCTCCCGCTTGCTCACGTCGGGCAGCGAATTGCTTTTTATGAAGGGCGCGCGGGTTGCCGACGAAGTCGCTGCGGCCTCAAAACAGATCCGAGCCGCCCATCTGGTCTCGATCGAGGTGCTCGAACTGGGTCTGGGAGTTGTTCCGGAAGTCACTCGGGTCTTTCGGGCTACAGTGGACTGATTGTCTGCCGACCGCCTGCGGCGCCGTTCGCCGCGCCACCCGATCGCGTCGGCGACCGCACAGACTTTGCAACTAGCACAGAAGGTTTCACGTGGAACATCCAGAAGGCGACATCGCTGAGCAGTCCGTCGAGGCTGCGGGTTCATACGATGAATCGACGCCCCTCGCGCGGGAACTGGCGGAGATAACCCGCCGTCGGCAGGCACTGTCGACGGCGGCTCAGCCGCTGCCTCGGACCACTCGCGTGTTCACCGTCGCCAACCAGAAGGGCGGCGTCGGCAAGACGACGACAACCGTAAACCTGGCGGCGGCGCTCGCCCGGTCGGGGGCGCGCGTGCTGGTCATCGACCTGGACCCGCAGGGCAACGCATCCACGGCGCTGGGCGTCGAACACCGCGCCGACACGGTCAGTGTCTATGACGTCATCATCAACGACGAGCCGATGGCCGGGGTAGTTCAGAAGAGCCCGGAATTCGACACGCTCTACTGCATCCCCGCGACCATTCATCTCGCTGGAGCCGAGATCGAACTCGTGTCGCTCGTTGCGAGGGAGCAGCGCTTGCGCACCGCGCTCGACGAATATCTCGGTGGCACGGAAGAGGGATTCCATTACGTCTTCATCGATTGCCCGCCGTCGCTCGGTCTGCTGACGATCAACGCGTTCGTCGCGGCGCGCGAGGTACTGATCCCGATCCAGTGCGAGTACTACGCGCTCGAGGGACTGAGCCAGCTGCTCAGCAACATCGAGCTCATCGAGCGGCATCTCAATCCGAAGCTCTCTGTTTCGACGATCCTGCTCACCATGTACGACAGCAGGACGAATCTCGCGAATCAGGTTGCGCAGGAGGTACGCGACCATTTCCCGAAGCAGGTGCTGACCACGGCGATCCCCCGGTCGGTTCGAATCTCGGAGGCGCCGAGCTATGGCCTCAGCGTGATCAGCTACGACACCAACTCGCCAGGCTCCCTGTCCTATCTCGAAGCCGCGGCCGAAATTGCACGACGAGGAGCACCAGCCTGATGGCCACACCACGACGCACCGGACTGGGACGGGGGATCGGTGCACTGATCCCGACCACGGATGACCCGGATGCCCCACGCCCCGTCGACGTGTTCTTCCCCGAAGGCCGCACGCCCGCCGGCGAATTGCTCGCAGTGCCGGGAGCGCGGTTGGTCAACATCTCGCCCAGGGATGTGGTGCCCAACCCGCAGCAGCCACGCGGGGAGTTCAACGAGGCCGAACTCGCTGAGCTCGTCGTCTCGATCCGTGAGGTCGGATTGCTGCAGCCCATCGTGGTTCGTCCGCTGGTCGGCGCGGCGAAAGGTTCGCCACAATACGAACTGGTGATGGGCGAGCGCCGACTCCGCGCCTCCAAGCAGCTCGGGCTAGAGAGCATCCCGGCGGTCGTCAAGAACACGGCCGACGAAAACATGCTGCGCGATGCCCTGCTTGAGAACCTGCACAGGGCAAACCTGAACGCTCTGGAAGAGGCATCGGCGTACCAGCAGTTGCTCAACGACTTTGGGATCACGCAGGAGCAGCTGGCGGAGCGGATTGGGCGATCCCGTCCCCAGATCACCAACACCATCCGGTTGCTCAAGCTTCCGGCGTCGGTGCAACAGAAAGTCGCCGCCGGTGTCCTGAGCGCCGGGCACGCACGCGCGATCCTTGCGGCGGGGGACGCCGCCGCCATGGAGCGGCTGTCCAACAAGATCGTGAACGAAGACCTCTCGGTGCGGCAGGCCGAGGCGGCGGCAGGGCAGGCGTCGACAAAGCCGAAGCGGGCTCCGGTCGCTGCGGGGAGCAGACAAGGTCACCTCAACGAGGTCGCCGATCGCCTCGGGGATCGCCTTAACACGCGAGTGAGGGTGACGCTGGGCGCAAGCAAGGGCACGATCGTCATCGACTTCGCGACGGTATCTGACCTGAACCGCATACTCGCCGAACTCGGCGAATCCGAGTTCGGCAAGTAGGCGCGGGGCATGCCTCGAGGGCGGGATGTCTCCGCCAGGTAGTAACGCGCCGCGAGGCATAGCCGAGCCAAGCGATACAAGGCGCTTCCACGCCGCAGCGTCACTTCCCGGGCGCACCAGGCGACGCAGGGGCGGCGGCGCCTAAGAAGACATCGCAGCATCCGCTAGGGCGGCATAGATGATCCCCAGGTCATGGCCAGCAGCTTCCAGGGCTTGGGGAAGGAGAGAAGTTTCGGTGAGGCCAGGGAGAACGTTCGCCTCGAGGAACCATGGCGTGCCGGCCTTGTCGACGATCAGGTCGACGCGGGAGATGTGGCGAAGTCCTAGCGCGGTGTGCGCGCTGATCGCGGCGGCGGCCGCTCGCTCGGCCGCAACATCCGAGATCCTGGCCGGAGTGAAGAATCGCGTCTCTCCCGCGCTGTAACGAGCCTCGAAGCTGTACACACCGGATAGCGGCGCGATTTCGACCGCGGGCAGGGCGACTGGTCCGTCGCCGGTGTCGATGATGCCGACGGCGACTTCAGTGCCGACGATCTTCTGTTCAATGAGGGCGACATCGCCATATGTGTAGGCATCGACCATCGCTCGCGGAAGCGCGTTGACGTCGTCGACCAGGGTTACGCCCTGGGCTGATCCTCCCCGAGCCGGCTTGACCACAAGGGGTACCGGCAATTCGTCGGCGATGACGGCGAGGACGCTGTCCGCACCCAGCTCGCGGAATGCCTCTCGCGGCACGGTGATCGAGTGAGGCGTCGAGACTCCAACGCGAGCGGCCACGACCTTCGCGGTGGGTTTGTCCCAGGCCAGCCGCGCGGCATCCGAGCGCGACCCGACGAACGGAACGCCGAGAAACTCCAGCAGGGCGCGAAGTGCGCCATCTTCCCCGCTTGCACCGTGCAACGCTGGCCAGACCGCGTCCGGCGGGTCTTCACGCAGGTAGGCAAGGAGCGACGCGTCCGGATCCCGCAGGGTCACCTCGATGCCCTGCTCGGCGAGGCAGTCGGCGACACGGCGGCCAGAGCGGAGCGAGACGTCTCGCTCGTGGGAGATTCCACCGGCGAGAACGACGATTCGCTTACGCGCCGCGGACGGGGCTGGCACGGCGGTCAGCCCAGGTTCGCGGGTGGGTTGACGATGGTTCGGGGCGCCGGGATGGTCGACAGTGGCGCTGTCTGCGAGAAGGTGCTCAGCAGATCGCGCTCGCCGTTGATGACCGTGGAGAGACGCCGGATGCCCTCGCGGATGAAGTCCGGGGTCGGGTAACAGAAGGCCAGCCGCATCTCATTGCGCCCGCCGCCGTTGGCGTAGAAGGCCGTTCCCGGCGTATACGCGACGAGTTCCTTGACCGCCCGAGGCAACATGGATTTGCTGTCCATGTTGTCGGGCAGGGTGAGCCAGACGTAGAAGCCGCCGTTCGGAACCGTCCAGCTCAGGTCCGGCAGGTAGTCGGCGAGGGCAAGCAACATGGCATCGCGTCGCTCACGATAGACACCCCTGAAGGTGTCGATCTGCGCACGCCAGTCGGTGGACGCAAGGTACTCCGAGATGGTGAACTGCGTGAACGAGCTGGGGCAGAGCAGGGCGGCCTCGTTGGCAAGAATGAGTTTTTCTCGAATCGCGTGAGGGGCGAGCGCCCAGCCCACGCGGAGCCCCGGCGCGAACGTCTTCGAGAAGGTTCCGAGGTAGATCACGCCGTCCTCTTCGACCGACCGCATCGCGTGCGGGGGGATCGCATCGAAGTACAGGAGCCCGTAGGGGTTGTCCTCGAGAACGAGGATGTTGTTCGATCGCGCGATTTCCAGAATCTCCAGACGCCGGTCCCAGGACAGGGTCACGCCCGACGGGTTGCTGAAAGTCGGCACCGTGTAGAGGAACTTGATGCGCTTGCCGGCCGCCTTCAGACTCGTGATGTGCTCCCGAAGCGACTCCGGGATCAGACCGTTCTCATCCGTCGCGACATGCTCGACCTGCGCTTGATACGACTTGAAGACCACCAGGGCGGTGACGTAGCTCGGGGCCTCCGCAAGAACGACGTCCCCGGGGTCTAAAAAGATCTTGGCGACCAACTCGAGGGCATGCTGCGAACCGGTCGTGACGACAACATCGTCGACGCTTCCGCGGATTCCCTCCAGCGCCATCACTTCGAGGATGTGTCCTCGAAGGCGGGCCGAACCCTGGCCCGAACCGTATTGCAGCGCGGCGGGACCGTGGTCGCGCATCACACGCTCAACCGCGCCCGTCACCAGCTCGCGGGGCAGCGCGGACACGAACGGCATGCCCCCGGCCAGCGAAACGACCTCGGGACGAGACGCGACGGCGAAAAGGGCACGAACCTCAGACGCGGCGAGGCCTGCGGTGCGCTCCGAATAGCTGTCGTACCACCGATCGAGGTTGTTGCCCTGGTTGGTCATGGCCGTCCATTTCTGTCTCGCTACAGAATATGGGGGTTTTGCGTCGTATCCGTGACCCGGGATTGCAAACGACCGCCCGGAGACTAGTCCGGGCGGTCGTAGCTGGTCAGCTCACCGTGCTTGGCACGGCATCCGCTTTACGCGAGGAACTCCGCGAGGTCGGCCTCGAGAGCCGGCTTCGGCTTGGCACCGATGACGGTCTTTACCACCTGGCCACCGCGGAAGACCTTCATCGCGGGGATGGAGGTGATCTGGTATTTCATGGCCATCTGCGGGTTGTCGTCGACGTTGAGCTTGACGATCTTGATCTTGTCCGAGTGCTCCTCGGCGATCTGATCGAGGATTGGTCCGACGGCACGACACGGCCCGCACCACTCGGCCCAGAAGTCCACCATGATGGTGTCCTGCGAGTCGAGTACGTCGGACTGGAACGTGTCGTCAGTTACTGACTTAGCGTTTGACATGCGTTTTCCTTATCTATCAAAACTTGGGACGAACAAGTACTGGGGTTAGTGCGAAGCGCCCACGGGCACGCCCGCCTTGTCATCCGCCGAAACGGATGCACGCTCCTTGAGTTCCTTGGGCAGCGATGCGAGGTAGTGCTCCGCATCCAGTGCCGCAACCGTTCCCGAACCGGCGGCCGTGACCGCCTGACGGTAGGTGGGGTCGATGACATCCCCCGCGGCAAAGACGCCCGGAAGATTGGTCTTCGAACTGCGACCGTCGACCGCGACCGTGCCGAATGTCGTGAGGTCGAGCTGTCCGTGGATGAGATGGGTGCGCGGGTCGGCGCCGATCGCGATGAAAAGCCCACTGACATCCAGTGTTGTCTCCGTGCCATCGCGAGTGTCGCCGATGCCGATGCCGGTGACGAGCTCGTCACCGTAGATGTGCTCGACGGTCTTATTGAACAGGAACTCGATCTTCGGATTCGCCTGCGCGCGCTCCTGCATGACCTTGGACGCGCGCAGTGTCTCCCCGCGGTGGATGAGATACACCTTGTCGGCAAACTTGGTCAGGAACGTGGCTTCTTCCATTGCGGAGTCGCCACCGCCAACCACGGCGATGGTCTTCTGGCGGAAGAAGAAACCATCACAGGTCGCGCACCATGACACACCGTGACCGCTGAGGCGTTCCTCATCCGCGATCCCGAGCTTGCGATACGCAGAACCGGTCGCGAAGATCACACTCAGCGCCTCGTGAACGTCGCCGTTCCCCACCGTGACCGACTTGATGTCGCCTGACAGGTCGAGCGAGACGACATCGTCGAGCACGACCTCAGCGCCGAAGCGCTCGGCTTGCTCCTGCATCTTGATCATGAGTTCGGGTCCCTGGATTCCGTCGGGGAACCCCGGGTAGTTTTCAACGTCGGTCGTCTTCATCAGCTCGCCGCCGGCCTCGACCGAACTGGCGATGACGAGGGGTTTCAGGTTGGCGCGCGCGGCATAAATTGCCGCCGTGTATCCGGCCGGACCCGACCCAACAATGATGACTTCACGCACTCGCGAAACAACTCCTCGAAGACTTCCGTTACTCACGCCCTATAACCAATTCTAGGGTTCGGCTATTCCACCAGTCGTGGAGCCTCAAAGAGGTTCGGCGCGCGCGGTAATCGAGATAGGTCTAGGCCGCGCGGCGCAGTCGCCGGCGCAGCGGCGCGGTCAACGCAGCGAATTCGGGTACCCGCAGCACGGCGAGCATTCCCGCGTACACCAGAGCCATTCCGGCTCCGATTACGGCGACGCACAGCAGGGCCGCAAACCGCCCGGATTCGGCAAATCCGCCGTCGAACGAACCGAACAGGTAATCGAGACCGACCCCGGCGGCGGCCGCGGGTACAACGGCGACCGCGAACCGAAAGTACGACCTGAACAGCGCGGCAGCACCCAGCCCGTGCATCCGGCGACTCAGAAGAACCGCGGCAACGATGACGAGGGCGATGTCCGCCAGGGTCGTCGCGATAGCGATCCCCAACGCAATCACGGGGGCACCCAGAGTCCCCGCGAAGAGCATGCCCGCAACCAGCAACACCGACTGGAACGTCTGGAACAGGAACGGCGTACGCGTGTCCTCGAGCGAGTAAAAGGTGCGCTGCAGGACGAAGACGATGCTGAACGGCAGCAATCCGACCAAGTACGCGATCAGTACCGCCGCCATCGCGCCCGACTGCGCGGTGGTTTGCGAGAAGACCGCGGAGAACGGATTGGCGACGGCGATGAGCGCGACGGAAGCGAACGTCAGCAACACACCAATCGTCCGCAGCGCAGCACCCAGGTCGCTGCGCAGGGCGTCGAAGTCGCCGCGGTGAGCGTGCCCGCTCATCCTCGTGAAGTAGGGCGTCGCGATGGAGATGGTGATAATTCCATGCGGCAGCATGAAGATCAGCCACGCGTACCAGAGCACGGCATTGGATGGATTGTGCTTGCCGGCGAGAGTCGCGATTCTCGACTGGACGATCCCGGCGAGCTGCGTGATGAGGATCATCGAGAAAGTCCAGAATGCGGCGCGTCCGATCTTGCCGAGGCCCACCCCGCGCCAGCGGAACTCAGGCCGGAAGTGAAGACCCGTGCGCCGCCAAAACAGTACGAGGAAGAAGGCCTGCCCAACCACGCCGAGCGTGGCGCTACCGGCCAGCAGGGTCACCATGCCGGGAGTCCAGTGCCAGGCATCCGCCTGGGTCGAGCCGGCGAAAAGCAGGTTGAAGGCGACGAGACCGGCGATAGCCACCAGGTTGTTGACGACGGGTGCCCAGGTGAATGGCCCGAACACCCGGCGGGCATTGAGCACCTCGCCAAGGAGGCTATAGAGGGCATAGAACAGGATTTGTGGCAGGCACCAATACGCGAAGGCGGTCGCGAGTTGGAAATCCGCGGCGCTCAGGCCCCTGCCCGATCCGTTCGTCGCCTGGGACGCGTAAAGGTGCACGAGTGGCCCTGCGAGCAGCGTCGCCGCCACGGCGATCGCCAGGAATGCCACGATCCCGAGCGTGACCAGGCGATTGACGAACTTCTCGCCTCCGTCAGTGTCCTTGCTCGCGCGGACGATCTGCGGAACGAGAATCGCGCTCAGCAGCCCGCCGGCAATGATGGCGTAGATGTTGTTCGGCAGCTGGTTGGCGATGCGGAATGTGTTGGCCGCGACCCCGATTGTGCCGAGCGTGTATGCGAGTACTGCAGCACTCACAAATCCGAGCAACCGGGACACCAGGGTTCCGCTGGCCAGAATCGCGCTCGCTCGACCGATGCCGGATGCGGCATCGGGTGCCACGTCCGGCGGGAGCTCGCCGGTCACTCGTCGCCTGCTTCCGCCGGGGCCCTGCGCCGCTTGCGGATGTTTCGAATAATCCCGAACGCGAACAGCGCAACGATGAGCGCGACGAAGATCAGCGTTCCGAGCGTCTCCCAGCCGGCCTGAACGTTCACCTGCAGCGTCACCGTCTTGCCAATCGAGACCCCGGTCCGCGAGGTCAGGGAGACGACCAGTTTCACGTTTCCGTTGGACAGGGCCTGCATTGGGATCTGGATCCGCTTTTGGGAGTCCGCGCTGATCGTAACTGTCTGAAACCGGTCGTCTCGGTCGATCGAGACCAGCGGTGTGGTCGGCCGAACGGCGAGATTTACCGTCACATCCTGGTCGAGTCCGTTGGAGATGGAGATCGGAAGCTCCAGTTGATCCGATAGCCCGAGAATGGTGCTGCTCCTGCTGACCTGGACCGAGTCAAGGACGTTGTTTGACTGGGAGACGTAGGCCTTCGCCGCGGCGGTCCAGGCCGCAGACGAGCCCGCCCACTCGTTCGACAGCATCGAAAGCAGTCGTAAGCGCGCCGCCGAGGTGATCGCGTCCGGCGATGCTGCTACCGGAGCGAACCGATCCACGCCGCTTTCGGCATCCAGCATCCCGGCTACGATCGCGATTCGAGTCTTCGACTCGGAGACCTTGTCCAGCTTCACGGATGTCGGATCCTCCGAGAACACGCTGGAGAGCACGGCGGACGACGCCCACGGCCTCTCATAGATCGTGCTCACCGAGTGAACCACGTCGACATCCGAGGTAGCCCAGTTGCGATCGAGTGTGAGAAGTATCGTTCGCGGTGCCTTGCCGGACTCGATGCTGACGAGCGCGAGTGTTGCGGATAGTTCGGTCATGGCGTTCTGCGATGCGTTGCGAGTCGAAGCCTGTAGCGCCGTGCTCAGGTAGGTCGACAGTGTGTCATCGGAGGCGGCGATCATGGATGACCCCGACTTCGCCGAGGCGCCGGCTAAGCCCCGCGAGCCCAGACCGTCCACGTTCGAGCTGGACAGGATGGACTGCGTCATTCCCGCGGAGACCAGCTTGGGGAGGTCCGCGGAGTCGACGCTGTCTTCTGCGGGCCAGGCAAGCTGCGGGAGGGCGTAGTTCCACGCCACGAGCGATGCGGAGGTCGGAACTGTCGGTGACGTAGCGTCGCCGGTTGGTGCCGGAGTTGGCGTGGATCCGCCGGTTTGTGGGAACAGTGAGGGCTTGATCGCATAGTCAAGTGACCTGGGTCGCAGGACCGCATCCTCCCCAGCACGAAGGGGCAACGTCAGGTCGGCATCCGCCCACGCCAGCGGAAACGTCTCGTTCGGCAGCGCGTCGAGGTCATCCAGCCAGGTCTTGGCAGTCGCGGGCACCGAGGTTCCCAGTACCCGGATGGATGCCGTGATACGCGGATCAATCCCGATTGCGATCTGGGAGTCCGCGACATCCGCGAGCTCCCTCGTCAGGATGCCGTCTGGTGAGGTGTACTGCGCCAGTTGAGCGGCGGTCAGAAACTCGCCGTTGGCCGCAGGCACGGTGAGGGGAAGTGCGATTGCGACCGGAACAGCCGCAGCTGTCGTCACATTCCACGTCACAGCCGACCGCGAGACTCCGAGCACGTCGGAACCGCTCGTGACCCGCACTTCAATCGGGTAAATTCCCCTGCTTCTGAAGCCGAGCTCCGACGAGGGGGAACCGAGCTCCACACCGGTTGCCAAGCCGCTTGCAATAGAAGGGACGCGGACGCTGGCGACTGGAGCGCCCGCGAGGTTCGACTTGGCGCGGCCCGCGAACCAGTCCGCGAGCGCGGCGCGCGACGTGAGGGGCGTCCGACCGACGAGCAGTGTGGCCGTGGCGACATTCGTCGTCACCGAATTCGGATTCGTGATTGACGCCTGCACGCCAAGCGCTTCGCCGCCGACGAGATCCCCGGAGTTGGCGGGTGCCGCCGACACGACGACGGCGTCGGAGGGAGTCGCAGCCGAGGCCGGCGGGACCGCTCCGAGGATCGCGGCGGCGAGAACGAGGAGGACTGCCGCGGGTCGCGAGGGATATTTCACCGGCCGGCTGATGCGTCGTCCGTCGGCCAGCATGCGCTCAAGTCTATGGGCAGGGCGCGGGCCGAACCTGAGTCAGGCCGGCGCCGCGGAGGATCGTCGAGAGGGCTGTGGCAAGCTAAACCCATGGACAGCGTCGCATCCGCAGTTCAGCGGCTCGAGGCAGTAGCAGCCTCGCCCGTCGTCGCTAGATTGTCCGCCGCTTTCGCTGTCGCCGGCCACGAACTCTCGCTGGTTGGCGGTCCGGTTCGGGACGCATTCCTCGCACGCGCGACCAGCGACCTCGACTTCACGACATCCGCGCGCCCCGAGGAGATTCTTGCGATCGTGATGCCGATCTCGGAAACGCAGTGGGACATCGGCCGTGACTTCGGAACCATCGGCGCCCTCGTCTACGGCGAGCCGGTGGAGATCACCACCTACCGAGCCGATGCTTACGACGGCGAGACCCGTAAGCCGGTCGTCGCGTTCGGGGAGCGCCTCGAGGATGACCTGGCGCGTCGGGATTTCTCGGTAAATTCGATGGCACTCCGACTACCGGAGCGAGTGCTCCTGGATCCGTTCGGCGGGCTTGACGATCTTCTCGCACGCCGACTGCGCACCCCGGGCGCTCCCGAGGTTTCATTTGGCGACGATCCGCTTCGGATGATGCGCGCCGCCCGATTTACCAGCCAGCTCGGGTTTGTGGCTACACCGGAGACGACTCGAGCGATGACCCAGCTCGCTGACCGAATCGCGATCGTGAGTGTCGAGCGCGTCGGCAGCGAACTGACCAAGCTGCTGTTGACGGATGATCCGGTGCCGGGAATCCGGCTGCTGGTCGACACGGGGCTCGCCGGGCTCGTGCTACCCGAAGTCCCTGGCCTTCGGCTCGAGGTCGACGAGCATGCGCGCCACAAGGATGTCTACGAGCACAGCCTCACCGTGCTTGAACAGGCGATCGGGTATGAGAAGTCGCGGGGCCACTCACCCGATCTCGTGCTGCGCCTGGCCGCCCTGCTGCACGACATCGGCAAGCCCGCGACCAAGCGCGTCGAGTCCGGCGGCGCCGTCAGCTTCCATCACCATGACCTCGTCGGATCGAAACTTGCAGCCAAACGGCTCACGGCGCTTCGCTTTGACAAGGAGACCGTCGGTCAGGTCGCCAGACTGATCGAGTTGCATCTGCGGTTTTTCGGATACAGCGAAGGGGCGTGGACCGACTCGGCCGTGCGTCGCTATGTTCGCGACGCCGGGCCGCTGCTGGAGCGGCTCCACATCCTGACCCGGGCAGACGTCACAACCCGCAATCGTCGCAAGGCCGACCGCCTCGGCTTCGCGTACGACGACCTCGAGGACCGGATCGCCGCCATCGCAGAGGCCGAAGGCATCGCTGCGGTGCGCCCCGAGCTCGACGGCGAAGACATCATGCGCATCTTGGGCCTCAAGCCGAGTCGCGAGGTGGGCGAGGCTTATCGCTACCTGCTCGACGTTCGGCTCGACGAAGGACCGCTGGGAACGGATGTTGCGGAAGCACGCCTCCGCGAGTGGTGGTCGAGTCGATCACAAGCTAAGTAGCCGAAACCTATGTAGCCAATCCACATCGGGCTCATAGAATTCGTGCATGAAGCGCTTCCTTACCGGCATCGGCCTCGTTTCAGTGGCGATCCTCGCCCTCGTTCTCACCGCCTGCGCGCCCGCAGTAACCAATACTCCGGCGCCGACGCAGCACGCGTCGCACACGGCGAAGCCGCAGCAGGCCGGCTCACCATCCGTGCGTGTCCCCATTACCTGTGCGTCGCTTTTCACGTCCGGCGTGAGTTCGACGCTGGTCGGGGTTCCCGTGATGACTCGAGCGGACGAGAGCACAGCACCCATCGAATTGAGCACGATCGCGGCGCGACAAACGGGCGAACTGCACTGTCTGTGGGGCGGAACCGATACTCAGGATGGCGGTTCCGTCGCCCAGCTCGCGGTGGACATCGCTCCCGATGCGCTCGCGGGATTCACCTCGAACCTTCCGACGATCGAAAGTGAGTCGCCGCCAACCGCGCAGAATACCGCGGGCGACAAGTCCGAGTACCGGTGCGACATCGAGGGCGATTTCGGCTGCTCGGCGAACATGCTGGTCGGTTCGTACTGGGTCACGGTGTATCTCGGCGATCTCGGCGTCGGCACTGTGAGCCAGACGACGGCGAACCACAACATCCAGCAGGCGTTGACGACCATCGCATCCGCCCTCAAAACGGCGACCGCGCTCCCGGCCTGGAACCCACCGGGAATGCTGCCGGGATTCTGCACGCAAACCGGCAACCTGGCAAAAGTCCAGACAGCGGTGGGTGAGCCCGACTTCGCCGCGTCCGGGATAGACACGGGTCCGGCGGATGCCGCGTCATACGCCCAGCTGACCGGCACATACACTCAGTGCGGCTGGGGCAGTACGGATACTTCGGAGAAGTTCACCTCTGTACAGCTCGGCTTCCTGAAGGGCGGATCATGGGCTCTGCCGGCGATGGTCGGAGTACAAGACCCACAGCTCTACATGACCCCGGCTTATGCGAGCATCTCCATTCCGGGAGCGGATGCCGCGGTCGCGTCCTGCAGCACAGGGTCTAACCAGTGCATCGTCTACCTGACGATTGGCAAGACGCTCGTCAACGTCGAGCTCGACGATCCGGGTCTCTCGCAGGTGACGACCGTCTTGGCCGCTCTAGTCACCGACATTAAAGCGAGCTGACCGCCCAGCGGTTCAGCTGGTCAGGAGTTCTCGGCGATACTGTGCTCGCTAATGAAGTGCTCGAGCAGTTCACGCGCGACGGGATCCGGATACTGCACGGGCGGCGACTTCATCAGGTAAGCGGATGCGGCCTCCAGCGGTCCGCCGATGCCCGCGTCCAATGCCACGCCCGCAGCGCGGATGGCATCGATGACCACGCCGGCGCTGTTCGGCGAGTCCCAGACCTCGAGCTTGTACTCGATGCTCGTCGGCGCATTGCCGAACCCGTGACCCTCGAGTCGCACGAAGGCTATCTTGCGATCCTCGAGCCAGGGCACGTGATCGCTGGGTCCGATGTGCACGTTGTCGGGATCCATCCGAGCGTCCAGGTTGCTCGTTACTGACTGCGTCTTCGAGACCTTCTTCGAGAGCAGCCGTTTGCGTTCGAGCATGTTCTTAAAGTCCATGTTGCCGCCGACGTTGAGCTGGTAGGTGCGATCCAGTACCAGTCCACGCTCCTCGAACAACCTGGCCAGAACGCGGTGAGTGATCGTCGCGCCCAGCTGGCTCTTCACATCGTCACCGACGATCGGGATGCCAGCGGCACGGAACTTCTCTGCCCAGACCGGATCGCTGGCGATGAACACGGGGAGGGCGTTGACGAAGGCGACTCCGGCATCCAGCGCGGCCTGGGCGTAGAACCGCGCAGCATCCTCGGATCCGACCGGTAGGTAGCACACGAGCACCTGCGCGCCCGACTCCCGTAGCGCCGCTGCGACATCCACGACGGGCGCCTTCGACTCCTCGACGACCTCCCGGTAATACTCGCCGAGCCCGTCGAGCGTGGGACCCCGCTGCACGACTACTCCCATCGGCGCGACCTCGGCAAACTGGTACGTGTCGTTCTGGCTCGCCCACATGGCATCGGCGAGCTCCGCGCCGACCTTGGCGGCATCGACGTCGAACGCCACGACAAACTCGATGTCACGGACGCGGTAGCGCCCGAAGCGCGGATGCATCAGCCCGGGAACCACGGAATCATCGTCGGCGTCCCGATAGAAGGTCACGCCCTGGATGAGCGCGTTGGCGCAGTTGCCGACGCCCGCGATGGCGACCTTGAGTGTCATTGGTGTAGTGCTCCTTGGTGGACCGTCAGAAATCTGACTAAACTAGGCAGGTTGTCTGGGCCCATCGGGCCGAAGACAACAACGTCAATACCCTCCTGCCGCAGATCGTCTGCGGCCGTTCTAGTCCAGAGGAGGTGGGTTTGTGACGCATCAGTACGAGCTAATGGTGATCCTCGATCCAGAGATCGATGAGCGCACCGTTGCTCCCAGCCTAGACAAATTCCTGAATGTGATTCGCAATGATGGAGGAACCATCGACAGCGTTGACATCTGGGGACGTCGTCGACTCGCATATGAGATCAACAAAAAGAGTGAGGGCATTTATGCCGTCGTTCAGCTGACGGCCAATCCGTCGGCAACGGTCGAGCTCGATCGTCAGCTGAAGCTCAGCGAAGCGGTCATGCGCACGAAGGTGTTGCGTGCCGAGGAAGCCATCGCGCAGGTCGCCGAGGCGAACAAGCTCGCCGAGGAGAAGGCGGCCCGCAAGGCGGCCTCTCCCGCGAAGCCGGCGACGGCTGCAGCCGAGTCAAAGGAGGCGGCAGCCCCGAAGGCCGCCGCGAAGGCCGAGGCAGTCACGAAGGCTGCGCCGAAGGCCGAGGCAGCCGCGAAGGCGGCCCCGAAGTCCAAGGCCTCCCCCAAGACCGAGACCGCGCCGGCGGATGCCGCCGAAGCAGATTCGGAAGCGTAGTCATGGCCGGAGAAACCGTTATCACCGTCGTGGGCAATCTCACGAGCGATCCGGAGCTGCGGTACACGCAGAACGGACTCGCGGTTGCGAACTTCACGATCGCATCCACCCCCCGCTCATTCGATCGTGCAAGTAACGATTGGAAGGACGGAGACGCCCTGTTCCTTCGCGCGAGTGTCTGGCGTGAATTCGCCGAGCACGTTGCGGGTTCGCTGACCAAGGGATCCCGGGTAGTTGCGACGGGCCGCCTCAAGCAGCGCTCGTACGAAACGAAGGAAGGCGAGAAGCGCACGAGCATCGAGCTCGAGGTCGACGAGATCGGCCCAAGCCTGCGCTACGCGACTGCACAGGTCACCCGCACGTCGTCGTCGCGCGAAGGCGCAGCCGGTGGCGGTGGGCGAGGTGGGGCTCCGATCGCCGATGAGCCCTGGGCAGCATCCGCGCCGGCTGACGCCGGTGGCGATGTCTGGAACACCCCCGGCAACTACAGCGACGAGACGCCGTTCTAACAAGCGTTCGGATCTCGACACGCGTGCCCTGGGCGCGCTACTCGATCAACGACTAAGAAGAAGGAACAGAACAATATGGCAGGCAAGAGCAGCGGCGACCGCCGCAAGCCGCTCCGCAACGCCAAGGGCGGCAAGAACGCTGCCCCGGCAAAGGCGATCCGCGTCGGCGTGATCGACTACAAGGACGTTGCGACCCTTCGCAAGTTCATCTCCGAGCGCGGAAAAATCCGCGCCCGCCGGATCACCGGTGTCTCCGTCCAGGAGCAGCGCCTCATCGCCCGCGCAGTCAAGAACGCGCGCGAGATGGCACTGCTCCCCTACTCCGGCTCCGGCCGCTAGGGAGGCACAACTCATGTCCAAATTGATTCTCACCCACGAGGTCACCGGCCTCGGTGCGCCAGGTGATGTGGTCGACGTCAAGAACGGTTTCGCTCGTAACTACCTCATCCCGCAGGGTTTCGCCGTGGCGTGGACTCGTGGTGGCGAGAAGCAGATCGACTCGATCAAGGCAGCTCGTGCGGCTCGCGAGCACGCGACCCTGGAAGAGGCGCAGGATCTCAGGGCGAAGCTGCAGGCGACCCCCGTCACGTTGGCCGTCAAGGCCGGCGAAGGCGGGCGCCTGTTCGGCTCCGTCAAGACCGCGGATGTCGCAGATGCGGTTGCCGCGGCCGGCCTCGGCGCCGTTGACAAGCGCAAGATCGAAATCAGTGCGCCGATCAAGGCAACAGGCGAGCACGAGGCGACCGTCCGACTTCGGGACGACCTCGTGGCGACGATCAAGCTCAGGGTGGTTGCTGGAAAGTAGCCAAACGCAAGCAAAAAAACGGCGACTCGGGCACATCCGAGCCGCCGTTTTTTGCGCATTTCCCTCCGCTTTTGTGCACAGGTGGCTTTGTCAAGAGCCAACTCTCAAGCGACACTCTAAGCCTGTTTCTACACACATCGTGTGGATAGAGAAAGCGCAGGTCAGAGGGCTATTTTCTCCAAAATATTTTTAGTTGTGCACAGCCAGTTCCACAGGTTGCCCACATTGGGCACGGCGTTTCTCGCCGGTTGTTCACATGACTGTGCACAGGCTCGTTTGTGTCGAATATCCAGTTGTTCCTACTGTTGGCGACACGCCTTCGTCGGCCTTCCCCCGCAGTGACAATCGCGCCCCAGGCGTGTCGTAGGTCGCGGATAGTTTGCGAGCGACTAGACACAGATGAGAGAGGGTTCCCTTTGTCCATTGCTCACCTCGGCCTCGCTGGCACCGAGCGAAATGGCACCGAGCGAAATGGCCCAGAGCGCATTGGCGGCGAGCGCAGCGGTGAGATGCGTGGGTCCGCGGACTCCCGGCAGGGGGAGCGCATCCCGCCGCACGACCTGCTCGCCGAGCAGAGCGCCATCGGCGGCATGCTGCTGAGCAAGGACGCGGTGGCGGACGTCATCGAGAACGTCCGCGGTATCGACTTCTACATCCCCAAGCACGAGCTGATCTTCGACGCGATTCTCGGCCTTTACTCGCACGGTGAGCCAACCGATGTGATCGCGGTCACTGACGAACTCACCAAGACCGGTGAAATCACTCGTGCGGGCGGAGCCGAGTATCTCCATACCCTTACGAGCCTCGTGCCCACCGCTGCGAACGCCGGTTTCTACTCGTCGATCGTCGCGGAGAAAGCCGTTCTTCGTCGCCTGGTCGAAGCCGGAACGCGCATCGTGCAGATGGGATACGCGAGCGAAGGTGAGGTCGTCGACCTCGTGAACAACGCGCAGGCCGAGATTTACGGCGTGACAGGCGGGGTCGAAAGCGAAGACTACGTACCCCTCATCGAAGCGATCAATACTGCAACCGATGAGATCGAAGCCGCGGCAGGGCGCGACGGAGCCATGGTCGGAGTTCCCACGGGATTCGCCGAACTGGATGCACTGACGAACGGACTGCATCCCGGCCAGCTCATCATCCTTGCGGCTCGTCCGGCGATCGGTAAGTCGACTCTCGCCCTCGACTTCGCGCGCGCAGCGGCCGTACACAACGACCTGCCCACGATCGTGTTTTCGCTGGAAATGGGCCGCAGCGAAATCGCGATGCGCCTGCTTTCGGCTGAAGCATCGATCCCGCTGCAGAACATGCGTAAGGGCACCATCCACCAGCAGGACTGGAGCACGCTCGCCAGCGTTCGAGGCAAGATTGCGGATGCTCCGCTGTACATCGACGACAGCCCGAACATGACGCTGGTCGAGATTCGAGCCAAGTGTCGCCGACTCAAGCAAAAGGTCGGACTGAAGATGGTGATCATCGACTACCTGCAGCTGATGACCAGCGGCAAGAGAGTCGAATCCCGCCAGCAGGAAGTCAGCGAGTTCTCGCGGGCGCTGAAGCTTCTGGCCAAGGAGATCGGCGTGCCGGTAATCGCCATCAGTCAGCTCAACCGCGGCCCGGAGCAGCGCGCGGACAAGAAGCCGGCACTCTCGGACCTGAGGGAGTCCGGGTCGCTCGAGCAGGATGCGGACGTGGTCATCCTTCTCCACCGCGAAAGCGCGTACGAGAAGGACAGCCCGAGAGCGGGCGAGGCCGACCTCATCATCGCAAAGCACCGCAACGGGCCGACCGATACCCTGGTGGTCGGTTTCCACGGGCACTTCTCACGATTCGTCGACCTGCCACCGGGCTCGTAGCGCCATCGTCGATGTTCCCCTACCGGGCGGGCGATCGCCCAGTTGCGTCCGCGTAAACTAGTCGGCGATGGCCGGCCCCGAGTACACAGCGCAGGATGCGGCCTATTGGTACGCGCCCCTGTCGCGCGCGATTGCCGCGGCCGCTCTTGCCTGCGTCATCACCTTCGCTGGCGGTTTCTACACCCCCGAGTACGGGCTGGCGAGCTTCGGTGGCTACGCCGTGGTGATCGGGCTGCTGGGGATCTTCGTCGGTGCACGAGGCCTTGGTTCCGGCGCATCGCGCAATGTGTTCCTGATTCAGGCGATCGTCAGCATTGCCGCCGGCATCGTCGCACTCCTCGGCATGCACGGTGGGCTGCCGGTCTTGCTCATTGTGATCGCGCTCTGGGGTGTCGTCGCCGGGTTCCTGGAGTTTTATGCCGGCATCCGATCGCGCAAGACCCGAGCGGCCGCGCGGGACTGGATTTTCATGGGCGCACTGACAGTGGCGCTGGCGATCGTCGCGCTGGTCATTCCGCCGGACTACGTGCAGCACTACAACGCACCGGATGATGGCGGCTCGCGCGTGCTCAATGCGTCGGTGATGGTAGTCGGCGCCCTTGGAGTGTACGGCGCGATTGCGGCCGTGTATCTCGCTGTCGCCGCGTTCTCGATGCGATGGGGCGGCGCAGCGGCACGCAAGAATGAGGCAACACCGTGACCGAACCCACCCCCACGCCACCATCAAGGCGGGATCGGTTCCGGCCGGTCGAGCTGCTGGTGCTCTCTGCGATCGTCGGAGTGTTCGTCGGTCTGGTCGTGTCGATTTCGATCCGCAACATCACGACGGGCGCGATCTTCGGCGGCGTAGGTTTCATCGTCTCGCTGGTTGTGCTGGCCACTCTCGCGATCACCACCCGGCCGGATGTCGAGGAGCGTCGCGACATCGACGACCAGAACCGCCACTCCCACTAACCAGGCAGGTCAGGCGTCGAGGTAGTCGACCAGTTCGCTGGCGAGACCCACGTACGTGCGCGGAGTCAGTTCGCGCAGCCGCGCTTTCGCCGCGGCCTCGAGGTCGAGACCATCGATGAAAGCAACCAGCTCCTTTTGGCCGATGCGCTTTCCGCGGGTGAGGTCCCTGAGTACGGCGTACGGGTCAGCAATCGAACTGCGTCCCGCAGCTACCTCGGCGCGGATAACCGTCTGAATCGCCTCGCCGAGGACTTCCCAGTTGGAGTCGAGGTCGGCATCCAGCGCAGCGGTGTCAACCGCGATCTCGCCGAGGCCGCGCGCGACGTTGTCGAGCGCGAGCAGCGAGTGCCCAAGAGCGACGCCGACGTTGCGCTGGGTCGTCGAGTCCGTGAGGTCGCGCTGTAGGCGACTGGTCACCAGCGTCGCAGCGAGCGAGTCGAGCAGCGCGCTCGACAACTCGAAGTTGGCCTCCGCGTTCTCAAAGCGGATCGGATTGATCTTGTGCGGCATTGTCGATGACCCCGTCGCGCCTGCCTGCGGAATCTGGGTGAAATAGCCCATGGAGATGTAGGTCCAGACATCCGTACAGAGGCCCACGAGGATGCGGTTGGCATGGCTGATGCGCGAATAAAGCTCCGCCTGCCAGTCGTGTGGTTCGATCTGCGTAGTCAACGGATTCCAGTCGAGACCCAGCGATTCTACGAATTCACGGGAGATGCTCGGCCAGTCGAGATGGGGCCCCGCCACGACGTGAGCGGCAAAGGTTCCGGTGGCGCCGCTGAACTTGCCGAGGTATCGAGTGTCGGTGATCTGGGCGGCCACGCGTTCCAGCCGCCGGACGAAAACCGCGAACTCCTTGCCCACGGTCGTCGGGGTCGCCGGTTGTCCGTGAGTGTGGGCCAGCATGGGAACCGATCGCTGAGCGACGGCCCACCCACGCAGAGCGCCGATCAGCGACTGCAGCTTCGGCAGCCACTGTTCACGCACAGCTGCACTGATCGTGATCGCGTACGAGAGGTTGTTGATGTCTTCACTGGTGCAAGAGAAGTGGGTCAGTTCGGCGACCGCGCCCAGGTCGAGTTCCTCGAGCCGAGAGCGAACGAGATACTCCACAGCCTTCACGTCGTGCCGGGTTGTCGCTTCCAGTTTCGCCAGCGCGTCGATTTCTGGTTGACCGAAATCGTCGGCGAGCGCTCGAAGCGCCTGCGACTTGTCCACTGGTAGTCGATGTGATCCGAAGAGCTCGTGGCCGGTGAGATAAAGCAGCCACTGCACTTCAACACGCACCCGTGCGCGGTTGAGTCCGGCTTCGGACAGGTATTCGCCGAGCGCGGACACGACGGGTCGGTAGCGACCGTCCAACGGGCTAATCGGCTGCTCGGGCAGTGCGGTCATGACACGTCTTTCTGGATCTGGCCCCTGACAATGCCCGGGCTCACCTGGCGGAAGAGTGCGGTGCACGCCTTGTCGATCATCGCGAGTACGAGGTCGAACAGTGCGGCATCGGAATAGTAAGGGTCCGGCACCTCCAGCGGCCCCGAGGCGTCCGAGTCGAAGGTCATCAGCAGCTGCACCTTTGAGCGATCGATGTCATTACCCGCCCAGGTTCGAAGGATTCGCTCGTGACTGCGGTCGAAGCCAACTACGAGGTCGAGGTTTTCGAACCATTCCGGGTCGAACTGCTTGGCGCGGTGGTGAGTTCCGTCGAGCCCCCGCTCGTGAAGAGCGGCGACTGTTCGCTCATCGGATGGCTCGCCGACGTGCCAGTCGCCCGTGCCTGCCGAGATGACCGCAATCGCAAATTCGAGCCCCGCTTTGCGGGCAAGGTTCTTGAAAACTGCCTCCGCCATCGGGGACCGGCAGATGTTACCGGTGCACACGAAGCAGATGCGAAACAGCGCCGACTCGTCGAGAGTGCGGTCGAAGCTCATGCCCATAGTCTCCCGCAGAATCCGCTCCTTCACACGACCAGTCCTGAGTGCTGGATGCCCGCCCAGGGCCGCTTGTGACGCGGCGCCGCGTGCCCCATTCGAGAATCGTGAGCGGGAGGGCGAGTGCACGACTTACTAACCGGCAACTTACTAACGGGCAAGGCGCTGGCCGCGGAGCTGGCGGCATCCGCTCGGGAGCTGGACGCACTGCGAGCGCGTGTCGAGCAGCAGTGCGAATCGCTGCCGACGGTAGAGACCAGCGGATGGAACGGACCAGCCAGTTGGGCGTGCCAGCTGTCGCTCGCGCTGCTTCATCGGCAGACCCAGGCTGCGACCGAGTTGCTTCGTTGTGCCGCCGACCTGTCGGCGGCCGCCGCGTTCGAGGCGGGGCAGAATGCCTGAACCGCGACCGCATCCGTCGCCGGGTGGGCCGCCGATCGGCGTGACGACGATGATCGGCGGCGGCCCGAACGGCGGCGGGCACCTCGTCGTTGCGACCGACGCGTTGCTGGCGCAGGTTGATGCGCTCGGTCGTCTGGGCGAGTGCCTGCGTCTGGCTGCGGGCGAGGTGGTGAGCTTGCTCGACCGATCGGATGCCGTTGGTTCCATCGCGCTCGAGGTTCCACTGGCCGCAATCGACGCGCGAAGGGTGACTCGCGCGGCCCTGCAGGATCTGTGGACTGCACAGCAGCTGGCGGTGAACATTCGCGACGGAGTGTTGCGGTCCATTGAACGGTACGCGAGCACGGAGCATCTTGCGGCGGTTGCGATGCACGGGATCGACGAACAGGTGGCCTGGGGACTCGGGCAGCTGGCACGCACTGTTGGCCTGCCGCTTGCACTGGTTCTGGCGGGGGGCCTGCTTGCCGATTGCGCGATCACGCGGACTCCGCCGAGCGAACTCGGTACTTGGGCGCAGGATTTCCTCGAGTCTCATCCGCGCATCCTGACCAACCCGCTGACGGTCTCGGCAATCCGCGAGGCGGCTGCCGACACCGACGGGTTCGGCGACGGTTTTCTGGGCCTGCCGCTCGGGATCAGCGACGTTATGGAGCAAGCGGGGGTGACGGGAGTTCCGAGTTCGTCGGCCACGGTGGTCGGGATCGCGAACGTCTTCGGGTTACTCAAAGAGACCCCGGTGTCTGTGCACAAGACCAGCTCGTTTGAATACGGCACGCCGCCGACCTCGCTGGCAGACCGATCACAGTCGTTCCCCGATCCGCACGCCGATCCGAACGGCGAGCAGATCCGCATCGACCGCTATGTGACTCCCGGACGCCCCGACCGGTTCGATGTGTACATCGCTGGCACGGTGACCTTCGATCCGAAGACCGGCACCCAGCCATTCGATTTCGCGAGCGACCTCACCGGCGTGGCGAACGGCTCGCCGGCGTCCTACCGTGCCGTCGAGGCGGCCATGGCTCAAGCCGGTGTCACCTCGAGTTCTCCCGTGGTATTCAACGGCTACTCGCAGGGTGGTCTCGTCGCGTCGCTGCTTGCCGCCTCGGGCAAGTACAACGTCAAGGGGGTCGTCACCTTCGGAGCTCCCTCCGCCCAGGTCGCTATTCCGGCGTCTATTCCAGTGCTGAGCGTGCGCAACTCCGAAGACCTCGTACCGGCGACGAGTGGCTACGACACCAACCCGCACGCCGTGGTCGTGCAGCGGACGCTGTTCGATCACAGCGCCGTGCCGTCCGACTGGACCGTGCCGGCACATCGCCTGGGGTACTACCAGCAGACCGCGGCTGACGTCGACAAGTCTCGCAGCACCGAGGTACGTGGGGTTCTCGAACCCCTGGACTCATTCGGCGCCGGAACTGAACGTGTCGACTCGACCCTGTGGGTCGCGAAACGTGTGGCGCCGGCAGCGACTATCGACGCGACGAATTTGCGGGCACGAGCAATGGTCTAAGGAAGATGCCGATGAGCCAGCTGATGATCGCCAGGACCAGCGCACCCCAGAACCCCGACCAGAAGTTGTCAACGAACAGGCCGAAGCCGACGAGCGAGGACAACCAGGCGACGAGCAGCAGGAGCAGCGCATTCACCAGGAGTGCGATAAGACCGAGCGTCAGGATGTAGAGCGGGAAGGCGACGATCCGTACCAGGTTGCCAATCACACCGTTGACGATGCCGAACACGAGCGCCACCAGCAGGTAGGTGACGATGGTCGACAGCGCACCCTTGTCGTAGGCGCGAACGTGCACGCCGGTCACGATGAGCGTGGTGAGCCAGAGGGCGACGGCGTTGATGACGAGCCTGACCAGGAATCTGCGCATGAGGCCATGGTAGTCAGCGACGCGACCTGTGCCGCGCACCTTCGCCGCACGAATTAGGCTTGGCCCGTGACATCCGCGCGCGTTCGACTTCGCCCAGACATCGAGGTGCTCCAGCCGTACCGGCAGGGCAAGCCCGCGGCCTTCGACGCGTTCAAGCTGTCGTCCAACGAGAACCCCTTCGAGCCGCTGCCCGCCGTGGTGGAGGCCATTGCGACGGCATCCATCAATCGGTATCCGGACGGCGCCGCCACCGAGCTGCGACGCAAGCTGGCCGAGCGCTACAAGGTGACCGAGCACGAGATCCAGGTGGGAGCTGGCTCGGTGGCGGTTCTGTCGCAACTGATCAGTGCGGCATCCGGTCCCGGCGACGAGGTCGTCTACGCGTGGCGCAGTTTCGAGGCGTACCCCGGCCTCGTGACCGTCGCTGGCTCGACCAGCGTCCAGGTCCCGCTCACCGACGATTTCAGGCACGACCTGCCGGCAATGGCCGCGGCGGTCACCGAGCGCACCCGGGTCATCGTCGTCTGCACCCCCAACAATCCGACCAGCACCGTAGTCACGCACTCCGAGTTCGAGGCGTTCATGGCTGCCGTTCCCGCTACCGTCCTGGTGCTGCTCGACGAGGCCTACACCGAGTTCGTCACGAGCTCGGAGGCGGTGCGCGGAATCCCGCTGTTACCGAAGTACCCCAACCTGGTCGTCCTTCGCACTTTCTCGAAGGCCTACGGTCTTGCCGGCCTTCGGATCGGCTACGCCGTCGGAGCCGAATACATCATGGATGCCGCGCGAGCCGCCGCAATCCCGCTGTCGGTCATCGAGCCCGCCCAGAAGGCCGCGCTCGTTTCGCTCGAACACGAGGACCAGCTGCTCGAACGAGTGGCGAGGATCGCTGTTCTCCGCGACGAGGTCTGGCAGTCGCTGGTCGATCAGGGCTGGAATACCCCGCGCCCGCACGGCAATTTCGTGTGGCTTCCGACCGGTGAGGCGACGAACGCCGCGCACGACACTTTTGCCAGCCACGGCATCATCGCGCGGGCCCTGGGCGAGGGTCTGCGCATCACGATCGGTGAAGCCGGCTCTGTCGACAAGCTCCTAAGGGCTGCGGCAGAGGTTATCGAAAACCTCCGAAGCGCCCCCACGAGCCCGCGTTAGATTAGGGCCATGTCCTACACCGAGGCGACGCTCCAACTGCTGTCGCCGGACGGATCGCTCGTCGAAAGCGATGCCTCCTCGGAGTACCTGCCATATATCGAAAACCTCAGCGACGACCAGCTTCGGGAATTTCACCGGGTCATGGTCGTTACCCGCGCCATCGATCTCGAGGGAACGAATCTCCAGCGCCAGGGCCAGATGGCCCTCTGGGTGCCGAGCCTCGGGCAGGAGGCCGCGCAGGTGGGATCCGGCTTCGCACTCCGCCCGCAGGACCACGCCTTCCCGTCGTACCGCGAGCACGCGGTGGGCATCATCCGCGGCGTCGATCCGCTGGACATCGTTCGGCTGCTGCGCGGAGTCACCCACGGCGGATGGAATGCTGCCGAACGCGGAAACTTCCACATCTACACGCTCGTGCTCGGCTCGCAGACCCTGCACGCCACGGGATTCGCCATGGGCATCGCTCTCGACGGAGTTGCCGGCACCGGCGACCCGGAAGTCGACCAGGCCGTGATCACGTACTTCGGCGACGGCG
Source organism: Galbitalea sp. (assembly GCA_036266835.1). Lineage (GTDB taxonomy): Bacteria > Actinomycetota > Actinomycetes > Actinomycetales > Microbacteriaceae > Galbitalea. The sequence goes on along the minus strand of DATAXD010000052.1, from coordinate 5,935 downwards.
CGACCAGCCAGGGAGACGTCAACGAGGCTCTCGTGTTCGCGGCGAGCTACCAGACCCCCGAGCTGTTCTTTCTGCAGAACAACCAGTGGGCTATCTCGGTGCCGGTTTCGCGGCAGTCGCGTACTCCGCTGTACCTGCGCGCGGGAGGCTTCGGCATTCCCGGCATCCAGCTCGACGGCAACGACGTGCTTATCAGCTACGCGGCCTCGCGGAAATACCTCGACGAAGCTCGTGCCGGCGGCGGTCCCCGCTTGATCGAGGCTGTGACGTACCGGATGGGCGCGCACACCTCCAGCGACGACCCCACCAAGTACCGGCCGGATGCCGAAACGGCCAGGTGGGCGGCGCTTGACCCAATCGCTCGCTTCGAGTCCTACCTTCGTGGTCGCGGCGAGAGCGAGGCATTTTTCGCGGGACTGGCGGTCGAGGCGGCTGACATCGCCGAGGATCTTCGAAAGCGCACGATCGAACTCGAGTCGCCGACTACCGAGTTGATGTTCGACCATGTGTATTCGGAACCGCATCCGCTCATCGACGCGCAGAAGGCCTGGCTCGAAAACTACGAGGCGTCCTTTGCCGGCGGCGAGGCGGGCGAGTGAGCCGCATCGAATCGATGTCCATGGCCAGGGCGCTGAACTCCGGACTGCGGCAGGCGCTCGCGGACGATGCGAAGGTCCTCCTCATGGGCGAGGACATCGGGCCGCTCGGTGGGGTATTTCGCGTAACGGAGGGTCTTCAGGCGGAGTTCGGGGACAGACGGGTCATGGACACACCACTTGCCGAGTCCGGCATCGTCGGCACGGCGATCGGGTTGGCGATGCGTGGTTACCGACCCGTGTGCGAGATCCAGTTCGACGGATTCGTGTATCCCGCATTCGACCAAATCACCTCGCAACTGGCCAAGCTGACTAACCGGCATGAGGGGTCCCTGTCGATGCCCGTGGTCATCCGCATCCCGTACGGCGGACACATCGGAGCGGTCGAGCACCATCAGGAAAGCCCCGAGGCCTACTTCGCACACACGCCCGGGCTGCGCGTGGTAAGTCCGTCGACACCAAACGACGCGTATTGGATGATCCAGGATGCGATCCGTTCGGACGATCCCGTGATTTTCATGGAGCCGAAGAGTCGGTATTGGCCGAAGGGCGATGTGGACCTCGAGGAGCGGGGAGCTCCGCTTCACGCAACGCGCATCGCGCGGGAAGGCACCGAGGTCACCCTCGTCGGGCACGGCGCAATGGTGACCGTACTGCTTCAGGCGGCGGACATCGCTGCGGACGAGGGAACCAGCGTCGAGGTACTCGACCTTCGCTCACTGTCGCCGATCGACTACGAGCCGATCCTCGAGTCGGTTCGCAAGACCGGCAGGCTCGTGGTTGCGCAGGAGGCGCCCGGCTCCGTTTCGGTGGGTTCGGAGATTGCGGCCACCGTGGCTGAACGAGCATTTTATTCGCTCCAGTCCCCGGTACTGCGGGTATCCGGATTCGATACCCCGTTTCCGCCCGCGAAGCTGGAAACCATTTATCTTCCCGATGCCGATCGGGTGCTCGAGGCCGTCGATCGCGCGCTCGCCTACTGAGAGAAGAGAATCATGGCTGAGAACGAGTTCCTGCTCCCGGACGTCGGTGAGGGTCTGACCGAAGCCGAGATCGTCGCCTGGAAGGTGAAGGCCGGCGACATCGTCGAGATCAACCAGGTGCTCGTCGAGATCGAGACGGCAAAGTCGCTCGTCGAATTGCCGTCTCCGTTCGCCGGGACGGTCTCGGCGATCCTCGTGCAGGAAGGCGAAACCGTCGAAGTCGGGACGCCGATCATTGCCGTGGGCGGAGAGACTGCGGCGCCGGCGAAGGAGCCGAAGGCGCCGAACGAGGTTGTTGAGACCGTCACAGATACTGTCGCTAGCATTTCCGCGGAAGAGGCCGCACCCGCAAACCTTGTGGGGTACGGCGCGCGAGGGCACGCGGCAACGCGGCGGCGTCGCGTGGAGACCACTCCGGGTGCGACGGCGCCGACCCGGGCAGCGGCGCCCACCGCGGTGCGGCCCGCGTCGGTACCCGCGGCAGCGGCATCCGCCGTCATCGCGAAGCCGCCGATCCGCAAGCTGGCGAAGGATCTCGCCGTGAGGCTCGAGGATTTGATCGGCACCGGGCTGGCCGGGGAGATCACCCGCGACGACGTCATCCGTCACGCCACCCAGGCGAGCCTGTTCCGCAACATCGAGACGCCGGCCTGGGCGCCTGACCGCGAGGAGGTCATTCCGGTCAAGGGCGTCCGCAAGGCGATCGCTACCGCAATGGTGCAGAGCGCGTTCAGCGCACCGCACGTGAGCGTATTCGTCGACATCGACGCGACCCGCACCATGGAATTCGTGTCGAGGCTGAAGGCATCCGCGGACTTTGCTGGTATCCGGGTATCGCCGCTGCTGATCGTTGCGAAGGCGGTGATCTGGGCCGTGCGAAGGAACCCGACCGTCAACTCATCCTGGAGCGATAAGGAAATCACGGTCCACCACTACGTCAACCTCGGAATCGCGGCCGCGACCCCGCGAGGACTCCTGGTGCCCAACGTCAAGGATGCGCAGGAACTCTCTCTTCTCGAACTCGCGCAGGCGCTCGAGCAGTTGACCATCACGGCCCGCGATGGCAAGACCCAGCCGGCTGAGATGGCCGGCGGCACGATCACGATTACGAACGTGGGTTCGTTCGGCATGGACACCGGAACGCCGATCCTGAATCCGGGCGAGGTTGCGATCCTGGCGATGGGGACGATCAAACAGAAGCCGTGGATCGTCGACGGCGAGGTGCGTCCTCGATTTGTGACGACGGTCTCGGCGAGCTTCGACCACAGGATCGTCGACGGTGACGTGGCCAGCCGGTTCGTCGCGGATGTCGCCAGCATCATCGAGGAGCCGGCACTTCTGCTCGATTAGCTGCGGTGGCAGGCTTGGGCTATGGCACTGGAGTTGAGACCGATGGGACCGGAGCGCCTCGCCGCGTACCTGGCGGGCGCGAAGGACGACTACATCGCCGAACTGATGCGCGCGGGACGATCGCGCGAGATCGCGCAGCAGAACGCCGATAAGAGCATGGACGGCGCCTTCGAGGGCGGTCGGCCCATCGCCGGAAACGAGATCTTCGACCTGGTCGACGGCGACGCCACGGTCGGCATTCTGTGGCTTGGCCCGCAGGATGAGGCGACCTTCTGGGTTATGGATATCGAGGTGGAGCCCGAGCATCGCCGCAAGGGGTATGGGCGAGCGGCGATGCTGCTCGCCGAGGAGCGAGTCCGCGAGCTCGGATTGCCTTACCTGGGGCTCAACGTGTTCGGTCACAATCCCAACGCCCGAGAACTTTACGCCTCGCTCGGCTACGAGACGACGAGCGAGCAGATGCGCAAGCCCGTCTGAATTTGCGCGGTCGCCGCGCTCGGGATAGGTTCTCTCTTACTGAGAATGATTATCACTTCCATCTGAGAGCGGTTTCCGCGTGAGACTTCGTGGCGTCAGCCTTGCGGGCGTGCTCGCGATTGCAGTCGCGGCCGCGCTTGCGGGATGCGCGGCCTCGACCGCGCCGGACCCGCGCGGTCGAATCCTCGCTGTGGGTGCCGAGAACCAGTACACCAGCGTCATCTCGCAGGTTGGAGGCCGGTACGTTGACGCGGTCTCCATCCTCAGCAACCCGAACACCGACCCGCACACTTTCGAGGCGAGCGCACAGGTTGCACGCACGATCAGCGCGGCGAGATTGATCGTGCAGAACGGCCTCGGCTACGACGCATTCATGTCGAAGCTGGAAGCCGCGTCGCCGGGTTCCGGGCGCGCGGTCATCACCGCGCAGGATGTGCTGCGGCTCCCCGACTCGACGCGCAATCCGCATCTCTGGTACTCGCCGGGCACCATGCCCGCGGTGGCCAAGAGCATCGCTGCGGCACTTTCGAAGCAGCAGCCGGCTCATCGCCGTTACTTCCAGCAAAATCTGGTCAGGTTCGACACCTCGCTCGAGTCGCTGAACGCGGCGCTCGCGAATTTCCGCGTCGAGCATCCGCATGTCGCGGTCGCTACCACGGAGCCCGTTGCCGACTACCTTCTCGACGCCGCCGGAATCGACAACCGCACCCCGTGGGCGCTCCAGGCGGCCATCATGAACGACACCGATCCGGCTCCCCAGGACGTCGCGGCACAGGATGCGCTGTTGCGGAACCATCGGGTTGCTGTCTTCGTCTACAACGAACAGGTAACCGATTCGATCACGGCAACCTACCTCAAACTCGCCGCTACGAACGGCATCCCTGCCGTCGGCGTCTACGAGACAATGCCCACAGACGGCTACGACTACCAGACCTGGATGGAAGCCGAATTGAGAGCCATCGAGCGCGCGGTCACCACGGGAAAGTCGACGACGCGGCTATGAGCGCCGCAGTGAAGGGAACGTCGATGTCGGTGCTCGACGTCAAAGGCGTAACGGTCACTCTATCGGGACGCCGCGTTCTCGACGACGTGAGCTTTGCGATGCAGACCGGCGAGTTTGTCGGTCTGATTGGCTCGAACGGTGCGGGCAAGACGACCCTCCTGCGAGTCATCCTCGGTCTGCAGCACGCGAGCGCTGGCACGGTTAGGGTCGACGGTGCCGCGGACGGATCCGGAATCGGATACCTGCCTCAGAAGGTCGTGCTCGACCCTGACCTTCCCCTGCGCACGAGGGATGTCGTCGCGCTCGGACTGGACGCGCGGCGACTCGGAATTCCACTGCCGTCGCGCAAGCGTCGGGAGCTCGTGGATGAGATGTTGGCAGCAGTCGGAGCGACGGAGTTCGCGGATGCCCGGGTGGGGCTGCTGTCGGGCGGCCAACAGCAGCGCGTCCTCATCGCTCATGCGCTAGTCAGCGGGCCGCCTTTGCTGCTGCTGGACGAGCCCCTCGCAAACCTCGATATCGCAAGCACCCAGGAAGTCGTTGAACTGCTCGGTCGCCTGTGCAGCGATCGCGGAGTCGCCGTTCTCCTCTCGGCCCACGACCTGAATCCGCTGCTCCCCGTCATGGATCGCGTCGTCTATCTCGCGGATGGCCGAGCGGCGACGGGCAGTACCGATGAAGTAGTGCGATCGGATGTGCTCACGCGCCTTTACGGTCGGCGCGTCGACGTTCTTCATGTCGAAGGGCGCCTACTCGTCGTGCCGGGTCCGGACGAGACTCACGGGCACGACTGATGGGCTTCTTCGACAGTGCGCCAGTGCAGCTCGCCCTCGCGGTCGGCTCGCTCGTCGCGGTGTCGTCCGCTCTGGTCGGCGTGTTCACGATTATCCGCCGCCAGTCGTTCGCCGGCCACGCCCTCGCGGATCTCGGTGCGGTGGGCGGATCGGCGGCATTCCTGCTCGGGATTAGCCAGCTCTGGGGCTTCGTGGCGGCCGGCGTGGTAGCTGCGGCTCTCATGGAGCTGGTCGGCCTGAAACGGGTACAGGGTCGGGATGTCGCCACCGGCATCGTGTTCGGCCTCGGCCTCGGATTGACCGGCCTGTTCCTCTACCTTGACACCCAGCAAGCCGGAACAAGCAACGCGGCCGTTTCCGTGCTCTTCGGGTCGTTATTCGTGATCGATCCGACGGTGCTTCCGGTGGTTGCCGGCCTTGCCGTTCTCGCGTGCGCGATCATCGTCGTCGCCTACCGGTGGCTGCTCATGGACTCGATCAGCCAGGATCTCGCAATGGTGCGCGGAATTCCGGTGCGGTTCGCAGGCATCCTGTTCCTGATCGCGCTTGCGCTCGCGGTTGAGCTGTCGTCGCTGACGATCGGGGCAGTGTTGTCAACGGCCCTGCTGATCGCGCCCGCGGCAGCGGCCCTGCGACTGACGCGACGGGTCGGGTTCGCCGTGCTGATCGCTGCGGGCATCGGACTGGTTTCGACCTGGCTGGGCATTGCCATCTCGTACTACAGCTTTGGCT
>DATAXD010000058.1:0-4635 GCA_036266835.1 Galbitalea sp. | reverse complement strand
GTAGGGTGTGAGCATGTACCTGGTTGGGCTTACCGGTGGCATCGCATCGGGCAAGTCGGTTGTGGCCAGGCGGTTTGTCGAACACGGTGCGGTTCTCGTCGATGCGGATGTTCTGGCTCGCGAGGTCGTGGGGCCCGGCACCGCAGGACTTGCCGAAATCGAGCAGCGGTTCGGACCATCCGTCATCTCCACGGACGGCTCACTTGACCGCGCCGCCTTGGGTGCCCTCGTGTTCTCCGATGCCGACAAACGCGAGCAGCTGAATGGCATCACCCATCCCGCGATCTGGCAGCGGGCGAAGGAACTGTTCGAAGCGGCAAGCGTCGCGAATCCCGACGCGGTGGTCGTTTACGACGTTCCGCTGCTCGCGGAGGCCGTGGAGAAACGACCGATGAATTTCGATTTCGTGGTCGTCGTAGACGCGCCGACGGAGACGAGGATCCAGCGGATGGTCGATTCTCGAGGCATGAGCCGGCAGGACGCCGAACGGCGGGTCGGCGCGCAGGCGACTGATTCGCAGCGCGAAGAGCTGGCGGATGCCGTGATCGACAGCGGTGGCACGATCGAGCACACGCTCGCCCAGGTCGATGCGCTGTGGGACCGCTTCTCCGGCGGCTGACCGGCGGCTGACCGACGGTTGACCGAACCTGCGGATGTCGGGGGCGCTACCTAAGCTGGTCTAATGCAAACCACTCGTTCCGTGCGCCCGTTTGAGGTGATCAGCGAGTACGTCCCGAGCGGCGATCAGCCTGAGGCGATCGCGGCGCTTGTCGGTCGCATCAATGCGGGCGAGACGGATGTGGTTCTGCTTGGCGCCACGGGAACGGGTAAGTCGGCGACAACCGCCTGGCTCATCGAGCAGGTCCAGCGGCCAACCCTCGTGCTCGCCCACAATAAGACGCTCGCCGCTCAACTCGCCAACGAGTTCCGCGAACTCATGCCCAACAACGCGGTTGAATACTTCGTCAGCTACTACGACTACTACCAGCCAGAGGCCTATGTGCCGCAGACCGACACCTTCATCGAGAAGGACTCCTCGATCAACGCTGAGGTCGAGCGGCTTCGGCATTCCACGACCAACTCGCTGCTGTCCCGACGCGACGTGATTGTGGTGTCCACGGTCTCCTGCATCTACGGTCTCGGTGCGGCGGAGGAGTACCTGGGCGCGATGGTCGCCCTTCAGGTGGGTGATCGAGTCGGTCGGGATCGTCTCATCCGGGACTTCGTGAACATGCAGTACCAGCGCAACGATGTCGACTTTTCGCGCGGCAAGTTCCGAGTGCGCGGTGACACGATCGAGATCATCCCGGTCTACGAGGAGCATGCCATTCGGGTCGAGCTCTTCGGCGACGAGATCGAGGCCATCTACGCCCTTCATCCGCTTACCGGCGAGGTGCTGAAGAGACTCGAATCGGTTTCGGTGTTTCCGGCTACCCATTACGCGGCCAGCCTAGAGACGATGAAAAAGGCGATCGTCACCATCAAGGAGGAGCTCAAGGATCGGCTGGCCGAGCTGGAGCGCCAGGGAAAGCTGCTTGAGGCGCAGCGACTGCGGATGCGTACGACGTTCGACATCGAGATGATGGAGCAGATCGGCTTCTGCAGCGGCATTGAGAACTACTCGAGACACATCGACGGTCGGGCACCCGGCGAGGCACCCAACTGCCTGCTCAACTATTTCCCGGAAGACTTTCTGGTCGTCATCGACGAGTCCCATGTAACGGTTCCGCAAATCGGTGCGATGTACGAGGGCGATGCCTCGCGTAAGCGCACCCTCGTCGAACACGGTTTCCGGCTCCCGAGCGCGCTCGACAACCGTCCGCTGAAGTGGGAAGAGTTCCTCGATCGAGTCGGCCAGAAGGTATACCTGTCTGCGACGCCGGGCCGATACGAGATGGGCATTACCGACTCGGTCGTCGAGCAGATCATTCGCCCAACGGGTCTGGTCGACCCGAAGATCGTCGTTAAGCCGTCCAAGGGGCAAATCGACGACCTGCTCGAGCAGATCAGGCAGCGGGTCGAGCGCAACGAGCGCATCCTCGTGACCACACTCACCAAGAAGATGGCCGAGGAGCTCACCGGCTTCCTGGGCGAGGCGGGCGTGCGGGTGCGCTACCTGCACTCGGATGTCGACACTTTGCGACGGGTCGAGCTGCTCACCGAGTTGCGGCAGGGCGTATACGACGTGCTGGTCGGCATCAACCTCCTCCGTGAGGGACTGGACCTTCCGGAAGTTTCGCTCGTCGCGATCCTGGACGCGGACAAAGAGGGATTCCTGCGGTCGTCGACTTCGCTCATCCAAACGATCGGTCGCGCGGCTCGTAACGTGTCCGGTGAGGTTCACATGTACGCGGACGTGCTCACCGACTCGATGGCGCTGGCGATCGAGGAAACGAATCGCCGACGCGACAAGCAGATCGCCTACAACGTGGAGCGCGGCGTCGACCCGCAGCCGCTGCGTAAGAAGATTGCGGACATCACCGACCAGCTGCTGCGAGAGGGTGCCGACACGGCGGAGTTGCTGTACAGCGCCAGGGGCGGTCGAGACGGTCGTAAGCGCGCTCCTACGCCCAACCTGCGCCGCGAAACCGGAGGCTTCGAGGGTCTCGCCGCCGCGGGAGGCAACGACCTGGAGGCGATCATCGCCGATCTGAACGAGCAGATGCTGCAAGCGGCTGGGGAGCTCAAGTTCGAACTTGCGGCACGCCTTCGCGATGAGGTCTCCGAGCTCAAGAAAGAGCTCCGCCAGATGGTCAGCGCCGGTCACCTCAGGTAGACGACTGGTCACCTCCGGTGAGGTGGGCCGCAGGCATTACCTATCCGTTACGGGGCGCCCGTCACACTGATCTCGGTGTTAGACGTGAGTCCCCAACATGGCCGGGGGCGAGTGTCGGACACCGGCTAAGCGCAGGTCGGGTGGAGCAATCCACGCAGGGCAAGTTCCACCCGACCGAGCTTCGCGCAGAACTTTGACGCCACGATTCGCATCGAAGGACGCGTTCAACCACTGAGGGTTGCCGCCGCAACAGCCGACCCACGGATGCAGCCGGGAGCGAACTCGACTCACGATGTCGGTGGCTTCCGTAAACTATAGAGAGTGTCGATTTCATCCGTCTCCGGCTCCGCGAAGCTCAGTGTGCGCGGCGCGCGTGTCCATAATCTGAAGGACGTCGACCTCGAAATCCCACGCGATTCGCTGGTGGTTTTCACCGGACTTTCCGGGTCGGGAAAGTCGTCTCTCGCGTTCGACACGATCTTCGCCGAAGGCCAGCGTCGATATGTCGAATCGCTGTCGGCGTATGCACGGCAGTTCCTCGGCCAGGTCGATCGACCGGATGTCGATTTCATCGAGGGCCTCAGCCCGGCGGTCTCGATCGACCAGAAGTCGACCAATCGCAACCCCCGGTCGACGGTGGGAACGATCACCGAGATCTATGACTACATGCGGCTGCTGTGGGCGCGTATTGGCATCCCGCACTGCCCGGTCTGCGGGGAGCGCATCGAGCGACAGACCGTGCAGCAGATCGCCGACCAGCTGATGACACTTGCCGAGGGCACGCGCTATCAAGTCGTCAGCCCGGTCATCTCCCAGAAGAAGGGCGAGTTCGTTGACCTGTTCCAGTCCCTCGCCGCGAGCGGATACTCGCGCGCGATCGTGGATGGCGAACAGATCCAGCTCAACGAGCCGCCGGTCCTGAAGAAGCAGCTCAAGCACGACATCTCGGTTATCGTTGATCGGTTGGTCGCGGCCGACGACATCCTGACTCGGCTCACCGACTCGCTCGAGACCGCGCTCAGGCTCACCGACGGGCTCGTGGCGATCAACTTCATCGATCAGACGGGGGACGCGGCCTGGCGAAACTTCTCCGAGAAGTTGTCGTGTCCAAATGGCCATCCGCTCCAGCTGACCGAAATCGAGCCGCGTACCTTCTCATTCAATGCCCCGTTCGGCGCTTGCCCGGAATGCTCTGGGCTTGGTACCCGAATGACCGTCGATGCGGACCTGCTGGTCGCCGATGCATCCGTAAGCCTGCGCGAGGGCGCCATCCTGCCCTGGGCGCAGGCAGGCAAGGGCGTCGCCCAATATTTCGAGCGGCTGCTGCAGGGGCTCGCAGACGACCTCGATTTCTCGCTGGACACGCCGTGGGGCGACCTCTCCGAGAGTGTTCAGGAGGCCATTCTCAACGGCAACAACTTCCAGGTGACGGTGCGCTGGCGCAATCGGTTCGGGCGGGAGATGAAGTACAGCACGGGTTTCGAGGGCGTCATCCCGTACATCCAGCGCAAAAACCTCGAGGCAGACACCGAGTGGACCAAGCAGCGCTTCGCCAGCTATCTGCGCGAAACGCCGTGTCCGGTATGCAATGGCAAACGTCTCAAGCCCGAGGTGCTGGCGGTCACCATCAACGGGTCATCGATTTCGGATGCCAGCGCGCTGAGCCTGGTCGACGGCTACGAATTCATGTCGGCACTCACCCTCACCGATCGCGAGGCTCACATTGCAGCGGCCGTTCTTCGAGAGATCCGCCTGCGCCTCGAATTCCTGATCGAGGTCGGCCTCAGCTATCTCAATCTTGCGCGTGCGGCGGCGACCCTGAGTGGCGGCGAGGCACAGCGCATCCGTCTGGCCACCCA
>DATAXD010000057.1:0-117306 GCA_036266835.1 Galbitalea sp. | reverse complement strand
ATTCTCAAGACGTGGGAGAAGATTTTCCCGAACACGGTCAAGCCGGAGTCGGATATGACGACGGCGCTTCTCGCACACGTGCGCTACCCGCAGGACCTGTTCAAGGCGCAGCGAGCCATCCTCGGTTCGTATCACGTGACGGATGCAGCGTCGTTCTATTCGAGCGATGACCAGTGGACGACGCCGAACGACCCCACGTCGTCGGCCGTTTCGACCTCGCTTCAGCCGCCGTACTACCTGACGATGAAGGTGCCGGGCGACAAGGCGCCCGCGTTCACGCTGTATTCGACTTTTATTCCGAATAGCTCGACCTCGAACACACGCAGCATCCTGACCGGATATCTCGCTGCGAACTCCGATCCCGGGCCGAACTATGGCAAGCTGACCATCCTGACCCTTCCCAAGCAGGTCAACATACCGGGGCCGGGCTCTGTCGAAAACCAGTTCACGTCGAACCAGACTGTCGCCAACCAGCTCGCTCTGCTCCAGCGCGGATCGACCAAAGTCGATCTCGGTAACCTGCTGACGCTTCCAGTCGGTGGCGGTCTGCTGTACGTGCAGCCGGTGTACGTGCGCTCTACTGGTGAAACGAGTTACCCGCTTCTTCGCGATGTGCTCGTCGCGTTCGGCACGAAGGTCGAGTTCGAGCCAACGCTGGATGCCGCCCTGGATAAGCTATTTGGCGGAAATTCGGGGGCGACCGCTGGCGATAGCAACCAGAACTCGTCGGCATCGCCGGCACCGATCGCCAGCGGATCCTCGACGGCGGCCGCAATCAGCCCGGCCCTGAGGGCAGCACTCGCCGCGATGGCTACCGACCTTGCCGATCGCACCGCCGATTACGCCAACAACGACCTGGTGGATGCCGCCAAGGCGGATGCCCGCCTCCAGCAGGACATCAAGGATGCGATCGCCGCCGGCGGTGGCCAGTAGCACGCCGCTGTTCCCCATCGGCGCGGGTCCCGAGCGATTCCGATCCCGGAGCGCCTCGATCTCATTGCGCCGTGGCCCCACTTCCGTAACTCATGCAATCTGTCGTAACTCATGCAATTCGTGACAATTGCCGCGCAATGACGGCAATTTCGTCCCATTTCGCGAATCCCGCATGAGTTACGGCATCGGTCGGTCGGCGCAGAGCGGGTCGAGTGGCGGTGTGATAGCGTTGCTACTCGTGCCGCGGGGTGGAGCAGTTCGGTAGCTCGCTGGGCTCATAACCCAGAGGTCGCAGGTTCAAATCCTGTCCCCGCAACGAAACGAAAATGGCCCGGTGTCTGACCGGGCCATTTTCATTTCCGCGCGGAGTCCTGAGGGCCCGGGCTCATTGGGGCACGACCCACATACGACAGCGGCCGGGCCCGATTCAATCTGGGTGAATCAGGCCCGGCCACTGAGCCACCGGTGCGTCAGTCGCTCGCCAGGATCAGGATCTCGCGATGACTGTTCCGCCGGCAACTCTCTCGCACTCCCCGATAGGCACCCGCTGCCTCAAGTGCGAGGGTCATTCCAGTTAGTTGTTGCCGAGGATGCCTCCCAGGTTCAGAAGGCCGCCGTTGCCGGATCCGCCCGAGGGCGTACCCAGATTGATACCGAGGACGCCGCCCGATCCCGAACTTGAACCGGACGAGCTGCCCGATCCGCTGCCGGTCGTCGACCCGCCGACAGTGAGCGTCGCACCGGCGTTTCCCCCATTGGTCTTGGCCTTGACATTCAGCAGGTAACCGGAACCGGATGATGACCCGGACCCGCTCGACCCACCGTTGTTGACATTCGCCGAGATGCCGAGCGGCAGGTTGTTGTTTCCACCGCTGAGCAGGCCCTGGAGTACGCCCGGCGTCACGCCGGTTCCGGTTCCGGTTCCGCTGAGGATACCGCCAAGGTTCAAGCCGCCAAGGTTCAGGTCACCGAGGCCGCTGTCACCGAGGTCCAGCCCGCTGAGGCCCAGCCCGCCGAGGTCCAGCCCACCGAGGCCCAGCCCGCCAAGGTTCAGGCCGCCAAGCAGGTTGCCGTCGCCAGCACCGAGGCCGCCACCGATGCAGATTCCCAGGGTGTTGGTGGTGGTCGCACAATCGCCTGATCCGCTCGAGCTGGACTGGCTTCCGCCACTCGTGCCGCCGTTACCGGATCCTCCGCTGTTCGCTGCTCCGTTGTCGGTCGTACCGGCGAAGTTGTTGACGATTGCCTCGCCGACCCCGTTGTTGATACCTCCGGCATTGAACGGCGTCGGCTGCCCGAGCACCGAAATCGAGCCGGATGCCGGTGGCGCCGTGCCTTCGACTATCTGGCCGACGTTGCCGCCGAGGTTCAGGCCGAGCGTCGACAGGAGCGGCGGAAGGATGTTTGTCGGGAGGGCACATACGATGCCGCTCACCGCCCCGGAGATGGCCGGCGTCACGCTTCCACCGAGGAGATTGTTCACCGTCCCGAGGAGGCCTCCGACGATGCCCGTATTCGTTGTGGACGTTGTCGTGCTCGGCGTGGATCCGGAATTGGTGCAGGCACCGCTTGCGCTGCCCGTTGCCGGCTGCGTCAGCACGCGAACACTCGCGTTGACATTCACCGGTGTGTTCTCGACCGAGTTTGTGGCCGAATTCACGACGTTGTTGCCCAACGCAGCCAGCGCCGAATTGATGTCCGCCATGATCTCCGCATTGGCGCTCGACGAGATCGAGGTCGAACCCGTGCCGGTGCCGTCCCCGTTGCCCAACAGCTGAGACAGGTTGACTGCTACGGTCCCGGCTTGAGGATCGATCGTGACGACGCCGGCGCCGGTGGTGCTCGAGAGGTCAGGTGCGACCGCGGCATCCAGGTCGATCGGAATGCTGGCATTCACGTTTCCGTTCGAACCGAACAGGTTGAGGAGTGGATTGATCGACACAACGGCGTGGTTCACCGCGCTGGCGACTTGACCGTTCGAACCGCCGAGCTCGCCCATCTGCGATCCGATGGGGCTCAGGGAAGCCTGAACTGCCGGACCGATGCCAGAGATCGCCGGGACGCTCACGGTGAGCACGTGCCCATCCGACGAAATCACCCCGGAACCGCTGTGGAGCAGCGTGATCGCCTGTGTACCGGCGCTGTTCGCCTGTCCGAGGACCGCGTTGCCCGCCGGAGCGAACCGCGCGTTCAGCAGGCCATCGAGGCCGGCAACCGAGAGTAGCGGAGTCCCGGTCGTCGTGGTCACATCCGCTGAAGCGGATGACGGTACCGACGAACCGAATGCCGATATTGGTGCAGCGAGCGCGAACGCGGCCCCGACTGCGACGACGGCGATTCCCGCCGTGACGATGGCTCCCTTGCTGGCGCCAGCACGATGTGCAGCCCCGGCCGGTCGCCCGATGTTTCTCAACATGACACTTACCTTCCTAATCCTGAAACGGACGAGGAAGCGTGACTTCAGGTCGGCGTCGACCCCTCAACGTGGAGCATTGAGGAAAAGCAACAGCAGCCATGATCTTCAGCTTCGCTACGCCAGTTCGGTAGTGCTTTGTGGTTATTTGTTGTGGTTATGAATCGGGGCTGGTTGGGCCCTTCATGCAAAGAGACGGCGTACAGGTCGTTCTATGACGCGACTTTCGATGTCGCTGGCTTCCGGGCAACCGGGCGGCGCGCTCAACCCACGGGGATGAGTTCGGTGAAGGTCTCCGTGTGCGCATTGCCATTACGACAGGTCTGGTACAGCAGCGAGTATCCCCGAGGAATGTCCCGGGACTTGTCGACGTAGGCGTTCAACACAGCCACAACCGGACCGACCCGGTACAACCCGGAGATGATGCCGCTGAGTCGTACGAGGGTGCCTTCGCGAGGGAATCGGGCTCCACCGCACTGCCACTCTTCACCGATCACCCTCACGTGGTAGGCGGCGGTGAGGTTGACCGCGCCCCTGCACGCATCGATCTGCGCCTGGAAACCGGATGTCCACACCACCTCGTGATAGCTCTCGGCCGCTATCCGGGCGGCCACCTGAAGCTGCAGGGTTCTGGCCGCCTCCGATGCCTTCACTGCGACGCTCGCCGTGGTCAGAGTGGATTGGTCACGCGCGAGCGCATTGATCTCGCGCAGTATGCCCCCAACGAACTGGGCGAGCCGGGAATTCGCCGCAGCTTTCTCGGATCCGACGAAACTCGCTGTGAAACCGAGCTGGGCCAGTGTTGCCGCGAGGTCGGAGTTCGCAGCCGAGATCGCATTCGCCAGCGCCTGTCGAGTGCTGTCCCGCATGGTGTGGTTGAGGCTGGAGCTCAGCAGTTCTTGCGCAGCGCCGACAGCGCGGTTTGCGGCGATCATCCGGATGCTGGCTATCGACTCCGCGGGCAGAGCATCCCGCGCGATGCTGTCCGGTGCCGCTCGAGTGACCGGTGCGATCGCCGCGGACGCGGTTGTCTGGATCAGTCCGCCGGTTGCAATGAACACACTGACGGCGAGTGCAGCCGCGCGTAGCGCCCGGTTTCGTTTCTTCATGACTACCCCCCCCGGTAGACCATGAGGCTCAGCTGACCCGAGCCCGACTCTTGAGTTCTGCTCGGGAGAATGGCTCAATGAGACGTCGCTGCGACCACCCCCGTGGTCACGGCGCGAGCCAACTGCACCCCGTTTCGACAAGAGACTGCACTTCGTCGCCGTTATGACGGTGCCGTCCCACTTTTGTCATGAGGGAGAGCCGCCAGGACAAACCATCCGGATGCAGTCAATGCTCACCGGCGCAGATTTATCGAATGATTCGCAGGCGTATGGCCTAGCCCGCCGACCCGCTCGCTGAGGATTCGATGCCGAGTGTGAGTCAGGTTGCCGCCTCGACGCCTCGCGGTGGGTGTCACACGGCTCTCAGGATCGCCCGCGAGCACTCACTCGTCGATGACGCGGACCAGTTCTTCGATGAACGTCGTGAAGTCGGTGGACCGTTTGATGAGCTCGAGAACATCGCCGCGGTCGGCGAAGACCTCGACAAACTGGTCGAAGACCTCCTGGAAGGAACTTCGCCCGCTCGAAGAGAATGCGATCAACGCGATCACATTGACCCGGTTGTCACCCCACTGCATCGGCGTCTCGTTGACCGCGATCGCGATGGACGTCTTGGTCGCACTCATGACCATGGCGTGAGGCACGGCGATGGTGTCGGTGAAGGCGGTGGATGACATCAACTCACGTTCGACCGCTCCTTCGACATAGCTCTGGTCGATGATGCCGCGTCCGACCATGAGTGCGCCGAGCATTCGGATCATTTGAACCTCGTTGGCCGCGGCCACATTGCGCAGGAACAGTCCATCCGAGAAGTAGAGCAGCAGGTCGTCCTTGATCCGGGCTCGTCGGCGGTGCCGACGTACGCGCGATATCGCCCGCCGGATGTTATCGATATCGCCGTCGGTGAGGAATGGTTGGATGACGACGACGCTGTCGCCAACCCCCTTCCGGTCGATAGTTGTGAGCACCAGATCCGTCGAGAAGTCGAGCCAGTCGACATCGGTGCGGGTCACGATTACTTCAACGGAGAGCTCCGATCCCAAGGCCGACTCGATGCGCTCCCGCAGAATGGTGTGCATGTCGTAGTACCCAGGGCACACGATCGCGACCGTTAGGCGTTCTTCTCGCCGCGACTGGCGTTCCAGGAACGACCCGAGGTGAAGCGCGCGGGCCGTGCTCGCGGAAACGAAGGAGCTTCTCATCGCGAAGCACGGGTTTTCCCCGGAGATCCAGCAGCTGTATATCGACACCAACCTGTCCCGATTCGCGAATGAGGAGCTCACGGACACCGTCGAGCGGGTCGGGCGTCAGCCGCTGCGAAAACTCTCGAGGCACGAGAGGTTCATCGGGCCCGCTGCCGAACTCGCAGAACTCGGGCTGCCCACGCATGCGCTGGAGAGAGCGATCTCGGCGGCTTTTCGGTTCGACGTCCCGGGCGACGATGAGAGCGTCGAGCTCGCGCGGCTGCTCTCGACTCTCGCGACGGCAGAGCTAGTAACCACCGTCACGGGCATCGATCCCTCGCATCCCTTGTTCGCCAGGCTCCTCGCCGCGGTCAGCTAGGTCGAGACACGAAGCCGCGAGCAAGTTGCGCGCCCGCCTCGACGAGCCAGTGCTCGGCATCCGATCGAGCCGAGGAGGTTGAGCCCGCGAGGGATGCCAGCGACACGACATCGCGGAACGCATCGGTTCGCGCGTCGATCTCGCCAGCCACCAGGGCTGCGGGCACCCGAGAAGCGTCGGCAAGCGAGACGACGTAGTGCGCCACCTTTCCGGAAGCAGTCTGGTCGTCGTACCGGCCCTCGCCCGTGATGACGAGCTGTGCGGATTTTAGAGCCGCCGGCAGCCCCACGAGCTCGCCGACCGTGCGCGCGCCGGCCGCGAGCGCGACGCCCCAGACCTCCAGCGCGAAGCCCGCGCCTCCCGCTGCGCCCGTTCCCGATTCCGCGGCGAGCGATCGGAGGTCGAGGACGTCGGCGAGTCGAGTCAGGTTGACATCCAGTTCTTCGAGGTCGGACTGCGCCGCGCCCTTCTGTGGACCGAAGACCTGCGCGGCCCCGCGTCGACCAAGCATCGGGTTGGTCACATCCGTCAACGCAATCGATCCGGCTGGCGCGGTTCGCAGCCCAGACAGATCGACGGTCTCGAGCGACGCAAGGCCGCGATTCCCCAGCGGAATCGGATCGCCGCGCGAGTCGAGGAACGCGGCCCCCAGGGCCGTGAGCAATCCGACGCCACCATCGGTGGACGCGCTGCCGCCAATGCCGAGCACCAGACGCGTCGCGCCGGCATCGCAGGCCGCGTCGATCAGTTGGCCGAAACCGAGAGTGTGCGCATCCCGGGGGAGCAGGGGATCCAGAAGGTGCAGGCCGGATGCCGTTGCCAGCTCCACGACGGCGGTGCCCTCCGGAAGCAGCAGCCATTCGGCGTGTACGTCGTGATTGTCCGGTCCGATGACGGTTGCGGGCATCCGAATCGCACCGGGTGTCGCCGTCGCGAACGCCTCGAGCGTGCCCTCGCCGCCGTCCGCCATCGGGCGCAGCACGAGCTCGTCGTCGCCGCGTACCGAGGACCAGCCGCGCGCAATCGCCGCGGACGCCTCGCGCGCCCCCACCGTGCCTTTGAACGAGTCGGGAGCGATGACAATCGTGGTCACCGTTTCAGCATCGCACAGCGCCGTAGGCTGGTCGTCATGAATTCGGATGAGACCGCGATCGCCGTCGCGCAGTTCGCACCGTCGGTGGATTCCGAGGCGAACCTCGCGTCTATCCGTGAACTCGCGACGACCGCCGTCGGCCGAGGAGCGCGGTTGGTGGTGTTTCCCGAATACTCTTCCTATTTCGCCCCGCAGCTGGGCGCCGACTTCGTCGCCGCGGCGCAGCCGATCGACGGACCGTTTGTTGATGGCATCCGTTCACTCGCGAAGGACCTGGGCATCCATGTCGTCGTCGGCCTCGTCGAGGCTCTGCGGTCTGAAGACGCCGATGCCGGCACGAGGTTCTCGAACACGCTCGTTGCGGTCAGCCCCAAGGGCGACATCGTCGCCAGCTATCGCAAGCTGCATCTCTACGACGCGTTCGGCGATCGCGAGTCGGAGTGGGTCCGGCCGGGCGAGATCGAACCGCCGCAGGTCTTCGAGTTCGAAGGCTTTATGGTCGGGCTTCAGACCTGCTACGACCTCAGATTTCCCGAGGTCACCCGTCGACTGGTCGACGCCGGGGCGACGCTCGTGGTCGTACCGTCCGAGTGGGTGCGCGGCCCGCTCAAGGAGCACCACTGGCGCATGCTGGTCACGGCGAGGGCACTCGAAAACACCGTGTACGTAGCCGCGGCCGATCACGCGCCACCAATCGGTGCCGGCAACAGCATGATCGTGGATCCGATGGGCGTCGAGCTGGCCACAATCGGCGAGCTCACGGCTGTCGCTGTCGCGGTGATTAGCCCTGCCCGGGTAGCCCAGGTCCGGCTGCTGAACCCCGCTCTCGCCCTACGCCGGTTCACCGTAATTCCGCGCTAATCGACCACCACGAGCACAATTCCGTGACCCCGGAAAGCGGGGGCCATCGGCTCTGTCTACTCCCCGAATAGGCACGTACAGTTGATCCGTAGCAATGGGAGGCTGCAAATGGGGGATGAGGCTTTTCGGGTCCTGGTCGTCGATGACGACACGGATGTAGCCCTATATACGAGTACGGTGCTTGAGCGACGCGGGGGTTGCGTCGTCAAGGGGATCACCGATCCGACCCTGGCGCGTGCCACGGTGGACGAGTTCCGACCGGATGTCGTCGTGACCGACATTGAGATGCCGGGGATGACCGGCCTGCAGCTCATCGAGCAGCTTCGAGCAGACCAGCCCGACCTTCCGATCATCGTCATGACCGCGCACGTGTCCGTCGAGTACGCCGTCGGCGCCCTGCGCAGCCAGGCCGACGAATTCCTCACGAAGCCGGTGTCATCCGCGGAACTCATTGCGAACGTGAAACGTCTTGCCGCGGAAGGGCGCACCAATCGGGAAGCTGGCCGCCCGCGCGAATCCGTGCTCGCGGTGGGGGCGCATCCCGACGACGTCGAACTCGGCGTCGGCGGCATCCTCGCGGCGCACCGGGCGGCAGGAGACTCGGTCGTCATCCTGACGATGTCGCGCGGCGCCAAAGGCGGCAACGCCGATCACCGACAGGACGAGTCGCTTCGCTCAGCCGAGCTGCTCGGAGCACGCCTGTTCCTCGAAGACCTGGTCGACACCGAGATCACCAGCACCGGCCCGACGATCGCGATCATCGAACGGGTCATCAAGCAGATCAACCCGACCATCGTCTACACCCACAGCATTCACGACCGGCACCAGGATCACCGCGCGGTGCACGAGGCGGTCGTGGTCGCGGCCCGTGCCGTGAACACCGTGGCGTGTTTCCAGAGTCCGTCGTCCACGGTGGACTTCCGACCGTCGCGTTTCGTGTCGATCGACGGCTTCACCGACAAGAAGCTCGAGCTGCTGGAGTGTTTTCAATCCCAGGCGAACATCCGCAAATACCTTGACGCCGAATTCGTCCTCGCGACGGCGCGCTACTGGTCACGCTTTTCGAGCAGCGGCGATAGCTGCGAGCCGCTGGAAATCATCCGGGATGCCGACGACCTGTCGGTTCAGTCACGCACCCGGCCGGCGGTGAATCGGCGGGCTGGAGCCGGGAGTCAGACATGACGCTGGCCAAGAAGACGACGGTACTGGTGACCGGAGTCGGTGGCCCAGCCGGTGTGGCGGTCCTTCGCTCGCTCCTGCGCAGACCGGATGTCGACGTGTTCGCAGGCGACATGGACGGATGGGCGAGCGGGCTCTATCTGGTACCGGCCGAGCGCCGTCGCATCCTCGAACCCGGTCTGTCGCCGTCGTTCGTCGACGGCATCCGCAAGCTCGCCAGCGACGATCAGCTGGATGTCGTGATCTCGACCGTCGATGTGGAGCTGCCACCGCTTGCCGCCGCTCGCGACGACCTCAGCGGAGCGGTGCTCGCCGCACCGTCAGTCGCGACACTCGAGGTGACGCTCGACAAGTGGCTGCTTGCGCAGCGCTGCGCGCCACTGCTGCGCGTGCCCGTCACGCGCCTCCTGAATGCGGACGGTGTCGCACTCACATGGACGTTCCCGGTGATCGTCAAGCCCCGCCGCGGGGCAGGATCGCGTGGAGTGCGTCTCGTGCCCGACCGCGCATCCCTCGAGGCCATCGGGCACGACGAATCGCTGATCATCCAGGAGCACCTCCCGGGCGACGAATTCTCCGTTGACGTTCTGGCGGACGGCGACGGTGCGGTGGTTGCGGCCGTACCCCGTACGCGCACGCGCGTCGACTCGGGGGTCTCGATTGCGGGACGCACCGTGCACGACGAGGCACTCGAATCCACTGCCGCTTCGGTGGCCAGGGCGATCGGACTTCGCGGCGTCGCAAACGTGCAGCTCAGACTCGACAGCGAAGGCGTTCCGGCACTGCTCGAAGTGAATCCGCGGTTCCCGGGCGCCCTGCCCCTGACGATTGCGGCGGGGGTGGACATGCCGTCGCTGGTTCTCGATCTGGCGCTAGGTCGAGAGATTCCATCCGGCATCGAGTTCCGCGATCTCGCGAACGTGCGCTTTCTCGAGGACATCTTCGTCGATCCGGCCGAGATCCTGCAGTCGGAGAATGCCGCCCACCAGGAGGGCGACGAATGAGCCCGTCGCTGGATGCCCTGTTGATGGGGGATTACCACGTGCATTCGACCTTCTCGGATGACGCGACGAGCAGTGTCTCGGAAAATCTGGCGGCAGCGGCATCCGCGGGTCTCGCGCAACTGCGACTTGTCGATCACGTGCGACAGTCGACCACCTGGGTCCCTGAGTTCGTGTCGGCCGTCAGTTCGGCGACTACGCCGACCGGCGTGAGGGTGTTGACCGGTGTCGAGGCGAAGATCTTGAATGCGCGCGGCGAGCTGGACATCCCGCCGGACCTCGTCGTCGGCAAGGGCGGCGTCGACGCGATCGTGATCGCCGATCACCAGTTTCCCGGCCTCGACGGTGCCTGGACGCCCGAAGACACGAAACAGCGGATTACGGCAGGGCTCAGCGTGTCCGACGCGCTGGACCTGCTGGTCGGTGCGACCGTTGCCGCAATGGAATCAGTCGAATGGGGACAGCTCGCTCACTGCTTCTCGATCCTCCCGAAGATCGGACTGAGCGAAGACGACCTGACGGACGAGCAGCTCGCCGCTTGGGCGACGAGTGCGGCGAACACGGGCACGCTCATCGAGGTCAACGAGAAATGGGGATGTCCGGGGCCCCGCGCGGTGCGAGCCGCTCTGGCGGCGGGCGCCGCGATCGTCGCATCCACTGACAGCCATGTTGCGAGCGAGATCGGGCGGTACGACCGAGTTCGTACCATTCTCGAGCAGACGGGAGTGACAGCGTGATCGACTGGGGCGCCGTAGGCTACAACGTTCTGCAGGATTTCCTGCTGCTTCTCGTCGCAACGGGTGCGATTCCGGTGCTGTCCGGACTCATGGCATTCCTTGCTATTCCGTTTCACGCCTTCAAGAACCACTACGGCAAGGCGGCCCCATATCTTCCGCGGGTTGCGATTGTTGTGCCGGCCTGGAACGAGGGCGCCGTCATCGGCGAGTCAATCGACCGACTGATGGCACTCGAATATCCGCCGGAGAGCCTGCGCGTATACGTCGTGGACGATGCGAGCACCGACAACACGCCAGATGTGATCGAGGCCAAGGAATCCGCTTACCCGGGCCAGGTCTTCCACCTGCGCAGGGAGCGGGGCGGCGAGGGCAAGGCCTACACGCTCAACCACGGCATCCGCGTGATTCTCGAGGACGACTGGATGGAGGCGCTGCTGATTATGGATGCCGACGTCGTCTACCTGCCCGAGTCGCTTCGCAAGATGACCCGTCACCTGGCTGACCCGAACGTCGGTGCGGTCTCCGCCTACATCCGCGAGGGATCCGCAGACAAGAACTACCTGACCCGATTCATTGGCATCGAGTACATCCTGTCCCAGCCCGCGGCGCGCAGGGCTCAGAACGTGCTGGGTGCGCAGGCCTGCCTCGCCGGTGGTGCGCAACTGCACACGCGCGAGAACCTGCTCGCGATCGGCGGACAGATTGACACATCGTCGCTCGCAGAGGACACGATCACCACCTTCGAGACCCAGCTTCGAGGACGCGAGGTAGTGTTCGAGCCGCTCGCGATCGTGCATGCCGAAGAGCCCGGTTTGGTGTCCGCACTGTGGAAGCAGCGTCTGCGCTGGGCGCGCGGAAACGTTTCGGTGACAGCTCGCTACCGCAAGATCTGGTTCCGCCCCTCCAAGATGCACAACCTCGGCACGTTCTCCTTCGGGATCGTCTGGTTCAGCCTCTGGTTGCTGCCGCTCGCGATGGTCACGTCGTCGATCGGCCTGCTCGGCCTGCTGCTGTTGAACAGCCAGTTCGCGCTGGACGTGTTCCGAGTGCTGTGGATCACGGCCGCGGTAACGTACACGTTCACCCTTGCGGTAGCTGCCCAGCTCGATCGAAAGCTGAGCCTGAACGCCTGGCGTGAAGTGTTCTTCTTTCCGGGCATCCTGAACATGTTCGTGATGATTACCGCGTTTTTCCCGAAGCTGACGGAAGTCGACCTGCCCGGACTGTTCGGCATCCATCTCACCGGTGCCGGACTGTTCATCGCCACCGTGTGCATCTACGTGTGGATCCCGTTCTCGATGGTCGGCGCGTGGCTCGCGCGACAAGTCGAACGCACCTGGATCGGTCCGTTCCTGACGCCGGTACTGATCTACCTGGTGGGCTACGGGTCGCTGCTGTGTGCCATCACGTTCGACTCGTACATCAAGGAACTGCGGCACGCTGAAGCGAAGTGGGACAAAACGGAAAAGACTGGGAGGGTCGTCGTTTGAAACACACATCATCGCCGCAGCTGCGGCACCAGGACGATGGGGGAAACCGCGCGAGCAGGAACGCGGAGATCCTGCTGATCGATCCGCAGCATCCGGATCTCGCCTACATCCAGCGGGAGCTCGACCGGGATCGCCGTCGTGAGCGCCTTCTCATTCCCGTAGCCGTCGTCGCGGTACTCGTGGTTGGCGTGCTGGTTTTGATCAGGCAGTTGTTCTTCGTATGACGACTCTGGTCGGCAACCCGGTGCGCGTTCTGGTCGTCGAAGACAGCGACGACCAGCGCGACCTGCTGCGTGCATATCTCGAGAAAGCCGGATGCGCGGTCGTGACGGTGAAGAGCGCCGAGGAGGCGATCCCGGCATACGCCGACTCCGAACCCGAGCTCGCGGTAGTCGATTTGGTGCTACCCGGCATGGATGGATGGACGCTCATCGACAAGCTTCGCGCCGAGGTACCGGACTGCGCGATTGCCGTGACCTCGGTACTGGATTCCCGCAAATATCCGGACGCCGACGCGATCCTGCCCAAGCCGTTTACGCGAGCCCAGATCCTGCAGGTACTCGAACAGGTGGTGCCGAGATGGAAGACGCCATGAGTGTCAGGGTGGTGATCGCGGATGACGATGCGGACATCCGCCAGCTCGTCATGATTTCGGCGGCGAAGGCCGGCCTCGAAGTCGTCGCCGAGGTGGGCGACGGCGACGCGGCATGGGAAGCGATTGTGCAGCACGTTCCCGATCTGGCAATCCTGGATGTCACGATGCCGGGCGTCAGCGGGCTGGATGTCTGCCGCCGGGTCAGGGCGGACTCGACGCTCGCGAGCGTCCAGGTGATTCTGGTTTCTGCCGCCGCGGCGGAGTCGTCTATCGAGGCGGGGCTCGCCGCCGGGGCGACCGACTATCTGTCGAAGCCGTTCAGTCCTCGGGAGCTCGCGGCCCGACTCATGACCTATCAGGCGGCAACCCGATGAAAAAGCTCTACGCGCGACTTGCGGCGTTCATCAGCGTCGATCATCCGTCTCCCGGATTGAAGCAGCTGCCGCTCGCGGTCGCGTTCGCCATCTCTATCGTGCTGGTGCTGGCTGTGCCAGGCATCCAGGTCACCAGCGTTCCGCTCTCCAGCGTCGGTATCGCTCTGCTCGTTGTCGCGACCGTGCTGGCGGCGATCTTCACGATGCTGCCGAAGCTCGACAAGTGGGCAATCATTATTCCCCTCATCGACTTCGTCGCGATCGGGGCGTTCCGGGCGGGCACCGGCGGAATTCTGTCGCTGTTCGCTGCGCTGCTCATCCTTCCCGTGGTCTGGATTTCGGCGGAAAAGGGGCGGGGTTACATCCTGATCGCGGCGGCTGGGACGTGCGCCGTGCTGATGTCCCCATACATTTTTGGAGTCGCGAAATTCGAGTCCGGCAGCGACTATGTTCGCGCGTTCTTCTCGCCGCTCGTCTACCTCTTCGCGGCCGCGATTATCAACGAACTGGCGCGGCAGTCGCGCTCGCAGCTTCGCTCCATTCGCGAGTTCGCCGACGAGAAGGAACGGATGCTCCAGCGCACGTTCGAGTACGCGAGCCAGCTCGAAGAGAGCGAAGCCAAGTATCGCGACGCAGAGCGGATGTTCCGCGGACTGTGGGAAGCGGTCACCGAGCAATCGGTCATTGGAACCGATGTCACCGGCCTGATCGACGCCTGGAACCCGGGTGCGACCAAGCTGCTGGGCATCGACTGGAGCAAGACCCAGGGTCAGCGTTTTGTGTTCGACTTTCACCTGAAGCAAGAGCTCGATGACCGCGCGAAGGAGCTCAACTACCCGCCCGGCGCGACCGTGCTCAATCCGGGATTCTCGGCGCTCGTCGAGGCGGCGCGGCTGGGCGAAGCCGAGAGCCGCGAGTGGACCTACGTTCGCGAGGACGGCACGCCGGTTCCGGTATCGCTGTCGGTGACCAAGCGAGTGGACGATGCCGGCGAGACCGTCGGATACCTGTTCGTCGCCGCCGACGTAACCCAGGCCCGCGAGGTGTCCCGGCTCAAGGACGAGTTCGTCGGGCTGATCTCGCATGAGCTCCGCACCCCGCTGTCGTCGATTCTCGGGTATCTGGAGCTGATGCGCGACGATGACGAGCATCCGCTCTCCGACGAGCAGGAGCAGTATCTCGGTGTGGCTGAACGCAACGCGCACCGGCTGCTTCGCCTGGTCGGCGACCTGCTGTTCACGGCGCAGGTGGAGTCGGGCAAGTTCCCGCTGGACCTGAAGGATGTCGAACTCGAACAGATCGTGACGGCCGCTGTGGAGTCGGCGCGCCCTGCGGCGGACGCAGCGGGAATCGCGATTACCGAAGAGGTCGATGATTCGTCGCTGGTTACGCACGGTGACCCGGTGCGCCTCGGTCAGGTTTGCGACAATCTCATCTCCAACGCGATCAAGTTCACGCCGAAAGGTGGCACGGTCACGGTCTCGCTGTCGCGGAGCGAAACGAGCGCGCTGATCACCGTGCGCGACACCGGGATGGGGATCGCGGAATCGGAGCTCGACCAGCTCTTTTCGCGGTTCTTCCGCGCGACGACCGCGACCCGCAATGCGGTTCCGGGCGTGGGCCTTGGACTCACGATCACGAAGGCGATCGTGACGGCTCACCACGGCGAGATGGCGGTAACCAGCGATGAGGGCGTCGGCACGGAGTTCAGCGTCACCATCCCGCTCGCGGTCCAGCCCGCGACGGTGTGACAGGTCTCGCGCTGCTCGACCAGCAGGGTGCGCGCCAGTCGTCGGTGTCAGGCGGCGATGGGCTGGTGGGGCCAGGTGCGGTAGGTGCGGCCCGTTGCTGAGGTCCACGTCATCACGCCGCTGTCGTCTTGGGTGACGGTCCAAAGGGCAGCACTTTTCAGCGTGTGGTGCCCAGGGCACAGGCAGGCGAGGTTAGTGAGTTTAGTTTCGCCTCCGTGTTGCCACTCTTCGGAGTGGTCGAGGTCGCATCGGTAGGCGGGCTGCTCGCAGCCCGGGAATCTGCAAGTGGAATCTCGAATCCGTAACATGCGGGCCAGGTCGGGCGGGGTTTTGTACCGTTTCCGCCCGACGGACAGGATTGCCCCAGTTTCCGGATGGGTCAGGATCCGGGTAAAACTCGGCGCCCTGGCGGTCAGCGCGCGAGCCGTCTCGGGGTCGATAGGCACCCACCCGTCGAGGGTTGCGGGCTCGTCGGACTGCCCCAGCAGGTTCAGCACGGGCACGGAGATGGCGACTTCAGCGGTGATGCCACGAAACCACTTGACGAAGTTCTCATCGTCGATCTCATCCGGCACCACGCCGAACACCTGCCCGTCGACCGACGCCAGCATGACGTGGGTGAAGATGTCGGCGCGGCGCTGGTCGAGCGTGCGATCCTCAAGAGGACCATCCAGCTGCTGGGCGCCGGCGGTGAGCTTGTTGAAGATGGCATGGGAATGTACCGACTTGAGGCGGAAAAACAGGCCACCCATACCATCCCGGTCCTCACCCAACTCCACGCCCCGAAGTTGCTTCGCAGCTTCGTGTCGGGCGGGGATGGTTTCCGGGCTGATTCGTTCCCGCTCCAGCCGCGCAGCGCGGCCCAGTTTGTGCGGGGTCAGATTTTCAGCCACACCCAGCAAGACAGTTTCGAGGCCCTGCCGAGCCTGCGGCTCCATGGAGCCAATCTCATCCACAATCACTGTCGCATGCTGCCAACTGATCGTGCCGGTGCACAGGGCGTCCAGCGTTGCAGGAAAAGCGTCAACCAACACTTTGGAGTAGCCGATCAGGTTCTCCGCGGCCTTCTCACTCAGGTTCAGGAGCGCGCCCACCTCGGCCCGAAACGATCGGTTGGCGAGCATCCGGTTCTGGAACAGCACCGGCGACACCAAGACATGATGGGCACGTATCAACGCCACCGCTTTACGAGCCGATGCTTTGCGCATGTCCCGGTCGGCTTGCAACACCTCCGCGAGGGCGTCCGAATATGCTTCGGGAAACGCCTCCTCGAGAACGCGAGCGGGACCGGATGTCATGCATTAATTCCAGCAGAACGCTCCGACATTCGAGCGAGTTATCCACAGCAAAACGGGACAAACGATCGAACTTTTTCGAATACTTTGAAAAAAGTTTCTCCGGCGGCGGGGTCTCAATGCGCACGCTTTCGGCGCTACTGGAACATCAGCGCGTTACTCCGCTGAGGTCGTGCGCCCGCGCAGCGCCAACAGCTGCTCGCTCGCTCGCTCGATCGACTCCATCTTCTTGCAGTAGGCGAATCGCACTAGCGAGGCATACGCATCAGCGTGGTCTTCCCGCACGAATGCCGACACCGGCACCCCGACCACCCCGGCCAGCTCGGGCAGCTTGCGGCACAGCTCTGCGGCATCCGCGAATCCGAGCGGAGCCGCATCCGCGAGGATGAAATAGCCGCCGCGCGGACTCGTAACCGCGAACCCGGCCCGCGCGAGTCCGGCGGCCAGGAGGTCGCGCTTGCCCTGCAACGTTCCGGCGGCATGGCGGAAGAAGCTGTCGGGCAGCCCGAGTCCGACCGCGATCGCCGGCTGGAACGGTGCTCCATTCACGTAGGTCAGGAACTGCTTGACCGCGAGGATCGCGCTGATGTGCCGAGCGGATGCGGTGATCCACCCGATCTTCCACCCGGTCGTGTTGAAGGTCTTGCCGCCGCTTGAGATCGAGATCGTACGTTCGAGAGCTCCCGGAAGGGTGCCGATGGGAATGTGCGGTTCGGCGAAGGTGAGGTGTTCGTAGACCTCGTCCGTGACGATGAGGGCACCGTTTTCGATGGCGAGTTCGACGACTAGCTCGAGCACTTCGTCAGAGAAGATCGACCCGGTCGGGTTGTGCGGATCGTTGACGATGATCAGGCGCGTGCGGGGGCTGACCGCTTCGCGAAGCTCGTCGAGGTCGGGCTGGAAGTCGGGCGCCCGTAGCGGCACGGTCACCTGGCGGGCCTTTGACAGGGCGATAATCGCCGCGTACGAGTCATAGAAGGGCTCGAAGGTGACGACCTCATCGCCCTCCTCGGTGAGCGCGAGGATCGTTGCCGTGAGTGCCTCGGTCGCGCCGGCCGTGACCAGAACCTCGGTGGCGGGGTCGAAGTCGAGGTTGTAGAAGCGCTTCTGATGCTGGGCAATCGCTTCCAGAAGTACGGGCATTCCACGGCCGGGCGGATACTGGTTTACTCCGTCGGCGATCGCCCGCTGCGCGGCCTCGAGGACCTCGGGAGGGCCGTCCTCTTCGGGGAAGCCCTGTCCGAGATTAATGGAACCGGTCGCTACGGCCAGCGCTGACATCTCGGCGAAAATGGATGGCCGCAGTTGCCCTTCTCGTCCGAGAAGCATGGCGCCTTCGGCTGCGCGCACCCACGACCCGCTCACTGCCATGCCGCAAAGATATCGTGGCCGCCCTGTGGACAACCGGAACGCGCCCGACCAGACTCGCGCTAGCTTCGCCGGATGCGAATCACCTTGAAGGCTGCGGGCCTGAGCGCTGCGCTCATCGCGACGCTCGCGCTCGCCGGATGCGTGCAACCACCCCCGCCGGTCATCCCCACGTCGGCGCCCAGCGCGACGCCGGTATTCACATCGGATGCGGCGGCGCTGGAGGCGGCGAAGACGGCGTACACCGGCTACCTTGCCGCGTCTGATGCCGTGGCGCACGATGGCGGCACGGGATTGAATCGCCTGCGGTCCTGGGTCTCGAATCGACAGTTCGAGCGCGATACCAAGTCCTTCGAGGAGATGCAGTCGGAAGGGCACCACACGATTGGTTCTTCGAGCTTTGAACGGGCCACTTTGCAGAGCTCCGTTGCCTCTCCGGACGGTGGTGCGGTAGTTGTGGTTTACCTCTGCATCGACATATCTAAGACGATGCTACTCGACTCAAACGGAGTGAATGTGGGGAAGGATCGTCCGCTTTTCATTCCACTTCAGGTCACTTTCAAGAGCGAACGCCCGGCGTCCGCCGCACTCGATGTGGATGGGAGCGTGCCATGGTCCGGCGCGGATTTCTGCTCGTAGCACTCGCCATTCTCGATTGTGTTGGTGCGCTCTCGCCGCAGACTGCTGCGTTCGCTGCGCCGCCGACACCGCACTGCGGTGGAGGCAGCATCTTGAACGGAACGTGCGTTTCAGGCAGCACCAACGGCGGGGGCGTCACGCTGTCGGGGCATAAGAACTCGCGGGGGTCAGGCGGTAGCGGCAAGTCCGGCTCGACGAAGCCCACGCCGCCGAACCCGCAGTGCAGGTATGTGCCGGAGGCCTGCGAGATCTTCACGATCATCCCTCCAGGCGCTCCTGGTAACCCTGCAGTCACGATCAGCGACATCCGGAACTTCCCGGCCACTCCCGGCACCGATCACATGGAGCCAAACGGGTGGATGATCGTCGGGCTCGCGACGAACTTCTACTCCGTCGTCGGCGTCGAGATCAAGAACGGCACGCTTCTTGGACAACCTGCGAGTGTTCGCTTCACGCCGATCTCCTGGCACTGGACCTACGGCGATGGGAAGAGTGCGACACGTGCGACCAAGGGAACGACCTGGGCCGCCCAGGGCATCACCGACTTCGACGCGACTCCGACCAGTCACGTCTACACCAGGGAGGGCCGGTATTTCATCGGCCTGACGATCACCTTTCGCGCCGAATACAAGTTCGCAGCCGGTGGGTGGGCGCCCGTGATCGGCACGATCACACTCCCGGCCAACCGTCTCGAAGCCACAGCCGGCGACGCGAAAACAGTGCTCGTGGACCACGACTGCAGGCAGAACCCCACCGGGCCTGGCTGCTAAAAAACGGGCCCGAAAACCCCGTGTATGCTCCGACAGCACGCACTCAGTGAACGCTAATCGATCGCACAGGTTAGCAACCGATGCTTAGTCTGCTGAAAGGAGCTCTACCTTGTCTGACGCACCAACGGAGCCCACCCCGCCCAATTCGCGCTACACCTCGGCAACTCAGCCGATCTCGCCCGTGGCGCCGACCGAACCGGTGCCCGCGAAGAAGCGCGGCCCCGGCACCGCGGGCATGGTTGCCATCGCGGCAGTGGTCGCCGCCGTCGTCGGCGGAGCATCCGGTGCGGGCATAGAGTTCGCTCTCAACCCGAACTCCTCAAACACTTCCGGCAGCAACGTCCCCGGCCCGACCAGCATCACTGTCGACAACGCGAAGAACGCGACGACCATCACAGCCGTCGCCGCAAAAGCCTCGCCTTCAATCGTCACAATCAACGCGACCAGTGCCCAGGAGGCTGGAACCGGGTCAGGCATCATTCTCACGTCCGACGGCTACGTCGTCACCAACAACCACGTCGTCACTCTTGATGGCGAAAGTGCCGACCCGAAGATCCAGGTCGAAACCAACGACGGGCGGCTGCTGTCGGCAAAGGTCGTCGGTACCGACCCGATTGACGACCTTGCCGTCATCAAGCTGCAGGACGTCAGCGGGCTCCAGCCGGCACAATTCGCCGACTCGAGCAAGCTCAATGTCGGAGACATGGCCATCGCCATTGGCGCGCCACTCGGCCTGTCGGGATCGGTCACCAACGGCATCATCAGCGCGCTGAACCGCAGCATCACCGTTCAGTCGTCGGCAGCACCATCCGGGGGCGACTCATCCGGCGACGGCAGTAACGGCAACGGCCAAAGCAGCCCGTTCAACTTCTGGAACTTCGGAAACGGAACGCCGAGCCAGAACCAACCAACGACCGCGACATCCACGATCGCGCTGTCCGTCATCCAGACAGATGCCGCCATCAACCCCGGCAACTCCGGCGGGGCGCTGCTCGACAGCGACGGAAAAGTCATCGGCATCAACTGCGCGATCGCCAGCGCAAGCGACTCGTCGACCAGCGGAGGTCAATCGGGAAGCATCGGAGTCGGATTCGCGATCCCATCCGACATCGCGCTGCGCATCGCCGACGACATCATCAAAACCGGGAGCGCATCGCACGGGCTCCTCGGCGTCACAGTGCAGGACGTCACCACTGACGGCAGCGCAACGTCATCCAAAGTCGTGGGCGCGAAGGTCGACTCGGTGACCGCGGGCGGCGCCGCGGCAGCAGCCGGAGTGAAGGTCGGCGACGTGGTGACCGGCTTCAACGGCATCCCGATCACGAACGCCACCGACCTGACGGCTCAGGTGCGATCGATGCAAGCCGGCGCACGCGCCTCGCTCACCTACGTTCGCGGCGGGAAGTCGGCAACCGTGAGCGTGACGCTCGGGGACCTCCAGTAGCCTGACCGGGCCGCGCACCGCGCTGAGTCGCCCGGGTCGCGCGCTTGCCCTGCGATAGGCTCGATCGACCCGGATTCGACGTATGGGAAGACCTTGGCTACCGACAAAACAGCAGCGCCCGGTGTGTCCTACGTCATGCCCGTCCTCAACGAACGGGACTACGTCGAGGATGCGGTACGCACGATCCTGGCGCAGGAATATGCCGGTCCGCAGGAGCTCGTGCTCGCGCTCGGGCCGTCGACCGACGGCACGACCGAGCTGGTCGAAGCCCTCGCCAAAACGGACAAGCGGATCAGTTACGTGCACAATCCGGGTACCGACATCCCGGTCGGGCTGAACCTCGCGATCGGCTCGACCGCCAAGCCGATCGTGGTGCGCGTCGACGCACACTCTGAACTCGCGCCTGGCTACACCGAGCGAGCTGTCGCCGATCTCGATCGAACCGGAGCAGCAAACGTCGGTGGAGTGATGGTCGCGAACGGCAAGACACCGTTCCAGCTCGCCGTAGCCCGCGCCTACAACAGCAAGTTCGGCCTGGGCGGTGCTCGATATCACTCGGGTGGCAAGGATGGCCCGGCCGAGTCCGCATACCTCGGCGTGTTCCGCCGCGAGATTCTCGACGAGGTCGGCGGATACGACGAGTCGCTTCGTCGCGGTGAGGACTGGGAACTGAACTACCGCATCCGGATGGCCGGCCATACCGTGTGGTTCGATCCGCAGCTTAAGGTCACCTACTGGCCACGCGAGAACTGGCGCAAACTCGCTCGGCAGTTCTTCACCACGGGAGTCTGGCGGGGCGAGCTATTCCGACGACTACCACGACACACGCCCCTGCGGTTCTTCGCGCCGCCGCTGCTGGTCCTCGCGTTCATCGCGAGCATCGTCGGAGGCTCGCTGCAAATCGCCGGGGTGATCCACTGGGGCAAGCTGAGCTATCTTGTGTTCGCCGTGCACATCGGTCTCGCCGCCTACATCCTGTTGCTCATCTACCTGGGGCTCATCTATGAGAACGGCAAGTCCTGGCGCGACCGGTGGCTGTTCATCGTCGTGCTCCCGACCATGCACCTGTGCTGGGGGGCCGGGTTCATCCGCGGTCTGCTGATCGGCGGTCGGAACACGATGGACACCTCCCGCACAGACCTCTAACACCCCGCGAGTCCGGAGTTATGGTCGTTGCCGGCGGCTGAGAACGACTACAACTCCGGACTCGGCAGGGTTAAGAGGTGGTCTGCCATCAGACGAGTCACTACCCGTTCACCGGCGTGGCCGTCGTCGCGCGGGTTGAATTTTGCCCGCCAGGCAGCGTAACGATCGGCAAACTCCGCAGGCCCGGGGTTGCGGATGCGGCGCACGAGTTCCGCAGCATCGCTGATCACCGGGCCTGGCGCTTCGGCAAGCAGGTCGAAGTAGAAACCGCGCAGCTCGTCGCGGTAGTGGGCGAGGTCCGGCGTGAAGAAGTAGATCGGCTTTCCGGTAACACTGAAGTCGAACATCACCGAGGAGTAGTCGGTGATGAGGACGTCAGCGACTAGAAACAGGTCCGAGATGTCGGGGTAGCTCGTCACATCGAGAACGCCGTCGGCGACGACATCCGCTCCGGGTCGCAGCGTGCGCGAGTGCCCGCGGATCAGTGTCACGCAGTTTGGGCCAATTTCCTTGCTGAAGCTCGCGACATCGAGGTGGTCCACCTTGCCGGGTCGATCGTCACGCCACGTCGGTGCGTACAGGATGACCGTGGCCCTGGCGGGGATGCCCAGGCGCTTGCGCAGGGCCGGACTGCTGCCAGCCTCGAGAGAGTCGTCTCGCGGATACCCCTCCTGCCAGATCGGCCGCTTGAAGGCATAGGCCGACCGGAAGACGTTCGCGCTGAAGTCGTTTTGCGCGAGCATCAGATTCCAGTAGGAGCTTTCGCGACGACTCGCGAGAGCGGCGCGCAATCGAGTTCCCGGACGATCCAGAGCAATCCGCTTCAGCGGCGTGCCGTGCCAGGTCTGGAGGACGGTCTGGCCGCGGCGCCGTTTGAACCTCTTCCGCAGCCAGTCGTTGATGATGATCAACTGTGCGGATGCCCGCGCCTGCCACCACGCCTCGCTGCCCTCGATGATGGCAACTGCGCCCGAGGGAACCTCCACCGACGCGTCGACGATGCTCCACATCCGCTTCACGTCCGGCGCCACAGCGGCGAGCGCACGATCGATGCCCCGCGGATTCGAGGACGCGTTCTGCCCGTAGTAACTCTCGAAGAACACACTCCCGGGGACGATTGACTTGGATGCGCGATAGGCGGCACGCAGCCGCGACTGGTTGGCTTTCCCCATCTCCCGATCGGCTAGCGGAGCGGTGAAATCGAGCAGCACCGAATCATCCGACGCCGGCATGGATACCCGGAATAGCTTTTCGACCAGGCGCGCTTCCAAGCGGCTCGGCGCGGCGACGTCGAGCACGCGGTGGTCTTCATCCATCACGCGAAACCGGTAGCGACCGCTCGGCGGCGGCAGTTCGGGGCCGGCGAGATGTGAAGTGAGTAGTGGCACGGTTGCGGACCAGGTCGCACCCGAGGTGCTGAGTGTTCCGAGGAGCTGCGAGCGCGTGCCGGTCAGCCGCACCGCGATGGGCTTCCGACCCGTGAAAGTTCCCGTGACGACGAACGCGGGGTGGGTTGACGCCGTCACGTCGAGCGACTCGATGACCAGAGACGGAGCGCGCTCGGGCTGAGGCGGCAACTCGGTACCGTTCAGACGGGCTTCGATCTGTTCGTAGACGCGCTCGGTGTTGCCGCCATCCGAGAAGGAGTGCACCCGCGCGGCGAGCCAGCGCGAGTGCGACACCATGCGCTCGCGTGCGGCGGGGGAGCGGTCGCTCTTTTCGAGCAGATCGATCGCTGCACCCCAGCTGGTCACCTCGTCTCCACCGCTGAAGTCGGAGAAGAGCTCATAGACGCCGCGGCTCGCGCTGTACTCAAGCACGTCGGGCGCGAGAAACACGATGCCGCCACCGACGAGCGCATAGTCGAATGCGATTGAGGAGTAGTCGGTGATGAGGGTGTCGACGGCGGGCAGCAGCGGCGCCATGTCGGCCTGCAGGTTGGATCCGATCATCCGGATGCGAGGCGACGCGTCGACTCCGGCCGAGTAGTCGCCAGCGCCGAGCGGATGCGACCGCACCAGCAGCAGCGAGTCGGAGCCTTGCAGGTAGCTCGCGATACGCGTCCAGTCGGCGGTTACCGGGATCACCGGGTCGATATCGCCGTCGCGCCAGGTCGGCGCATACAACAAAACTCGCGGCGGCAGCGTGGCCATGCCAAGCAGAGCGGCGAGACTCGCGCGGGCGCCGTCGCGGGTCTCGGTGGCGAGGATGTCGTCGCGCGGATCGCCCGTCACGACGACGCGGTCGGCCGAGAGACCGAAGGCCGTGCGGATGCGGGCGGCCGCCAGTGGGGATGCGGTCGCGAACATCCGGATGCCGCGTCCGGATCGTTCGTACGCTCGCCGCACCGACCTGCGCACCACGGAGAATCGGGACAACATCGGTATGCGCAGAGTCTCGGGCGAATCGAGATGGATGTGCTTGAACGGGATGCCGTGCCAGAGTTGCACCACGAAGGCACCGCGCGTTCCAAATCGGTTCGCGTCGCCGAACCCGTGCGTCACGACGACAGCCCGCGCGCGAAGCGTGAGCCAAAAGCCTCGGGGGCTCGAAACGCGGGCCGTGGAAATCCCCAGGTCATGCGCGCGCACATCGTCACGCTCGTTGCGAGTGAGCCACACGAGCCGGAGCGCCGGATCCCGCGCGCGCACGTACAGCAGAAGCGCGAGCGCGCCCTCGCCGATGCCGACTCCCGAGCCAAAAACCCACAGTCCGCGGGAGCGCGGAACCACGAAACTCGCCAGCGTTCCGAGTCCATAGAGCGGTAGCGCGAGCACCTTTCGGGCGTTGCCCGCAGCGAAGGTGAACCTGCTCACATTTCCGACAGTATCGCACCGGGGAGTTGCCAACTTGTCAGGGTACGGTAGTTCCCTGTACTTACGTAAAGGAGCCGGATTTTGCCGATCGGGCAGGATATTCAGACGCTGCGCCGCCGCCTGCGGAACCTCGTCCGCACGCGTCGCAACCGACGTCGGGTCGCGCAGCGCGCCGGCGCCTACCAGCCTCCAAAACCCGGAACGATCCAGATCGCGGTGTATTTCGCGGATACCCGGGTGAACATGTACCAGCTTCGGCAGTGGTACGCGCCGCTGGCCGAACTCGCCGAAACCTGGCCGGTGGCGTTCATAACCAGGTCGCCGAGTGCAACCCTCGCGCTCTGGGATGAAGCGCCCATCCCCACGGTGCTGCTCAGGAGTGTGCGCGATATCGAGGACTTCCTTCGAGCGCAGCCGCTGCGAATGGTGTTCTACGTCAACCAGAACACGCGCAACTTCCAGATGTTCCGCTACCCGCGCATGTGGCACGTTTTCATCAACCACGGCGAGAGCGACAAGGTCTACATGACCACGAATCAGTTCAAGGCGTATGACTACAGTTTCGTGGCCGGCGACGCCGCTCGTGCACGCCTGGCCCAAAAGCTGTGGGCGTTCGATCTTGACGCGAAGACGCGATCGATCGGACGACCGCAAGCCGATCATTTCGCCGGACCGGTGCCGTACACGCCCGACAAGCGCACGGTCGTTCTGTACGCGCCAACCTGGGAGGGCGACCGGGCGTCGGCGGCCTACGGTTCGGTAGCGAGTCACGGCGTCGCGTTGAGTCGCGCGATTCTGGCCAGTCCTGATCATCGCCTTATCTACCGACCGCATCCGCGTAGTGGTGTCGTCGATAGGGCGTATGGCGTTGCGAACCAGGAGATCGTTGCGGCCATTGCGCGAGCAAATGCCGCTGACCCATCAGCCCAGCACGTTTACGACGACGGGCCCCAGCTGGGGTGGCAGCTCGCGGCTGCGGACGTCGCCATCACCGACATTTCGGCGATGGTATACGACCGTCTTGCGACCGGGAAGCCACTCATTGTTACCCGCCCGACATCGAAGCTTTCCGAGATCGATCACAGCGGCTACCTTGGTCACGCAGAATGGCTCGAGGCGGATGACGCATCCGACATCCTCAACATCATCGACACGGTCGAGCACAGTGCCGAGGCTCAGAAGAATCTGCATTACTGGGTCGAACGCCATTTCGGCGACACCAGCCCGGGTGTCGCGACCGCCCGCTTCCACGCTGCGGTCAGGGAGCTCGCCGACCTGTGGGACGAGCAGGCGAAAGTTCACAAGGGCCAAAAAGTCGAGCACGCGATCGTGCCGACAGACGAGCAGGACGTCGAGGACTGACCAGCTGCGATCAAGCGTTCTCGATCCTCTCCTTCACGTCTCGCGCGGCTTGTCGAGATCCCCGGTTCTGAGAACCGGCGGCGCGCGGGACTCGCAAGCTCGCGATGATATCGGCATGACCGTGCATCGTCGATCGTTGGATGCCGCGCATCCGACTCCCGACACCGGCGGGCCGGGGCCCGATCCATTTGCTGTGCGCGTAGCTGGCCGCCACCTCTACGATCGGGTGACTCACGGCTATGTGCGGCTGGACGAGCCGTCCTGGCTAACCCAGCTCGCTCTCGCCTACGAGCGGGTGTACGCGGCGCCCGCGGTTCCGGCGGTGCGAAATGCCTTCAATGCGGCCCGGGCGCGGGATGCACTGGCGCCCGACTTTCTACTCGACTTCGCGACTGCGGTCGAGGCAACGTTCGACGTCGACGTCATTCGCCTGGACAACGTTGACGGCGATTTTGCTTTCGGGACCGCCGGCCATGCGGCGATCGTCGTCGGCACCACCCCGAACTGGTTCTTCCAGAACTGGTCGATGGCGCACGAGCTTGGCCACATCCTGCGCGGTGAACTCGCCGACCAGTCTCCGGTCATCGGTGCCAGAACCTCGGAGCGTGCAGCAAACGCCTTCGCTTCCGAGCTTCTGCTGCCAGCCGAAGTAGTTTCATCGCGTGACTGGCTCGAACCGCTCGAGGCGGACGTCGCCGACTTCGTTTGGGAGAGCGGCGTCTCGACCCGCGCCTTGGCGTCCAGACTGCGCTCGCTCAAGATCGAGACTTCGCCTGGCGTCCGCGCGATGCTCGCGTCGTCGACCTCGCGGTTGGTCCTGCGGAGCAGCATTCTGCTCAAAGATCCGTCGGGATTGCAGCGGCGCGCGGCAGCGAGCTCGACGCCCCGACTGCCGTTCGATCTCGTTGACGCCCACCGAACCGCCATCGCGGAAGGGCGCATCTCCTCGGATTCTCTGGACTGGCTGTTAGCCAGCTAGAAGCTCACCCGCCAGAGATACTCCTGGCCGTCGGGCCGAAACCAGCGGATGAGGCCGATCGTGTCTTTCGCGAGGTCGTGGCCGGAGATGACGATTTCCAACGCATCGCCGCACTCGAGTGTGGCCGGCGCGGATGCGGGCATCACTCCTGGGCCGTAGAGATTGAACGTCACCGCGCTCAGACGTTCCGGGCCGAGATTTCGCAGCGAAAAGCAGTTGCCAGGCATGGTGCTGCCATCGCCGCGTTCGAACAGCCACGGCACTCGGTAGGCGGTCTCTGAGCTCAGGGCGGCGAGGCGGGATGGCGACATGCCCAAAATGTAGCTGCGGCTGCCGACCGGCCGCGCGCTAGCGGGGAAGCGCGTGCGTTTTCGTCGTCTGGGAAGGAACGGCGGCTAACCCGGCTGGGAATTCGTCAGGAGCCGGACCGAACGCGGTCCGCGAACTAGCAACAACACGACGGCCAAGGAAGTGGTTGCCAGCACCGCCGATGACCGCACCGATTCCGAACGGGATAGCTCGACCGATGATGCCCGCGCCTTCGCTCGCCGCGAATTTCCTGAGGAAGAACGACCGTACCCGCTTGGCGATCGCACCGACCGCCGACTTCGGGATGCTGTTGGTGACCATCTCGCCCCAAAACGTCGATCTCGCCGGGCCCACCCCCACGACCTCGCTGGCCAGTTGCTCGACCAGGTCGCTTCCCGCGGTGCCCAGGATCATCGTCATCACGAGGGTGCGTGCCCGCTCGGGATCGCGAACTGCGATTCCGTGCACCTCGGTGACCGACTGTGAGAACAGTGCGCTCGCCTCGAGGAATCCTGCTGTCTCCGCGGTAGAGAGAGCAATTGAGGCGATCGTTCCAACGGCCGGGATCGCCGAGGTCGCGCCAACCAGGGCGCCGCCGGTCGTGACGGCGGCGAGATATCGGCGCTCGAGAATCCGCACGACGTCCGCGGGCGTCGCGTCGGGTCTTGCACGACGGATGCTGCGGATGTGCGCAAGCACCACCGGGCGCTGCACTGCCAACACTCGATCGAAGGTCCGACTGAGCCTCGCGCCTCCGGGAATCGTCTTGCCGCTGGGAATGATAGTCACGGTTACGAAACGTAGTCCGCGTTGTAGCGATCGACAACGTCCTGGATGGGGCCGTCGAGAACGAGCTCGCCCTTGTCGAGGTAGAGACCGCGCGTGCAGAAACGGAGCAGGTCGGCTTCGCTGTGTGAGACAAAGAACATTGTGCGACCGCCCGCGAGTAGTTCGTCGATGCGGTCGTAGCATTTGCGCTTGAACTGTCGGTCACCTACCGCGAGTACTTCGTCGACCAGCAGGATCGGCTCCTCGAGCCGTGAAATGACGGCGAATGCTACACGTACGCGCATTCCGCTCGACAGGTGCTTGTACGGCGTATCGACGAATTCGCGGATCTCGGCGAAGTCAATGATCTCGTCGAAGCGCTCGTTGATTTCTTCGGTGCTCATGCCGTGCAGTCCGGCCGTCAGGTAGACGTTCTCACGCACGCTCAGGTCGTCAACGAATCCGCCGGTAATTTCGATCAACGGGGCGACACCGCCGTGAACCTCGACCTTGCCCTCATCCGGAATCATGACATCCGCGACGAGTTTCAGAAGGGTGGATTTACCCTGGCCGTTTCGGCCAACCACGCCGATGCATTCGCCCTCGGCGATTGTGAAGCTCACATTGCGAAATGCCCAGAACTCGTCGGGCTTTGCTCGGCGGCTCTGGCTCGCGAGCAGGTCCTTGAAGCTGCGCTTGTGCCGTCGATTGCGTTGGAATTGGATCCCCAGGTTGGTCGCGGTTATCGCTGGCTTCTGCAGAGACTTCGTGGCGGCGGTCATCATCGTGGTCACTTTAGAGCTCTTTCAGAACCAGGCGCACGTTGCGGCGGAAAGCGAAGATTCCGATGACGAGGATGCTCACCGAGATGATCGCCGAAATGAGGACGGCGGTCCAGTTCAGCTCGCCGACGAAGAACGCGGACCGATAGATGCCCATAATCCCGGTGAGCGGGTTGAAGTCGAGCAACTGCTTGATGGTGTTGTGTGACTTGAACCGGTCGAGGCCATAGACGATCGGTGTTGTGTAGAACAGCAATCGCAGCGCGAGTTTGATGGCTCGTTCGAGGTCACGGAAAAATACGACGATGGGGGCAAGGAGCAGTCCGATCCCGGTGATGAGGGTCGCTTCGATTGCCAGCGCGATCGGCGTGTACACAATGTCGAACTGCAGGTGAGCGTGGTCATTGGTGAACAGGTCGGCGATCAGCACGAAGACCACCAAAACCGGAAGACTGGCGAGAAATTCGATCCCCTTCGACAACACGGTCCGGATGACCCAGATGGACCGCGGGATGCTCGTCGACCTGATGAGTTTTGATTCCCGGGTGAACGCCTTGGTCATGTCGTTGATCGCGCCGTTGAACCAGGTCCACGGCAGCAGAGCGCACATCAGGAACACGATGTAGGGCTGCTCGATCGGACCCCCGCGCTTGAAGATGATGACGAAAACGAAGTAGTAGATCAGAGACATCAGCAGCGGATCGAGAATCGACCAGAAGTAGCCCAGGACCGACGTCGTGTAACGCACCTGCAGATCGCGCTTGGTGAGTAGCCACAGCGAGTGCCTGTAGCGCTGCGCCGAAGTTCGCTCGCGACGCGGTGTAACGACGGCGGTCACACGTTTCTCAATCCAGTCAGGTCTCAACAACACGATCCCGCGCTGTAGCTCGACTTTATCGTGTCGGGCTGGAGAGAACTGTTTAGACGAAGAGGTTCGCTCTTTCGAGGTCTTCCGCGAAGTCGATCTCCACCGCGTACAGGTCGGAGATGTCGACGGGCTCTACGCGGATGTTGTCCTGCTCGATGGCAAGCTCGACTCCGCGCTCGAAGTAGTCCTGGTCTTCGACGCGCCTGAGCTGGCGAACGAGCACCGACTTGTCGGCACTGGAGATGTAGTTGATCCCGACCGCTTCGCCGAGACCGCCGGCGACCGTCTTCGACAGTTCTTTGATGAATCCTTCGCTGTCGGTCGTGTACTTGACCTCTTCTTCGGAAACCTTTGAGGTGTTCACCGAGACGAATGACTGGTCACGCGCGACCAGCTGCGCCGCGCGGACGAGGGCCTCCGGGTCGAAGACCACGTCGCCGTTCATCCACAGCACGCCACCGTTGGCGGACGCTTTCAGCGCGCGGAGCAGGCTCTTGGATGTATTGGTCTGGTCATACTGCTCGTTGTAGACGAAGTTTGCGTCGGGGAACGCCTCGATGATGTGCTCGAGCTTGTAGCCAACGACGATGGTCACGCTGGCATCGTCGCCGAACGCGTGACGGATGTTGTCGAACTGCTGCTGCATGATCGTGCGGCCATCGCTGAGTTCAGTCAGCGGTTTGGGAAGGCTGCGCCCGAGGCGGCTGCCCATTCCGGCTGCAAGTATTACGACCTGCGTGTTCACGATTTGTCTCCTGTGTTAATCGCCCGGACCACTGCCGATCGTTGCTTGTGCAATCGATCGATGTGACTGAAGAGTTCGCTCTTTGTTTACCCGGGGGATGACTTGCGGACACACCGTTGTGCTGTCAATCGATGGTACCGGGCGATTTCGGGCCTTCAGGCTTTACACGGACTCTTGTTGTCGTTTCGTGATACTTGGAAGGGCGGCGACAAATCCCCTTGATACGGTTGATCCGTGGATGCAGCACCTGACTCGGCCTCAGTTCCCGGCGCGACCGGATTGGGGCGGTCAACGGCGTCAAAACCGGCATCAACCAGAACTCGCGTTGGAGCACCGACGCCGCGTAAGCCATCCGCAAAAACGCCCGCGTCGCGCACGGTCGCGCCGAAGACGCCGCGGGCGAAGCCCGCCGAAACCGTCCTCGATATCAAGGGACTGGTCAAGCGTTTCGGCGACACCATCGCTGTCGCCGGGGTCGATCTGAAGGTTGAAACGGGCTCGTTCTACGGGATCGTCGGTCCCAACGGGGCGGGCAAGACGACGACGCTTTCCATGGTCACTGGTCTGCTCAGACCGGATGCGGGCACTGTGAGCGTGCACGGCGTGGATGTATGGAGTGATCCGGTCGCCGCGAAACGCAACATGGGAGTCCTTCCCGACCGGCTTCGCCTCTTCGATCGGCTCACGGGTGCGCAGCTGCTGTTCTACTCCGGAACTCTTCGGGGGCTCTCCGAGGAGACCGTGCGGTTGCGCACCGCCGACCTGGCCAGCGCGTTCGGGTTCGAGGATGCGCTCAACCGCCTGGTTACCGATTATTCGGCTGGCATGAGCAAGAAGATTGCGCTGGCCGCGGCGATGATTCACTCGCCTCGTCTGCTCATCCTGGACGAACCGTTTGAATCTGTGGACCCGGTATCCGCCGCCAACGTGACGCAGATCCTGCGCAGCTACGTGGAGTCCGGTGGGACTGTCGTGGTCTCGAGCCACAGCATGGACCTCATCCAGCGGATCTGCGACCACGTCGCGGTCGTCGTTCACGGTGCCATCCTCGACTCGGGAACCATGGCGTCCGTGCGTAACGGCAGGACGCTTGAGGAGCGTTTTGTCGAACTCGCCGGCGGTCGCACGAGCGTGGAAGGCATGTCGTGGTTGAGCAGCTTCTCCGACTGAAGCTGCGCCTGCTCGGTAACGCGTTCCGGCGCAGTCGCTGGCGCGTCGTCGGACTGGTTCTCGGCCTCACGGCCGGTCTCGGCATGTCGATCGTTGTCGTCACCGGGCTGATCGGTCTTCGGTTCGCGCCTGTCGAGGCCGCGGCGCGCGGTGTCGAGGTTTTCGGCGCGGTGCTGGTTCTGGGCTTCGTGATTGTTCCTCTTGTGTTTGGCGTCGACGACGTGCTCGATCCGCGCAACTTCTCGCTTTACGGAATCCCGACCAGCAAGCTGTCCTCTGCACTGCTCGTGAGTGCGTTGCTCGGGATTCCGGCGGTAGCAATGACGCTGATCTCCCTGGCGCAGGTGGTCACGTGGTCGCGTAATCCGCTGTCGGTAGTGCTCGCGATCGCCGCTATGCCGGTGATTGTGGCCACCTGTCTGCTGTGTTCGCGGGTGTCGATCACCGTTGCCGCGTTCCTGCTATCGTCCCGGCGGTCACGAGATTCGGCCGGGCTCCTCGGATTCATTGCGCTAGCTGCGTTCGCGGCAGTGTTCGTGCTGGTCTATCGCACCGACTGGCTGGCAAACGGCGGAGCCGTTCTGGCACGCATCGCGGATGTCGCGAGCTGGACGCCGTTTGGCGCGGTCTGGGCTGCGCCCGCGGATGCGGCATCCGGGGACGTCGCGAGCGCACTGCTGAAGGAGCTGATCGCTCTTGTCTTCGTCGGCCTGCTGTGGCTCGCGTGGCGACAGCTCGTCGGCCTGATGCTCGTGACCCAGCCGCGTCTGGCTGGCGCACGCCAGTACCACGGTCTGGGTCTCTTCCGCGTGTTGCCGCCGTCGCCAAGCGCCGTCATCGCCGAGCGCAGCTTCACCTACTGGATTCGCGACGCCCGTTATCACGCGTCGTTGCTGGTGATTCCGGTGATCCCTTTTCTGGCAATGACTCCGTTCCTCGTCATCGAGGTGCCGACGAATATCCTCGCCCTGTTCCCGGTACCGATCATGGCGCTGTTCCTGGGCTGGTCGGTGCACAACGACACCGCCTACGACAACACGGCGATCTGGCTGCACATCGCCTCCGGCGTGCGGGGACAGGACGATCGACTCGGTCGCGTCGTGCCGCCGCTCGTCGTCGGGGTGCCGATCCTGGTGATCGCGTCCATCATCTGTGCACCGCTCTACGGCAATCCCGGCGTGCTGCCGGCGATGCTGGGAGTCGGGCTGGGGCTGCTGCTCACCGGTCTAGGGCTCTCGAGCATCGGATCGGCGGCGTTCCCGTACCCGGCGGTTCGACCGGGGGACAGTCCCTTCGCGGCTCCGCAGGCGGTGGGTACGGCATCCGCGCTGATTCAGGGACTGTCGTTTACCGTGACGATCATCCTCATGTCGCCAACGTTGTGGTTCGGAGTGCTCGCGCTGTTCCTGCCCGGCTTCTGGGCGTGGGGCGCGCTAATTGCCGGACTGGTGCTCGGCGTCCTCTTCCTGTGGGTCGGAATCCGCTGGGGTGGCCGCATCTTCGACCGACGGGCCCCGGAGATTTTGAGCTCCAGCGTGCGAAACTAGATAAATGAGTGACACCGAGCAGGTGGGTCCGGGCGGCGGAGGCGGAACCGACACCCTGGATCGTGAGCTCGAAGAACTCCTGAACAAGGAGCAACTCGAAGAGGGCGACCACGAGCGGTTTTCGCACTACGTGCCGAAAGACAAGATCCTCGAGTCGGCCCTTACCGGTAAACCGGTGAGAGCCCTGTGCGGCAAGTTGTGGACCCCCGGGCGCGATCCGGAAAAGTTTCCGGTGTGCCCAACCTGCAAAGAGGTCTACGAGCACCTCAAGCCGTAGATCCGCGCGTCACGCCGTCCACAAAGACCTACACGTACCGCGTCGGGATCGCAGGCTCGCCTTTGCTGAGGCGCAGCGCCTCCTCGGGCAGTTCGGCAACGGCTGCCGCGCGGTGGTCGCGCGCGCGAACGGTGCCGTCAACTCCCAGGTACTGCTCGTCGAGAACCCCGCGGTCAATAAGAGATACCAGTAGTGGTCGCATGGAGGCTGACGCTTCCGGTGCCGCGCCGATGTAGATGGTCTCGGAGTGGGCAACGCCGCCGACCAATTCCCGTACCGGTACCTTGCGGCCCCCGATCGTCGCCTTGGCGACCGACTTCTTGGCGACCGACTGCCAGGCGCCCGAGTCATCCCTGCGCGCGACCAGTTTGTACACGAGCCCGGCGGCCGGATGACCGGAGCCGGTGACAACGGATGTTCCGACTCCGAAGGAATCCAGCGGTGCCGCCGCCAGCGCCGCGATCGCGTATTCGTCGAGATCGTTGGTGACGGTGATCCTGGTGCCCGTTGCTCCGAGCTTGTCGAGCTGCGCGCGGACGGCCGCAACCTGGGATGGCAGGTCGCCGCTGTCGATGCGCACCGCGCCGAGGCCGGTTCCAGCGACCTTCACCGCAAGTTCAACCGCGGTCGGTACGTCGAACGTGTCCACAAGAAGCGTCGTACCCGAACCAAGCGCTTCGACCTGTGCCCTGAACGCTTCTTCCTCACTGTTGTGGAGAAGGGTGAACGCGTGCGCAGCGGTGCCCATCGTCGGGATGCCCCAGGTACGTCCCGCTTCGAGATTGCTGGTCGCGCCGAATCCGCCGATGAACGCGGCGCGTGCCGCCGCGAC
The DNA here is from genome assembly GCA_036266835.1 of Galbitalea sp. GTDB lineage: Bacteria > Actinomycetota > Actinomycetes > Actinomycetales > Microbacteriaceae > Galbitalea. The sequence continues at coordinate 83,090 of DATAXD010000057.1, read as the reverse complement.
GGCCGCGCGCTCGTTGGCCCGCCGGGAACCCATCTCGGCAACGGGCCGACCGTTTGCTGCCGTCACCATCCGGCTTGCTGCGCTGGCAACGGCGGAGTCGTAGTTGAGAACGCTGAGCGCGAGTGTTTCGAGTACGACCGCTTCGGCAAAGCCGCCCTGTACGACGAGCATTGGCGAACCGGGAAAGTAAACTTCGCCCTCGCGATATCCGGTGATCGTCCCGCCGAAGCGATAGTTCGCGAGCCAGTCGATGGTGGCCGTATCGACGACGGCATTCTCCCGTAGCCACGCGAGTTCGGCGTCGCCGAAGCGAAAGTCCCGCACGAGCTCGATGAGGCGGCCGGTGCCGGCGACCACACCGTATCGGCGCCCATCCGGAAGTCGCCGTGCGAAGACCTCGAACACGCACTCGCGTTCGTGCATGCCGCTGCCTATCGCCGCGTCGATCATCGTGAGCTCGTACCGATCCGTGAGCAGCGCGCTGGTCATGCCCCGAGCCTACCGATCCCCCGGACTACACTCGATAATCGTGAGCGACGCGCAAATCGGAGTCTTCGACAGCGGCGTCGGGGGCCTCACGGTGGCCCGCGCGATCATCGATCAGCTGCCGCGGGAGTCCGTTCTCTATGTCGGTGACACCGCGCATTCGCCGTATGGGCCCAAGCCGATTGCCCAGGTTCGCGAGTACGCGCTCGCGGTGCTCGACGATCTCGTCGACCAGGGTGTCAAGCTGCTGGTGATCGCCTGCAACACCGCATCTGCTGCGATGCTGCGCGACGCACGCGAACGCTACACCGAGGGTCGCGGCATCCCCGTCGTCGAGGTCATTCATCCTGCGGTCCGCGCCGCGGTGCGCCAGACGCGCAACAAGCGGGTTGGCGTCATCGGAACGGTGGGAACGATCAACTCTCGCGCCTACGATGACGCCTTCATCGCGGCATCCGAGCTCGAGATCTTCTCGGTGGCCTGCCCCAGATTCGTGGAATTCGTCGAGTCCGGCGTGACCAGCGGCGACGAACTCTTTGGCGTAGCCGAGGAATACCTGGCGCCCTTGAAGTCGGCCGACATCGACACCCTGGTGCTCGGATGCACTCACTATCCGCTGCTCGCCGGTGCGATCCAATACGTGATGGGCGAGGATGTCACGCTGGTCTCCAGCGCCGAAGAAACCGCCTACGACGTCTACCGCACGCTAGTGAAGCACGGCCTCGAACGCGCGAGCACCGAAGCTCCGACATATCGGTTCGAGGCGACCGGGGACAGCAAGACCGAATTTCTTCGTCTCGCCAGCCGGTTCCTCGGTCCGGAGGTCAACGCCGTCAGTCTCGTTCACACCGGAACCATTCCGTTGATCAGCAGAGGAAACTAATGACCCGCTCCGACGGCCGTGCCGTAGACCAGCTCCGCGAGATCACGATCGAGCGTGGATGGAGCAAGCAGGCTGAGGGGTCAGCACTGATTTCGTTCGGCAACACCCGCGTGCTGTGCACGGCATCCTTCACAAACGGCGTCCCGCGGTGGCTGACCGGCAAGGGCAAGGGGTGGGTGACTGCCGAGTACGCGATGCTGCCGAGATCGACGAACGACCGCATGGATCGCGAGTCGGTCAAGGGCAAGATCGGCGGTCGCACGCACGAGATCTCCCGGCTGATTGGTCGCAGCCTTCGCGCGGTAATCGATATGAAGGTGCTCGGCGAGAACACGATCGTTCTCGACTGCGATGTGCTCCAGGCGGATGGCGGAACGCGCACGGCCGCGATCACGGGCGCCTACGTCGCGCTTGTCGACGCCATCGAATGGGCCCGCGAGAAGAAGTTCATCGGGCAGAACGCGAAGCCGATCATCGACAGCGTGGCGGCTGTCTCGGTCGGCATCATCGACGGCGAGCCGATGCTGGATCTCGCCTACGTCGAGGATGTTCGGGCCGAGACCGACATGAACGTCGTCGTCACCGGGCGCGGGCTGTTCGTCGAAGTGCAGGGAACCGCCGAGGGCGCGCCATTCGATCGCGCGGAACTCAACGTGCTCCTCGACCTGGCGCTCGGCGGTACCGCATCCCTGGCCGAACACCAGCGCGCCGCGCTCGCGGGCTAATCGCTGCTTCCGGTTGCCGGTGGGTCCATCGCAGGCATCGTCTCGGTGAGGGGCGCGATGCGCAGCGGATGCAGGATCGTGGAGGTGAGCGCGTCGCCGGCGGCGGTTCGGCGGCCATCGCTGTGCAGGCGCCCCGCCCAGCCCATCGACTGGTGCACCGCGCCCGCCGAATAGAGGAGCAGAGTTCCGACCTGCAGTCGTCGCCACTGCGGAGCGACATACACCTGGTGCACGAGTCCGCCATCCGGATACCAGCGCACGGCGCCCGCCTGATCGTCGCTGTGTACGCCGGCGGTGGCGAATTGGTAGTTGTTGATGACGGTACCCGCGGGCCGCGCGTCGCCCGTGAAAGCGACGAGGTTCACCGCCGGCGGGCTCGACTTCGGTTCGTCGATCCTTACGAACCACAGCGGAGGCGCTTCCGGGGCGACGAAGTCGGACACCGTCACGCGGAGGATCCCACGGTCGGTCGCACTCGATTGCCACAGGATCGGCCAGGCCGCATCCGGCTCGTCGACGTAGCTGCCGTCGGGGTGGTCGGCCGACATTCGCGCGGTGACTGCGAACCCGATTCCAGCGATTTCGGCGTCGCGGGTATACACGATATTGGGCGGAACGGACTGGGGCATTGTTGCTCTCGTGTGGTGGGCGTCGTCTCTGATATTGTCACGACGGGGGTCGCCTCGACACCCGAAGTTATGGAAAACCCATGCGAAAGACCATTGCGGCGCTAAGCGCATCTCTCTTGGGCATCAGTGGCGCCGTTATTGCTGCGGCCGGGCCAGCGGTCGCCGTCACGCCGACGTGTACGGATGCGACAGCGCACGTGGTTAATCCATCGGTCAGTCCCGGGGACGACTGGTACATGACGTGTATTCCGAAGTACGGGATGGGCAAAGCGGAATTCGTGATCACAGCTCCGGCGGACGACCCGTTCCCGGATACCTATTCATTGACGGACGGCCACCAGACCGTAACCTCGACACCCACCGCCAGCCAAGTGCACGCCTACTTCGAGCCGCTGTGGGACGAGGCGTATACCCCTGGAGCGGCGACGTACACGGGCGCGTTCATGAATCTCTCCGAGGACACGGGCGATGCCACCCCGACCTCGCAGCCGTACACGCCTGCCGTACTCGGGTCGGGGTCTATGACGGTGGCATACCCAATCAAATCGGTGGGTCCGGCGACGAGCGGGTTGCCCGCCGGCTGCACGCCCGACGACTCCGGCGCGACCTATCAGGGCGAATACGAAGTGGTCTACGGGACAACCATTACCCATTTCGCCGAGACAATCGGCGACGTCGTGCGTTCGGTCACTGTTTCGTACACTCCGCCGCCCCTGTTTATCGGCCTGAATTTCACGGGCTCCCCAGGATCCGAGGCACTCGACACGTCTATGCCGATCTGCACCTCGGCGGGCGGTACTACGACGTTCGCCGAAAATGACCTCAGTGTCTTTTGGGGCGTCGCCGAGGGCAACGCCACCACCCTCCCGACAATCGTGGAAACTCTGAGTCCGGCGAATGGCACGTTTGAGCCCGGCGATCCCGAGGCGAGTGCGAGAGCGACTACGACCTTTCTTGGTGCGTTTGCCGTCACTTCGACGCCCGTATTGGCGACCACGGGTGTCGACCCCGGACCCGCTACCGCGACCGGTGTCGGGTTGCTAGCAGTAGGAATTCTCGCAACGCTCGTCGGTGTGGTTCGCCGACGGCGACGCATCGGGCTCGCTTCTCGATAGGTGCCTGCACGTCGACGACGGGAGCATCGATCGTCGGCATCTCCTCCTGCCGTGGAAGATAGCCGTCAGGGTAGGCCGTTGAATGCTGCCAGAGGTGATTCTGAAGTGGGCAGTCCTTTGCTATCCTCGGCAGAGAACCTGCACAATCCGGGAGTGTCGTGAGAAAGACAATCGCAGCCATCAGCGCATCGGTGCTTGGATTGGCTGGAGCCGTCGCGGCTGCGGCAGCCCCGGCGAATGCCGTCGAGCCGAAGTGCGCCCAGGAGAGCGACGTCACGGTTTCCGCGAACGCGAACGTCCAGGATCTCTACGTCGACTGCATCCCCCAGTTCGGCCTCGGCAAGGCCGAATTCACGATTTCCACGTCGGCAGGTGACCCGTTCCCGTCCGGCTACAACCTGCACGACGGACACCAGACCATCACCTCGAATGTCGATTCCGCAGTAGCGAATTCCTACTTCGATGTCGCCCCGAGCGAGGTCGTCGGAGGCTGGGAGGACCTCCAGGTTCCCTCCTCAACCACGCCGACGCAGCAGAACTACACGGACGCCGCCACGTATGCGGTATTTCCCATCACTTCGTTCACGTCGATCGATCCCGCGAGTCTGCCGGCCGCGTGCACGCCGGACGCCGAGAGTTACGCCCACGCCTACGAGATCACCTATGGAACGTCGACGACGACGTTCAAGGAGAACATCGATGGCAAGGTGTGGACGGTGACGACGACTGAAACTGCGGCACCGCTTTATCTCGGACTGAACTTCGCGGCAGGGGGCGGGTCCTTTGACACGACGAAAGCCCAGTGCTCATCGAGTGCGATCGACACCCTTGTTGCCGAGAACTCCGGCGACGCCAATTGGGCCAAGGTCACCGGTGACGAGGCGACCTTCAGTACCACCTCGTTTGGCCCATTCGTGGACAGCGACACGTTCTCGCCCGAGGGAGCGGGCGGGACCGAGGATTTCGGTAACTTCGCGGCGACATCCGTTCCCGTCCTGGCGACGACCGGATATGACGCCGCTCCGGTGGAGACGCTGGGCGGCGGACTGCTCATCGGCGGTCTTGCCCTGATTGCCCTTCGGTTCTCAACCTCGGCTCGCCGCCGCCGCACGCGACACAAGACGCCCTAGACTTGCGGCCTCCGACCGAAAGCGCAGAGTGAAGAAGACAATCGCCGCGATCAGCGCTTCGGTGCTGGGAATCGGTGGTGCCGTCGGGGCCGCGGCTTCGCCAGCATCCGCCGTCGTTCCAGCGTGCTCGAACTCGCTGCAGCACGAGGTGAATCCGACCGTCTCACCCACCGATTCCTGGTACATGGAGTGCATCCCGCAATACGGGATGGGCAAGGCCGAGTTCACGACCACCACGGACGCGGCGAATCCGTTCCCGGATGGCTACGAACTCGACAACGGCCACCAGAGTGTCACGTCAACCCCGACAGCGTCTCAGGTGAGCGCGTACTTCAGCGCGGAGGCCACCGATGCGGGTCTGGATCCCACTTACACGGGCGCGTTCGTGGATCTCAGCGAAGACCCCACCGTGTCGACGGCGACGTCGCAGGTGTACGACAGCGCCGACGTGTTCGATGGCCTGGCGATGACGGTCGCATATCCGATCGTCGCCGTGGGCCAGGCCACCGATGGCCTCCCGGCTGCCTGCACACCCGACGGATCCGGCGCCACGTACGAGGGCGAATACAAGGTAACGTTCGGCCCAACCACCACGCATTTTTCGCAGACCATCGATGACGTCGTTCACTCGGTGACCGTGACGTACACTCCAGATCCGCTCTACCTCGGCCTGAACTTCGACGATGCCGAGGAGCTTTATTTCGACGAGTCGAAACCGATCTGCACGTCATCCGGTGGTGAAACTAACTTCTCGCCGTTCCTCGACGAGGGCGACCCGGAGTCCGCCGACAGCATCAACTGGATCGTCGCGGCGTACTCCGCGACCACGCTCCCACCCACGCTCGAGACCCTGAGCCCGGCCGCGGGTGGGATCGGTGACCTCTCCGATCCCGAAGACTTCTTCTCCGGCACCACCACCGACTTCGGTTCGTTCGCAACGACGTCGACACCTGTCCTCGCGACAACGGGCCTGGATACCCGACCCGCCGGAACGCTGGGTGCAGGCCTTCTGTCGCTCGGTATCCTCGCCACGTTGGTCGGCGTTGTCCGGCGCCGGCGCCGTTCACTGCCTGATCCTCGCTAGCTGGCGTCGCTCGCCTGACGATGCAGCTGGTCCTCGCAACGCACAACGGGCACAAAGTCGACGAGCTGCGCAGCATCCTTGGGCTCCGCCTCGACGGGATCGAGCTTCTCGGGTATGAGGGGCCCGAGCCGGTCGAGGATGGCGACACGTTCGAGGCGAACGCGCTGATCAAGGCGCGTGCGGCCTTCGCGCACACCGGCCTGCCGTCCATAGCGGACGACTCCGGGATCTCGGCGAAGGCGCTGGGCGGTGCTCCCGGCATCCACTCCGCGCGCTATGCGGGGACTCGCGACGACGGCGACAATCTTCGACTATTGCTGTCGCGGATGTCCGGATTCGACGACCGCACCGCCGCGTTCACCTGCGCTGCGGCATACGTCGATGACCGCCTGGAACATGTCGAGGTGGGCGTCTGGCCCGGTACCGTGCTGCGCGAAGCGCACGGCTCCGGAGGATTCGGATACGACCCGATCTTCCGGCCCGACAATGGGCTGGTCAGCGCGGCGGAGCTGAGCGCCGAGGAGAAGAACAAGGTCTCGCACCGCGCCATCGCGTTCGAAAGATTGCTGGATTTTATTCGAACCCTGCCCGCGTCGTCTCCGTGAGCCACCCGGAACGGATCGATACGCTGGCAATGTGACGACGAGTGCGGGCCGTGCAGTACGACTGCGCGGACTGCTGCTTCTCGGGCCGGCGTTCGTCGCGGCAATTGCCTATGTCGATCCGGGCAACGTTGCCGCAAACATCTCGGGCGGGGCCAGCTTCGGATATCTGCTGGTCTGGGTGCTTGTGCTGGCGAACGTGCTCGCCGGCTTGCTGCAGTACCAGTCCGCGAAGCTTGGTCTCGTCACGGGCAGGAGCCTGCCCGAACTGCTCGGAGATCGGCTCGGAACCGGCGCTCGTCGGGCATTCTGGATCCAGGCCGAACTCGTCGCCGCGGTCACGGATCTCGCCGAGGTACTCGGTGGCGCGATTGCCCTGTACCTGCTGTTCGGGATGCCGCTGTTGCTCGGCGGCGTCGTGATCGGAGCGGTGTCGATGGTGCTCCTGATCGCCAAAGACCGGCTGGGCCAGCGGGTGTTCGAGGGCATCATCATTGGGTTGCTCGCTGTCATCGCAGTCGGAATGCTGTTCGGGCTGTTTGTTCGGCCGCCGGATCCGAGCGCGGTTCTTGGCGGCCTGGTACCGAGGCTCGCTGGCCCTGAGTCGCTCGTTCTGGCAGCGAGCATTCTCGGCGCGACGGTCATGCCGCACGCGATCTACGCGCACTCGGCGTTCGCGCGTGACCGGCACGGCGCGCCATCCGGTATCCCTGCGACCACCCGTTTGCTGCGTGCCACCCGCTGGGATGTGGTGATCGCGCTGACGATCGCGGGCATCGTGAACCTGGGGATGCTGCTGCTGGCCGCCGTGAACCTGCCCGGCGCGGTTGGCGGAGATGCGATCGAACAGGCCTTCGCGGTCATCGTGCACCACCTCGGCGCAGCGGTCGGCGTGTGGTTCGCGATCGGACTGCTCGCGTCGGGTCTCGCCTCCACATCGGTCGGCAGCTACGCCGGGGCGACGATCATGTCGGGTCTGCTGAGGCGTCGCGTGCCGCTCCTGCTGCGTCGACTCGTCACTCTGATTCCGGCGCTCGTTGTTCTCGGTTTCGGAGTCGACCCAACGCTTGCTCTCGTGGTCAGTCAGGTGGTGCTGAGTTTCGGAATCCCGTTCGCGCTTGTGCCACTGGTTTCCCTGAGCAGTGATCGCGCCGTCATGGGCGACTTCGCGAACACCCGGACGATGCGATTCGTTCTGCTCGTCGTAATCTTCATCGTCGTCGCCCTGAACGTGGCGCTGATCACGATCGCGCTCGCCTAGTGTGGTGACGTGACCGACGACGAGACCGAAGTGCCGTTGGATGCGTCGCCGGGAGATCGCATCGCGCTGGCGGTAGCTCGATTTGGTGAAGCGGATGTCGCGGATCGCGCAGCGGCTCTGCTGACCGGTCACAACGAGGGCACGGAGTTCCTGCTGTGGGTCGGCGGCCGACATGCGAAGGGCATTCTCGACGGCGCGCCAGCACTCTACTGGCCGGAAGTCTGGGGCGCGCGGACGCTGCTCTACGCGTGGGTCGACTCGGCGGCATCCGCGATCCGCGATGGCCTTTCGAATCGGGCGTGGCGGGTGCGGGAGATGTGCTGCCGCGTCGTTGCTGCCCGGCAGCTCGACCTGGCGACCGAACTACTCCCGCTGCTGGTGGATGAATCACCGCGTGTGCGTGCAAACGCCGCGCGGGCGCTCGGGTTCGTCGCCGAGTACGAGCAGGCACAGCGGCTCAAACCGCTACTGAAGGACCCTGAGATGGATGTCCGTCGCCAGGCGGGCGCGTCGCTGCGACAGCTGACGGAACGGCTGGATCGCTCGATCGACTAGCTGGTGGCTGAGGCGCTGTTCGAGCGCTTCGCCCGACGCGACGCCTGCACGTAGTGGTACACGGTGGGGATGACCGCGACCAGGATCGCCGCGACCAGGATGACATCAATGTATTTCGTCACGAAGTGCGCCACCGGAGGGATGTAACCGAGCAGGTACCCCCCCACCGTGATCACGATCGCCCAAAGGAATGCGCCTATCGCATTGAAGAGCGCATAGCGGCGATACCGCATGTGACCCACTCCGGCCGCGACCGGTGCAAACGTTCGGATGACGGGAACGAAGCAGGCCACGATGATCGCGAATCCGCCGAACCGCACAAAGAATCTGTTGGTACGCTCCACGTTCTCGCGACTGAAGAGACCGGTCTCTTTTCGCTCGAAGATGCGCGGACCTGCCTTTCGCCCGAAATAGTGGCCGACTTCACCGCCGAGGAATGCGGCGAGACCGATCGACAACGCCACCAGCACGATGGGGAGGTGGATGAGCTGGGTGTCGTGTCCCAGAGAGTCCGGGGGAGTGGGGAAGCTGAGCAGACCGGTGATCAGCAGCAGGGTGTCGCCGGGCAGGAGAAACCCGATGAGGAACGCGATCTCGACGAACACCACCAGGCAGACACCAAGGACGGCGAAACTTCCGAACTCGTGCAGCAGGTTATAGGGACTCAGCCAAGGGATGAGCGAGGTCGAAATCAATGAAGCTCCAGTCGTGGTGCGCGCTGCGGCGCTTTCCCAGAGTAGCGGGAACCACCCTCGCCAACCTCATAACCTCGACACGGGCTTGTGAATGCCTATGCGGTGACGAAGGTAATGCTGTCGGTTCCCGCTGAGAACGTGATGGTGTCCGATGTCGTGTTGATCCGGCCGACGACCTGTCTCGACAGCAGGACTGCATGCACTATCGCCTCCCGTGACGCAACGGTACTTCCGTCGGCGCATCCTTCGGCCGTCTGACGAATATTGGAGGTGTCCACGACTAGTCGTGAGCCGTGTTGCTGCAGCGGCAGCGTGATGGAATTGCACGGTCCCTCGACCACGAACTGCGAACCGGATGCTCCGAAGTAGTACTGCGCAGATAAGGGATGCTGCGCGATCCAGGCGACCGGCTGGCCGTGCGCCCTGGCCTGGTCGCCCGAGTATGGAGTACAGGTTGGATCGGAGACGCACGGAACTCCGCCCGAGTGACTCTGCGGGAGCACAGGCTGGGATGCCGAACATCCGCCAAGCGCGAGGACAGCGATCAGGCCGACCAGTCCGGTGAGTCCGGCCACGACCTTCAACGAACGAGACGCTCTCATGCTGCCCCTGTTTCGATGCTAGCGCGCGCCGAGCACCTGTTGCCAGGGGGCGACGAGAACGTCGTAGTCCTCCGCCGAGATCAGGTCGCGAACACCGACCGCCAGCACCGCCGATCTGACGGCCTCTTCGGCGCCCTTCTTCTCGGCGGCAGTGTCGTGGTCGTGTCGAACGTCGCGCACCGTGGCTCGACCCGCCGCACGCGCCGCGTCGATCTCGTCGACCCGTCCGGCGTTCCCGGCGGCGTCCAAGGCATGCTGCCACGCCGCGATCAGTGCCTGGTTGGTTACCACCGGAGCGTCAAGACTTCCGAAAACCTCGGCGCGAAGCAGCGGTGTCGGCAACACCAGGTCTTCGCCAGACTCCCACAGGTCACCAAGAGCCTTCGTCTCATCCTCGGTGAGGGTGGCGGCGCGATCGATCATCGCCTGCAGGTTGGCCGGGTACGTTTCCTCGGACATCGGTTCCCCTCGATTCGGCAGCCAATTAATTGAGTGCGGGAGAAGGGACTTGAACCCTCACGCCCTAGAGCACAGGAACCTAAATCCTGCGTGTATACCAATTTCACCACTCCCGCGGGCGTGCCTATTGTAGCCGCGGGACCTCGGTGATTTGGTGCGCCAGCCCGCACTGTGACCCCTGCAGCTAGCGCGGCGGAGCAGAAGTGCTCGTGCGCTCGATGAGGTGTGCGGATGCTCGCACCGACGTCTTGCGCGAGAGCGGGCCGCCGTTCAGGTCGTCGAGCAGGATGCGCGCGCCGAGCCGGCCCTGCTCATACGGATCCTGCGCCATGGTGGTGAGGCCGAACGTCTCTGACAGGTCGTGATTGTCGATTCCCATGATGGAGATGTCCGCTGGCACCTTCAGCCCGAGATCCCAGGCCGCGAGGATCGCGCCGATTGCCATTTCGTCGGAGTTGGCGAAGATCGCTGTCGGTCGTGGACCCGGTCGGCTCAGCAGTCCGCGGATGACTTCGCGGCTGGCCTCGAGCGAGAATCGCCCCGAGAGCATCCAGTTCTCGTGCGGTTTCACGCCGGCGGCGGTCAAAGCGTCGATGTACCCGTTTCGACGCCCGAGCGGAACCTCGCGATTGAGTCCCTCGTCGTCGTCGCCGCCCAGATGCGCGATGTCCCGGTGACCCAGGCCGATGAGGTAGTCGGTTGCCTGGCGAGCAACGCCTCGTTCATCGATTCCCACGTGCCGGATGCCGCGCACCGGGCCGCCGATCATGATGGTCGGGTGTCCGAGGGAGAGCAGCTGCTCGCGCTCGCCGGCCGAGAAGTCCATGCCGACCGCGATCAGCGCATCCGTTCTCTTGCGCAGGATCGAGCGGTGAAACACACGCTCCCGGTCGCCGCCACGGCTGGCGAGGTTGTACAGGATCATGTCGTAGTTGGCATCGCGCAACGCAGCATCGATACCCTCGATGACGGTCGTGTAGAACCAGCGACTCACCGACGGCGCGACGACACCCATGGCGAGAGTGCGACCGGATGCCAACCCCGACGCGCTCGACGACGCGACGTAGCCGAGCCCATCCGCGATCTCCCGGATGCGGCTGCGGGTGGTGTCCGAAACGTTGGGCAGACCGCGCAGCGCGCGAGAGACCGTGGCCGTCGACACACCGGACGCGCGCGCAACATCGTCAATGCTGGTCACGGCGGACATCACCCCATCGGCGAAGCGGGTTGGCTCTAGGTGGTATCGAGCGTGTCAACTCTGCCATAGGCACAGCGCCAGTAGTAAGCACAGTCCACCCGCCGCTATCCCTTCGTGGCTCCGGCGAGAAGTCCGCGCACGAAGTACCGCTGCAGTGAGAAGAAGACGACGAGCGGCGCAATGATCGCCAGGAACGTTCCCGCAGACAGCAGGTACCACTGTTGACCATAAGTACCCGCGAGGTCGGTGAGCAGCTTCGTGATCGGGAAATTGTTGCCCGACGAGAAGATGGTCGCCACCAGCAGGTCGTTCCAGACCCACAGGAACTGCAGGATGGCGAACGAGGCGATCGCGGGGCGGGCCAGTGGCAGGACGATCCGGAAGAAGATCTGTCCATGGCTCGCACCGTCGATCTTGGCGGCCTCCATGATGTCGTTGGGGAGCGCGGCAATGAAGTTGTGCAGCAGGAAGATCGCTAACGGCAGGGCGAAGATCGTGTGTGCAATCCAGATTCGCGCGAAGCTTCCATCCGCGTTGTTGAGGTTCAATCCGGGGAAGACCGCCCAGCCGCCTATGGTGAGCCCGTTCGAGAACAGGCTCAGCAGTGGCACGAGCGCCACCTGGATTGGCACGACCTGCAGCGAGAACACCCCGACGAACAGCAGGTTCTTGCCGCGGAAATCGATCCAGGCGAACGCGTACGCCGCGAGCAACGCGAGCGAGATCGGGATCAGCGTCGCCGGGATCACAATCACCAGCGAGTTCACGAACGACTGCCCGACGGTTTCCGTGTCGTTGAAGTTGAGCGTGTTGATGTAGTTCGAGAATGTAGCGTCCGGATGGGTGAAGAACGTCCACCAGCCGGACGTGTTGATGTCGGCGGGCTGGCGGAACGAAGTCACGAACAGGCCGAACGTCGGGATAGTCCACAGCACGGCGATGACGACGGCCGCGATGGTCGCGCCCTTACTCGACAGTCGCTTCTTGGAGTCGTTGAAGGCCATGGTCTCGGCTCGGCGGGTGGCTTTCTCTACCCGACGCGCGGAGCGCGGGTCGATGTCGGTGGCGATCACAGGCCCAGCCTCTGCTTCCGGATGTTATTGGCGTTGTATATAAGGAACGGTGTGATGAGGATGAACAGCAGCACGGCCTCAGCCGACGAGGTGCCATCCTGAGGCGGCAGAATCTGCGTGAGTCGAACCATTTGGTAGCTGATGACGGCGGTGTTGTTCTGGCCCTGCGTCGTTGCAGCGATGATGTCGTAGACCTTCAGCGAGACGATGGCGATGGTAATCCAGGTGACGATGATCGTCGGTCGGATGCCCGGTACGGTGACGTTACGGAATCGCTGGAAGGCACCCGCACCATCCAGTTCCGCCGCTTCCATCTGCTCCTCGGGAATTCCCTTGATTGCCGCGGACAGCAGCACCATCGCGAACCCGGTCTGGGTCCAGATGAGCACGATGATGAGCATCGCGATGTTCAGGGGCGACGTCTGCAGCCAGTTGACGGGCTGGCCGCCGAACCACACCACGATCTGGTTGAGCAGGCCGATCTGGGAACCCTGCTGGTAGTCGTAGAAGAACTTGAAGATGATGGATGCGCCGACGAACGAGATCGCGACGGGCATGAAGACGAAGACCTTCAGTACCTTTTCACCGCGGCTCTTGTCGATGAAGACGGCGTAGGCGAGGCCGATCGCGGTCGCGAGGATGGGTGTGATAACCACCCAGATGATCTGGTTGAGGACGGCCGTGAGCCCCTGGTTGGTGGGCGCCAGCACGTAGATGAAGTTGGCGAGCCCGACGAATTTCGAGCCGTCGTTGCTGAAGAACGCCGAGAAGATCGTTTGGATCATCGGGTAGAGCAGCCCGATCGCCAGAAGGAGCACCGCTGGCGCCATGAACGTGATGAGCTGCAGCATGGACCCTTTGCCACCGCGCGCACGTCGGTCCAAGAGGAACAGGCCGGCGCCGAGTACCGCGGCCAGCGGCACAAGCCAGATGGCGTCGTTGTAGACGCCGAGAATGAGGACGATGATCGCGGGAACGGCGACGGCGACGACGAGTCGCATGATCGTGTAGCCGCGACCGGCTCGAGGAGCCAGCTCGATGAAGAACAGGATGAGAGCGACCACCACCCCGAACGCGACGAGGATCACGGGGATCTGGGCTAATGACGGCAGATTTGCCAGCCATTGGAAGAACGCAGACATATCGGGGCCTTTCGAGTACGACGGTGGACTCAGACGCTGAAGCTAAGACAGCGGTACCGCGGAAGTTGGGGGTAGTGCTGGCGCGAGGGCCGCCCCGATACCGTGTCTTGAAACAACACCGTACCGAAGCGACCCGCGCGGGTGAAGCGATGGAGCTAGGTATTACTAGTTGGCGTTAGCCCATGCCGCCTGGATCTCCGCCTCGGCCTGAGCCTGCGGCATTCCATTGATCCAGTCGACCATTCCCTTCCAGAACGCGTTCTCCACGACGCTCGGCATCGCGTCATCCGCACCGAAGCGGAATGTCGTCGACGAGGACTGCAGCGTCTTGATCGCACTCTGCAGCAGCGGGTCGGACTCGTTCGATGCATCCACGCCCTTGTTGGCGCTGATGAACGACGCGTCCTTCACCGTGATCAGGCTGTTGGCCCAAGCGGCGCTGGACAGGTAGGTCATGACCTTCTGCGTTGCGGCGTCACTGCTGAAGGCTGCGGCAAAGTCGCCACCACCCACAACAGCGTGCGAGCCAGCGTTCACGCCCGGAAGCGCGAATGCCCACACGTCGCTAGACGGTCCAACCGTCGGAACTGAACCGGACGACGTCTTCGTGGTCGCGAAGCTCGCCTCGAGGAACGTTGCCTGGTTGGTCATCGCGCACGATCCGTTGGCGACCTTGGCTGCGACATCCCCGAACGCGGTCGAGTTGATCGAGGCCACGTTTCCGAAGCCAGCGTTCACGTACTTCGGGTTCTTCAGGATCTGCCCGAGGAGCGTGAAGGCCTGGTCGATCGACGAGTCCGTGAACTTCGTCTTACCGGCGACCCACGAGTCGTAGGTGCTTGGGCCGGCAGAGCTGAGGACCATTTCCGCAAGGAAGTCGGCGCCCGGCCATCCGGATGCCGTGCCCGAGTTCCATCCCGCACAGAACGGCGCCTTGCCGGTCTTCGCCTCGATGGCACCGACGTCGGTTACCAGGTCAGCGTACGAGGTAGGAACGGAGACGCCCCACTTTGTGAAGTCAGCCGGCGTGTACCAGATGTAGCCCTTGACGTTCGCGTCCAGCGGCGTGCCGTACATCTTGCCTTTGCTGGAGACGTAGCCCTGCCAGTCCTTCGAGAAGTTCTTCTTCACACTGGCTTCGGTAGCGGCGCCGACCTGCTTCACCTTGCCGGACTGGATGGCGGCCGACAGAAGACCGGGCTGCGGGAACATCCCGATGTCCGGCAGGTCGTTGCCCTGGATCTTTGTCGTGATGTTGGTCGTGAAGTTTCCGTCACCCGTGTACTTGATGGTGATCTTGTTCTTCTTGGCCCAGGCCGACCAGGACGCGTTGAGCTCGGTTGCTTCGGTGCCGGTGTCGGGCCCGTAGATGGTGACCGTCTTGCCGGCAGTCGATCCGGATCCGTTACCGGAGCCGGGATTCGCCGTGGTGCAGCCTGCAAGCCCGAGGCTTGCAACCGCGGTCACCGCTAGTCCTGCGACTATGCGACGACGCGTGGAAAACACTCGTTGTGCTGTCAACTTTCGAATCTCCTCTTTGAGTGGGGGACATGCGTCGGGGCAGGGTGCATCACGACGCTGTGTTCTGCTGAACGTACCTTGCGTAGCCGTTCTTATGCAAGCGTTTTACGAAAGCGCTTACATTGCGGTATACATTTCCCAATGGAACTCGAAACCGTAGTCCCTGCCCCTGCGGTTCGGCGACCCGCAAAACCCGCCGTTCCCAAAGGCTGGTGGACCGATGCCGTCATCTACCAGATCTACCCGCGTTCCTTCGCGGACGGCAACGGCGATGGTATTGGCGACCTGGTCGGCATCAGCCACCGGCTTGGCTATCTGCGCGAGCTGGGAGTCGACGCGCTGTGGCTTTCACCCTTCTACGTGTCGCCGCAGGCTGATGCCGGCTACGACGTCGCCGACTACCGCAACGTCGATCCGGTTTTCGGGACCCTTGCCGACTTCGATCGGCTGCTGACGGATGCGCACCGCGCCGGATTTCGCGTGCTCATCGATCTCGTCCCCAATCACACCTCGAGCGCGCACGAGTGGTTCGTCGCGGCGCTGGCTGCCGCTCCCGGGAGTGCGGAACGCGAGCGGTATCTGTTCCGCGAAGGACGAGGTCGTCGCGGCCAATTGCCACCCAACAACTGGACGTCGATCTTCGGAGGCCCGGCGTGGACCCGAGTGGCGGATGGCCAGTGGTACCTGCACCTGTTCGACTCGTCACAGCCCGACCTGAACTGGGCCAACCCCGAGGTTGGGCACGAATTCGAATCCATCCTTCGCTTCTGGCTCGACCGGGGGATTGACGGATTCCGCGTGGATGTCGCGCATGGCCTGGTGAAGGTCGAGGGCCTTCCGGACACGGATGCCGAGGCCGCGCTGCTGGCCGGCGGAAGCAACACCGGTCCGATGTGGGACCAGGACGGCGTCCACGAGATCTATCGGCACTGGCACAGCGTGCTCGCGGAGTACGGGCCGGATCGCATCCTCGTCGCCGAGGCCTGGGTGTCGCCGACGCGACGGCTGAGCCGGTACGTGCGCGGCGATGAGATGCAGCAGGCGTTCAATTTCGAGTTCATGACCAGCGGATGGGACGCACTCGCCCTCCGCCGCGCGATCGACACGGCGCTCGCCGACAACGGCTCGGTCGATGCCACGACCACGTGGGTTCTGTCGAATCACGATGTGGTGAGGCACACCGCGCGGTTTGGGCTCCGCGACCCGACGAGCTGGCCGAAAGGCATCGGCCCTGATGACGAGCAGCCGCTCGCCGAGCTCGGGCTCCGAAGGGCGCGTGCCGCATCGCTGATGATGTTCGCGCTCCCGGGCTCCGCGTACGTGTTCGAGGGCGAAGAACTCGGTCTGCCCGAGCACACCACGCTGCCCGCGGACACGCGTCAGGACCCCGCGTTCTTCCGCACGGCGGGTGCCGAGATCGGACGGGATGGATGCCGCGTTCCGCTGCCCTGGTCAGCGACCGAACCGGCGTTCGGGTTCAGTGCGACCGGGAAGAGCTGGCTGCCGCAGCCGCCCAGCTTCGCCGAGCTTGCCGTCGACCGACAGCTTGGCACGGCGGGCTCGACCCTCGAGCTCTATCGCTCGGCGATCGTGCTTCGACGTGAGCGCCGACTCGGCCTTGGCGAGCTTCGGTGGCACCTGGTCACGAAGGAGGTACTGCACTTCGGCAACTCGGGCGTGCGGGTCGTCGTGAACTTCGGACGGCATCCGCTGCCACTGCCGCACCGGTTCTCGGTAATCGTCGAGAGCGAGCCCGGTGCCGTCACCGGCAACGAGCTCGCTCCCAACTGCTCGGTCTGGCTGGCCTAGACCGAGCGCTGGTAGGCGCGGAAGGCACGCGTCGCCAGCCAGGTCATCACGACGGTGAGCCCCGCAAGCAGCCCCAGGTCGGCCCAGATTGTTGGCCAGTCCGGTGAGGAATTCAGCGCTCCGCGGCCCGCATCCACCGCCCATTGGAACGGGCTGTAACGCGCGACGTCGCGTACCCAGGCGGGCGAAAGGGAGGTGTCCATGATCGCCGAGCTCAGGAACATCAGCGGGAATGACAGCACCTGCGAGATCGCGATCAGCGCGGTCTGCTGCTTTGCCAGCAGCGCGATTGCGTTCGAGAACGGCGCGAACACGAACGTGAGCAGCACCGCCGACAACAGCAGGACGAGGATGCCAACGGCGCCTCCGCCGAATCGCGCGCCCGCGAGCCAGGCCACACCCAGTACCACGAGCGTCTGAATCACGGTAAGAACCGCCTGGTAAATCATCGTCGCGAGGATGAGAGCCGTGCGGCTCGTCGGTGAGGTCAGGAACCGGTCCATGACGCCGCGGTCCATGTCCTGGATGTAGGACGTGCCTGCCCACGAGCTGCCGAACAGCGCCATCATCATGACGATTCCGGGTGTCAGAAAGACCAAATAGCTCTGGCCGCCGGTGAACCCCGGGATGTCGACGACGGACTTGAACAGCTGGCCGAACAGCAGCAGCCAGATAATCGGCTGGATGAGATTGATGATCAGGTACGACGGCATCCGGAAGAACGCGCGCAGTGCCCTCGCGGTCAGGATGCCGGTGTGGGTAACGGTTGAATTCAGTGCGATGGTCATGATGCGTTCTCCTTGCTTGCGACGAAGCTGTGCCCGGTGTGTTTGAGGTAGACGTCGTCGAGACTCGGCCTCGAGACGGTCGCCGAGGCGACTCCGACGCCGGCGTCATCGAGTGCGGCCAGCACCCGGGGGAGTGCGACCGCTCCGACCGCAGCGCGACCGCGAATTGTGCGGCCCTCCACGACGATCTCGGCAAGGGCATCGCCAATTGCCCGAAGACCGTCGCTCACTGCGACCTCCGGCGCGAGCTCGAGTATCACGGCATCGCCGTGCAGAGCATCCTTGAGCTGTTCGGGGGTGCCCTCGACGACAACGCGACCGTGGTCGACGATCGCCAGGCGGCCTGCAAGCCGATCGGCCTCATCCAGGTAGTGCGTCGTCAGCAGCACGGTCATCTGCTCGTGGCTGGCCATTGCCTCGAGTTCCGCCCACATCTCGGCGCGTGCCTCGGGATCGAGACCGGTGGTCGGCTCGTCGAGGAACAGCACCTGCGGGCGGTGCATCAGTCCGATTGCCACATCCAGCTTTCGTGCCATTCCGCCCGAGTAGGTCTTAACCTGGCGGTCGGCGGCATCCGCCAGCGAGAAACGGTCGAGCAACTCGATCGCGCGCGCTTTTGCGGCCGAAGCCCTCATTCCCTGAAGCTGTCCCGCGAGCACGAGGTTCTCGCGCCCGGTGTCCATGGGGTCCGAGACCTGCTTCTGGGCTACGAAGCCGATTGCTTTGCGGACGCGATCCGGATGCCGGATGACATCGATGCCCGCGATGCTCGCCGAGCCCGAGTCCGCTCGGGACAGTGTCGAAAGGATCTTGACGCTGGTCGACTTGCCCGCGCCGTTCGGCCCGAGCAGGCCGAAGATGGTCCCGGACTCCGCGCCGAAACTGAGGCTGTCGAGCGCCTGGATGCGAGGCTTGCCTGGCCCGCCCGGGTAGGTCTTGACGAGGTCGCGCGCGTCGATCGCGAACGATGAGGATGGTCGTGCCATGTCGAGCTCCTTAGTTGAGGAGTCTCTCGAGGCGAAATCCGCGCAACAGTACAGTTGAGTGGGCCTTGAGGCTGTTAGCGCAGATCCCGATTAGGGAGACTCGAGGTTTCGGTGGTCCGGATGTTGACGCATCCGGACCACCACTTTGTTGATGGTTACTTGTGGTCGTTCCTGTTGTTGCTCGAGCTGGCTCCTGCCGGGAAGAGCATCCGAGCGAGAACCACGAAGAAGATCACCAGCGCGGCCACGAGCGCGAGCCACGACCAGGCGAATCCGACCGTGATGCTGAGCACGATAAATGCCGCGATCGCTACGACCCAGATGACGACGGTGTAGAGGCCGAACCGGGCGGCGGATGCGGGATCCTCGGTAAACCCGTCGGGGAAGGAGTAGAGGTGGTTCAGGTCCTTGACCCACGCCTTCGTGCGGTTGGTCTGGGTGACGCCGAGCGCGATGAACGCCATCAGGGAAGCGAGCACGAGGATGCATCCGGCGATCAGCAGTCCCACCAGCGAGTTCGCGAACCAGGTCGCGACCAGGCCGAGCCCGGCGAGTCCGGCGAATGCGGCCAGCCCGAAACCGAGAGCGCGGCGAGCCGGCATCGCGTAGTGCTGGGAGGTTTCACGCGCCAACGCGTCGGCGACGATCATGCCGAGAAACGCGCCGGATGCGATCGCTTCGGTCGGCATGAAGTACACCAGCCAGGTGGGCGCGATGTGCTGGGCGCCGAGGATTGCGCCGACCGTAACGAGCGTGGCGCCCGTTGCCAGCAGGAGTGCCAGGAGAACGGTGCGTACGACGTACGCGGGACTGATCCGTACTCGGTTCAGTTGAATGAGTTTCGCGGCGGTCGCTGGGGCGTCGCGCTTCTGTGGGGCCGCTTCGGTCTTCTGCGCCGCCGGGTCGATCAGTTCGCTTATGGGACCGAGTTCCTTGATGGCCTTTGCGGCAGCCGCATCCGGCTTCGCGCCGGCGGACTCGAGTTCGGCAACCCGGCTCGCAAGATTGCCGCGGATCTCCTCCTTAAGGTCCTGGTTCTCGGGCGTGCGCGGAAGGTCGGCGAACGCGTCGTCCAGGTAGCGGTGGATGTTGGTGATGTCGGTGCTCATTTGCCTGCGTCCTTCGCGTTGAGGTTCAGAAGTGTGTTGATGATGCGGGCGGTGGCGGTCCAGTCGTTCACGCTCTGGGTGAAGACCGCGCGTCCCGCATCGGTGATCCGGTAGTACTTGCGACGGCCGCCCTGCGTCTCGTCGCCCCAGTAGGCCTCGACGAGGCCGTCTTTGGTGAGGCGGCGGAAGGTCGCGTACAGCGTCGCTTCCTTGATCTCGTAGTCGCCCCCCGTTGCATCGCGGATCGTCTTATAGATCTCGAAGCCGTAGCGGTCGGCCTGGCGGAGCACCCCGAGCACGATCGTGTCGGTGTGGCCGCGGAGCAGGTCGGACGAAAAGGCGTCCTCACTGGCAGCTGGCTCGGCTGTGTTGTTGCTCATGCCCAGTACTGTATCAGGTCAAGTACTACACCACAACACCATCGCGTTTAGAAGTGACTCAGTGGGGACCGACCTCGGCTAGCGATTACCGACCATCATGACGATGCGATGGAAGACCTTGGCGGCGTCATCCGGGTCGGCACTCGCGGCCTCGGCGCCGAGCAAGCGCCAGCGCTCCAGGATGTCGGCGACCTCCATGAACATCTGGTGCGCCTGTTCGCGAGTGAGCATCGCCGCCCCGAGATATTCGCCCCGCGCCGTTGCTTCATCCCGCGGCAGGGCCTCGGTGAGCATCCCGCGCAGCCAGGACAGCTGTTCCTCGACCAGCATGTCGGATGCCGGCGATCCCGGCGCCGTGTAGTACCCCTCAGGGTGCGCCATCCGCCATACCCGGTCGCGGCTGTCGCGCGCGAATTCTGGTGCCTCCTCGATCATTCCGGCGTTCGCGAGAGCCCGAAGGTGGTAGCTGACCGAATTGGCCGGTTCATCGATGATTCGCGCCAAATCGGCGGCGCGGCCGTACTCTCGCACCGAGAGTTCCCACACGATTCGCTGGCGGAGCGGATGCGCGAGCGCGCGCAGGGTGGCGGAGTCGGTGATGTGAAACGATCGCTCTACCACGAACGAATTCTAGCAAATTATGCAAGAAATATTGCGCAATGTTTCTTGCGCAACTACAGTCGTGGTCATGAACACCGAATCGAGCGCCCCAACTTCCGTTGCGACGCGCGCCCCGAGCCTCTGGTCCAACTCGGCTTACCTGCTGCTGATGTCGGGCAAGACCACACAGATCATCGGCGCGGGCCTCGCGTCATTTGCGGTTCCACTGATCGCGTTCGCGCTTACCCGCTCGATCGTCGCAGCCGGATTGGTGGCAACGGTCGGAGAGATCGGCAACCTGATCGCGACCCTGCCGGCAGGAGTAATCGCCGACCGCGTCGATCGCCGCAAGCTGTTGATCATCTGCTCGGTGCTTGGCGTGATCGCCTGGGCATCGCTGGTCGTGACCAACGCGATGTCGATGTTGACGGTGTGGCAGCTCGGGGCCATCGTGTTCGTCTCGTCCATCCTCGGCTCGTTCTACAACCCGGCCGAGACCGCGGGAATCCGTCAGGTCGTTTCGAGCGAACAGATGGGTTCGGCAATGGCGGCCATGGAGGGGCGGTCGGCCGTCGCGAGCCTCATCGCGGGCCCCGTCGGCGGCGTTCTTTACGGGTTCAGCCGGGCGTGGCCACTCATTGCCAGCACGGTCGGATACGCGGTTGCTGGAATCTGCGCTGTGCTGGTGCGACGCCCCCTCAACGGCGATCTGTCGCACACCGCATCCAGTTCGGCGGTCTCGTCCCTGCGCGAGGGTGTGCGGTTTGTGGGCTCGATTTCATTCATGCGAGCGGGTGTCGTGATCTTCGCTCTCCTGAACCTCGGATTCGGCGGCGTGGCGGCCTCGCTCAACCTGCACCTCGTTTCGATCCACACCGCACCGATCCTGATCGGACTCGTGAATGCTGTTGCGGGCGCGGTCATGGTGGTCGGAGCGATCCTCGCCCCGGCTCTGGTGCGGAAGTTCCCGGTCGGGCAACTCTCGATCGTCTGCCTCACGGTCACAGTTATAGGCGTTGTGGGCCTCGCGGCGACGACCCAGTACATCGGTTACCTGATCTGGATCGCGGTCGCCACCATCCTGATCCCGCCGCTCAATGCCGGCCTTGTCGGCTACACCGCCGCGGTCACGCCCGACGAGTTGCAGGGCCGGATGAACTCGGTGCTGTCCCTGTCGAGCGCCCTTGTTACGCCGCTCTCGCCGATTATCGCGGCCGGGCTGCTCATCGCCGTTGGCGTGAACTGGGCGATGACGATATTCGGCGTGATCCTGTTGGTCGGCGTTGTGCTGACGGCGACGAACCGCGGCATTCGCCACATCGGTCGCCCCGACACCTGGGCGGCAGAGCGCATCGAGTGGCCGCCGCCCGTCGGCTAGTCGCTACTTGCTGCGGGGGGCTTTCCACTTCAAGCTCCCCAGAATCAGCAACGGAATGAAAAACAGGAACGCGAAAGCCAGCCAGTCCGTACCGAAGCCCGCCGCTGCGGCTCGACTCAGAGGATCCGGCGAGCCGGAAGAATCGACGATTGAGATCGACGCGATGAAGCAGACAAACGCGACGACGGCGCAGAGACACGTGAGAACGACCAGGGTGACGATGTAGGGATTGCGCGGCACATAGACAAGTTGCGTCCTCGTCGACGCGTCGCTCGGTTCCGCGTCGGGCTCGGCACCGAGGCGCGCTCGCAGTTCGGCTTCGGTCTTGCGCTTGTTCGCGTCGTACTCTGCTGCAGTCGGCACGTGCGGCCCTTCGGTAGTGAGATTCTGTTGGATTTTCGTCTCCTAAAGCTACCGATCTGTCTGGCCAGCCCCGTGCAACGCGGGCGTGATGTCGCCCGGACTGTGGATAACTTCGCGCGGGCTTCTCGCTGCTTCGGCACGATGTTGCGCATGTCACAGGCCGTCGCGATCATCGCCGACCGGGTTCGCGAGCGCGTGCGGCGCGAGGGTGCCGACCTCGGCGACGAGGGCGTTGCGGAACGCTTCATCCACGATGAGGTCCAGCGTTACAGCGAACGTGCCCTCGGTGGATCGCTGCCGCTGCTGACGGATGAGAGCCACGCCGCCAGCCAGGTGCTCGCGACGCTCACAGGGTTCGGGGCGCTCCAGCCCTACTTCGATGATCCCGGCGTCGAGGAGATCTGGATCAACGGGCCGGACATGATCTTCATCGCCCGGGACGGCGTCGCGGAACTCACCGACCTCGAGCTCACCGACACCGAGATCCGCGACCTCGTCGAGCGGATGTTGCAGTCCAGTGGTCGCCGAGTCGATCTCAGCTCTCCCTTCGTCGACTCGTCGCTGCCGGATGGCTCCCGCCTGCACGTCGTGATCCCCGACATCACGGCGAAACACTGGGCCGTCAACATCCGCAAGTTCACCAGGCGCATCGGCAGCCTGCAGCAACTCGTCGAACTCGGCTCGCTTACCCAGCAGAGTTCGGAATTCCTGCGGATGTGCGTGCTGAGCGGGCAGAACATCCTTGTCTCCGGTGCGACTCAGAGTGGCAAGACGACGATGCTCAACGCGTTGCTCTCGGCGACTCGGCCCGCCGAGCGGATCGTGACTGTCGAGGAGACCTTCGAGCTCGACCTGGTGGCGCGCGACGTCGTCTCGATGCAATGCCGTCAGCCGAGTCTCGAAGGCTCAGGCGAGGTGGGCCTGCGGCGCCTCATCAAGGAAGCGCTGCGAATGCGGCCCGACCGGCTCATCGTGGGCGAAGTGCGCGAGGCCGAGGCGCTCGATCTGCTCATCGCACTCAACTCGGGGCTCCCCGGCATGTGCTCGATCCATGCGAACAGCGCGCGCGATGCCCTCGCGAAGCTGTGCACCCTGCCCCTCCTGGCCGGGCGCAACATCGATTCGGACTTCGTCCTTCCGACCGTCGCGAGCTCGATCGACATCGTCGTGCACTGCGAGCTCGAGCGCAGCGGAAAGCGTCGGGTCGCGGAGATCATCGCGCCGAGCGGGCAAGCGACGGGTGCCACGCTGGAGGCGAGCTCCATCTTCGCCTTGCAACGCGGGTCGCTCGAGGCGACCGGAGGCTATCCCTCGAAGACGGCGAAGTTTCGACGAGCCGGTCTGGACCCGGCCGCAGTGCTGTCTGAGCGACGCGCATGACTCTGCTGCTCGGACTGGTGCTCGGCACTGGAGTGCTGCTCGCCGTGTCGCCGCTGCTGTGGCCGGCGACGAGATCCCGCGCCGACCGTGCATCACTCGGCTACCGGGCTCGCGAGCGACTCACGCAGGCGGGCCTGGAGCGGGTCGGTGCCCCGACGGTCGTCGTCGTTTCCGGGATTCTCGGCGTCGCGGTCGCAGCGCTGATGTACGGGATCATACCGGTCATGGCTGTTGCTGCCGCGGCCGGAATTTCGATGGCGCTGCTGCCGTGGACTGTCGTCTTGTGGCGGGCCCGACTGCATCGTCGGGCAACTCGGGTCGTCTGGCCGGACGTCGTTGATCACCTGGTCTCCGCGGTGCGATCCGGGCTCGCTTTGCCAGACAGTGTTGTCTCGCTCGCCGCATCGGGCCCGCCGATCACTCGGGCGGCGTTCGCCGATTTCGACCGCGACTACCGGATGACCGGCGGGTTCGCCGACAGCCTGGATCGCCTGAAGGATCGCCTGGCCGACCCAGTGGCCGATCGAATCATCGAGACACTTCGGATGTCACGTGAGGTCGGTGGCAACGAGTTGACGACTGTCCTGCGCAACCTTGCCGCTTATCTGCGGCAGGATGCGGCCATCCGCTCGGAGGTCGAGGCTCGACAGTCGTGGGTCGTCAACGCCGCGCGTCTCGGCGTCGCGGCCCCGTGGATCGTGCTCCTTCTGTTGTCAACCAGGCCGGAGGCGGCCGCCGCCTACAACACCGCCGAGGGCAGTGCCGTCATACTCGTCGGCCTGGCGCTGTCCGTCGTCGCCTATCGGATCATGATCGGGATCGGTCGGTTGCCGGAAGAGCGACGGTGGTTCGGATGACCGGGCTTCAGCCGTTCGCCGTCGTTGCCGGTCTGGGGCTGGGTTTGGGGCTTTGGCTGCTCGTCAGCCTCACACCGCGGCTGTCCCGACCGAATCTTGTCGGCCGCGTCGCACCGTACGTGGTCGATGTGTCGCTTGATGCTCGCGAACTGCTGGATCGACGCACCGCCGATCCGCTCCCGGTATTCGGGGCACTTCTCGAACCGGTGGCGAGCCGATTGCGACGCGCCATCGACGCGGTCGTCGGCGGGCGCGAGCTGATCGCACGCCGGTTGCGCCAGGCTGGGTTACCCGAAACGCCGGATGCATTCCGATCGCGACAACTCGTGTGGGCCGCCGGCGCCGCATCCGTTGCGCTTGTTGTAGGCATCGTGTTTGGCGTGTTGTCCTCCGTTCCGGTTGCGGCCCAGGGCGCGTTCGTCCTGGTGGCTGCTGTTGCTGGGTTCGCTGGCCGCGACTACCTGCTCCAGCGAGCTGCGCGCGCTCGTGTCAATCGGATGACGAAGGAGTTGCCCGTGCTCCTGGAATTCCTGACCCTGAGCCTGTCCGCCGGCGAAGGCATCCTCGATGCGATTCGTCGCGTGTCCCAGATTTCGCAGGGCGAGCTCGCCTCTGAGCTGGCCACCGTCGGGGCGGATGTCAGCACCGGTCTTGCCCTCGCCGATTCACTCCAGCGGCTTTCTTCGCAACTCGACGTGCCCCCGCTCACGCGCGCAATTGAGCAGATCACCGGAGCGCTCGAGCGCGGAACGCCGCTTGCCGAAGTGTTGCGAGCTCAGGCCCAGGATGCCCGTGATGAGGCCAAGCGCGAGTTGCTCGAGCTCTCCGGCAAAAAGGAGGTCGCCATGCTCGTGCCTTTGGTGTTCCTCATCCTGCCGATCACCATCGCGATCGCGATCTTCCCAGGACTGTTTGTGCTGCAACTCGGCTTCTAGCCTCGCTCCCGTTGTGCAGGAGTTTCGGCGTCAGGCCCCATAGTTTTGCCGGCATTTCGGAGGCGGCAGGGCAAGAATTCCTGCACAACGGATTGGGCGCGGCAATTGCTGAAGAACGTGATGTGGATAATTCGAGCGAGACATTTGTGATGCTGCCAACCTTCCGGCATGACAACGAAATTCGCGAAACGGGTCCGGCAAAAACTGATCGAGGACGACCGCGGCGACGTCCCCGGCTGGGTGCTCATCACGCTGATGACAGCGGGGTTGGTCATCGTGATCTGGGGGCTGGCGGGGCCGGCCCTCGCTAACGTCTTTCAGCAGGCCATTGCTCGCGTCACCGGGTTCTAGAGATCCTCGCCCGAGCTGGCGTGACGAAAACGGTTCTGCGGTCGTCGAGTTTGTGCTCGTCGGCGCCCTGCTGACAGTGCTGACGCTCTCGGTCATCCAGCTGGGCCTCGCCTTGCTCATCCGAAATACTGTGCAGGATGCGGCATCCGAAGGTGCACGGTACGGTGCGCTCGCCGACAATCGACCGGCCGACGGCGTGGGCCGCACGAAACAACTTATCGAGGCCGCCATCGGGCCGGCCTACGCCAAGAATGTGACCATCTCGCCCGGAAGCTACGACGGATTCCCCTCCTACGCCATCACCGTCAAGGCGCCGCTGCCGCTGATCGGCCTCATCGGAATCCCCAATGGACTGGAGGTGACCGGGCATGCCGCCGTCGAAACGCTTCCGTGAAATCGATTGGCGCGATGATCGCGGCTCGGCGGCGCTCGAGTTCATCACGGCGGGATTCGTGTTGCTGATCCCGTTGATCTACCTGATCCTGGCAATGGCGGCAATCCAGGCGGGCGCCCTTTCGGTCGAGGGCGCATCGCGCCAGGCGGCGCGGGTGTTCGTGCAGGCGCCCAGCGTGGGGAGTGGCTCGGCGCGGGCGAACACCGCCGTGAACTTCGCTCTTGGAGACTTTGGCATCCAGCACTCGACTGCGAAAATGCGGATCAGTTGCCGACCACATCCAGCGAAGTGCCTGACTCGTCGAGGGTTTGTGACCGTGACCGTGTCGGCATCCGTTCCGCTGCCGTTGGTGCCGCCGATCCTTAGGTTCACAGGGCCGCTCAGCGTTCCACTGAGCGCGACCTCGACCGAACAGGTCTCGAGATTCTGGGGAGCCGGATGATGCGCCGAAGGTTCGCCTTGCTCCGAAGCGACGACGGGTCGACTCTGCTACTCACTATCTTCTATGCCGCGCTCAGCCTCGCGCTGATCCTTGTTGTCGTTGCAGCGACCTCGCTGTATCTCGAACGCAAGCGGCTGTTCACACTCGCCGACGGCGCGTCGCTGGTGGGCGCGGAAGCCTTCTCGCTCGACAAAGTGACGCGCACCGGTGCAGGAATCCAGCCGAACCTCACCTCCGCGGAAGTCTCGAGCTCGGTTCACTCCTACCTCGCGGGCAGCCCGAGCGATTCGTTCACCGACCTGAGAGTGGAGCGCGCCGTGAGCGTCGATGGTCGCAGCGCGACAGTCGAGCTCTCCTGCTATTGGTCGCCCCCGGTGCTGACGCTGTTCGTGCCGAAGGGCATCCGAATCGAGGTCACCTCGATTGCTCGTTCCGTCTTCTCGTAACCTTTTGGTGCCGGTGTTCTCTATCGTTGGAGCATGGAATACGACTGGCTGGCACTGCAGGTTACGGCGCACGAGGAGTTCGGCCGCCGGCTGGATGCTGTGACCGACTGGCATGCCGATACGCCCGACACCGAGTGGGACGTCAGTGACCTCGCTCGGCACGTCATCCGCGAACAGCAGTGGGTGCCGCCTCTGCTCGCCGGCAGGACCATCGAAGACGTCGGCGACGACATCGATGCCATTGATGACGGCGATCTCATCGGCGAGTGGAAGAAGTGGTCGGCGATCGCAACCGTCGCCTGGGAGTCGGCACCGTTCGACGAGACCGTCAACCTGTCGTACGACACCGTCAAGATGATCGACTACCTCAAGGAACAGACCTCCGACGTCGCCATCCACGCCTGGGACATGGCCAGGGCCACCCATTCGGACGAGCACCTCGACGACGAGCTCGTCGCCGCGACCTGGACGATCTTCGAACCGCAGCGGGAGACCCTCGCCGCAACCGGCCTGTACGAGGACCCGGTAGACCTCGATCCGGATGCGCCGCTGCAGTCACGGCTCCTCGCAATCACCGGGCGCGACCCGAGGTAGCATCGGCGCTGCGAACCGTACCCGGTGGCAGCCGGCTCAGCCCGACGTGGCCCGAGACGCTCGGATGCGCGCGCGGCTGGGGACATAGCGAGGCAGGTAACGCAGTAGCAGTCCCGCGCCTAGAAGCCCGAGCACTCCCATCACACCGGATGCGAGGGCGAGCGAGACGAGCCCGGTGAGCACCGAGACAAGCACCGGCGCGACCGCGCTGCCAGCATCCGCCGTGAATCGCCACGCGCCGAGGAACGGCGCGGGATTGGCCTTGTCGGCGAGATCCGCGCCCAGAGTCAGGAGGATGCCGCTGCCGAGACCATTCGCGAGCGCCATGAACATCGCGATCGTGATGAACCACACTTCGCGGTCTGGCAGGCCGAAGCTGACCGCGAGCACAATGTGTGCGGCGCCGAGCCCGATCATCGACGGCAGCACACCTGCGAGTCGGCCGAAGCGATCCATGATCTGGCCGCTCGTGTAGAACAGCGCGAAGTCGATCGCGCCGGCGATCCCGATGATGAGCGCGATGTTCGAATCGCCCAGGCCCAGGCTCACGGCCCAGAGGGGCAGGATCACCTGGCGGCTCGCCCGCACCGCTCCGACCAGGCCAGCGGCGCTTCCAAGTCTCGCGAGCACACCGCGATTGGCGGCGATGGTGTGGAAGAGCCCGCGCGTCTCGGCCGTTAGCTCCTGCTGGCCCGCATCCAGTTTCGACTTCGCGACGTGGTGGGCTCGCGCCGCCCCGATCGCTTCGGTTGGATCCTTCACGACCATCAGCACGATCGCTGCGCCCAGGCATCCAACAATGTCGATCCAGAACACCGTCGACGTGTGCCCGGTCAGCGCGATGACGCCCGCAGCGATGAACGGGCCCACGAAGTAGCCCGCACGGAATGTGCCACCGAGCGTCGACAGTGCCCGTGCGCGATGCTTCTCGGGAACATAGCTCGTCATGAACGCGTGGCGGGCGAGCGCGAACACCGAGGTTGCGAGTCCGACGAGCGCGATTCCGATCCCGAGGACCAGTGGGTTGGGCGCGAAGGTCGCAATGCCCAGCCCGACGATCGCGACGAATGCTCCGCCAATCATGGACGTGCGTTCGCCAATCCGCGCTACGAGCCAGCCGCTTGGGATGTCGCCGAAGACCTCACCGACCATGATCAGGCCGGCAATCAGACCGGCGATCGCGAGAGTCGCACCCATGCTGTGGGCGACCGTCGGGATGATCGGGATGATCGCGCCTTCGCCGATGGAGAAGAGCAGCGTCGGAAGAAACGCGGGTAAGGCGATGGAACTCCACTTGAACGGAAGCTCGGTCTCACTCACTCGTTAAATCCTACGCGGCGATGTGCAACCCCATGGCCGAGTGATGCTGCGCCACGTCGCGCATCGAGACCACCCCACCCGACCCAGATAGGCTTGACGCCGACATGGATGAGCTCGACTTCACCGCGGATATCGCCGCGCTTCGCTCAACCTTCGCGGACATCCGCTCGGTCATCGGTATCGAGAGGCTGCGCGCAGACATCGCCGATTTGAGCGAGCAGGCCGGCGCACCCGATCTCTGGGACGACACCGACAAGGCGCAGCGCATCACCAGTGCCCTCAGTCACCGGCAGTCTGAGCTGGCGCGCATCGACAGCATCCAGTTGCGACTCGACGACCTCGAAGTCCTCGAGGAACT
Source organism: Galbitalea sp. (assembly GCA_036266835.1). Taxonomy (GTDB): domain Bacteria; phylum Actinomycetota; class Actinomycetes; order Actinomycetales; family Microbacteriaceae; genus Galbitalea. The sequence goes on along the minus strand of DATAXD010000057.1, from coordinate 53,440 downwards.
CGCGAATGCGGAGGCGGATGCGGATGCCGCGGCCGAGGCCCGTGCCGAGCTCGCCAGCATCCAGAGCCTGCTCGGTGACCTCGAGGTGCAGACACTTCTCAATGGCGAGTTCGACGATCATCCGGCAGTCATCACGATTCGCGCCGGCGCCGGGGGAGTGGATGCGTCAGACTTCGCCGACATGCTGCTGCGCATGTACATCCGCTGGGCGGAGCAGCACAAGTTCGGCGTAACTGTCATGGACACGAGTTACGCCGAAGAGGCGGGCATCAAGTCGGCAACCTTTGAGGTGGATGCGCCGTACGCGTTCGGCACGCTGAGCGTCGAGGCGGGTACCCATCGGCTGGTGCGGATGAGCCCGTTCAACTCTGCTGGTAAGCGGCAGACCAGCTTCGCGGCGGTCGAGGTTATCCCCCTGATCGAGGCGGCGAGCGAGGTGGACATTCCCGAGAGCGACATTCGGGTCGACGTGTTCCGCTCGAGCGGGCCGGGCGGCCAGTCGGTCAACACGACCGATTCTGCGGTGCGCATTACCCATCTTCCGACCGGGACCGTCGTGTCGATGCAGAACGAGAAGAGCCAGATCCAGAACCGCGCGGCCGCGATGCGCGTGCTGCAATCGCGGCTGCTGCTCATCCAGCGTGAGCAGGAAGCCGCCCAGAAGAAGGAACTGGCGGGCACCATCACCGCGAGCTGGGGCGACCAGATCCGCAGCTACGTGCTGGCGCCGTACCAGATGGTCAAGGACCTGCGCACCGAGTACGAGGTGAACAACCCGACGGATGTCTTCGACGGCAACCTCGACGGATTCATCAACGCGGGCATCAAGTGGCGTAAGTCCGCCAAGGACTAGCACGCCCAGTTCCGACTCTGCGATGAGTGGGGTAGACAGGAAGCATGCTGAAACTTGGATCCACCGTGATCGGTGTGCAGGATGTCGCGCGAGCGACGAAGTTCTGGGCGGCGGCGCTCGACTTCGAGCCGACCTCGCCGGGAGACGACACCTGGATCATCCTGCAGGCGAACGATGGATCGGGCAAGCGGATTTCGCTGGCCCTGTCCCAGACGCCGGTTCAGTCGCATCCGCGCATCCATCTCGATCTCTATGCGCCCGGCGACAAGATGGATGAAGTCGCGCGGCTCACGAAGCTGGGCGCCACCGAGGTCGATTGGGACATGTACCCCGACGACGCCGACTTCTACGTGCTCGCCGACACCGAGGGCAACCGCTTCTGCGTGATCGACGGCGCCTGACGCCCGCGCCTTTCAACACTGAGAGAACGGCAAGTGGGCGAGTCGCGCCGGGGGACTTCCTGACCGCTCCCTAGGGTGTAAACGTCATGATTCGGTTTGATGCAGTATCAAAGTCGTACCCAGGCACCTCAAGACCGGCCCTCAATGGCGTGACACTTGAAGTGCTCAAGGGGGAGTTTGTATTTCTGGTGGGGGCATCGGGTTCGGGGAAGTCCAGCTTCCTGCGGCTCGTGCTCAACGAGGAACGCCCCACCAAGGGCAACGTCTACGTCCTCGGCCAGCACGTCAACACGCTGCCGTCTCGGCGCGTCCCATACTTCCGCCGAAACCTCGGCGTCGTCTTCCAGGATTTCCGGTTACTGCCGCAAAAGAACGTCTTCGACAATGTCGCCTTCACGCTCCAGGTCATCGGCAAGAGCAAGGGCTTCATCCAGGAGGCGGTTCCGGATGTCCTCAAGATGGTCGGACTGGGCGGCAAGACCGCAAGGTTTCCGCACGAGCTTTCCGGCGGAGAACAGCAGCGCGTCGCCATCGCCCGCGCGATCGTGAACAAGCCGGCCATCCTGCTCGCGGATGAGCCGACCGGAAACCTCGACCCCGCAACATCCGCTGGGATCATGACCCTGCTCGAGCGCATCAACATGGGCGGTACGACCGTGCTGATGGCGACGCACGACGCCACAATCGTCAACCAGATGCGCCGCCGCGTCGTCGAACTGATCAGTGGCCAGGTCGTGCGTGACGAGCGAGGCGGAAGCTACAACGCAGAGGCGCGCAGCGCATGAGGGCCGGACTCGTTCTGAGCGAAGCCGGCCAGGGCCTGCGCCGCAATGTCGCGATGGTGATCTCGGTGATTCTGGTCACCTTCATCTCGCTCACGTTTGTGGGGGCTGCGATCCTGATGCAGCTGCAGATCGGCCAGATGAAGGGCTACTGGTACGACCGCGCACAGGTCGCCATCTACTTCTGCACCAGCATCGACGACACCGGAAACTGCACGGGCTCAGCGGCATCCAAGGCAGAAATCGACGCGGTGAAGGCTCAGCTCGAGTCATCCACTCTGAAGCCGTACATCAAAACAATCTCGTTCGAATCGCACGAGGAGGCGTACCAGAACTTCAAATCGCAGTTCGCCGGCAGCCCACTGCTGGCGTTCACAACGCCATCCGTGCTCAACGAGAGCTACCGGATCAACCTTAAGGATCCGAACCAGGCCGACATCATCATCGAGGGCACGTCGAGTCTCGCCGGGGTTCAGGATGTGGAAGACCAGCGCGCCTACCTCGACCAGATCTTCGCCGTACTGAATGCGGCGAGTATTACCGCGATCGGCCTCGCGGTGCTGATGCTCATTGCGGCGGTACTGCTGATCGCCACGACCATCCGGCTCAGCGCCTTCAGCCGACGGCGTGAGATCGGGATCATGCGGCTCGTCGGCGCGTCGAATCGATATATCCAGACGCCGTTCGTTCTGGAGGGCGTCTTCGCGGCACTGATCGGCTCGCTGCTCGCCGGGGGAGCGATCGTCGCGATCGTGCAGTTCTTCGTGCGGGACTACCTGGGCAGTCCGACTGTGCTCGGCTCATCGACGAGCCTGATCGGGACCGCGGATGCCTGGCTCGTGGTGCCCATCCTGGTTCTGCTCGGGATCATCCTCGCGTCCCTCTCGGCGAGCGCAGCTATCTCGCGGTACCTGAAGGTCTAGCCGCCTTTCACACCCCGCGAGTCCGAGGTGGGTGTGCGGGGGATAGGATAGTGGGCTGCCAGACAGACCGTCGGGCGCTTAAACAGGAGTGCATCGTGCCCAGGGAACGTGGCGAGAAAGTCGTCGCCACCAATCGCAAAGCCCGTCACGACTACACCATCGAAGACACCTACGAGGCCGGACTGGTCCTCACGGGAACCGAGGTGAAGTCGCTGCGGGCTGGACGTGCATCCCTGGTCGACGGCTACGCGTTCGTCGAGTTCGGCGAAGCGTGGCTGGATGCCGTCCACATTCCCGAATACAACGAGGGCACCTGGAACAACCATCCGCCCCGTCGCAAGCGCAAGCTTCTCCTGCACAAGCAGCAGATCCTGAAGATCCACAGCAAGGTGAAGGAGGGTGGCTACACCCTCGTTCCTCTGCGCCTCTATTTCCTGGATGGCCGCGCGAAAGTCGAGCTCGCCGTCGCCAAGGGCAAGAAGGAATATGACAAGCGGCAGACCCTCCGCGAACGCCAGGACAAGCGCGAGGCGGATCGCGCGATGGGAACGCACCGCAACCTCGGCGAGTAATCGCCCCATCCGCGTTGGCAGCCCCGCGAAAACTCAGGCTGAGCGGATCGGCAGCCCCACCTGGGGCACAGTGAACTGCCTGTCCTGAATTTTCGACACGAGCGGACGCGACCGGGCTGCTGCCGCGGCGGCAGCGCCGGTCAGTCGTGGCTGGGCAGCAGGTGGCTGCGGTAGATGAGTGCGGCCGCTCCGATCAGGGGGCCCTCATCGGACAGACCGGACGGCAGGACTTCGATGCCCGCCATCGTGCGCAGCGGCGCGCGTTCCTTCAGGCTGGCGCGAACGATGTCGAACAGGTCGGGGGTCACGTGTGAGAACCCGCCGCCAATCGCGACGGCCTCGACATCGAGGAGCGCCCCGACGGTGGAGAGCGCGTAGCCGAGCGCCTCACCACACCGTCGCACCGCAGCGATCGCAATCGCATCGCCGGCGGCGTAGCTGGCCCCCAGGTCCTCGCCGGTTTCACCCTTCCAGCCTTGTTCCTTCGCCCAGCGCACGGTGCCAGTGCCGGATGCGACGCCCTCGAGCGTCGAGTCGAGATCGGGTCCGGCTGCGGCTGGGCTTGTAACCCGTACCTGACCGATGTGTCCGGCATTACCCGTTCGGCCCTCGAGCAGGCGGCCGTCGATGATAAAGCCGCCGCCAACTCCGGTGGACACGACCATTCCCACCGCGTTGCGATAGCCACGAAGTGCGCCCACCCAGTGTTCTGCCAACGCGATGCAGTGCCCGTCCAGCTGAAGCGACACGGGCACCCTTGGCACCACATCCGAAACAATTCGCGCGATCGGAAAGTCCCAGCAGTTCGGCATGTTGAGTGGCGAGATCTCGCCCGCCGCGACCGCCACGGGGCCTGCTGATCCGATGCCAACGCCAATGACTTCGTCCCCGGCTGGAACCGCCGCAAGGGCGGACGAAACGACGGATCGGATGGCCGCCTCGAGATCGGCGCGCGAGATATCGTGACCGGTGGGGACGCGAAACCGCGATCCGTCGAGCAGCTTCGGATCGTCCGAAACCAGGGCCGACGCGATTTTGGTGCCGCCCAAGTCGACGGCGAGTACCAGTTTCCGTGCTGACATCCGTCGAATCCTCCTGAGATCGGCTGCTACCTATTCTGCTGGTCTGGCGGCTATGGTCTTCCATTCGGCATACCGAGGCGCGCCCGCGTGTTGTATCCTGTATGGCTGCGCGCTTCGCGCGGCACTGACAACTCAACAGCGTGCGATAGCGACCCACTGCCTCGAATGAGACGGTGAAGCATGGGGATGATCGGTTTCGACATTGCCTGCAAAACTGCGAGAAGCGGGTCGAGGATGCAGGGTTATCTCGTTAACGCCACCTGCAAAACATAAGTGCCAATAAATCACGCACTGACTTCGCCCTCGCTGCCTAAGCGAGCGCACTAAGGAGTCTGTCGGTCCGGGGATGCTCTCTACCCGGTCACCGGCATAGACAAGAGAGATTGCTGCGCAGTTACGCCTTAGGGCTGCGCGGGACTTCAACTATGGCTGGGTTCGTTCACCTAGATGCTTGTGGCAAAGGTGAGGACCGAGTAAAGCGCCTTCATAAGCTACGCCCGTAGAAGGCGCAGGATTACAGCAGTGGACGGGGGTTCAATTCCCCCCATCTCCACCATCGGTCGCTATCGCACGCCGCTGGGCAACATCAAGCTACTTGAGCAGGTCGGCCATCTTCTGCGCGAACCTTCGAGCGATCGCGAGCGCGCTCCCGATCGTGGCATCGTTGTCGAACAGCGCGGAGAGTACGAGTTCCTGGCCCGGCACTCGCAGCTGCACAACGTAGCCCTTGCCCGACGCGATGATGATGTATTCGCCGGTGCCGATCTTCAACTCGTGGGCCACGGCGTCGCCGAGTGCCTGCATCGAGCTCGCCATTCCGGCGAATCGGGCGCCATCGGTTTCGCCTGGCAGACGCGCGACATCGAACCCATCGTCGGTGAGCAGGGCTGCATAGGTGAGGGAGCTCGAGGCTTCTTTCATTTCTTGCAGCAGTGCCGAGGCCGCCTTCACCACGGCCGGCTTGGTGTGCAGGCCCGGACTCACGCTGGCACCGCTGCCGTCAGCATCCCGAACGTCGCGCGCATCTCGATGTTCACGACCAGAACGAGCAGGACGTCCTGCATCTGGTCCCGGTCGCGCGGATCCACTGTGAATACGGGAATCAGAAGCCCCGGGTACGTTCGCTCCAGGGCCTCGGAGTAGGCGGCAAGCGTCGGCCCGGCGACCACATCGGCACGGGAGACTCCGACAACGACGCCGCCCCGGTCGTAGAGCTCGCGGAATTCGTCGATGAATTCGAGCATCTCAGCGATCGGGTCTGGCGCGTCACTGTTGACGAGCAGAACCATCCCCTTGGCGCGCTTCTTGAGAATGCTCCACATGAAGTTGAATCGCCTCTGCCCCGGGATGCCATAGAGCCGAACCTTATCCTCGCGGTCGAGGCCGATCTCGCCATAGTCGAGCGCGACCGTCGTGGTGGCTTTGTCGACGATGTGCCGTTCCGAATTGTTCGCCTCGGTGCGCACGACCTCAATATCGCTGAGGCTTTGGATTGCCGTTGTCTTGCCAGCACCCATCGGGCCGGTGAAGAGGATGACGTGCTCAGCCACGCGTCACCGTCCCAGCCGCTTGCGCAGTCGCCCGAAAAGACTCTGGCGCTTCGCCGCGGCGGTCTGGGGGACCACCTCGGCGGCCGGAGCCTCGGACGTACGGGTAAGAATCCGCATCAGGCTGAGCGCGTTGATGAGCCGCTGGGCCTCGGACTCTTCGGTACCGGCGAGCTTGGCCAACTCGCTGGTACTGACGAAGGTGTTGCCGAGCACCGCCATCATCTGCATCTGCTGGATGTTGTGCCTGTGTCGCGTCAGGTTTGGCCACCTGGTGAGTCGGTACCGCTCGCCGGCAGGCAGCCAGTATGCGCGAGCGCCACCGAAGGAGTTGATCCCCATCTCCCAGAGCAGGTCATCGAGATCCTGCCCGGGGAGCTCAAAGTAGGGCGGAGCGTTGGGACCGGTGGGCTCGGTCTCAATTCCGGTATGGACAGCGTCGACCGGGAAGATTTCGAGCGGAGTGGACCAGGAGAACGCGTGGTGACGAAAATCGATGAGCAGTGGACCGTGCATCTCGATGAGCATCTTGAGGTTCACCTGGGTATTCAGGCGCAGGGCCGAATTGACCGCTATTGCCGCGTGGGTCCAGCCCACCGTTACCGGAAAGCCCGTCGACACAGACGCTGGTTCCTGGGCAATCGAGTTGGCATCAACTGCCATGGTGCGACCCTCCCTTAGGCCTTGCATATCCAACAAATTGTGAAACGCGGATGACCTGCCGCCATCCGCCGCGCTTCGACCGATCTACAACTGGATCTGGGGATCCGCTTCGGTCGCCTTGAACCTGGCCATCGCGAGACTGGACTTCGACTTGTCTGCGATGAGGTAGGTGAAGATCGTCGGATTCGCGGGCAGCGGGTGGATGATCTGAACCTGGCTCGTGAGCGAGATGAGCAAGTCGTCAATCTTTTCGTCATTGCCCAGCGCCTTGGTGCTCGCGAGTCGGGCACGAAGGATTTCCGACGCGCCTGCGGCTGCCAGGTCGATCTCAATGCCGGAACCCGACCTGCCGAGGATCATCCCCGTTTCGCTGTCGACGACAGCAACGCACATGGCGCCATCGAAACTCAGGAGCTTCTCGAGAACGGCTTCGAGGCTCGGACGATCGTCCACAACCTGAGCGGTAGCAGCCTGGACGGTAGCAGCCTGGACGGTCGGTGCCTCGGCAACTGCCGTCGCGGCGGCGGGCGTCGCGGAGTTTGCCGACACCGCGGACGCGGCGGGGACATAACTGTCGAGCCTTGCGGCCCACGAAGAGAAATCCGGTTCGGAATAGTCCGGGCGATCCGGCTCCTTCTTGGAGCGGCGGAGGGCGCGGATTGGAGACCGCGAATCAACGCTCATCTGAGCACTTCCTCATCTATCGGGTGATTGCTCCATGGTTGCAAGCGATGGTGGCCGCAGAAACCCCCACTTGTGGGCATTTAGGGGGACATGGCCACCCCAATGGGTACGTGACCCTTTTTCGGGCTTAACCGCCCGGACCGAGCTACAGCTCGAGCTGGCTATCGCATTCAGCTACTTTGTAGCGAGCGAGGGCCATGTTGGACTTGTTCTTGTCCATCACGAGATACAGGAAGATCGACGGGTTTGCGGCCAGCGGCCGAACGATGTCGTACTGGGTGCTGAGCGTGATGAGGATGTCGTCGATGGTGTCCGTCGACCCAAGGGTGGCCATCGACTTCAGCTGGGCGCGCACCACCTCGGTGTTAGCCGCAGCGAGGATTTCGAGGTCGGAATCTGACCCCGCGTGGCCCAGGACCATCCCGGTGCTGCTGTCCACGAGCGCCGCGGAGCGTGCGCCGGCAAGCTCGATGAGGTTTTCTAGTGATTCGGTGACGTTCGACATTTCGGGATCCCTGCTAGGAATTTCCAACGCGGACAGTTAATCCTAGTCATCAGGGCTTCAGCGAGATGCCGCCTTCTGTACCGCCTGATCGTTGACGCCTTCAACGATTCGCCACGCATCCTCGAACGGAATGTCGGGGATGTCGTAGCGATGGCGTCCGGCCGCTGTTGTCGCGATCAGTGTCGCAAGCCCGGCACGGCGCTGGAAGAAGCTTCGGCGGATGTCCCAGCCAATGATACCTTCGGTCGCGAGCACCACGCGCCGGCGGTTCAGCGAGCCGCTGCGGGCGACGAGCCATCCGGGCAGCAGCGCGTGGCCCAGCCCGCGATAGCGATCCCAGGCCAGAAAAGCAGACGCCGGCAGGATGAACGCGAAAGCCCACCACACTGTCGGGCCGACGGTCCCGAGAAGCTGGAGCCCGCCCGCGATGATGGCAAGCACGACCGCGAATACCGTCGCGCGGGTATACCGGCGGCGCCTGGCCCTCGGCCCGTGTTGCACGAGCTCGCACTTCAGCGGCGAGCTGATCTCGAGGACGTCCTCGGAAATCCGGAGGGCTTCCGCCCGGGGGCCAGGGGGTGATAGCAGGGCGACGCCACCCCGTTGGCGTCCGAGCCCGGTCATGATCGCGTGGGTTGCCGCGGCGCCCACCGCGCGAAGCGACAGCGGCTCAAACAGCTGAACTCCGCGGAGGCGCCGCTCATCGATCGTGATCTGCCGCACTCTCAGAAGCCCGTGGGTGATGTGCAGCGTCGACGCGTCCATCCTGCTGATTGTGAAGTGCGAGTAGCTCAGCAGGTAGCGCACCGCCGCGACGATCGAGGCAGCGACCACGAGGATGCCGATGCCCCAGAGCGCGAGCGTCAGGGTCGGCAGGTGCTCGATTCGCGAGAGCGTGTCCCGCACGATGGGCAGGCGGGTCAGCACTCCGTTGTCGAAGAACTGGGTCTGCAGCACGAAGACGACCACCACGACAATCGACGCGACTCCGCTGAGGGTGAAGGGGGCATAGCGCACCCAGGACGGACGCCAGCGGCTGAAGTTCCTGCCCGACTTCTCGAGCGCGACTTCGTCCTGTTCGTCCTGGGTGGGAGCTCTCAGCGCGCTCCGCGACACGTGACTCAGCATTTCCGCGCGGAACGCCGGCACATCGCCACTTCGCATCGCATTGAACTCGAGATCTTCGACGCCGTGTGAGGCGCCGGTGCCGACCTTCACGACGGAGAGGCCGAAGATGCGGTGGAGGATGGTCGAATCCACATCCACGCTTCGGATGCGGTCCCGAGGCACTGACAGCAGCCTGCGGTTCAGGATGCCGCGCCGGATCTGCACGTGTGTCGGCGTGATTCGGTAGCTCGTCGTGAACCAGCGCAGCACGCCAATCACAACGCCGAGGCCGGACAGCGCGTACCACCACCACGGTTCGCCGCCCACCGAACCGGCGATGAGCGCGACGAGGATGACCGGCAGGTAGCGGATCAGCTCGCGGAGCGGATGCACAAGGAGCATCCGCGGATCCAGTCGGTTCCACGGCTCCTCGGAGGTGTCCGGTAGGTCATCCGCGTCGGGGGCCGCCGGCGCAGCTTCGCTCATGTCGCGTCTCCCGCGTTCTCCTGCGCGATCACGGCCAGCTTCGCGACGACCTCCTGCGCGACGGCATCGTCGAGCGCATGAATCGTCAGTGCACCAGCGGATGACGCAGTCGTGATCTTGACCGTTGTCAGCCCCATGATCCTGGACAGGAAACCGCGCCGGGAGTCGACGGTCTGCAGCCGCGAAATGGGCGCCACGCGGGTCTCCTGGGTGAGCCAGCCGGAGCGCACGAAAATCGCGTCGTCGGTGACGTCCCAGCGATGAACGCTGTAGCGCCAGCGCGGCATGATCGACGCGTGCAGGATGGCGGCGACGACGGTGATGCCGAGTCCCCACAGGTGCAGCGAGCTGGTCCACGTGTTGCTGACGAGCATCAGAAGCACCTGGAGCGCCGCGAAGAACGCCCATCCGATGATCGCGTCCAGCGTCCAGAATCGCACGGCGCGCGGGCTGGGCCGACCCGCAGGGTCGTGAACGATCGTGGCAATGTGCGCGGTGCTCGACATCGGCCCCTCCTCGAGACAAAGAATTGGTGGTTCCATCTTCGCTCGAATCCGCTGTCACATCGCTGTCGCTCGCTGTCAGCGGCCTCGATCGGGCCAACATCTTTCGGCAGGATGGCACCCGCGTACTTCGGTGGATGGTGTGCGAGGGCCATCTGCTGCGCAACCACACGACGAGCTCCGCAGTCACCGAACGCCTCGCTCAGGGTTGGGCATTCACGCTTCCCGAATGAAACGCTCGTGCGCTACGCGCGCGCGGAGTAGATTTCTCGCCAACCCGAGAATGTTCGACCCTGCGCGAGGAGCCGGATGTGACTGCCCGCCTTGCCCGACGCATCGCGCTGCTCCTGGCGATTCCGCTGGCGTTCACCGGGGCCTTCGGGGCGCAGGCCGCGTTCGCGACATCCGATCGGCCACCGCCGCCCGTCGTAGTGAGTCCGACGGCTAATGCGATCGATGTCTCCAGCGGCGGCATCGTCGCAACTGGAACCGGCGTGCCCGGCGAGGCCGTTGTCGTTGACGCGTTTCCGACCACGGCAACATACCGGTCCGCCGTGAAGCGGGATCAATCTGCCTACAACCAATATCTCGCGGGCGCCCCTCAGGGTGGCTATGGGAGTGGCCCGGGACCTGCCACCGTGAATTCGAGTGGCGCCTGGACCTTTGATGTCGATGCCGCGACCATATCCAAGGATTCGAAGGCCGGTGTCACCTATTTTGCGGCTTTCGAATTCGAACGTGGCAAGTCCGCTTACCCGTATCCAAGTTCCGGGTACGGTCCTGCAGTCAAGGTGTACACGAGCTGGCTGCACAATCCGGGCCCGCCGAAATTCACACATCTCGGCTCGAACGGCACCGTGCCCAAGCAGACGGACGGGACGCTTCTGCTGCACGGCACCGGAGTTCCGGGGGCGCTCCTGATCGGGTTCGTTGACCCAACCCGGTCGGAGCTGACGGGCGACTTCTCGCGGTTTGCGGCGCAAAAGCAGACCTTGGGGACGGCGTGCCCCACAGGGGATGTGTTCTGCGCGACGAGCATGGTGCAGCCCAATGGAACCTGGCAATTCATCGTCGACGCGCAGACCGTCTCGAGGAACAAGAGCGGCACGTTCTTTGTCGCAGCAGCCCAGGCGATCAACAATGGATCGCCGGATCGGTGGTCGTCGCCGTCCGCCGTGCACAAGATCACTGTCGGGCCGGCCGCCGGTTCCGGGGCATTGGCCGCGCCATCCGTCTTCAGCAGCCTGGCTGCGTTCAAGTGGACGACGCTCACTCCCGCTCACGTTGCGCTGACGGCAGGAGCGGCTCTCGTGCTGACTCTGCTGCTCGGGTTTCCTACGACGCTCATGAACTCGGCGCTCGAGGCGAGCTACGACGCGCGCGCCAAGCGGATCAAGCGATACACCGATCGGATGGCGCGGCTGGCACAACGGATCCGGGCACGGTGGAAGCGGACGACGGCACGTGTCCCAAAATTCGTGGGCACTATCGTGTGGTTCTTCGTGGCGGCGATCATTTCGGGCTTCGCGGACCCCTCGTTCGGCTTCAGCCTTGAGTCACTTCGCGTGCTCGTGAGCCTGTTCGTGACGTTCGCGGTACTGAACGTTCTCGGCGCGTACGTGACCTGGTGGGCGACCTCGCGCAGTTCGCACACGCAACGTCCGGGATTTCCGGCCCGGCCATCAAATCTCGTCATCCTTGTCGTCAGCGTGATCGTCGCCCGCCTCATCCATCTCGAGCCCGGTCTCGTGTTCGGTGCGGTTCTCGGACTTGACTTCGGTGTGAAGCTGGCGGTGCATCGCAGGGTGCCCGTAGTGCTGGTGGGTGCGGGCTACGCCGCGGTGATCGGCCTGGCCGCGTGGATTGGATACAGCTCGATCCCTGCCAGCAGCAGCGCGTTCGGGTTGGTACTGTTGCGCGAGTTTCTCAGCCAGCTCGCAGTGGCCGGACTCGCCTCGCTGCCGATCAGCCTGCTTCCATTCAAGGCTCTGAGCGGGGAATCGCTCTTTCGGTGGAAGCGGGTGGCCTGGGCCATCAGTTACGCGGTCGGTCTCGTCATTTTCCTGATCGTTCTCTTACCGATGCCATTCAGCTGGAGTGGCGTGAGTGAGCCGCTGGTCGCCTGGGTTTCGCTGTTTGTGGCGTATTCGATCGTCGCCGCACTCGTCTGGCTCGGTGTGCGCTACCACTGGTTCGCCGAACGAAAGCGCCCCAAGGCCCAAAGCGTCAGGTGAGAACGCGCAGCTTGCTGACGAGAACGTTGGTGGGGACGATCACAAAGGCGACAGCGATGCCGAGGATCCGCACGCAGTAGGTGATGAGCTGGATGTGAAGGAGGTCGCCGACGCCGAACAGGGCGACGCCCAACAGGCTGAAGATGAGTATCGCCGTGAACCCGCGCCGGGTCTCGACGAAGAGAGCAGCGAATCCGGCGAACGCAAAGATCAGGCCGATGTCGACGATGAACGCGTGAACACCGAAGTCGCGCGAGATGTTCGCGATGCACCATGCAACAATCGCGATGGCCCAGAAGACCAGGAAGATGAACACGGCGAGCGGCTTTGGAACCGTCGGGCTCACGCGTTCTACTGCCATCGAGGTCTCCTTGCTCGCTTCTTGTTCGGTCAAATTCTATCGACTTCGTCCAGCAACCCGCGCACCGCCTCGATCGCTTCGATACGACCCGCGCGGGTCGGCGAGATCGGCGTGGCGAGGATGGTCGTAGCGCCGGCAGCCTTGAACGCAGCGAGGCGTTCGCGGATGTGCGCCTCTGGTCCGATGAGCGCGGTCGAATCGATCAGGTCGTCGGGGAGTGCGGCTGCTGCGCCGGCCTTGTCGCCCGCCAAGTACAGGTCCTGTACCTTCGCCGCCTCATCGCCGTACCCGTACCGAACCGCGAGGTCGTTGTAGAAGTTGGCGCCGCGTGCACCCATTCCGCCAACGTACAGGGCGAGTCTCTGGCGAAAACCGTCGACGAATGGATCCACGTGGTCGCCGATGAAGAGCGGCGTCTGGATGATCACGTCGAGCGGTCCGAGCGCTGCATCTCGCTTTGCCAGACCCGCAGCAAGTGGGACGCCCCACGCTCGATCGGCGCGCTCCGGGTGGAAGAACAGCGGCATCCAGCCGTCGCCGATTTCCGCTGCCTGCTCAACGCCCTTCGGGGCGAGCGCAGCGATCGCGATCGGGATCGATTCACGAACCGGGGTATTGATGATTTTCAGCGGCTTTCCCAGCCCGGTGCCCTCGCCTTCGGGAAGCGGGATCGTGTATGCCCTGCCTGCGTGCTCGAGGCGTTCGCGCCTCCAGACCGACCGGCAGATTTCGACGGTTTCGCGAGTGTGCGCAAGCGGTGCGGTGAAAGGAACGCCGTGGAAACCCTCGACGACCTGTGCGCCCGAGGTACCGATGCCCAGCTCGAATCGGCCGTTGGATACGGAGTCGAGTCCGGCCGCCGTCATCGCGATGAGGGTGGGCGTGCGGGAAAAGATCGGCAGGATTGCCGACGCGAGCGTGACCGTGGAGGTGATGGCAGCCAGGTACCCCAAGCGTGAGACCGCATCGAACGAATATGCCTCCGGCACCGTGACAATTTCGGCACCGACCCGTTCGAACTCCGGAACTTCGGCAGCAGCGACGGTGAAGTCGTCGGAGTAGTCGATGGTGAGTCCAAGACGGGTCATGAAAATCCTTGTTCTGAAGGTGTGCTGCGGGTTAGTCGCGCATCAGCACGGACAGCGCGAACTCGTCGAAGGCACGGTCCGCGGTCTCGCGCATTCGGGGTGCCACGGCAGCGAAATCCGACCCGATCGAGTGCAGCGTGTCCTCGCTGAGATCGTCCGCCATCTCGTCGACGCCGAGCCAGCGCTCGAGCATGTGTTTGTCGACCTCCAGGTGGAACTGCATCGCGAGGATCGATGAGCCGAGCCGGAACGCCTGGTTGGGCGTCTCGCTGGTGCTTGCCAGCACGGTCGCGCCATCCGGTACCTCGACGACATCGTGGTGCCAGTGCAGCACGGGTGAGACCGACCCCGAGGCTCCCAACACCGGGTCATCGGCGACCACGTCGACGGTTCCGATTCCGACCTCATTCGTCACTCCGACGTGCAGCTTCGCGCCGAGTGCGGATGCGACGATCTGGTGGCCGAGACAGATCCCCAGCAGCGGGATGCCGGCATCCGCGACTGCTCGCACGAGGTCGGTTTCGACCTTCAGCCCAGGGTTCCTGACATAGTCCAGCGCATCCATGGGACCGCCGAGGACAGCGAGGCCGGAGATCTCGGAGAGCGGCGGTGCTGCCGGACCGTACAGAAACGAGCGGGTTTCGAAGGTCAGCCCGTGACCGCTCAGCACCTCGCCCAGGATGCCCGGTCGCTCCCACGGCACGTGCTGAAGGATGAGGACAGATCGCGCCATTGGCCAATTATGCCTGCAGTCGGTGGGGATTCATGGCGGCACGCTGGCCCCGAGGGTGGTGCTCAGCGCCCGGAGAACAGCCGGTCGACCAGGTTGCTCGCCGTCGAATCGTCGAGCGTCCATGGCAGGAAAATCACCCGATAGATGATGGGCGCGACAAGCTGGTCGAGTACCTCGTCGGGTGTCACCGGACTCGTCGCGCCGTACCGCTCGACCATCATGCCGGCCTCGGCCCGTCGGTTGCGGGTGCAGTCGGATTCCGTGAGTCCGGCGGATGCTGCCCCGCCACGAAGCAGTGCCGCATTGGTCGGATTGCGGTAGTGGTCGACGATCTCATTCGCCCAGGCCGTGAGGTCCGCCTTCAGCGAGCCGGTCTCAGGAATGGGCCGTGCCGGATCAAGCCGATAGGTTGCGATGTCGTTGATCATCGTCTGCAGGTCGCCCCACCGGCGATAGACGCTCGTCGGGTTCACCCCCGCGCGCTCCGCGACCATGGGGATGGTCACGCGCTCGCGTCCCTTCTCCCTGACGAGTTCCTCGACCGCGACCTTGATCGAATTGAGAACCGCAGCGCTGCGGCCGCCCGGGCGCCTCTGGACCGTGTTCGTGCTCATACGTCCATACTAACGCAAAAAGATTTGCATTTACGTGCGATGAGGTATAGGTTTCTCTAACGCAAACACAGTTGCTTTAGGAGACGAAATGTCCGCCACTCTCGACCGCGCCGCATCCGCCTGCGGGGTAGCGCAGCCCGCGCGTCCGTCCCGGTTCGCGCTCCCCGCAATGACGGCATTCGTGGGCACTGCGGTTGCCTATGCCGGCCTCTATCTGGCGGCCGGCGCACCGAGTCCACTGTTCGTCCTCTACCAGCACCAGTGGGGATTTCCGGCCGGGCTACTGACGATCGCCTTGGCGGCGAACGCGTTCGCCCTGGTCGTGGCGATCCTCGTGGCGGGGTCGTTGTCGGACTTCATCGGGCGGCGCCCCGTGCTCATCGGGTCGCTAGTCGTCGAGTTCGCCGCGATGGTGATGTTCCTGTTCGCGCCCAACATCGGCTGGGTGATTGCGGCGCGCGTCGTCCAGGGAGTTGCGACGGGTGCCGCGACCAGTGCCTTTTCGGCCTCGCTTCTGGAGCTGGCGCCGCCCCGCGCGAAGGGAATTGGCGCCATCATCGGTGGGGCCGCACCGGCGGGCGGACTCGGTCTTGGCGCACTGCTGTCGGGAATCGCCGTACAACTCAGCGCCTCCGCGAGCGCGGTCGTGTTCGCCAGTCTCGCGGTTGTCATGGCGCTTGGCGCCGTCGTGGCAGTGCTGTCGAAGGAGACCGTGACCCCGCAGCGGGGCGCCCTTCGATCCCTGGTCCCCCGAGTCGCGATTCCGGCCAGCGCTCGCCGCGAATTCGTCGGGATCATCCCGGTCCTGCTCGGTTCATGGATGCTTGCGGCGCTGTTCATCGGTCTCGCGCCCACCGTCCTTGCCGGCGTTTTCGACATCCACAGCGGCCTGGTGGATGGAGTGACGATATTCATCGAGCCCGGCCTGGCCGCAGCGACGGGCTTTGTGCTCGGGCGTTTCAGCCCGCGCCGGGTCACACTGGTCGGGGGAGCAGGAGTTGTCGTCGGGACGGCAATAATTGTCGCGGCCATCGCGTTCGGCATCCTTCCGCTGATCTGGATCGGCGGTGCGATCGGCGGCGTGGGGTTCGGTGCGTCGTTCTCGGGCCCGCTGCGTATCCTCGGCCCTTTCGCGGCGGCCCACCAGCGCGCCGAACTATTCGCCGCGGTCTTCCTGGTCGCCTACCTGTCGTTCGGCCTGCCCGCAATCATCCTTGGCCAGCTGGTCGCGCCACTCGGCCTCCTGGTTGCCATCGTCGGCTTCGGCGCCGCGACACTCATCGCCTCGGCGATCGGGATCGCCGCGCAGCTGCGGCTCGCCCGGCGCTAGCCCTTCGGTCGAGGCGTGCGCTTCCTCGTCGTGGACGCCGAGGCCGGTTTGCGGGTCCTCGGCGCCGCTGCGGGTTTGGCCCTCGTCTTGGTGGGAACCACACGGGAGGCCAGCCCGAGATCGCGCAGCAGCCGGTCGACGACGAGGGTCGCATCCGGATCCGCGTCCACGCGAATAGCGGGTTCGGATTCCGTCGGGGGCTCGAGTGTTTCGAGCTGGCTGTCGAGCAGCGAGGCGGGCATGAAGTGATCGGAACGAGCGCTCACGCGCTCGTCGAGTTCCCCGCGGCCCACGGCGAGGTAAACGAATTCGACGCCCGATCCGCGGCGGTTGAGGGTGGCCCGGTACGAGTGCTTCAGCGCCGAGCAGGTGATCACTCCGTTTGATCCGGTGTCGAGTTGGCCGTCGATCCAGTCCGCGACGCGCGCGAGCCACGGCCAGCGGTCCTCATCCGTGAGTGGGATGCCCGCGGACATCTTTTCGACGTTAGCCATCGGATGCAGCTGGTCGCCCTCCTCGAACGTCCACTCGAGTCGCTCGGCCAGAAGCTTGCCGATCGTCGTCTTGCCCGCTCCGGAAACGCCCATGATCACCAGGACAACGGGAGACGGAAGTTCGACGGTCACGGTCGGGCGCCTTCGCTAGAACCTGCGGCGGAAGGGCAGAGGCTTGCGCATCCGCAGCAGAAGGATGAACGGAATGACCACGTACGGCCCGTTGTACGCCAGGAAGATGAGCGGCTGGGGAGTGCGGTCGGCGGCGGGGCCGAAGAATTCGTCACCGAAGATCGGGATCACGGTGAGGCTGATGATCATGGTCGCGTAGATCACGGCGAAAAGCTGGATGCGGTTCCATCCCTTGACCAGCGAAATGATCAGGAGCACATAAAACGGCAGGTAAAGGAATGCCGAGGTTCCCGAAATGAATCGCAGCCAGACGTGCTCGGCCTTGTACAGCGGGTCGTAGTGAGATGCGTAGAAGTAGTTCCACTGGGCGAGCAGGTTGGTGCTGCGCAGCGTCTGCGGAATGCCGAGTCCCTCGACCGAATCGCTGATGATGCAGGTGATGATGAAGATCGAGAAGATGCAGATGAAGAAGATGTCGACCGGGCGCTGGCGAAGGGGCAGGTTCGCCGACTTCGCCGACTTCGGTGCGGAAGTTGACTTTGATCCTCGTGCTGCTGCGCTGGAAGTCACGCGCCCAACTTTAGTGATTGCCAGGGTTGTCGCGCGCTAGCGACTCAGCTTGGCCAGGACCGCATCGTGCAGGATGCCGTTGGTTGCCAGCGCGCTTCCGCCCCAGGGGCCATCCGTTCCGTCGATCGCGGTGAATCGGCCGCCGGCCTCTTCGATGATGGGAATGAGCGCTGCCAGGTCGTAGGGCTTGAGGTCGTATTCGCCGACGATGTCGAGCGCGCCCTCGGCGAGCAGCATGTACGACCACATGTCGCCGATCGCTCGAGACCGCCAGACGCTACGGGCGAGGTCGATGACGACCTCGAGGCGTCCTTCAGAATCCCAGCCCCGAAGGCTGTTGTAGCTGAGGGATGCCTCCGACAGGTCGGCCACGCCACTGACGCTGAGCTTCTGCGGGTCTCGCTGCGTCGCCTCGTGCTGGATCGTCTCGCTCCACGCACCGTGGCCCTTCGCGGCCCACCAGCGTTTGCCGAGCGCTGGAGCGCTGACGACGCCCACCATCGGGACGCCGTCGATGGCCAGCGCGATGAGGGTCCCCCAGATCGGAACGTGCCGGAGATAATTGGCGGTCCCGTCGATGGGATCGATGATCCACTGGCGGCCCGGTTCGCGATCGCCGCCGTATTCTTCGCCCAGGATGCTGTCCTCGGGCCGCGCGGCCTCGATCCGCTCGCGGATGATGCGCTCGACGGCCTGGTCGGCATCCGTCACCGGCGTCCGATCGGGCTTGGTCGTGACGACCAGGTCGAGCGCGCTGTAGCGATCGAACGAGACGAGGTCGGCCTCTGCCGCGAGCGCGAGCGCGAGGCTGAGGTCGTCGGCGAGAGAGAACGTGGTCACGCCTAAACCCTACTGAGGTGTCGTCCTCCATCGTTCTGCAGGAGTTTCTGCGCGTGCCCCGCGTCACTCTGCGGGGCGTGACCGCGAACCTCGGCGAAACTCCTGCACAACGATGGTGTCTGGGCGCGGTCACGCGAGGGCGGTTAGGAGGCGCTGTAGCGAGTCGAGGCGGAGGCGACCGATCTCGCCGAGCTCGCCGCGATCGGCGGCTTCGATGATGGCGCAGTCGGGGGAATCGGGCAGGTGGGTGCATCCGCGCGGACAGTCCTCGGCGATCAGAGCAAGATCTCCGAACGCGCGCAGGATGTTGTCGGGATTCACGTGACCGAGCCCGAACGAACGAACGCCCGGGGTGTCGACGATCCAGCCGGTCCCGATGCGATACGAAATGGTGGATGACGAGGTGTGCCGTCCGCGCCCCGTGACGGTGTTCACGACCCCGACGGCGCGATTCGCATCCGGCACCAGCGCGTTCACCAGCGTCGACTTGCCGACCCCGGAGTGACCGACCGCAACCGTGGTGTGGCCCTGCAGCAGCTCGGTCAGCTCCTCGAGCGGGACCTCGTCGGATCGACTGCGGACGACCCGAAGCTCGAGCCCCGCGAAGTTGGCGAGAAATTCGGTGGGGTCCTGCAGGTCGACCTTGGTCAGGACGAGGATCGGTGTGATTCCGGCATCGAAAGCCGCGACCAGGTACCGATCGACCAGACGCGGACGCGGCTCCGGATTCGCCGCCGCAACCACAATGAGCATCTGGTCGGCGTTTGCGACGATGATTCGTTCGACGGCGTCGGTGTCATCCGCGCTCCGGCGAAGGAGCGTTGTGCGCTCCCGAACGCCAACTACGCGCGCGAGACTGCCCTCGTCGCCGGTGGTGTCACCGACGACATCCACGAAGTCGTTGGTGACGATCGAGTTGCGGCCGAGTTCTCGTGCCTTGGTCGCCACGACCGTGTGCTCCTCGGGCGTCCCCTCGCCGACGAGCACGCTGAAGCGCCCGCGATCGACAGCGTAGACCCGACCGATTACCGAATCGTCGTGGGTGGGACGAGTCTTGCTGCGCGGCTTGCTGCCCTTCGGATTCGGTCGCACCCGCGCGGATGACTCGTCGTACTCGCCCCACTTATCAGCATCAGCCTCTTCGGGCTCATCCTCGGGCAGCCAGCTCATGCGCCGGGTCGCCCCGGCTGGGTCGGGAGATCAGACGAGTCGCGCAGCAGCTCGGCCCATAGGGCAACGAATTGGGGCAGTGTCTTGGAGGTGGTCTCGATGTCGTCGATCTCGACCCCGGGCACAACCAGTCCGATCATCGCGCCGGCCGTCGCCATCCGATGATCCGCGTAGCTGTGCCACTCACCGCCGTGCAGCGCGGCCGGACGGATGATGAGGCCGTCGTCGGTTTCGGTCACGTCTCCGCCCAATGAGTTGATCTGGGTCGAGAGGGCGGCGAGACGATCGGTCTCGTGGCCGCGGAGGTGCGCGATGCCCGTGAGTCGGGTCTCGGAGTCGGCGATCGCCGCGATTGCGGCAACGGTGGGGGCGAGCTCGCCGGCCTCGTGGAGTTCGACCCCGTGCGGACCACCGGAGCCCGTCACGGTGAGCTCGCCTGTCGTCTCGTCCGTGGGCACGAACCCCACTCTCGCCCCCATGTCGGAGAGGATGTCGCGCATCCGATCGCCGACCTGCGTCGTACGCGTCGGCCATCCGCTGATCGTCACCGAACCGCCTGCGACCAGGGCAGCACCCAGAAACGGGCCCGCGTTCGAAAGGTCGGGTTCGATGTCGACGTCGCGAGCCGCGATCGAGGAGGCGGGAACGATCCACGTACCGGGCTCGGGCGTCTCGACAACCACGCCGCGCGACGCGAGCGTCGCGATAGTCATCTCGATATGGGGCAGGCTGGGCAGTTGCGCCCCGGCGTGGTGCAACACGAGCCCGTTCGCGAACCGTGGAGCGACCAGCAGCAGGCCGGACACAAACTGGCTCGAGGCCGACGCGTCGATGGTGAGCTCACCTCCGGCCACAGCCCCGGATCCATACAGGCTGAACGGCAGCGCGCCGCGACCGTCGTCGTTGATGTCGATACCGAGAGCGCGTAGGGCGTCCAGCATCGTGCGCATCGGACGGGTGCGCGCGTGCGGGTCGCCATCAAAGGAGACCGGCCCGAGCGCGAGCGCAGCCAGTGGGGGCACGAACCGCATCACCGTGCCGGCCAGGCCGCAGTCGATGGACACTCCGCCTTCGAGCTCGCCGGGAGTCACTAGCAGGTCGGGCCCGTAAGTTCCGTCGCCCGGCACTTCGTCGATTCGGACGCCGAGCGCACGAAGACTCTGGATCATGAGCGCGGTATCGCGAGAGTGCAGTGGCGCGCGCAGGAGGGATGGGCCGTCTGCGACTGCCGCGAGAATCAGCTCGCGATTCGTCAGGCTTTTCGAACCCGGAAGGCGAAGGGTGGCGGACACCGGCGCCGTGGCCTTGGGGGCGAGCCAGGGTCCCGGCTCGATGGCAGCGACCGGCGCGTCATCCCCGTAGGGGTTGAACTGCGGCTTCGCGATCCTCGAAATTGCCATCGCGACAAGAGTATCGAACCTAACGTTTGCACCCCCGCGCGGAATAGCTCGCCCGGAATCCGGGTTATCGATTGAGTCAATCAACGGGTCGAGCGAGAGGATGCGCAATGTCACCGGTTTGGGTGCTTACAGAAAGCGCCATTCTCGACGACCTAGAATTGGCGCTGATGAGTGAGACGACCAAGCCGGATGAGGCGACCCCTGCCGATCCGAGAGAGCTGTTCGAGGAGCAGGCGCTCCCGTTCATGGATCAGCTCTACGCCGCTGCAATGCGCCTGACCCGCAACCCCGCGGATGCGGCGGATCTGGTGCAGGAGACCTACGTCAAGGCCTACCAGGCCTTCGGACAGTTCCAGCAGGGTACCAACCTGAAGGCCTGGCTATACCGCATCCAGACCAACACGTTCATCAACAACTACCGCAAGAACCAGCGCAACCCGTACCAGGGCACCATCGATGACCTCGAGGACTGGCAGCTTGGTGGCGCGGAGTCGGTTACCCAGTCCTCCTCAACCCGTTCGGCGGAAGCCGAAGCAATCGACCACCTTCCCGACAGCGCTGTCAAGGATGCCTTGCAGGCCATCCCGGAAGACTTCAGAATGGCCGTCTACTTCGCCGACGTCGAAGGCTTCTCCTACCAGGAGATCGCCGACATCATGAAAACGCCCGTGGGAACCGTCATGAGCCGCCTGCACCGCGGCCGCCGGATGCTGCGAGACCTGCTGGCCGACTATGCGCGTGAGCGCGGCATCTCCGCAGACGGCGCCGATAACCCTGGAACACTGAGCATGACAAAGAGCACAAAATGACCGACTGCGGATGCGAGAAGGCCAAGGCCGAGCTCGAAGAGTACCTTCATCGCGAAGTGAGCGAATCAGACTTCGCCGACATCACCGAGCACCTCGAGGGGTGCACCGACTGCTCCGATGAGCACCTGGTCGGACTCGTTCTCACCGAGAGGGTGCGCACCGCCTGCCAGGAGACGGCTCCGGCGGAGCTGCGTGCCGCCGTCATCGTTCGCCTGGAGCAACTGCAGAGCTGAACCGTGCGGGTCACCACGCGATTACAGCGTGAGTGCCCGTCCGATGAGTTCGGCTTGCTCCTTGGCGCTTCGCTTCGACGAACCAGCAGCGGGCGCGGCGGATGCGGGCCGCGACGATACCGAGATCGGCCGCTTGCCCAGTAGCTCGCCACCCTCACGGCTGAGCTCGAACCACAGGTACGGCCAGGCGCCCTGGTTCTCCGGCTCGTCCTGTGTCCAGACGACGTCCGCGTTCGGGTAGCTCGCGATCGTCGCGCTGAGTGCCTCGGCGGGCAGCGGGTAGAGCTGCTCGAGCCGCACGATCGCCACATCCTTCTGCGGACGCTTTTCGACCTCGGCGAGGATGTCGTAGTAGATCTTGCCGGAGGTCAGGACGATGCGCTTGACTGCGGACCGGTCGTCATCCGCCGTCATCCGGGGATCGTCGATTACCGGCTCGAACTTCCCGGAAGTGAAGTCGGCGACCTCGCTGCTCGCGCCGCGGAGGCGAAGCATCGCCTTGGGCGTGAACACGATCAACGGGCGCCGCGGGCGCGCATATGCCTGACGGCGAAGCAGGTGGAAGTACGAGGCGGGCGTTGACGGCCGAGCGACGGTCATGTTGTTTTCGGCGCACATCTGAAGGAACCGTTCGATCCGGGCCGATGAGTGGTCGGGTCCCTGGCCTTCGTAGCCGTGCGGTAGCAGCAGAACCAGGCTGGAGCGCTGTCCCCACTTCTGCTCGGCGGAGGTGACGAACTGGTCGAGGATGATCTGCGCGCCGTTCGCAAAGTCGCCGAACTGCGCCTCCCACAGCACCAGGGCATCCGCCCGCTCGACCGAGTAACCGTATTCGAATCCCATGGCGGCGTATTCGCTGAGCAGCGAATCGTAGATCCAGAAACGGGCCTGGGAGTCGCTGAGGTTTGCCAGTGGCAGCCACTCCTGGCCGTTCACGCGGTCGTGGAACACCGCGTGACGCTGCACGAACGTGCCACGGCGAGTGTCCTGTCCGGCCATCCGAACCGGTGTTCCCTCAAGGAGCAGTGAACCGAGCGCGATGAGTTCGCCGAAGCCCCAGTCGATCTGGCCGTTCCGGCTCATTTCGAGCCGCTTCTTGAGCAGCGCCTGCAGCTTCGGGTGCACCGTGAAGCCCTCGGGTGGGTTGTCGTGTGCGTCTCCGATGAGCTGCACCACTGCATCGGCGATCGCGGTTGATGCCGGTTCGCCGACGGCGTCATCCTGCTGGGATTCCGGGCGTTCGAGGTCGGCGACGGCGCCGGGATCAAGGACGATCGGCATCGACCCGGTCTGTGCTGCGTGCGTCTCGGCGAATGCGCGCTCGAGGCTGTCCTGGAAGTCCTTGTGGGCGGCGTCGTACTCCTGCTCCGTGATATCGCCGCGGCCGACTAGCGCCTCGGTGTACAGGGTACGAACCGAGCGCTTGGCTTCGATCAGGTTGTACATGAGCGGCTGCGTCATCGAGGGGTCATCACCCTCGTTGTGACCGCGGCGTCGGTAGCAGACGAGATCGATCACGACATCGCGCTTGAACTGCTGGCGGTAGTCGAAGGCGAGGTGTGCCACGCGCATGACGGCTTCGGGGTCGTCGCCGTTCACGTGGAAGATCGGGCACTGGATGGTCTTGGCGACATCAGTCGAGTAGACGGAGGTGCGTCCTTCGCCGGGAGGCGTTGTGAACCCGACCTGGTTGTTGATGTTGACGTGCACCGTTCCGCCCGTGCGGTAGGCGCGCAACTGCGAGAGCTGCAGCACCTCATCCACGATGCCCTGGCCGGCCATTGCT
This sequence comes from Galbitalea sp., assembly GCA_036266835.1. Lineage (GTDB taxonomy): Bacteria > Actinomycetota > Actinomycetes > Actinomycetales > Microbacteriaceae > Galbitalea. The sequence continues at coordinate 29,538 of DATAXD010000057.1, read as the reverse complement.
GCGTCGCCGTGAACCATGATCGGCAGCACAGTGAACGTTCCGATCGGATGGCGGTCCTGCTTTGCGCGGACGATTCCTTCCATGACGCCGTCGACGGCCTCGAGATGCGACGGGTTGGCGGCAATGTAGATGGGAATTTCCTTGCCGTCCGCGCTGACGAAGGTGCCCTCGGTCCCGAGGTGGTACTTCACGTCGCCTGAACCCTGGACCGTCTTGGGATCCTGCGTTCCCTCGAACTCGCGGAAGATCTGGCCGTAGGTCTTGCCCGCGATGTTGGTGAGCACATTGAGGCGGCCGCGGTGCGCCATCCCGATGACGACCTCTTCGAGGCCGGCGTGCGCGGCATCCTGAATTACGGTGTCGAGCATCGAGATGGTTGACTCGCCACCCTCGAGGCTGAAGCGCTTCTGTCCCACATACTTCGTCTGCAGGAACGTCTCGAACGCTTCCGCCTCGTTGAGCTTGCCGAGGATGCGCATCTGCTCGTCGTGGCTGGGCTTCAGGTACGGCTTTTCGACGTGCTCCTGGATCCACGCACGCTGCGCCGGATCCTGGATGTGCATGTACTCGATGCCGATGGTGCGGCAGTAGGCGTCGCGAAGCGTGCCAAGGATCTCCCGCAGCAGTGAAACCTTCTTCGCCCCGAAGCCTCCGGTCACGAACTCCCGGTCGAGGTCCCAGAAGGTCAGCCCGTAGCTGGCGATGTCGAGGTCGGGATGTGACCGCTGTCGGTACTCCAGCGGGTCAATGTCTGCCATGAGGTGCCCGCGCACCCGGAAGCCGTTGATGAGCTCCTGCACGCGAGCCGTCTTGTTGACCTGGTCGGCGAGGTCGACCGAGATGTCCGGTGCCCAGTGGATCGGGTCGTACGGGATGCGCAGCGCCGAGAAGATGTTCTCATAGAAGTCGCGCTCGCCGATGAGCAGCTCGTGCACCTTCTTCAGGAACTCGCCCGATCCCGCGCCCTGGATGACGCGGTGGTCGTAGGTGCTCGTCAGAGTGATGGTCTTGCCGATGCCGAGATCGGCCAGCGTCTTCGTCGACGCCCCCTGGAACTCCGCCGGGTATTCGAGCGCACCGGCACCGATGATGCTGCCCGCGCCTTTCATGAGACGCGGCACCGAGTGCTCGGTGCCAATCCCGCCCGGGTTGGTGAGCGAAATCGTGTTGCCCTGGTAGTCCGCCAAGGTCAGCTTGTTGTCGCGGGCTCTGGCCACGATGTCTTCGTAGGCGCCGAGGAACTCGGCGAATCCCATCGTGTCGGCGCGCTTGACGCCCGGAACCACGAGGCTGCGGGTGCCATCCGGCTTGGGCAGGTCGATCGCGATACCGAGGTTGATGTGTGCCGGGGTGACGATCGATGGCTTGCCGTCGATATCGTCGTAGTAGACGTTCTGGCTCGGGAAGTCCTTGAGCGTCTCGACGATCGCCCAGGCGATGAGATGGGTGAACGACACCTTGCCGCCGCGGGCCCGCTTCAGATGGTTGTTGATGACGATCCGGTTGTCGATCATCAGCTTGGCCGGGATGGTGCGGACGCTCGTCGCGGTCGGTACGGTGAGGCTGAGGTCCATGTTCGCGGCGATGCTCTTGGCAGCACCCTTGAGAACGGCTACCTCATCCTTCGCCTCGACGGGTTCCGCATCCGCGGTCTGGATGGTGTTCGGGCTGGTCGCTGGAGCCTCCGCGGGAATCGGCTGCGGCCTGGCCTGAACGGATGTCGTGCGGGCCACCGGCTGTGCGCCGGTAAGAACGGTGGCGTTGGTCGGCGGCGAGTCGGTGTCGACCTCGCTCGGGGCATCGGCGTCGATACTGGGCTTCGGAAGGGTGATCGTGCCAGTCGGGGTGGGGTCGGTGACGATCGTCGCCTCGTGCGTAGCGTTGTCATCGATCGTTGGCTTGTAACTCTCGAGGATGGGCCACCACGTCTTCTCGACCGAGTTCTTGTCGACGAGGTACTTCTCGTACATCTCGTCAACGAGCCATTCGTTGGCTCCGAATTCGTTCGAGGCACCATCCTCGACTCCGGTCACGTGGCTTGACACAGCCGACCGCCCACTCTCATTCGTTTGTGGCACAGCCTGCAGGCGGCTCAAAACGATATTTCCGGCCGCTTAGCTGTGCGCCTCTGGTGGTGCGGCAGCTGCGCCAGCACCGCCCTCAAGACTAATCGCTACCCGAGGGGCATGATGCCGCCAGTACGAGGGTCTAGCGTTAAATTCATGGAGTTTTACGAAACGAAGCCGGTGCACGACCTGACCTATTCGGACGTGTTCCTGGTTCCGGCGCGATCGGGCGTGTCGAGCCGGCTCGATGTCTCGCTGGTGCCGCCGGATGGAACGGGCGCGACCATCCCAGTGGTGAGCGCGAACATGAACTCCGTTACCGGCCCACGACTCGCGGCGACGCTTGCTCGGCGAGGCGGGCTCGGAGTGCTGCCGCAGGATCTGCACCACGACGACCTGGTCGCTGCGATCGCGTGGGTGAAGGCCCAGCCGGTTGCCTGGGACAGCCCGCTGATTGCTTCACCCGACGACAGCGTCGCCTCCGCGCTCCAGCGGATTCCTGCTGTGGAGGGCCACGGCATCGTCCTGCACGGCGACAACGACGAGTATCTCGGCACGATTCAGGCCGGCAGGCTGGCGACCGCCCTTCCGGATGCCCGCCTCGGCGATCTTCTGCACGGCGCGCTCACCTCGATCGAAGTGGATGACGTCGCAGGCCCTCGCGCGGCGTTCGATCTCTTGGTGGCGGCCGGACTCGACTTCGCGCCCGTCATGACGAACGGCACCGTCGTCGGAACCCTGAGTCGACGCAGCGCCCTGCGTTCGACGCTCTACCGGCCCGCGCTCGACGAGTCGGGACGGCTGATGGTTGCCGCAGCTGTGGGTATCAACGGGGACGTCGCCGCCAAGGCGACCGCGCTCATCGCGGCGGGCGTTGACGTGCTTGTTGTCGATACCGCGCACGGACACCAGGACGGGATGCTGCGTGCCCTGAAGGCCGTGGCCGCCCTCAAACCGAAGATTCCGATCGTCGCGGGCAACGTGGTCACCGCTGCTGCAGTGCGTGATCTGGTGAACGCGGGCGCAAACATCATCAAGGTCGGGGTCGGTCCTGGCGCCATGTGCACGACGCGCATGATGACCGCGGTTGGCCGCCCACAATTCTCGGCCGTGCTCGAGACGTCGGCCGCGGCACACGAACTCGGCGCTTCCGTCTGGGCGGATGGGGGCGTGCGGTATCCGCGAGACGTCGCGCTCGCGCTCGCCGCGGGAGCGGCATCCGTCATGGTCGGATCCTGGTTTGCCGGCACGATCGAGGCTCCCGGCACGCTCAACACGGATGACGCGGGCCGGCTGTACAAGGAGAGCTGGGGGATGGCTTCCACCAAAGCGGTCAAGCAGCGGTTCGAGGATCTCGACCCCTACGAGCTGGCAAGAAAGACACTTTTTGCCGAGGGCATCTCGAGTTCGAAGATCTATCTCGACCCGCTCCGCCCATCCGTCGAGGACCTGCTCGACATGATCACGTCGGGTGTTCGCAGCTCGTTCACCTACGCGGGAGCCTCTTCGGTCGAGGAGTTTCACCAGCGGGCGCTCGTTGGCATCCAGAGCGCGGCGGGATACGAAGAGGGACAGGCGCTGCCGGTCAGCTGGTGAGTGGGGGTGGTCTCGATACGTGTGCCCTTCGGACGCACTACTCGACCAGCGGTGCTTCGAATGGTCGAGTAGCGCCGCGCAGCGACGACCCAGATGGTCGAGTAGCGCCGCGCAGCGACGCGTATCGAGACCACCGTTCGCCAATCGGATGCCCGAATATACTCGTGAAGATAATGGGCGACCCTCCGAGTAATCGTTTCGATGCCTGATTGGCTGCTGCTCGTCGCGGGTGTTCTGCTCACGGTAGGCACCGGATTCTTCGTCGCATCCGAGTTTGCGCTGGTCAATCTCGACCGCTCCGATCTCGAGCTCAGGGCGCAGCGCGGTGAACGCAATCTCGGGCCGACGATTCGTGCTCTGAAGATCACCTCGACGCACCTCTCTAGTGCGCAGCTGGGCATCACGCTGACGACCCTGCTCACCGGGTACACGCTCGAGCCCGGTTTTGCACGGCTGCTCGCGCCGGCCTTCACCGGACTCGGATGGTCGAAAGCCTGGGTGGTGCCGGTGGCCGCCGTTGTCGCGGTCGCCATCGCCACGTTGATCTCGATGATCCTGGGCGAGCTCGTCCCCAAGGGCATCGCGCTGGCGCATCCGCGCGAGACGGGCAAGGTCGTGATCCCCTTCCAGGTCGGATTTACCACCGTCTTCAAGCCGATCGTGTGGTTGCTCAATGTGACGGCCAACGGCATCCTTCGTCTGTTCGGACTCGAGCCAAAGGAGGAGCTCAGCTTCGCCCGCACCGCTGAAGAGCTCACCTCGCTGGTTCGCCGCTCGGCGCGCGAGGGCAGTCTCGACGATGAGACCGCGACGCTGCTCACCCGCACTCTCGCCTTCCAGGCCCTCACCGCGCAAGATGTCATGACACCGCGTCCCCGGGTGGCGAGCGTCGAGCGCACCGACACAGCGCAGTCCGTGATCGAGCTCGCCCGCACCACCGGCTTCTCGCGTTTTCCGGTCATCGATGATGGCATCGACGACGTCGTTGGCCTCGTGCACATCAAGCAGGCGGTCGCCGTGCCGCGTGAGAAGCGCGACGACGTTCCGGTGAGCGCGCTGCAGAGCGAGGCGTTGCGAGTTCCCGAGACCATGAAGCTGGACCTGCTGCTGGGTGAGCTGCGTGGCCGCGGCTACCAGATGGCGGTCGTGGTCGACGAATACGGCGGAACCGCCGGCGTGACCACGCTCGAGGACCTGGTTGAGGAGCTGGTCGGCGAGGTCTCCGATGAGCACGACCGCGCCCGGGCGGATGTGGTGCGGAGCCGGGACTGGTTCACCTTCCCCGGCATCCTTCGCCCCGACGAACTTCTCGAGCGCACCGATGTCAACGTGCCTGACGACGGACCGTACGAGACCGTCGCGGGCTGGCTCATGAGCGAACTGGGCAAACTTCCCCGAGTCGGTGACACGGTGACAGTCAACGGTGGCGTATTCAGGGTCGAACGACTGGACGGTCGGCGCATCGACCGGGTTCGCTACACCCCGACCGCCGTCGCCGACAGCCCACTGGACGGTGATGCCGAGTGACCAGCGACTGGTGGGGCATCGGATGGCTGATCATCCTGTTGTTCGTCAACGCGTTCTTCGTGGGCGCGGAGTTTGCGATCATCTCGGCTCGACGATCCCAAATCGAACCGCGCGCCGATCGTGGTTCGCGTTCCGCCAAGACCGCGCTCTGGGCGATGGAGCACGCCACACTCATGCTGGCAACTACGCAGCTGGGCATCACGGTCTGCTCGCTGCTCATCCTCAATGTGTCCGAACCTGCCATCCACGACCTGATTGCGAGACCGCTCGACCTGTTGCACCTCGGGCTGGCGATCGTCGGCACGGTGTCGTTCATCCTCGCCCTGCTGATCGTCTCGTTCCTGCATGTGATTTTCGGCGAGATGGTGCCCAAAAACGTTTCGTTCTCTGTTCCGGAGCGGGCCGTTCTGATCCTCGCCCCGCCGCTTGTCGCGTTCGCCACGATCTTCCGGCCGATCATCGTTGCCCTGAACGCGACCTCGACGGGAATCGTGCGCCTGTTCGGAATTCGCCCCAAGAGCGAAGCCACGAGCGTCTACACGGTCGACGAGGTGGCCAACATCGTCGCGCAGTCGACCCGCGAAGGCCTGCTGAATGATTCGACCGGAACCCTCAGCGCAGCGTTCGAGTTCTCCACGAAACGTGTCGGTGACATCGCGGTCGGACTCGCCAAACTGGTAACCCTGCCGGAGGCTGCCGCACCCGCCGACGTCGAGCGGGCGGTCGCCCAGCGGGGTTTCTCCCGCTATGTGCTGGTGGATGACGCGGGCGAGCCGACGGGATACCTGCATCTGAAGGATGTGCTCGACCTCGACGACGACGAATACACGGAGCCCGTGCCGCCGCGCCGAATCCGAAAGCTGATCTCGATCTCGCACGACGCCGACATCGAGGACGCGCTCGCGACGATGCGGCGAACCGGACTCCACGTCGCTCGGGTATTCGACGACGCGGGTGCAACACAGGGAGCGCTGTTCCTCGAGGACATCATCGAGGAGCTCGTCGGCGAAGTGCAGGACGCAACCAGGCGGCGGTAGGGCGCTCTGCACATCCGCGCGAACTATGGTGGAACGATGGCAGCTCCCGGCTACACGGCATGGACAGCGGATGACGCGGCCGAGCTGATCGCCATTCCGGCGATCGCGGACGACAAGTACAGCCGCGGGGTGCTCGGCGTAATCACCGGCAGCACGCAGTACCCCGGCGCGGCGGTGCTCGGTGTGGAAGCCGCGCTGCACACCGGCGTGGGCATGGTTCGCTACCTCGGTCCCCAGCGGCCGAGCACGCTCGTGCTCGAACGGCGACCAGAAGCGGTAACCGCGGATGGCCGGGCGCAGGCGTGGCTCATTGGCTCCGGTATCGAGAGGGTGACCGGGAGCGAATCCGCGAACTGGGCGAAGCGAGCCGTTTCGCAAGGTGTTCCCATGGTTCTGGACGGTGGTGGGCTCGAGTTGTGCGGCTCGGCGACGGGTCCAGTCGTCATCACGCCGCACTTTCGCGAACTCGCGGCACTCATCGCCGGTGACGTCGAGGAGATTGCCCGCGATCCGGCAACCGCAGCCGCCAGTGCCGCGGATTCGCTCGGAGTGACCGTGCTGCTGAAGGGACATACCAGCTACGTGGCGGCGCCGGACGGCACACGACTGTCGGCCAGCCTCGCGCCGACCTGGCTCGCGACGGCCGGAGCAGGCGATGCGCTCGGCGGGATCCTCGGTGCGCTGGTCGCCACCCATGCCGACGAGGTTTCGCGGGATGCCGGGCTGCTCGGGAGGCTCGCGGCGACGGCATCGGTGATCCACGGGGTAGCGGCGGAACGAGCGTCCTCCGGCGGACCATTTACCGTGCTCGATCTCGCGGCGCAGACGTCGGCCACTGTCGCCGACTTGCTGCTGCACCGAATGCAAAAGAATGGCTGACGCCGAAGGATACGCTTGAGCGCATGAGCGCGCCTTCGTTGTCGCCCGCACCGTGGCGAAGGGTTCTCAGCCGGGTCGGGAACAGTCCGACAGCGCTCTGGTCGTCGTTTATCCTCGTTCACCTGTGGCTGGGTTTCCAGAATCTCACCGAGTCCGGCCTGCCGCTCGGCGACGTGATCATCCAGTACAAGTATTGGAGCGAACAGGCCGACCTGTCCAACTACTACGTCGGGATCGACAAGCCGTGGGTCTACCCGATCGTCGCGCTGTTACCAATGATCCTGGCTGGCGTATTCGGCTTCGCGAACTACGCGGGAACCTGGCTCGGCATCGTCTTTGCGCTGGACCTCGTGGCGTTCGCCGTGATGGTCGGCTGGTACAACCCGGGACGCGCGGTACGAATCGGATGGTGGTGGACGCTCTTCCTGCTGCTCCTCGGCCCGATCGCGCTGGGCCGGATCGACTCGATCACGGTTCCCATCGCGATCATTGCGATGCTGTTTCTGGCATCGCGCCCCAAGCTCGCCGCGTTTCTCCTTACCCTCGCGACCTGGATCAAGGTGTGGCCGGCAGCGCTTCTCGCCGCGGTCCTGATCGCGAGCAAGGCGAGAGTGCGAATCCTGGTGACAGCAGTCATCACCAGCGCGGTCATCATCACCCTTGCGCTCCTGCTGGGGGCGGGCCCAAACGTGTTCAGTTTCGTTTCCCAGCAAACCTCGCGCGGGCTGCAGGTGGAGTCTCCCGCGAGCACCATCTGGATGTGGATGTCGTTCGCGCACGTGCCTGGCGCGTATCCGTGGTTTGACTCTGCGATCAATACCTTCGAGGTGACCGGTCCGAATTCGCTCGCGGTCGCCGCGCTGCTCAACCCGCTGCTCGGACTCGTCGCGATCGTGATCGCGATTCTCGGGATCGTGGCCGTGCAGCGAGGGACGGCCGTGACCGAACTGCTGGCGCCACTTTCTCTTGCACTCGTGACCGGATTCATCGCGTTCAACAAGGTCGGCTCGCCACAGTACATGACCTGGCTCGCGGTGCCGATCATCCTGGGCGTGGCGACGCGGACCCTCGGCTACGGGCGATCGTTCCTGTTTCCGGCCATCGTGGCCCTGCTCGCCGCGGGACTCACGCAGGTGTTCTATCCGGTCAACTATGAGAGCCTGCTCGAGCTGCACTGGCCGCTGCTGGTCGTCCTCACGCTGCGCAACGTGTTGGTGCTCGTGCTCTTCGGCTGGTCGGTCGGGATCACGATCGGGCTAACGCGTCCGTTTCGTCAGCATGAGACGGTCGTCGACGAGAGCGCGTGGCTCCCGGCCGCCTGGCCGTTTGCCCTCAGAACGACACGCGCCGCTGAGGAGGCGCCCGGCCAAGGCGATGGCATTGCTCCGGACGACGATCCGTCGACCGCCTGAGGCGAACTACATCGGGCCGGGGGCCTCGGTTTGCAGCAGGATGCCGTCCTGGATCGCGCGCTTACGCAGCGCCACCTTGGTGCCGACATCGATGCCCGCCACTCGGTACTTCTCACGAATGCGCTTGAGGTAGCTCTTCGCCGTTTCTTCCGAGATCCCGAGCTGGTAGGCGACGGCCTTCACCGGCTCACCACCACCGTAGAGCGCCATGACCCGGCGCTCCTGGGCGCTGAGTTTTGGCGCTCCGCCGACCTCGCCGGAGTTGAGGGCAAGGTCGAGCTCCGCCGATACGAATGATTCGCCCTGAGCGGCCGCCCGGATGGCCTCCACGATCATGCTTGCGTCCTCGCTCTTGACGAGGTACCCGAGGGCTCCGGCGGCGAGGGCCTCGCGGACGACGTTCGGCTCCGAGTAAGTGCTCATCAGAACGGTACGAACACCGGTGGTCTTGAGCGTCGAGATCTTCAGTGAGACCGGGATGTTGTCCTTGAGGTCGAGGTCCAGGAGCACGACATCGACGGGGAATTCCGGATGCGTGAGCAACTCCGGCCAAGACGCAACAGCGGCGACCATGTCGATATCCGGGGCGGCGTTGCGGATCCATTCGGTGAGGGCACCGAGCAGCATCCGGTGGTCGTCGACGAGAGCGAGTCGAATTCGATTTTCAGCTGGGGACACCTTGGAACCTCTTCGTCTGTCCGTGAACCGCCACGACTTGTGGCTACTGGTCCGCGGGATTGTCTACTACGCACTCGATGTCGACGCGCAGGCTGGACTTCTCGGTTGAGTCACTGTAACGCCCAACCCGGGAAATGGATGCCCAGATCGCCGGGTCCACCCGATTCCGTGGGACGTCGGTCGTTGTGATCACGAGCGGAACGGTGATCTGGTTGTGTTCCGGCGCCTCGGACGCAGTGGTGACCGGTCCGAGGGCAAGTTGAAGGGTGCGCGTGACGCCGCGTTTGGTGGGGTCACTCATGAGAAGCCACACGGCGGATAGGAGACCGTCACGCTGGCTTGGGTCGAGGAGGCCGGCGAGGCTTCCTTTGTCGGTGAGTGTCACGGCCTTGCCGAGCATCTCCGACTCGGACACCGCGTGGTAGAGCCACGTCTCTCGACGGCCCTCGATCAGATGAAGGCGCAGTTCCGTGGCGAGTGAAGCGGCGACCGAGGCGGTTTTCGGATCGAGAGGCAGCGTCGTGCGCTTGGTGGCGACCGATTCCAACAGGTCTTCGGCTGCCAGGTCGAGTCTGGCCAGCTCCTCGGATGCGAGCATGCCGACCGCGAAACGGGGAGCGGAAACCGTGCTCTGCACCAGCACGCGGTCTAGTTCCTGTTGGACCATGCGGCGGAACCCCCGCACCACGAACACGCCGAGAACGGTCGGCATCACCACCAGGGCGAGAACGTTCAGTTGGGTCGGAGCCGTGACGGCAGTGATTCGGGAGTCCATGACGATGGCAACGGCGAAGGCGATTCCGAGTGCTCCGGCGGCGGCGAGAACCTCGCGGCCGGCCCGGACCGTGACGACGATCATGAGGCCGAAGCTTGTCGAGAGTGAGGACGTGGCGAACGATCCAATGTTGTGAAGCGGCCAGATCGCGATGAAGTCGAGAGCGACGGTTCCGGCAAGAGCGGCCAGATAGACCGCGAACAGCCAATGTGGAAGCCGATCGCCCAGCACCGACATCGAGATCAGCACGGTAACGAACGCGGCGAGATAGAGGGCCCACGCGGATGCCGCCGTCAGCGGGTCCGGGTATGCCGACCACTTTGAAATGAAAACGCTGACACCATAGAGGGCCTGGATGCCCGCGAGCACGCCAGCGCCGATGCCGATGTAGCTCGTGCCGAGTGTCGCGCCGCGAGCGCTGGCCTGCCGAATTGCCTTCGCGATTCCGGGCGGGCCGCCCTTGCCTCGACGTCCGAAGATGACGCCGAGCGTGTTTTCTTCCGGTCGCAGGAAGCTCGTCATCTCGGCACCTCCAGGACAACCGTCGTGCCCGACCCCGGGCTGGAGAACAATCTCGCGTTTCCGCCGACATCACGAAGACGGGCGATGACCGACTCACGGAATCCGAACTTGTCATCGTCGATGCCCTCGAGATCGAAGCCGACCCCGGAATCCGTGACCATTGCGCGGACAGTTGTGGCGTCATCCGTGATGGTCACGTGCGCCTGCGTGACGCCCGAGTGCCGACGAACGTTCTCGAGGCATTCGGCGAGCGAGAGCAGGAACGCGTCGAGCACCTCGCTGGGAAGCAGCACCTGGCCGGTGCCATGCCAGCTCACCTCGAGTCCCATCCGTCCAAATCGCTGCTTCACCGACTCCAGCGTCGTACCCAGCGGGGTTTCTTCGACCGGCGTGAGGTTGTACGGGCCGGACGATTCGGGGGTTGGAGTGGCTCCGAGCCGCAGCTGGCGCAGCAGCCGAGCATCCTCGGCAGCCTGCTGACGAAGCGCCTCCGGGGCAACTCCGACGCCGGAATGCGCGAGCAGGGTCAGAGTGGCGAGCACGGTGTCGTGCAGGAGCCGGGCACCCTGGCGCCGCTGTGCCTCGGTCTCGCTCGCCTGGCGCTCGGCGCGGTGCGCCTTGCCAATGCTGTAGATGCGACGGGCGGCGCGAGGAACACTCGCTCCGAGCCAGTAGGCCAGCACCGAGATGAGCACCCATCCGAGCAGCACGGAGAGCGCGGTGGCGGACAGCACACTCGGGCGTGCAACAGTGAACTGGACGAGGAGCGTGCTGACGATCCCGCCCACGACCAGCACGACGATTCTGCGCACGCTCGAGACCAGAACCATCGCGAAACAGGCGATGCCGGCCGCCCCAAGCGGCAGGACGGCGGCGCCGAGACTCGAAGATGGCGCGGTGCTGAACGGATAGCGGATGACGACGATTGCAACCAGCCCTGCGGCGATCCCAACGGATGCCCAGAGCAGCGGACGGTTGCGCGGAACCATGATCTGGCACGCGACCAGGACCAGGAGCAACGGGATCGCGGCGAAGTAGTTCGCCATCGGAAGCACGCCCGGGACGCTGAGGCTGATGAGTGTGACGATCACGCCCGCTAACCCCAAAAAGCGCGCGGTGCGCTGGAGGAGGCGATCACGCTCCTTCGCAATGAGTTCCATGTCGCACAAATCGTCCCAGATTGCCACCATAAATGGGGGTGCCACACCGGTTCAGCCGGGTACAAAGTTGCGGCTACGGTGGAGGGGCAACAAAGAGGGGTGCGCCGCAATCTAGCGCCGCCACACGCAATACCACAACAACGCAATACAGCTGCAGCTCCACTTTCGTGGGATGCGAAACGGCGTTTCACCCGATTGACGTCGATGAGCAACAGGGACCGTAACCCTGCTGGGGCGAAAACCGGGGATAGCACGAGGCCGCTGCACCGAACAGCGGCCTCAGCTATTTAATGGGCGCCGTATATTCAATGGGCGCCGTATCCCATTTATTCGGGCGAGAGCCAGCCCTCTCGGACGCCGTGACGGCGGAGCAGGATTCGGGTACCGACATCCACGCCGACGTCGCGGTACTTGCGCCTGGCCCGCTTGATGTAGGACTTGACCGTCTCCTGGGTCGTGTCCATCTCCGCGGCGACTTCCTTGGTCGAACGACCGGCCGCATACAGCTCGAGTGCGCGCTGCTCCTGGCGTCCGAGTCGGGGATCCGGGGTCGTCGCGAACCCTGCGAGCGCCTCGGCGAGCGGGGCCGACAAGTGCTGCGTGCTGTCCGCTGCGGCACGGATGGCTATCGCGAGTTCTGCCGCCGATTCGGTCTTGGGGACGAAGCCCATCGCCCCCGCCCGCATTGCGGCCGTGACGGACGCGGAGTCCGCGTGGCGGCTCATCACAATCGTTGCCGTGCCGCTCGTGCCGAGCGCGCGAAGCTTCGTGCCCACCGGGATGCCATCCTCGAGGTGGAGGTCGAGAACCACCACATCGAAGGGATATCCGGCATGCCGGATGAGCCCTGCCCAGGTGGTCTCGGTGGCAATAATTGCGATGCCCTTTTCGGGCTCGTGCAAGCGCGCGGCAAGTCCGTCGAGCACCAATCGATGGTCATCGACGATCGCGACTCTGATCGGCGATGTGGGCAACGAGGGTGTGACTTCTGCCGCCTTTGGCTGCGACGATCCCATTCGAGCTCCTGTCAGCCACAGTGTAGCGAACCTGACACAGACTCGTTTGTATACTCGAAACGGCTTCGCGTTCTGAGGCTAGGAATCAAGCAGTCGGCGCAGGTGCGACCCGACGGCCTGACTCTCGATGAGAAAACCGTCGTGACCGAACGGCGAGCTGATGACGACCAGGTCGCCACCGTCAACGGTCGTGGGCAGGAGGCTTGCGATCAGCTTCTGATGCGCGACGGGGAATAGCCGGTCGGAGTCGATGCCCAGCACGAGAGCTTTTGCCGTCACGCGGGCGAGAGCGCCGGCAACTCCGCCGCGGCCACGACCGATGTCGTGTGAGCTCATCGCGTTCACCAGAGTGACGTAGCTATTGGCATCGAATCGCCGGGTGAACTTGTTGCCGTGAAAATCGAGGTAGCTCTCGACGCCGTAGCGTCCGCCACTCCCGAGCGGCGAGATACCGCTTTGCCAGCTGCGCTGGAAACGATCGTTCAACTCGGTGGGGGAGCGGTAGTTGAGCAGCGCCATCCTGCGGGCGAGCGCCAGCCCGCGATACGGTCCTTCGCCGTCCGCAGCGCCATAGTAGTCGCCGCCCGCGAACCGCGGGTCGAGCTGGATCGCGTCGATCTGCACCGAGTTCAGGGCAATCTGGTCGGCATTGCTCAACTCGGGCGTCGCGAGGATGCCGACTCGGTCGACGCGGTCGGGATGTTCGATCGCCCACTCGAGGGCCTGCATCCCGCCCATCGATCCGCCGATGACCGCAGCCCACCGGTCCAGCCCGACTGCATCGGTGAAGGCGACCTGCGCGGCGACCTGGTCGCGGATTGTGACGAACGGGAAATCCGCGCCCCATTCGTGGCCGGCAGGCGAATCGGATGCGGGACCGGTCGACCCCTGGCATCCACCGATCATGTTGGGCGCAACCACGAACCATCGGTCGGTGTCGATTGCCTTGCCAGCGCCGACAATGTCTCCCCACCATCCGTCAGTCGGATGACCGGGACCAGCGTCACCCACGACGTGGCTGTCGCCGGTGAGTGCGTGAAGGATGAGGATCGCGTTGTCCTTCGCCGCATTCAGGCTGCCGAATGTCTCGTAGGCGATCCTCGCGTGGGGCAACTTGTCGCCGTGTTCGAGGGCGAGGGATCCGATCGACACGAATTTGCGTCCTCCGGGCGCATCGCCCTCGCGCCACGCGCCGGTGGCGGGAGGCTTGCCCATAATCGCCTTGGCATATGCCTCGGTGATGAAGGTCGAGGGAACCGTGTCCTCGGGGGTCTGCCAATCCATATCAGTGCCAAGTCTGACTGAAAAACGAGGCTCGCCCCCGTGTGTTACGACGGGGGCGAGCTACTCTTACAACTTATAATACGGAGCGCTAGGACGCTGACGCGACGCTTGCTCCGGCCTTGCGCGCCGCAGTAAGTCCGGCCTCGAGATCAGCCTTCAGGTCTTCGACGTTCTCGAGCCCGACCGAGAGGCGCACGAGGCCGGGCGTGACACCGGTCGTGAGCTGCTGCTCGGGAGTGAGCTGCGAGTGCGTCGTCGAAGCCGGGTGGATGATCAGGCTGCGCACGTCACCGATGTTCGCGAGGTGGCTGAACAGCGAGACGCTTTCGACCAGCGCGCGGCCGGCGTCGACGCCGCCCTTGAGCTCGAACGAGAGAACAGCGCCCACGCCCTTCGGCGAGTACTTGTTGGCTGCCTCATACCAGGGGCTCGACGGAAGGCCCGAGTAGTTGACCGAGGCGACGTCCGGATGGTTTTCGAGCCACTCGGCGATTTCCTGCGTGTTCTGCACGTGACGTTCAATGCGGAGGCTGAGCGTCTCGATGCCCTGGATCAGCGAGAACGCGCTGTCCGGCGACAGGGACGCACCGGTGTCGCGGAGCAGCTGCACGCGCGCCTTGATGACATACGCGATGCCATCGCCCAACACAGTTGTGTAGCTCGCGCCGTGGTACGACGGGTCCGGCTCGGTAAGACCTGGGAATTTGTCGACGTGCTTCGACCACGGGAACTTGCCGCCGTCCACGATGATCCCGGCGATGACCGTGCCGTGTCCGCCGAGGAACTTCGTGGCGGAGTGCACGACGATGTCAGCGCCGAACTCGAACGGACGGATGAGGTACGGTGTCGCGATCGTGTTGTCGACGATCAGCGGCACGGCGTTGTCGTGCGCGACTTTCGCGACCTTCTCGATGTCGAGCACGTTGATGCGTGGGTTGCCGATGGTCTCCGCGAACAGCAGCTTCGTGTTCGGGCGGATGGCGGCGGCCCACTCGGCGGCGTCATCCTGGTCTTCGACGAACGTGACCTCGATGCCGAGCTTCGCGAGCGTGTACTTGAACAGGTTGTACGTACCGCCGTAGATGGACGACGAGGAGACGAGGTGGTCGCCTGACTGCGCGATGTTCAGCACCGCATAGGTGATCGCCGAGGATCCGGATGCGACGGCCAGGGCCGCCGTTCCGCCTTCGAGTGCGGCCAGACGCTGCTCAACAACGTCGTTGGTCGGGTTCATGATCCGCGAATAGATGTTGCCGAACTCGGCGAGGGCGAAGAGGTTCTTCGCGTGCTCCACGCTGTTGAACACGTATGAAGTGGTCTTGTAGATCGGCGTGGCGCGGGCGTTGGTGACGGGGTCGGGCGCCGAGCCCGCGTGAATCTGCTTGGTTTCGAACTGCCAGTCGGCCATGAGCGATCTCCTTCGGTGGTGTAGTGAGTTGAGCCTAGGCACGCTCTCGCGAGGCACCAACGGGCTAAGAAACACGGCGTAACGAACGGTTGACACGCGAAACTAGTTCTGCGAGAGTAGTCGCGTGTCCAGCATCCGTCTTTACATTCTCGACGCGCTCGTGGAGGAGGGTCCGATGCACGGCCACCAGCTGCGGCTGCTCGCCGAAAAGGAACACATCCAGGAGTGGACCGACATCAGTGTCGGTGCGCTCTACGGTGCACTGAAGCGGATGGCGTCCGAAGGACTGATCGAAGAAGTGCGCGCCGAGCGCGAGGGTGCTTACCCCGAGCGACAGGTTTACGCGATCACGGATGCGGGACGCATCTCGCTCGGCGTCGAGAAACTGGGCGCGCTTCGCGAGATCGTCCTTCGTGCGGACCCCTTCGACCTCGGCATGGCACGTCTCGACCGAAACAAACTGGATAGCCTCGACGAGGTGCTTGCGGCGCGAATCGCGCACCTCAATGCGCTCCTCGCGGAGACGGTCGCGCACAACTCTTCCATCGGTCAATACCTCACGTTCACCGAGAAATTCGTGATTGAGCACAAGACCGCACGACTTCGAGCCGAGATCGAATGGCACGAAAGCCTCTATAAGCAACTCCCGAAAATCATCGCCGACGAGTCGGCACGAAGGGACCTCTAGAAATGTCGCAAGCCAGTTCTTCCGCGGGAGCGTGGACGCCTCCAAAGCCGTCGCCACACGCCTGGCGCGCCCTCGTCGTGCTGTTGATCGCCATGTTCATGTCGCTTCTCGACACCACCATCGTCAACGTTGCGTTGCAGACCATTCGTGAGCACGTCAATGGAGCCGGCCATCCGGCGGCGACCGAGGATGTCCTGTCGTGGATCATCTCCGGTTATGCGCTCGCCTACGGAATCGCGCTCATTCCCGCCGGGCGCCTCGGCGATCGGTTCGGCCACAAGTGGGTGTTCTTCAGCGGCCTGGCGGTGTTCACAATCGCGAGTCTGGCGTGCGGCCTCGCCCAAAGCGATGGCCAGCTCATCGGCTTCCGAGTGGTCCAGGGTCTCGCAGCCGGAACATTCACTCCCGCGGTCGCCGCGTACATCCAAATTCTTTTCCAAGGCAAGGTGCGCGGAACCGCGTTCGCGATCATGGGTGCCGTCATCGGTGTCTCCAGTGCGCTCGGCCCCATCATCGGAGGCCTGATCATCCAGGCGTTTGGCACCACAAACGGCTGGCGGTACATCTTCGGCGTCAACCTGCCGATCGGCATCGCGGCGCTGATCCTCACCGGCCTCCTCGTGCCGGGCCGTGCGAAGCTCGCCAGCATGGTCTCCAACGCGCCAGCGAATGCTCGCACGGGCGGCGTGGACTGGATCGGTCTGCTGCTGCTGACTGCAGGACTGGTGGCCATCTTGGTTCCATTGATTGAGGGCCAGCAGAAGGGATGGCCGCTCTGGACCTACCTCACCCTCGTCGGGGGAGCTGTCCTGATCGCGCTGTTCGGTCTGTGGGAGGTGTTCTACGTTCGGCGCGAGAGGAGCCCGCTCGTTCCGCCGCACCTGTTCAGTCATCCGGCGTTCACCGGGGGCACCATCCTCGCACTGGTCTACTTCGCGGCATTCACCAGCATCTTCTTCACGATTTCACTGCTGTGGCAGGCGGGCCTTGGTCATACTGCCCTCGAGTCGGGTCTGGTTTCGGTTCCATTCGCGATCGGCTCGATCATCGGCTCCGCCCAGAGCAACCGGCTGGCGCAACTGCTCGGACGCACCGTGCTCATCATCGGAACCGCACTCGTGGTGCTGGGGCTCGGCGCGGTGTGGCTCATTCTCGAGAACGTGAAGGCCGCCGATGTGAACTCATGGGAGTTGCTCGCGCCGCTGTTCTTCGCCGGGCTCGGTAACGGCCTCTTCATCGCGCCCAACGCCCAGTTCATTGTCGCCACGGTTGATCCGTCCGAGGCAGGAGCTGCGAGCGGCGTGATCTCGACCATGCAGCGGGTTGGCTCGGCCATTGGCATCGCCGTGATCGGCAGCGTGCTGTTCGGCATCGCCGACCTCAGCGGGATCAAGGGCGAGGTCAAGCCGAAGGTCACGAAGGAAGTTGCCAAAAAGGTGGCGGAGTACATGAAGACTCACACGTTCGCTTCGCAGCAGGCCGCCGGCGAGGCCGCGAAGTCCGCCGCGAAGCACTTCGGGAAGGTACTCGGATCGTCGATCGGCAAGGAAGACCTCGCGACGCACTTCATGAACGCGGCCGCGGCCGCGATGGGCGTGAGTGTGCTTCTGTCGATCGTGGCCTTCGCGCTGGTGTTCGTACTCCCGCGTCGACTTCAGCAGTGGGGCGGCGCGCCCGGCGGCCACTAGTCGCGCGCGATCGTGCAAACTGGAGCAATGGCGACGAGGCGCGTAGTAGTTACCGGGGCTAGTTCGGGAATCGGGGCGGCGACCGCGCGGTTGTTTCGTCAGCACGGCTGGGATGTCGTCGCAGTCGCTCGCCGAGAAGACCGCCTCCGCGCGCTCGCCGAGGAGATCGGTGCGGATGTTTTCGTCGCCGATCTCACCCAGCAGGCCGACGTCGACGCGCTGCACAGCTTCGTCGCGTCCTCGGGTCCGATCCATGCACTGGTGAACAACGCCGGCGGAGCGTTCGGCATGGCGTCCGTCGAGGAGAGCGACCCGGATGACTGGCAGCGGATGTTCGACATCAACGTTCTCGGGACCAAACGCGTCATCACCGCGTTGCTTCCGCTGCTCCGAAAGGCTGCCGCGCACGGGGGATTTGCCGACATCATGACGGTCACCTCGATCGCTGGGCATATCGCCTACGAGGGAGGATCGGGCTATAACGCCGCCAAGTTTGCCGAGCACGCAATGGTGGCGGCCCTGCGGCTCGAACTCGCCGGCGAGCCCATCCGCGTTCTCGAAATCGCGCCGGGCCTGGTGAAGACGGATGAGTTTGCGCTGACGCGATTTGGCGGCGACAAGAAGCGCGCCGATGCGGTCTACGACAACGTCCCGGATCCGCTCACAGCCGAGGATGTGGCGCTAACGATCGTGCAGGCGATGGAGCTCCCGTCGCACATCAATCTCGACCTGATCACCATCAAGCCGCTCGCCCAGGCCGCGCCGCACAAGCTCATCCGAGGCCCGCTAAAGCCCAAGTCCTAGGGCGCCACGCCTTTCACACTCGTTGTGCAGGAGTTTGGGCCATCCCTGGAGACTTGGATCTGGCCAATCCGGCTCGCGGAGTTCGCGACTCCTGCACAACGCAAGGGAACTGTGGCGGGAGGGTCAGCGGGCGGGCTCCTGCAGCGACTCGACGGCGTCGTCGGCGAAGGCGAGCTTGGGAACCAGGAACAGCAGCAGGGCCGCGACGAGGGCACCGCATCCGCAAATGGTGAACACCGTCAGGTAGCCACCGAGGCTGGGCGTGCTGTGGCCGAGGAACTGTACGGCGCTCCCGGCGAGCACGATGGCGAACGTTGACGACGCGAAGGATCCGCCGATCGTCTTCGTCGTGTTGGTCAGCCCGGTTGCGATGCCGGTTTGCCCGCGCGGCGCAGCTGCGGCAGCAGTCGAAGGCAGAGCGCCTACGAGAGCCCCCGATCCCAGGCCCGCGACGATCATGTTTGCGAGGGTCTCAATTTCTGTCGTGTGCAGCAACAGGAAGTCGAGGTAGCCCGCCGCGACGAAGAACGTTGCAATGATCAGGGCGATACGCGGAGACAAGCGATTCGACAGGATCGGGAAGAGCACCGCGCCGACGATGAGCGAGATGAGATAGATCCCCACTACGACGGAAATGCCCCCAGAGCTCAGCCCCGGGCCCGCGCCCGACCTGGGGTCGGCGCCCGCAAAGGTGGCGAGCGGCGCCTGCGCGCCCAGCAGGCTGATCCCGACCAGTCCCGCAGTGACCTGCACCGGCCACATATTCGGCTGGCGGAAGACGCGGATGTCGATGGCGGGGTCGGGCCGCTTAAGTTCGAACAGAGTCCACGGCACGAACACGAGCACGCCGGCCAGCATCATCGCGTATACCCAGAGAGCTCCCGGGCCCTCGATCCGCAGGAATGCCAGACCGCCGGTGATCAGCAGAAGGCCGATTGTCAGGAGCACAAATCCGCCGGCATCCAGCGACCTGCCCGGCAGCGGCTCGGATTCGGGAACGCCAAACAGGATGGCGAAGAACACCAGGGTGACCGCGATCGCCGGGATCATCAGCGTGAGGGGCACGTTGTTGTGGAAGACGTCGATCAGGTTGCCGCCGGCGAGATCTCCAATGATCGCGCCCAGCTCTAGCGCGACAACCAGGAATCCCGCGGCCCGACGGGTCTGCGATGCGCTGCGTCCACTCCGGCGACCCTTGTCGAAGATCAGCGCGACCTCGAGCGGCAGCCAGACCACATAGAAGCCCTGGAGGGCGAATGCAATGAGGTAGGTGGTGAAGTTGCCGGAGAACGCGAGTCCCCAACTCGAAAGCGCAGTCAATACCGTCGAGATGAGCAGGATGCGCTTGTGGCCGTACATGTCGCCGAGCTTCGCCAGGAACGGCACAACGATCGCGGACAGCAGCAGCTGCGCGGCCTCGAACCAGTTGTAGCTTGCGGTTTCGATGCCCAGGTGTTTGATGATCGTCGGGATCAGCGGGATGTAGTAACCCTGCAGAATCCCGCTCACGAGTTCGAGCAGGAAGAGGAACCCGACGAGCCCGAACGTGATCGAGCCGACGTTCGGTGCCGCACCGGACAACGGAGCCGGGGCGGGTTTCTGGATGCTGGCCATGCTCGGATGCTAGCGGCAAAGTCGCGTAGTTTTGCAAGCAATGAGTCCACAGCCGTTGAGCGAGTTGGTCGACCCCGGCTGGGCGGAGGCGCTGGCGCCCGCTCAGGATGAGGTGGCACGAATCGGTGACTTCCTGCGTGCCGAGTCCGCCGCGGGTCGTGGGTACCTGCCGAGCGGCGCGAACGTGCTGCGGGCGTTCACGTATCCGTTTGCGGATGTCCGCGTGCTCATCGTGGGCCAGGATCCGTATCCGACGCCCGGGCATCCGATCGGCTTGTCGTTCGCGGTCGACCCGGGGGTGCGACCGGTGCCACGCAGCCTCCAGAACATCTACAAGGAACTGCACGACGACCTCGGCCTGCCGATTCCCGCGAGCGGAGACCTTACGCCCTGGTCGCGGCACGGCGTCATGTTGCTCAACCGAGTGCTTACGGTTCGTGCCGGCATCTCCGGGTCGCACCGGGGCATCGGGTGGGAGGCCGTGACCGAGCTTGCCATCCGCGCTCTTGTCGACCGCGGCAGCCCGTTCGTCGCCATCCTGTGGGGGCGGGATGCGGGAACGCTGCGGCCGCTGCTGGGGACCACGCCGATCATCGCGTCGGCACATCCGAGCCCACTTTCGGCAAGCAGCGGGTTCTTCGGATCGCGGCCATTCAGCCGCGCGAACGAACTGTTGGTAGGGCTCGGCGCGGAGCCCGTCGACTGGACCCTCCCGGCGTAGGCTCACGAAAGTGCTGGAAGAAGAGTACGAGCAGCGGCGCCAGTTGCCGCAGCATCTGAGGCCCGCTGCACCCGCAGAGCCCCGTTTCGAGTATTCGATGCGCCCGGCCACCGAGGCCGATCTGCCGAGTGTGCGCGAGATCTACAACCACTACGTGCTCAACTCGTCCGTGACGTTTGACGAAAAACCGCAGACACTCGTTGCGCTGCGCAAGAAATTCGCGGCTGGCGAGAAACTGCGGATGCCGTTCCTGGTCGCCCAGTCTCCGAGCGGACAGTTGCTCGGCGCCGCCTGGGTGTACCCGTGGCAGGGCAACTCAGCGAACCGCCGATCCGTCGAGTTGTCGGTCTACCTTGGTCCGGCGGCGACCGGCAGGGGCCTCGGCAGCGCTCTCCTCGAGCGCCTGCTCGCCGACTCGCAGGCCGCGGGCATCAAGCAGGTCGTCGCCGTGATCGCCGACCGAGGTGCGGATGCCTCAATCCAGCTCCACAAAAAGCTCGGGTTCAAGGAATCGGGGCGGATGGGCAAGGTCGGCTTCAAGTTCGACCGGTGGCTAGGCACGGTGACGCTGACCAAGAGTCTGAAGTAACGCGCGTGAGGTCTCGATACGCGTCCGCTTCGCGGTCGCTACTCGACCACCGGTAGCCGCGCGGTCGCTACTCGACCGTCGCGTGCCGGTCAGTTCTTCGGCGTCGCGCGCTTCAGGATGAAGAACCCGGCGATTCCCGCGATCGCCGTCGGCACCAGGGTCCACGCGCTAACGCCAAACGCTCCCGATTGGGCGAACCACCGAGCTACCGCGGCCCACGAGTCGTTGAACGTAATGATCGCAAGGCCTCCGACCAGCAGCACAGCGAGGATCAGGAAGAACGAGGTGAGCCCGATTGCACGCCACCTCACGTACATGCTGGCTGCGCCCGCGCCGACGAACAGGCAGAACAGGAACACCAGGAAGTACATCAGGAAACGCACGAACCACGAGTTGTTGGTGAAGTACACCGGAGCGAACATGTAACCCTGCACGCCCCATCCGCCGGTCGCGATCTCGATGACGCTCATGATCGTGAGCACAACGGACAGCATGATCGAGAGGATGACGAAGGCGAGCACCGACCCGAGGTAGAAATCGCGACGGGTGACCCCGAACCCAAGAGAGAACGGGAACGTGCGTGAGATCGCTTGAACCGCGATGACCAGCGCGTACACGAAGATGTACGAAACCGCTCCGGTGTAGCCCAGGTGCGTGGTGGTGCGGCTATTGGCGATCTGGAGATGACCCGCGTAAATCACCAGCCACCAGATCGCATAGTTGAGTGCGAAGATCGTGGCCAGCACCATCAGCGGTGTGTACAGGATCGCGACCTTGTTGACAAAGTGCAGCCGGGTCACGGCGAGGATGCGGCGGAGCGACTCAAAGCTGCGCGAATCGCCGACTTGTTCTGCGGTCATGGTGGTCATTTTCTTCAGGCTCCAAACTCTGTCTCGGGGATGCTGGTCTTTCGGACGATCAGCTGTTGCAGTGACACCGGGCCGACCTCGAGGCCTGCGGCCTTCGCTGCCGTGCGGTCGGCTGCATCCAGGTGCTCGACGGTTACGGATGTGAGGCCACCGATCGCTTCACGGCGGAGCACCGCTCGCTTCCCGATAAAGGCATCCACTGGGGCCGTCGTGCCGGCGATGGTCGCCGCCGAGCCGCGGAGTTCATCCGCCTCTTCGTCGATGATGATGCGGCCGCCGTCGATGACGATCACGTGCTCGAGCAAAGCGCTGACCTCGTCGATCAGGTGCGTCGAGAGGATGACCGTGCGCGGGTGCTCGGCGAAATCCTCGAGCAGGCGGTCGTAGAAGATCTGACGTGCAACGGCGTCGAGCCCCAGGTACGGCTCGTCGAAGAAAGTGATGGGAGCGCGTGAGGCGAGACCCACGATGACGCCCACCGCCGAGAGCTGGCCGCGCGAGAGTTTCTTGATCCGACGGTTCATCGGAACCTGGAACTCGGTGGCGAGGCGCTGAGCGAAGTCCGCGTCCCAGTGCTCGAAGAACCATGGTGCGCTCTCGAACACGTGGCGCGGTCGGAAGTCCTCCGGATACGCCTGGCTCTCTTTGATGAAGCAGATGTTGCTGAGTACGCCCGCGTTTTCGACCGGTGATTTGCCAAAGACCTCAATGTCGCCGTCGGTCGCGAACTGCTGTCCGGTGAGCAACTGCATCATGGTTGTCTTGCCGGCACCGTTGCGTCCGAGTAAGCCGTAAATCGTGTGCTGGCGGATCGTGAAGCTCGCGTCGTCAATCGCCGTGAACTTTCCGAATTTCTTGGTGAGGCCACTGACCTCGATGACCGTCGTCATTTCGACGTGCCTTCCTGTGTTGGAGCAGCCTGAATCATGGCTACGAGCTGACTGGTGCTGATTCCGAGCTTCGCCGCTTCGGCGACGAGCGGATGTACGTATTCCGCGTCGAATTGGTCTCGCCGTTTCGTCGCGATCTTTTCCCGTGAGCCGGTCGCGACGAACATCCCGATCCCGCGTTTCTTGTACAGGATTCCCTCGTCGACGAGCACATTGACTCCTTTGCCGGCTGTTGCCGGATTGATGCGATAGAACGCGGCGAACTCGTTCGTAGAGGGGACTTGCGACTCCTCGGCCAGCGTGCCGGCGAGGATGTCGTTCTCGATCGCTTCCGCGATCTGCACGAAGATTGGGCGGGAGTCATCCATTTCGGCTGTCCTGCTTCTCCGCAGTCCAACGAATCTGCTTCGTTGGTTCATTACTCATGTAACTAACCAACCAGCCTCGGGATGATTTGTCAAGCGCCGCAGGGGCGGCGGCGCCTAAAATACAGCCCGTGTTCGAACTGCATCACCTGTCGGCGCAAGAGCAGTGGGACTGGCTGCACAGGGGTGATATCACGCCACTCGAGCTCGTCACGCATTACCTCGAACGCATCGACCGTCTCAACCCGTCCCTCGGCGCGTTCACCACCGTGACGGCCGACGCGGCCCTCGATCGCGCGCGCGACCTGGATACCCTCGTCCCCAAAACGGGTGCGCTCTGGGGACTGCCGTCCGGGGACAAGGACCTGGTGCGTCGCGCCGGGGTGCGAACGACGTTCGGATCTCGCCTGTTTGAAAACTTTGTTCCGGATGTCTCGGACGAACTCGTCGAGGTGCTGGATGCCGCTGGCGCGATCAGCCTCGGCAAAACGAACGCTCCCGAGTTCGGGTTGCCGAGCTACACGGAATCGCTCGTCGCGCCCCCGGCGCGAAATCCCTGGCGCGACGGGCTGGGAGCGGGCGGAAGCAGCGGGGGAGCGGCGGTCGCTGTCGCTGCCGGGCTGCTCCCAGTCGCGACGGGCTCGGATGGCGGCGGTTCGATCCGCATTCCGGCAGCGGCGACGGGACTCGTCGGTTTCAAGCCGGGCCGCGGGCTGGTGCCGTCCGGGTCGGGACTCGCGCATCTCGCCGCCCTTGTTGTCACCGGCCCGCTCGCCCGCAGCGTGGCCGATGCGGCCATGCTGCTCGACGCGATGATCGCCGGATCCGACTACCGGTTCTCCGTACGGTCACCCGGTTGGAACGACGGCGCGCTGCTCGGCCCAGCGGTGCGCGGCGAGGGCCGCTTCCAACTCGCGGTCATGACGACATCGCCCTGGGACAGTGCGTACGACATCCGGATCGAGGCCGAAGCGAAGACCGCGCTCGAGCTCGCAATCTCCGAGTTCTCGGCGCTTGGCCACGGCATTGAGGAATTCGCGCTTGAGCCCGACGACAGCTACTCACCCGCGTTTCGCACCGTCTGGCAGGCGGGCGCATCCGACATCCCGGCCGAAGGCGATGCGCTCGAACTGCTCGAACCACTCACGCGCTGGCTGGTGGAGCTCGGTCGCACGGTGAGCGCCCGGCAGCTCGCATCCGCTCTTTCGACGCTCACGACCTTCGAGCGATCCATCATTCGCCAGTTTGCCGGATTCGATGCCGTGCTTACCCCCGCGCTTGCTCAGACACCGCGTCCCATCGGCTGGTATTCGAGTGACGACCCCGAACTGAATTTTGCTCAGCAGGTTCAATACACGCCGTTCACGTCGTTCGCGAATGTGACGGGCCTGCCCGCGATCACGCTTCCGATTCACGTCACCGACGACGGATTACCGATGGGAGTCCAGCTCGTGGGACGGCCGGGCGGCGAGGCGACACTGTTCGCCCTCGGCGCTCAACTGGAGCGGCGCATCGGCTGGCAGCATCGGCATCCGCCCGTCTGGTGAGCGGGCGCGCGGGCTACCTACTGCACGGCGACGAAGACGTTGTCGACCAGCAACTGCATGACCTTGTCGCTCGACGCCTGGAACCAGTAGCCTTGGATGAACAAGTATTCGTCCGGGTAGTCGGTCTTGTCCGTGTTCACATACAACGTGCCATGGTCGGCTGAGGTTCCCGCGTATCCGTAGCCCGTGAGCGTGGCCTGCTGCGTCGTCGTCTGGGAGTCGGTGATCGGCGAGAACGCATAGTCGACGCTGTTCGATGCATCCGGGTACGCCCACTGGCACAGGATGCCGCCGTAGGTGCTGAACGTAACGAGGTTCGAGCCGATGTTCTGCATGCGGGTCAGGTAGTCGGGCTGAAGTGCAAAGCCCGCGTCGGACTTCGACTTGAAGACCGCGAGAGTCGCGGGTGGCAGGATGCTGTCGCAGTCATACTTCAGGGCAGCGAAAGTCGGCGTCGGCGTTGGCTTGGGGCCGGAAGTGGATTTGCCTGCCGTTTGGCTGGGCGGACTGGAGGGTCCCGTCGAAGGAGAACTCGTGCATCCGGCAAGGACCAGCGCGGACAGGATCGTCACGGTCGCCGTCACGGCGTACCCGATCCCCTTACGCAGTGTTGCCGACTGCCGCACCATGGTTCCTCGCACCATGCGGTTAAGGATAGAACACCCAGTCTGAGTGGGCGCTCAGCCGAGGCCGACCATCCGCGCATCCGCCTCCCAGAGTGCCGTGGCTAGTTCGGTGTCATCACCCTGGCGGGCCGTGCGGCCGTGCGGCCTCAGCCCGTCGAAATACGTGCCGTTCGGCACATCGAGAACGTCGGATGTGGCGAGTTGCACTAGCGGAGCGGCACCCGCCTCCGGCGTGATCTGGGCGGAGCGAGCCATCCGCATGGCCGCACGTCCCAGCGCGGAATCGGTTCCGAACGCGGTTGCCACGAAGCCCGGATGAAATGAATACGCGGTAAGGCCGGTTCGCCGAGCCAGTTCTCGCGTGAAGAGGATCGTCTCCAGTTTTGACGTGGCATACGCACGCCAGCCGAACAGATAGGGACCTCGTCGAGAGTTCAGGTCAGCGAGGTTGACGCGGCCAGACGTGTTCGCGACGCTCGCGGTGTTGATGACGCGGGCCTGGCTTGCCTCGAGACGCTCGAGCAGCAGGTTGGTGAGCAGGAACGGCGCCAGGTGATTGTGCTGGAAGGTGCGCTCAAACCCATCCGCAGAGTCGCCGCGCCGGCTCACGAGGCCGCCGGCGTTGTTCGCCAGGACGTCTATCGTCGGGTATTTGGTGAGCAGGGCGTTCGCAAGTGCACGAACCTCGTCCAGGTGGTCGTAGTCGCAGACGAACGCGGATGCACGGACCCGATCGGCGACAGCGCGAGTGCGATCGGGATTGCGACCGACGACCGCCACGTCCCAGCCGTCCCTCGCCAATTCGCCAGCGGCCACCGCCCCCAGCCCGGAGCTCGCGCCGGTAATCACGATCGTTTTTTGCTGCGTCACAGCCCGCTCCCATCGCGAAGTTTCTCTCGCACAATACAGTGGCGTAATGAGCGACGGCCTGCGAAGAATCGCGATGGTGTCGATGCATACGTCGCCCGCCGATCTTCCGGGGCGTGGAGATGCCGGCGGCATGAACGTCGCCATGCTGGGAGTCGCGCAGGAGCTCGCTCGTCGCGGAGTCGAAGTCGACCTGTTGACACGCGCGACGGCGGCGCCGTTCGAACGCGAGCTCGCGGACGGGGTGACGCTGAGGAGTCTCGCCGCCGGACCGCAAACTCCGCTGCCGAAGAACCGATTGGTCGAGGTCGCCGACGAGTTTGGTGAAGCCGTGGCGGCGCTGGCCGGTCGGCTCGCGCCGCGCTACGACCTCATCCACGCGCACTACTGGCTCAGTGGACTTGCGACCCTGCCCGTCGCGATCGAGCTGGGGATTCCGTTCGTTCAGAGCTTTCACACCATCGGTGCGATGAAGAACCGCTCGCTCGCGCCGGGGGATGAGCCCGAGCAGGAGGGCAGGCTTCGCGGAGAGGCATTTCTCGGCAATCAGTCGGATGCCGTGGTCGCCGCATCCGCCGCCGAAGTCATGACGCTGATCGACGAGCTACACACCCCTGCTGAGCGACTGTGGGTTATCCCGCCGGGAGTCGATGCCGAGCTCTTCACGCCGCATCGGGCTCGCAACGACGCCTCAATCCGCCGGGCGCTCGGTCTCGAGCCGGATCGTCCCTTGCTGGTCATGGCGGGACGACTGCAGCCGCTCAAGGGGCAGGAGCTGGGGATCCGGATTCTCGCTGAGCTATCGATGGTCTCGCCGCCGCCCATTCTCGTGATCGCCGGCGACGCCGTGGATGAGGGTTATCGGGAGCGGCTGGTCGAGCTCGCGGAGTCGCTCGGTCTCGCCGCCGACGTGCGGTTTGTGGGATCGCTCGAACGCGAACCACTGGCCGATCTGTTCGCGACAGCCGAGTTCACCCTCGTCACGTCGCACTCGGAAACCTTTGGGCTGGTCGCGTTGGAGTCGGCGGCGAGCGGTACCCCGGTCCTCGCTTATCGGGGTACAGGCCTCGTCGAATCGGTCGGCGATCACGAATCCGGGTATCTGCTCGACAGCCGCGATCCGGCGGACTGGGCGGGTGCCATCCTGCAGCATCGCGTTGACGGGGACACGGTCGCCGCGATGCGCCGATCGGCCCGCACCTTCGCCGAGGGGTTCACCTGGGCGACCTCGGCGGCATCGCATCTCGCCCTTTATGAGTCCTTGATCGCGTAGCGCCGGGTGCCGCCGGCGCCGAGTGCCCTCAGCTCGGCCGCCCGTATGCCTCGAGCAGCCGCAGCCAGATCTCGTTCATCGTTGGATAGGCGGGAACTCCGTGCCAGAGGCGATCCAGCGGAATTTCGCCGACCACGGCGAAGGTCGCGGCCTGCAGCATCTCGCTCACATCCTGACCAACAAACGTAACGCCGATGATGACCTTGCGTTTCTCGTCGACGACCATGCGTGCCTGACCCTTGTAGTCGTCTGCCTGGATCGCTGTGCCGGCGAGCCAGGACAGGTCGTAGTCGATGACACGGATGTCGTAGCCGGTCTTCTCCGCGGCGGCAGCGGTGAGACCGACCGAGGCAACCTCGGGGTCGCTGAACGTGACCTGCGGAACCGATTCGTGGTCGGCCGTCGCGACGTGCATTCCCCACTTCTCATCGTGCACCGGCTTGCCGAGCGCGCGAGCGGCAATCACATCTCCAGCAGCTCGAGCCTGGTACTTGCCCTGGTGTGTGAGCAGCACCCGGTGGTTGATGTCGCCGGTTGCATAAAGCCAGTCGAATCCCTTCACAAGCATCGTGTCGTCGACGTCGAGCCAGTCACCGGATTTCAGCCCGATGCTATCGAGGCCAAGGTCCGTGCTGCGCGGCACGCGTCCGGTTGCGACGAGCAGCTCATCCGCCGTCACCGTCTCGCCGGTGTCCAGATCGAGCACGAAGGATCCGTCCTGTTTGCTCACGCTCTTCGGCGACGACTTGCCGTGAATCGTGACACCCAGTTCGACCAGCGCCTCGCCGACGAGCTCGCCGGCGAACGGCTCCTGCCCGGCGAGCAGTCCGCTTCTGGCGATGATCGTCACTTCTGTGCCGAAGCTCGCGTAGGCCGTCGCCATCTCCACCGCCACTACTCCGCCGCCGAGGATCGCCAGCGATTTCGGCGCAACCTTCGCGCTGGTCGCGTCACGGCTCGTCCAGGGCTGCGAGTCCTTGAGGCCCGGGACGTCCGGGAGCAGCGCCGCCGATCCGGTGCTGACGCACACGGCGTGCTTCGCGGTGTAGACGGTGTCACCGACCGTGACCTGCTTGACGCCCGTGATCGTGCCATGGCCGCGGGCGAGGTCGATGCCCGCGCCCTTCAGCCATTTGACCTGGCCCTCGTCATTCCAGTCGTGGATGATGCTGGTGCGTCGCGCAAATGTGGCGGCCGCGTCCAGTGGCAGCGTGATCGTCTCCCGTGCGCCGCCGACCTTCTCTGCTGCGCGGTAGACCATTCCGCTGCGCAGGAGTGCTTTCGAGGGCATGCAGGCCCAGTAAGAGCATTCGCCGCCGACGAGCTCGTCTTCGACGATCAGCGCGGTCAGGCCGCCCTGGACTGCGCGGTCAGCGACGTTCTCTCCGACCGCTCCCGCGCCAATAACAATGAGGTCGTACTCGGTTGTCGCCATAGAGTCCACGCTACTTCCCGATGAACCTGGCGTCAGTGCGAGTCAGGAATGCCTGCATCCCGATTGCGGCATCCTCGCTTTTGACGAGGCGAACGAGTTCGGGCTGAAGCTTGGCCTCGGCGGCCGCATCACCGGCTCGCACGGCCAGCTTCGCGTTCGCGAGGGCAGCCTGCACCGCGAGCGGCGCCTGGGCGGCCACCCG
>DATAXD010000007.1:0-17904 GCA_036266835.1 Galbitalea sp. | reverse complement strand
TCGACGCCCCGCGAGGGCGACGCATCCACCGATCAGCGCCCGATTGCTCTTCCGATTCGCCTCGGCGAACTCGCCGCCGAACCCACACTCCAACCCGCGAACCAAACCCACGACAAGGATCCGCATGACTGACACAGCATTCGACCTCGGCGGCGTCATCGTCGCCACCACCCTCGCGTTCAAGGAGGACGAGTCGGCTCCGGCCGGGCTCGCCGTCGACTACGACCGGTACGCCGAGCACGTCAACTGGCTGATCGAGAGCGGATGCCGCGGCGTCGGCCCGAACGGCTCGCTCGGCGAGTACTCCTCGCTCACCGACGACGAGCGCCGCAAGGTCGTGCAGGTCGCCGTCGAGACGGTCGCTGGTCGCGGCCTGGTCGTCGCCGGCGTGCACGGCGTGGGCTGGCACCAGTCGCAGAAATGGGCCGAGCTGGCAAAGGAAGACGGCGTCGATGGCGTCCTGCTGCTCCCGCCGACCATCTACCGTGCCAACGACGATGAGGTCATCGAGCACTACGCCCGGGTCGCCGAGGTCGGGCTGCCGATCATGGCGTACAACAACCCGTTCGACACCAAGGTCGACCTGACCCCGTCGCTGCTGGCCGAACTGGCGAAGATCCCGGAAGTCGTGGCGGTGAAGGAGTTCTCCGGTGACGTGCGCCGGGTGCTCGAGATCCAGGAACTCACCGATCTCGATGTGATCGCCGGGGCGGATGACCTGCTGTTCGAGTCGCTCGTGAACGGCGCCACCGGATGGTTCGCGGGTTACCCGAACGCGTTCCCGCGCGAGGCAGTCGAGATTTACGACCTCGTGAAGGACGGCGAGATCGAGGCGGCGCGCGAGCTGTACAAGAACATCGTCGCGGTGTTCCGCTGGGACTCCAGGACCGAGTTCGTGCAGGCGATCAAGCTGTCGGTCGACATCGCCGGGCAGAGTTACGGCGGTCGCACGCGTCCACCACGCGGGCCGCTGAGCGCGCAGAATGAGGCAAGAGTCCGGGCAGACACCGAAGCGGCCCTCCGCTATCTCGCCGGTCGTTAGGAGATTCACCCCGTGCGTAGCAGCAGGATGTACACCGCGGTCGATTCCCATACCGAGGGCATGCCGACGCGCGTCATCACCGGCGGCGTCGGAGTCATCCCCGGCGAGACGATGAACGACAAGCGGCTCTATTTCATCGAGCACCTCGACGACCTGCGACTGATGCTGATGAACGAGCCGCGTGGGCATGCGGCGATGAGCGGCGCCATCCTGCAACCCTCGACCCGCGACGACGCGGAGTGGGGCGTCGTCTATATAGAGGTATCCGGATGTCTGCCCATGTGTGGTCACGGCACGATCGGAGTCGCCACGGTACTCGTCGAGACGGGGATGGTGGAAGTGACCGAGCCGGTCACGACCATCCGGCTCGACACTCCTGCGGGTCTCGTCATCGCCCAGGTCGCGGTGACAGACGGACACGCCGACGCCGTCACCATCGAGAACGTGCCCGCCTACGTCGAGCGGATGGATGCGACCATCGAGGTTCCGGGCTTCGGCACCATCCCATACACGCTCGCGTTCGGCGGCAACTTCTACGCGATGGTGGAGCTGGATGCCGTGAAGTTGCCCTTCGATCGCGCACGCCAGCACGACATCATCGACGCCGGCCTGGCGATCATGACTGCGATCAATGAGACGGCGCCTCCGAAGCATCCGCTCATCGACGGCGTGGACTACTGCCACCACGTCGAGTTCATCGCGCCCGGCTCGGACGCGAAGCTGTCTCGCCACGCGATGGCCATCTACCCCGGCTGGTTCGATCGCTCGCCGTGCGGCACCGGGACCTCCGCTCGGATGGCCGAACTCTGGGCGAGAGGCGAGCTCGCGCTCGACACCGACTTCGTCAACGAGTCCTTCATCGGCTCCCGGTTCGTCGGTCGGCTCATCCGCGAAACGACCGTCGATGGCATCCCCGCCGTTGTCCCGACCATCACCGGGCGAGCCTGGGTCACCGGCATCGGGCAGTATCTGCTCGATCCGAGCGACCCGTTCCCCACCGGCTTCCAGTTCTAGGAGTTCGCATGCCCAAGGATGATGTCGAACTGATCGCGGCGCGGGCGGCCGCCGCTGCCCGCCCGTTTGCCGCCACCGAGCCGCGCGACCGCAGCCGCGCGCTCGTGGCAGTCGCCGACGCGCTCACCGCCGCCGACGACGAGTTGATCGAGCTCGCCGCGACCGAGACCGGGCTCGGGTTGCCGCGCCTGACCGGCGAGCTGAAGCGGACCACCGTGCAGCTCAAGCTGTTCGCCGCCGTAGTTCTCGACGGCGCGTACATCGATGTCCGGATCGATCCGGCCGATCCCGACTTCGTGCTGGGGCCGCGTCCCGACATCCGCCGAACCCTCGTGCCGCGGGGGCCGGTGCTCAACTACGCGGGCGGCAACTTCCCGTTCGCGTTTTCTGTCGCGGGCGGAGACACCGCGGCGGCTCTCGCGGCTGGCTGCCCGGTGATCCTCAAGGCCCATCCCGGGCATCCGAAGCTCTCGGAACGCACAGGAGAACTCGTCGCTTCCGCGCTCGCCGCGAGCGGGATGCCGGATCACGTCTTTCAGCTGGTCTTCGACGAGTCCGCAGCCGTCGCGCTCCTGACAGATGATCGCATCCGTGCGGCATCGTTCACCGGATCGCTTCGGGCCGGCCGGTACCTCGCAGACATCGCGGCGGCTCGACCGCGTCCCATTCCGTTCTATGGCGAACTCGGCAGCGTGAATCCGGTGTTCGTGCTGCCCTCGGCCGCCCCGGATGCCGCAGCCATCGGCGCGGGGTTCGTCGCGAGCTTCGCCGGGTCGGCCGGTCAGCTCTGCACCAAACCCGGCTTCCTATTCGTTCCGACCGCGCTCGCCGAGGCCGTTCTCGGTGCCGCAACGACTGCGATCGAGAGCATCGCCGAGCAGCGGCTGCTCACCGCACGCATCGCAGAGGGCTACGCGGCCCGGCGTGAGACGGTGCTCAGTGCCGGCGGAGCGCACGCGACTGCACTCGGGTCGGTGCGCCTCGATGACAACGGCGAGAGCTGGGCGACCCCGACCCTCGTCCGCACGACCGTGGCTGGCCTGCGATCTGCAGGCACCGATCTGCTCGACGAGGCGTTTGGTCCGCTGTCTGTCGTCGTCGGCTACGACGAGTCCGACAACCTCGCCGCGCTGGCGGTCGAGTTCTTCCCCGGTAACCTGGCCGCGACGCTGTACGCGGCGCCCGATGACGACTCGGAAGCGCTCAGCGAACTGGTGAATGTGCTGTCCGAGACATCCGGGCGCGTGCTCTTCGGCGGCTGGCCCACCGGGGTCGCTGTCACGCCCGCGATGCAACACGGCGGCCCGTGGCCCGCGACGACCGGCGATGCGGGGACGTCGGTCGGCACCGCTGCAATCGGTCGTTTCCTGCGCGGCGTCAGCTACCAATCGGCACCGCAGTCGCTGCTCCCGCCGCAGCTTCGCGACGCCAATCCGTGGCATGTACCGCAGAGCGTTTTGGCAATCGGGAACTCCGCGAGTCTGGCCTGATTTCGGTCTGGAGCGCCCCGCCCCATAGGCTGTCACGGTGAAGGCAATCCGTCGTTTTACCGTTCGCACCGTTCTGCCGCAAGCGCTTACATCTTTGGACGAGCTCGCGACGAACCTGCGGTGGTCGTGGCACCACCCGACGCTGCAGCTGTTCGAGTCCATCAGCCCGAGCGCGTGGGAAGAGAGTGGTCGCGATCCGGTGAGCCTTCTCGGCCTCATCGAGCCATCGCGGCTTGACGAGCTCGCGAAGGACAAGGACTTTGTTGCCCAGGCCAATGCCCTCCGGGACGACCTGCACGGCTACCTCACCGAGCCGCGCTGGTACCAGGGTCTTGACGGTGCGCCGAAGTCGATTGCTTACTTCTCGCCAGAGTTCGGGATCGCGGCCGCGCTGCCGCAGTACTCCGGTGGCCTCGGTATCCTCGCCGGCGATCACCTCAAGAGTGCATCCGATCTCGGCGTCCCGATCATCGCGGCTGGGCTGTTCTACCGCGCGGGG
This sequence comes from Galbitalea sp., assembly GCA_036266835.1. Lineage (GTDB taxonomy): Bacteria > Actinomycetota > Actinomycetes > Actinomycetales > Microbacteriaceae > Galbitalea. Next base: position 13,859 of record DATAXD010000007.1, on the reverse strand, counting down.
TATTTCCGGCAGGGAATCTCGCGCGATGGGTGGCAGCAGGAGACCTATCCCGTTCTCGACCCCGATGGCCTGCCGCTTCAGGTGCTGCGGCATCCGGATGGCACTGCCGCGCAGGTCACGCTCGCTCTGCCGGACGGCGCCGCCCTGTACGCCCGCATCTGGAAGGTCGCCGTCGGGCGAGTCACGCTGCTGCTCCTCGACACGGATGTCCCGGACAACGAGGACGCCCTGCGCACCGTGACCGATCGCCTGTATGGTGGCGGCGGCGAGCACCGTCTGTTGCAGGAACTGTTGCTCGGCATCGGTGGAGTTCGCGCGATCAAGACCTACGTCGAGCTCAGCGGTACGCCAACGCCGGAGGTCTTCCACACCAACGAGGGTCACGCCGGATTCCTCGGGCTGGAGCGGATCAACGATCTGATCGGCGGCGGCCTGACCTTCGACGAGGCGCTTCAGGTGGTGCGCGCAGGAACTGTGTTCACCACGCACACGCCGGTACCCGCGGGCATCGACCGGTTCGACTCGGAGCTCGTCAAGCGCTACTTCTCGACCGACCTCCTGCCGGGCGTCGCGACCGACCAGGTGCTCGCACTCGGCGCCGAGAATTACGAGGGCGGCACCGACGACACCTTCAACATGGCCGTCATGGGCCTTCGCCTCGGCCAGCGCGCCAACGGGGTTTCACTGCTTCACGGCGATGTGTCGCGGGGCATGTTCGGCGCCCTCTGGCCGGGCTTTGACCAGGACGACGTGCCCATCACATCCGTCACCAACGGTGTGCACGCGCCCACCTGGACCGACCGGCGGCTCACCGAGCTGGCATCCGACAAGCTCGGTACCAGCGACACCACGACCGCGGATTGGTCGAGCGACAAGGTCAGCGACGCCGATATCTGGGCTGTCCGCGGCGAGTTGAAGAAGACGCTGGTGGAGGATGCCCGGCGCAGGCTCGCGGCATCCTGGAATGAGCAGAACCCCGGATCGGGTGTGCCGGCCTGGTTTGGGCAGATCCTCGATCCCGAGGTGCTCACGATCGGATTCGCGCGTCGCGTCCCGACTTACAAGCGGCTCACGCTGATGCTGCGCGACCCCGAGCGCCTGCGCTCACTGCTCACGCATCCGACTCGTCCGGTGCAGATCGTGATCGCGGGCAAGTCGCACCCCGCCGATGACGAGGGCAAGCGCCTCATCCAGCAACTCATCGAGTTCGCGGCAGCGGCGGACGTTCGCCACCGGATGGTCTTCCTGCCGAACTACGACATCGCGATGGCGCAGTTGCTGTACCCGGGCACGGATGTCTGGCTCAACAACCCGCTTCGTCCGCTGGAGGCCTGTGGCACGAGTGGCATGAAGGCTGCTCTCAACGGGTCGCTGAACCTGTCGATTCTCGACGGCTGGTGGGCCGAGTTCTTCGACGGCGAGAACGGCTGGGCGATCCCGACCGCAGACAGCGCCGGAGATGCCGCGGAGCGAGACGACCTCGAGGCTGACTCGATGTACGACCTCATCGAGCACCAGATCGCGCCGCGCTTCTATGACCGCGGCAAGGATGGCGTGCCGACTCGCTGGGTCGAGAACATCCGTCACACCCTTGCCACGCTGTCGCCGACGCTCAGCGCCGACCGCATGGTCAAGGAATACGTGACGCGCCTCTACATGCCGGCGGCGGAGGCCGAGCGGGCGATCTCAGCGTCGTCGTACTCGCCTGCCCGCGAGCTTTCCCAGTGGAAGTCGCGGGTGACCACGGCCTGGCCGAAGGTCCACGTCGTCCACGTGGAATCCGGCGGAATGGATGTCGTGCCGCAGATCGGTGACTCACTGCAGGTGCGTGCCCTGGTCGATCTCGATGGACTCGATCCCGCGGATGTCGCGGTCGAGGTCGTCTACGGACGCGCCCAGGGCGGCGATCGGCTGGTCGACGTGCAGCACCAGCAGCTGACCCTCGAGTCAGCGGATGCGGGCCAGCCGGTCGCATTCACCGGCACCGTCGAACTCAATCGCCCCGGCAGTTTCGGCTACAACGTGCGCGTTGTGCCGTCGCATCCGCTGCTCGCGAACCCCGCTGAGCTCGGACTCATCGCCGTCGCCCACTGACAAGCGGTGAGCGGCGGCCCACGAGCGGGCAAATACGTCGAGACATTGAGAACCTCTCGCTTTTGGACAAGTCCTCAGGCGGCGATAAGCGCACCTGAAACCGCTTCGCATTTTGTACCCCGAATCACGGTTTGGGCACTCGGCCTGCAAAATTATCGCCCGATTTTGTACCCCGAATTGAAACGCGGCATTTTTCCCGGTCCCGCCAAAATCCGCTATTTATCAGCACTTTTGACCCGTTTTGGTCACCCCCTTACTGGGTGTGCGCGGACTCTTGTCCTCAATCTTGGGGACTCAATATCGTTTGAGGCGGGGCAAATGCTTGAGACACCCGGCCAAAACCCGCCTAGCAACTACCCGAACCGCACTACCCGAAATGCAACTACCCGAATCAAGCCCGACGCGGACCTATCCGATTCATCCGCTTCGGCTTTCGAACGGTGGGGGAACCCTAGCCCCCGCCGGTTCGGTTCGGCGTATGCAAATGTACGAACACCACGACCTGCACAAAGCCACGACCGACAGGAGCCGCCGATGCCATCGCTGACACCGCGCACCATGCACCTGAAGTCCACGGCTTTGTCAATCTCCGCGATTGGGTCGGTGCTCGGGGGAGTATCCAATTCCATCGTGGTTGGCCACACGGCCGAAAACCTGATTACGGCGGATGCGTGGCAGATCGGGTCTGTCACCGCCCGCCGACGTCTTAGCGGAGCTACCTAGGCCCCCGAAGACCGTCACGTTCTCGGTTCGTTGGCCCACCGGTGCCACCGCCCGTGGGCACTTGTGCCCCGGGTGGTGGCGCCTTCGGTGTGCGGCTAGGTGCGCGCGATCGCGGCCACGGCTGCGCTGGTGATGCGGATGAGGTCCGCCGGCGCGAGTTCGATGTCGAAGCCGCGCTTGCCACCTGAGACGAAGACGGTGTCGAAGAGCTCGGCAGTCTCATCCACCACGGTCGGCAGGGCGGTCTTCTGTCCGATGGGGGAGATGCCACCAACCAGGTAGCCGGTCTTGCGCTCGGCGACGACCGGATCCGCCATCGTCGCTCGCTTTCCGTGCACTGCGGCGGCGAGAGCTCCGAGATCCAGCTTGCCGGTCACCGGGACCACGGCGACGACGAGCGATCCGTCAACATCCACCATTAGCGTCTTGAACACCTGCTCGGGGTCGAGCCCGAGCACGGTCGCCGCCTCCTCGCCGAAGTTGCGGTTGGACGGGTCGTGGTCGTATGCGTGCTCGGTGAAGGGGATGCCCGCAGCGCTAAGCGCCACGGTCGCCGGTGTACTTGCCACCTGACGATTCTGCCGCACCCGTGCAATCCCGAAAACCCGGGTGCGGCAGACGATCAGCCCTTTACGGCCCCAGCGGCGATGCCGGAGACAAGCCGGCGCTGGATGATCATGAAGAAGATCACGACGGGCAGAGAGAACAGCACGGATGCCGCCATCTGCCCACCGAAGTCCGTTCCGGTGTGCGGCGTCGAGAACGACGCCAACCAGATCGGCAGCGTGTAGAGGGTCTGGTCATTCATGAACGTGTAGGCCACGATGTACTCGTTCCAGGCGGTGATGAAGGCGAAGATGCTCGTCGAAATCACGCCCGGCGCAACGAGCGGGAAGAGCACGCTCCACAGGATGCGCCAGTTGTTCGCTCCATCCATCCTCGCTGCCTCCTCGATCTCGACCGGGACCGTCAGGAAGAACCCGCGCATGATCCAGATCGAGAACGGCAGCACGCTCGCGACGTACGCGAGCGCGAGCCCGAACAGCGTCCCGCGGAGCCCGATGTCGCCGAACACGAGGAACGTCGGCACCAGCAGAGCCGTCGTCGGCAGCATCTGGATGGCCAGGATGACCACCATGATGGTGCGCCGTCCCCGGAACCGGAACCGGGTCAGAGCGGCGCAGGCGAAGAAGGCGATGATCGTCGAAACGAGCACCGTGCCGACGACGACCACGACACTGTTGCGCAGGTTGTCGAGAAAGTCCGTCTGGGTGACCGCGTCGACGTAGTTGGTGAACGCCCAGTGGGTTGGGAAGAAGATCGGCGTCGACGTCAAAACGTCCGAGATCGGCTTGAACGACGTGTTGACCATCCAGTAGACCGGGAAGATCCAGATCGCGCTGAACGCGATGGCGACGGTCGTGATGAGCCAGCGCGGCCTCTTGCGCCGCGTAACAGCGACGGCCGAGCGCACCGCTGCGCCCTCGCGCGCGCGACCGGTTCCCTGCCGAATCGTCACATCGGTCAGGCCCGGCATGGTGGTCATAGGTCTTCCCCCGATCGAAGCAGGCTGCGGATGTAGTACGCGGTGAAGAGCATTAGAAGCACGGTCGTCACGATCGCGATCGCGGCACCGCCGCCGAAGTTGAAATTCACGAACGCCTGCTTGTAGGTGAACACACCGAGAGTGTTAGTGGCATCGTTCGGCCCGCCCTGCGAGATCAGCCAGATCTGGTTGAACACGTTGAAGTCCCAGATGATCGACAGGATCGTCATCAGCATGACGGTGGGCCTAAGGAACTGCAGGATGACGCTCCAGTAGATACGCCACTCGCTGGCACCGTCGAGCCGGGCGGCCTCGATGTAGTCCTGGCTGACCTGCGACTGAGCCGCGTACACGGTCAGGGCGATGAACGGCACGGCCTGCCAGACGATCAGCAGCCAGATGCACAGGAACGCGAGGCTCGAGTCCTGCGGCCAGTTCACATCCAGGACGTTGCCGAAGATGTGGGTCTGCGTCAGGAGCCAGTTCACGATGCCGAAACCGGGCTCGAACATCCACTTCCAGACCTGGGAGGATGCGACGTTCGGCATCGCCCAGGCGAGGATCAGCACGATCGTGACGACGTAACGCATCACCGACCCCAGCCGCGTCAGCATCTGCGCGACCGCCATGCCGACGACGATGCTGCCGGCGACCATCGCGGCGGTGAAGGCAATGGTGCGCAGGAGCGCCCACCAGAAGTCTGTGTTGGTGAAAATCGCGGCGTACTGGTTCAGACCCACCCAGCTGAAGGCGCCGGTGAAGAGCGTGGTCTCATCGGAGTCGGTGAACGACGTCACGATGAGGTAGATGATGGGCGCCCCGACGAGCGCGATGATGACCAGTCCCGCGGGCGTCAGAAGCCAGAGCGGAGCGCGGCCAACCTTGGTGTGATGCTGAGACTTCGAGCCGCGTGGCTGCCGGCGGTTGGGGCCGGCAGCCACGCTCTCACTCATGGACGAGATCGTAGTTGAAGAGGTCATGACTACTTTCGGTTCTTAGAGCGAGTTGGATCGTTTGTAACTAGTTGGCGTTGAGTGCAGTCGCCAGGTGCGTGTCGAAGGCGGTAGCCGCATCCGATACCGATGACGAACCCGAAGCCACGTTCTGGAAGAACTGCGTGATGGAATTGTCTCCCTCGATCGTCAGCCATCCCGCAGCTGCAGGGGTGGGGTTCGAGATCTTCGCCGCAGTGAAGAACGGCGCGTTCAGCGCGGGTGCCGACGAAGCCGCAGCGGCCGATGCCTGCACGCTGTTCGGGATCCAGCCGTCGGTTCCGAAGACGTAGTCGTTCTGAATCTCCGGGCTGGCCGCAATCTTCACCCAGACCTTCGCGAGAGCAGCATTCTTGCTCTTGGCCGCGATGCCCCAGTCGGAGCCTCCGAGGAAGACAGGCGCGTTCTTGCCCGACTCACCCGGAAGCGGGAAGGTGCCGAGGTCATCCGCGGTCAGCTTCTTGGTCGCCTCGACGGTTCCGATCTCCCACGAGCTCGCGATGATCGCGGATGCCTGGCCGTCGGCGAGGATGGTGTCCTGGCTCGGCGTGTCCGTGTTCAGCGTCTGCGATGCCTTGCTGGAGTAGGTGTTCTGGAAGGTCTTGAAGTCGCTCAAGCCCTGCTGGGCCGCAGCCGACGAGAAGTCACCATTCCAGTTGCTTCCACTCTTCTTGGCGATCGCTCCACCGGCGTCCCACACCCACGACATGCCTGCATACCAGTACTGGCCGGGCAGGTACATCGCGGAGAAGTCCGCGGCGGTGTTCTTGGACTTGATGGTGTCGAGGTCCGCGGTCAGCTCGCTGTAGCTGGTCGGCGCGGAAGTGATTCCGTCCTTGGCCCACAGCGTCTTGTTGTAGAGCACGACGCGGTCACCGGCGAACGACGGGACGGCGAACAGCTTGCCGCCAACCAGAGCCGGGTCTTCCAGACCGGAGAGCCAGGTCTGGCCGGCCTCGAGCTCCTTCTGGTTCGCGGTCAGGTTCAGCAGGCCGCCGCTCGACGCGAAGCTCGCGACGTCGGTGTTGCCGAGGTCCACAACATCCGGCGGGGTGCTGGTCGACAGGGCCGTCGTGATCTTGGTTCCGATTCCGCTCCACTGCTGGGTCTGTACGTTGACCTTCGCGTGGGTTTCGGCCGTGAACTTCTTGTTGATGGCGGCCAGCGTTTTCGCGCTGAGGTCACCGGTCATTGACCACACGGTAAGGGTCTTGCCCTTGCCGTTGGGCGTGCCGATGGAGTTAGACGTGGTACCACCGCCGGCGCTTGAACAGGCGCTGAGTGCGAGGGCGGCCGCGAGGCCGATGGCACCCACCGCCAAAAGGCGTGACTTGCGCAATGTATCTCCTAATTAATGTAGGCGGCCAGGCCGCGCTGTGTGTGATTGGCACCGGTGCCCGCGCTGCGTGCGTGGCCAGTCGATGTGGAGCGGGACACAGCGGATGCTGTGCCACTTGCCGGGAACGCCTCCCGGACGTTTGTGGTGGTTGTCGTCGTCATGTCAGGACACCCCGAGTTCTGCGGAGAGCACGTGAGCGGCGGCGCCGACGAGTCGCAGGTCCTCGCCGCCCTTGGCCATCCGCATGTCGAGGCCGTTGCTGACCGCGGAAAGGGTGCGGGTACGGATGGTGTCGCGCGCCGCATCCAGCAGGGGACCGTCCAGCAACTCCGGCGGACCGCACAGCACGATGTCGTTCAGGTTCAGCGCGCTGACGATTGGGGCGAGCGCGACGCCGAGCGAGCGGCCGGCATCGCCGAGGATTGCCGCGCGCTCGCCGGATCCGGCATCCGCGAGACGCTTACGAAGGTGTGGGGCGGCGAGCGAAAGCTCGAGGCAGCCGCGGCGACCGCAGGCGCAGAGCTCGCCGTTCTCATCAACGATGAGGTGGCCGATCTCGCCTGCCGCGAACTGGTCGCCGACGACGAGCGACCCGCCGATGATCAGGCCGACGCCGACGCCGTGCTCGATCGTGACGACCATGATGCTGCGGTCGGATGCTTCGTGGAACGTGTGCACGCCGAGCGCCGCCGCGTTCGCGTCGTTGCCGACGTACACGGGTCCGCCGTGCTCTGCAGCGAGTCTCGCCCTGAGGTCGATCCCGTACCAGCCGAGGTTCGGGGCCTCCTGGATCACGCCGTGGTCGTCGACGATTCCCGGAGTGCCGACGCCGACGCCGAGGATGCGCACGGTCGCGAGTTCTGCGAGTCTGCGGTACAGGTCGATGACGAGCGCGATCGCGTCCTCGCCGGTCTTGCCCTCGACATGTGTCTCGGCGCGGTGCAGGATCTCGCCACGCAGGTTGACGACGACGCCGACGAAGCGCTCGTCGCTCGAAAGGTCCAGCGTGATGATGTGAAAGGCGTTCGGGCGGATGCCAACCAGGGTCGCGGGCTTGCCCACCCGGGTATCCACGCGAGTGCCGAGATCTTCGACGATGCCCTCCGCTGACAGTTCGCTGACGAGGTCGGAGACCGTGACGCGGGTGAGGCCGGACTCGCGGGCGAGGTCCGCCCTGCTCATCTCTCCGCCGTGGAATAGCGTCTGGAGGATGAGTGAGCGATTGTGGAAGCGGTTGTGCTCGGGAAGCGCCTTCGAAGTGACGCGCAACGCACGACGTGCAGGTGACACCGAGTCTCGCGACGGTGTGGCAACTTGCATCAGGGGCTCCTCTAGGGGGTGCGAACTCGGAGTTATCCACCCGGGACCGTTCGCAGGATTTTGTTAGTACACCGGTCTTACAAACAAATGTCAAGCGTCATTTTGGCCTCGAATCCTCCCGGCGCCGCGCACGACGCGCGGCGAGCCCGGGCAAATTGGCGAAAAAACCCGCGGAACTACGGTGATTTTTTGACGCGCGTCGCCCGTTTCGCAAGTCGCATTTGCCAATCGAACGAACTGTAAGGTTTACTAACAAACATGCCTGACTCAGCAGCTCATCGTCGAGCCGTGCTCACGACGTTGCTTCCGGGGTTCGTGGGCACGACGCTTCCTGAGTGGCTGGCGTCGCGCCTGCGAGCCGGGCTCGGCGGCGTGTGCGTGTTCGGGTCGAACATCGTGTCTCCCCAGCAGCTTCGCGAACTCACCGACGCAATCTACGCGGCCAACCCGCAGGCAATGATCGCCATCGACGAAGAGGGCGGCGACGTCACCAGGCTGCATTACGCCGACGGTTCACCACTGCCCGGCAACGCTCTGCTCGGGCGGATCGATGACCCCGACTACACGGCATCCGTGGCTGCACGCATCGGCTGGGATCTCCGGCGAACCGGCTTCAACCTGGACTTCGCACCGGATGCCGACATCAACTCGAATCCGGACAACCCGGTCATCGGCACCCGCAGTTTCGGCACGGCGCCGGGCGCAGTCGCCGCCCAGGTTGCGGCGTGGACGCGCGGCATCCAGTCGACCGGCGTGGCCGCCTGCTCCAAACACTTCCCCGGCCACGGCGACACCGCCCAGGACTCACACGTTTCGCTGCCCGTCGTCGACCGGAGCCTCGATGAGCTTCGCGAGCGCGAGTTCGTGCCGTTCGTCGCGGCGATCGCGGCCGGCACGAAGACGATCATGTCGTCGCACATCCTGCTGCCCCAACTCGACGCCGATCGGCCGGCGACGCTCAGCCGCATGATCCTTCAGGACCTGCTTCGCGACGAGCTCGGCTTCGGCGGCGTCATCGTGAGCGACGCGCTCGACATGGCCGGCGCCAGCGGCGACATCGGAATTCCGGAGGCGGCTGTTCGGGCCCTCGACGCCGGATGCGACCTGCTATGCATCGGCAGTGAGACGACGGCGGAGGACGTCGACGAACTCGAGCGCGTCATCCTTCTCGCGATCGAGGACGGCAGGCTCTCGGCGGCGCGGGTCCAGGATGCCGCTGACCGCATCCTCGCTCTGGCGGATGACCTCGCGACCGATCGTGGACGCGCTCCCATCCCTGTTGCCGACTCGGCGTCCGACCTGATGGCTGACGACGTCAAGCGAGTCGTTGCCGCCTTCGACGTGCAGGACTCCGCCCGTAGTATTCTCAGTCACCGGAACGCCGCGCTCCGGTTGGTCCGCATCGAGACGGGTACGAATGTTGCAGTCGGTCTGGCGCCGTGGGGCCCGAATCCCGAGCCTGCCATCACTGGCGATCACGCCGGCTCGCCGTGGCAGGATGCCACGACCGTCTCGCCGGGTTCAGCGGTGAAACTCGTCCCCGAGTCCGACGCCGTAGTGATCGCCGTCGGACGGGACATCCATCGGCACGACTTCGCTCGCTCGACCGTTGACGCGTTGCGCGCCGAGCATCCGGCGGTCGTCGTGGTGGACATGGGTTGGCCCTCCGACGACCGAAAATATGCCGACATCGCGACCTTCGGCGCATCACGGCTGGTTGGCAGCGCGCTCACGACATACCTTGCGGGGCAGACCGCATGAGGCTCGGCATAGACATCGGTGGCACCAAGACGGATGCCGTGGCCGTCGACGACGCCGGCACGCTCGCACACCGGGTTCGGCTGACGACCGGCTTTGGGTCGCCAGCGGTCGTCGAAACAGCCATGACCGCGATCACGGATGTCGCGGGACTCGCCGGCCTGAGCGCCGGCGACTTCGAGTCGATCGGCATTGGAATTCCCGGAGTCGTCGACAACGCGTCCGGTTACGTTCGCCACGCGGTCAATCTCGGCTTCGAGGAGCTTGGTCTCGGTGACGCACTCGCTGGCCGACTCGGCGTCGACGTCCGCATCGAGAACGACGTGACCGCTGCGGCCTACGGCGCGTACCGCCTGCTCGGGATCAATTCCTCGATGGCCTACCTGAACCTCGGCACCGGCATCGCCGCCGGAATCGTCATCGACGGCAAGCTCTGGCGTGGGGCTCGCGGCACTGCGGGCGAGATCGGGCACATCCCGGTCGATCCGAATGGCGAACTCTGCCCGTGCGGGCAGCGAGGATGCCTGGAGACGGTCGCATCCGGATCGAGCATCGCGCGCGCCTGGAGCACCAGCGACCCGCATCCGGCTCTCGCTCTGTTCGACGCAGCGGATGCCGGGGACGCGAAGGCGCAGGAGATTCGGGCCAGGCTCGCAACCGGGGTCGCTTCAGCGGTGCGGCTGCTGATCCTCACGACGGATGTCGAAACCGTCGTCATCGGCGGCGGACTCAGCCACCTCGGCGATCGCCTGCTCGATGACGTCTGCGACGTTCTCACCTCGTGGGCCGCATCCTCGACCTTCCTGGCGTCGCTCGACCTGACCTCCCGGGTGCGACTGGTGCCAGAAGGTCGGCCGGTCGCCGCGATCGGCGCGGCCCTCGTGGGCGGAGTGTAGGCGTGACTGAGGTCATCGTCGTCGGCAGCGAAGCCGAAGCCGGGGAACTGGCGGCGCAGAGCATCCTACGACTGATCAGCAAAAAGCCGGATGCCGTTCTCGGCCTCGCGACCGGCTCGACGCCGCTGCCCGTCTATCGCGCCCTCGCCGAGCTGCTCGCGAAAAACCCGGTCGACGTCTCCCGCGTCCGCGGCTTCGCCCTCGACGAGTACGTCGGTCTCGCACCGGAAGATCCGCAGAGCTACCGGTCGATCATCACGCGCGAGGTCGTCGAGCCGCTGGGTCTCGATCCCGCCCTCATCCAGGTTCCGAACGGCGCGATCGACACGATCGAGCAGGCGGGCGAGGAGTACGAACGCGCGATCGTGGCGGCGGGCGGCATCGACGTGCAGCTCCTCGGGATCGGCACCGACGGGCACATCGGCTTCAACGAGCCCGGATCCTCGTTCGAGTCGCTCACCCGGGTGAAGACGTTGACCCGGCAGACACGAGCCGACAATGCCCGGTTCTTCGCCTCGCCCGACGACGTGCCGGTGCACTGCGTAACGCAAGGGCTCGGCACGATCCGTCGCGCGCGCAAACTGCTGCTGCTCGCGTTCGGTGCGGGCAAGGCGCGGGCCGTGGCCGGTGCTATCGAGGGACCCGTGACGGCAAGCAATCCGGCGTCGGCCATCCAGCTGCATCCGAAAGCCGCGGTCATTCTGGATGAGGCTGCCGCCAGCGAACTCGCGGGCCTCGACTACTACCGCTTCGTCTGGGACAACAAGCCGTCCTGGCAGCGGCTATGAGCTGAGCTCGCCGGTCGCTCGATAGAGCTGCATCGACGCGCCCGCGACGAGAACGTCGTCGCCGGGCTGGTGCTCGAGCGCGGCGGCGGTGAGGTCGTCGCGCGCCGAGTCCCACAGCAGGGTGTACTCGGCGACGCCCTCGTGCTCGGGCAGTGTGATCGTGACGTCCTGCTCGATGCCGTGTACGACGAGCAGGATGCGGTTGAAGTCCTCGAACTCGGGAGTCGACGCTGCCAGGTACTGGAGCGTGCGTGCGGTGGGCGAATTCCAGTCCTTCTCACGCATCGAGAGACCCTCGGTGTTGTACCAGTCCATTTGGGATGCCGACGGAATGGTCTCGCCGAACCGGGCGTAGCGCACCGGACGAAGCGCCGGGTTCTCGCGCCGCAGACGCAGAAGCGTCCGGGTGACGGCGAGCAGCTCATCCTGCCATTCCTCACGCCCGACCCAGCCCAGCCAGGTGAGGTCGCTGTCCTGGCAATAGGCGTTGTTGTTGCCCCGCTGGCTGCGTCCGAATTCGTCGCCTGCGGTGATCATCGGAATTCCGGCCGAGAGGATCAGCGTGCCGAGCAGGTTGCGCATCGCCTTGCAACGAGCCTCGAGCACCTGCTCATCGCGGGTCGGGCCCTCGAGACCGTGGTTGTACGAGTGGTTGTTGTCGGCGCCGTCGCGGTTGTTTTCGCCATTGCCCAGGTTGTGCTTCTGGTTGTAAGCGGTGAGGTCGGCCATCGTGAAGCCGTCGTGCGCGGTAATGAAGTTGACGGATGCGAGCGGGCCGCGGCTCTCGGGGAAAACGTGCGACGAGCCCGCGAGCCGCCGCGCGAATCCGCCGATACCCTGGGCGGCGACGCCGTGGTGTCGGGCGGCCGCGATGTCCGTGAGCCAGAAGTCGCGAGCGCGGTCGCGGTAGCCGTCGTCCCACTCCGAGAAGCCCTTTGGGAACTTACCGACCTGCCATCCGCCCATCCCCACGTCCCACGGCTCGGCGATCATCTTTGCGCCGGCCAGCGTTGCGTCGTTCGCGATCGCTCCGAGAAGCGGATGGTGCGGGTCGAAGTCCGCATCGGCGTCGCGCCCCAGCGTGGCCGCCAGGTCAAATCGGAAGCCGTCGACGCGCACCTCGTTGAACCAGTAGCGAAGCGAGTCGAGCACGAGCCGCTGCGCTGCGGGTAGCGAGAAGTCGACGGTGTTGCCGCATCCGGTCACGTCGATGTAGTCGCCGTCCGCCATCTGCCGGTAGTAGGAGGCGTTGTCGAGGCCGCGCAGGGACGTGGTCGGGCCACCCGGACCCTCCTCGGACGTGTGGTTGTAGACCACGTCGAGGATGACCTCGAGGCCGGCCTCGTGCAGCAACTTGACCATGCCCTTGAACTCGCGCAGCACCGCGCCGGTGCCGCCGAACTGTGCCGCGCGGCTGGCATAGCTGGCGTGCGGGGTGAAGAAGTTGAGCGTGTTGTAGCCCCAGTAGTTGGCAAGTCCCTGTTTGACGAGTCGCTGTTCGGTGACGGACTGGTGCACCGGCAGCAGCTCCACGGCGTTGACCCCGAGGTCTTTCAGGTAGGAGATTGTGCTCTCGTGCGCGAGGGCTGCGTAGGTGCCGCGGAGCTCTTCCGGCACGCTCGGGTTGGATCGGGTCAGGCCGCTGACATGTGCCTCGTAGATCACGCTGTGATCGAGGTTGGTGCTCGGTCGCTCGGAGTTGCCCCAGTCGAACGCGTCATCCTGAACATACGAGCGCCACTCGCCGGAACTCGTGCGCGCGAGGCCTCGGGCGTATGGGTCGATCAGGTTGCGAGTCGGATCGAAATCGTGAGTGCGCCCCTTCGGGCCGGATGCGCGGATCGCGTAGCGCGCGCCGGTCGTCAGCCGTGGGCTGGACCCGCTCCAGACCTGGCCGTCGCCCCTCGTCATCGGGCTGACCGACGCCACCCAGCTTGGATCCTTGTCGTCGAAGATGACGAGTTCCATGCCCGTCGCATTCCTCGACCAGACGCGCAGCTCGCCGCCCCGCGGGGTCTGGCGCACGCCGAGATCGTGCAGCGGATCGGACGGTGGCATGCGTCTTAGAGTAGTAATCCTGCGAGTCATGGATGTTACGGAAGGGCTTCGGCGATGGCTGTCTACCTCGATCATGCGGCGACTACGCCCATGAGCGCCGAGGTTCTTGGCGCGTACATCGAGGCGCTTTCGGTGGTCGGCAATCCGTCGTCGATTCACAGCCAGGGCCAGAACGCGAAGCGGATGCTCGAGGAGGCGCGCGAGCAGGTCGCCGCATCGGTGGGTGCGGATGCCGTCGAAGTGACCTTCACCTCCGGCGGCACCGAGTCGATCAACCTCGCCATCAAGGGCCTGTGGTGGGCGCGCAAACTTCAATCCCGTGAGGGGCGGCAAAAGGCTCTAAAA
>DATAXD010000003.1:0-5344 GCA_036266835.1 Galbitalea sp. | reverse complement strand
ACGACTAGTCACTCGGTAAGAAATTTATTTATCTCGACTACCCTCAAGTGATCCACTAATATATCGACTTAGATATATCTAGAGAAAGAGCGAAATGGCCGCATCGACATTGCTTCGATCCGCACGCCTGACAAGTGGCATCAGTCAGGGTGACCTGGCCGCGCGCACGAAAACGAGCCAACCTGACATCTCAACCATCGAAGCCGGCAAGCGCACGCCAACCGTCGACACGCTTGAACGCCTGCTTCGACAGACCGGTCACCGCATCATCGCGGTCCCCGGCGTCGGGCCCGATGCAATCGAGACCGCGGAGCGGATCTCGGTCGCGCTCAAGCCCAACGCGACCGACTCGGCTCTACGCGCCTTCTTGGACTACTCGGACAGGCTTCACCGGGCAAAGGGGGTCGACCGTGTGGTGCTGACCGTGGCGGAGCCGCATCCGACCGGATCGCGGGCGTGGGACGCAGCGCTTGCCGCTTTGGCCGACTACTGGCTCTCGAAGTCCAAGCTGCCGAAGCCGGAGTGGATAAGTGCAGCGGGCCGCACCTTGCCAAAGGCAGAATCGCCCCAGCTCGGCAAATACGATCTCGAGCCCAGCCTCGCAAACGTGCCCGTCGAATTTCTCCGGCGTAACGTGCTGATCGAGCGAGCCACCCTAGAAAGCGTCTAGAACCTTGCAGCTAGATCGACACGACCTCATCGATGGTTTACGCGAGCTCGTCCACCAGACGCACGAGCAGGGCATCAGCGGCGTCTCAATTCGAATCGTCGGTGGCGCCGCAATTCGACTCGCGTATTTTGAACGCGCAACCACCGCAGACATCGACGCTCAAATCGAGCCCATTGCTCAGATCACGCCGATCATCGAACAGATCGCGCTGGACCGCGGTTGGCCGAACGACTGGCTAAACAATGAGGCCGTGGGTTTTATCCCAGCATGGGGTCAAACCGTCGACTGGGAGTCGATCTTCGACGACGAGAACGTGTCGATCTTGGTCGCACCAATCGATGCGCTACTTGCCATGAAGCTCAACGCAGCGCGGCCGGGACGAGACACCGACGACATCGCGAATCTGCTGGCGCTAAACGGGATCGAATCCATTGACGGCGCTGAGAGCCTGTTCGAGTCTTTCTATCCAGGCGATGCTCTCAAGGAACGAACGATCATTCTGCTCGAGCGATTGTTCGAGGTTGGAATCCCGGATGCGCCGGAACGACCAACGACGCCTGAGCTGGGCTGATCAGGCGGCCGAGCTGAGCCCGTTACATTCCGGCGTTGGTTTCGGCCGCGCAGTTTCTCCTCGCGATTTCAACCTTTGCCAGATCAGATGGAAGAAGCTCGACGGACGGTCTCAAATCATGGATCGCTTCGTAAGCGGAAATGACGGCCTGCCAATCCGACGCGACCCACGCTGTCGCCGCTTCTCTACGAAGTGGCGCTAGCTGGAGGTCGCGCCCGTACAGTGAGCCGAATTCGCGGGCTCGCCCGAGCACGCCAACAGGATCTTGGTCGAGCTTGTGCAGAATGTACTTGACCGCCCCGGCCAGCTTGTCGATCAGTCGCTCTGCTGCCGCGTCAGTTGTGGCCATCAGTCCCGGGAAGGATGGAGCCGCACTGTCATCGAATGACCCGAGAAACGTCTCCACCGGCAACCCGGAGCCAGGCTCCTCGCCGCTTCGAATCGTCGCCCCAAGTTGACCGCCATAGAACTCGAGGTAGGCGTCAACCGCGAATCGGGCACCCGTGTATCTAAAAATGTCCAGATCGTCGTCGCTATCGTGCGATGAAGACATTCCGAATTGCGACGCTAGGAACGAAAACGATGCAAGGACGCCGTCATCGAAAGTCGTTGCGCTGATGGCCAAAGCTGACTCCCCGCTTCAGTTCGCTAACGCACCGATGATGTCAAAGGCTAATCGAGCGCGGCGAAACATCCAACGCTTGCGAGGTGCAAAACCGTCCCGTGGCAACAGAATGGCAACGTTTGAGTTCGATCACCTTGATTTACCTGATTCTCTGTTGATCACAATCCGGCATAAACACAGGGATTTTGGCCAGTAGCCGCGTCAAATCAAGCCACTTTTCGCCCTCCGGAGGCAGGGGCCGCAGTTCGAATCTGCGTGGGGGCACCACCGGCCGACTTTGGGCCACTTCGGCCCGCTTTCCGTCGCGATGAGCGGCCGCGACGTGCGTAACTCCTGCAAGTCGGAGGTGTCGCGCGGTTGTCGGCCCGCGTTTTCGCGGATCGCACGGCGCTCGCCCAAATCCTGCCTGAGTTACGCAAGCTGGCAGATCGAATGATCACCTGACCCAACGTTTCGGGCCACTCCTGCGTCTTAGTCAGTGAGATCACTTCTAGGGTGATCGCAGACCAACCACGGACCAACGCGGGGAGAGACGATGTCGACGATGTCATCCGATGCGGCGTCCCGCCCCGCATCATGGGAAACGGTCGTCCACGAACTGGTCGCCGAACGCGGCGATGCGCTTACTCGGTATGCATATTTCGTCTCGGGCAGTTGGGACGACGCTGCGGACCTCGTGCAGGACGCGTTGGTACGAGTGTTCGGCCGACTGCGCAACCGACACACCGTGACGAGCGCTGAAGCGTACGTGCGCCGCGCCATCCTGAACGGTTTCATCGACTCCGGGCGGCGGCGCTCGTCCTGGCGCCGCATCCAGCATCTCGAGGCGGTCCCGGTTGAGTTCGACACCAGCGATGTGGCGACGGACACCCGCATCGACCTTCACGACGAACTTCGCAAACTGACACCGCGTGAACGCGCGTGCCTGGTTTTGCGCTACTACGAGGACCTCAAGGTCGACGACATCGCCGAGACCCTCGCCCTCAGCTCGGGTGCCGTCAAGCGTTACCTGAGCGATGGACTGTCCAAGATGGCGGTCGCCCTGCGCGATCAGCCACCGCCGGTCGACACGTCGACGCCGAGCAACGCCAGGAAACACGGGAGTACACAATGACCGAACCAAACCTCGGACCACTCTTCACTGCACCACTGCCGAACGCGCAACTGGATGCCGACGCCGTCATCCGTGCTAGTCGCGGTCGTCGACTGCGGCGTTTCATCGCGCTCGGGACGGCGTCGCTGCTTGTCGTGGCCGGCGCGATAGGCGGGGCGAGCCTGGTGCTCCCCAACCTGAGCCCATCGACCACATCCGCCGCGAGCAGCGGATCCAACCATCCGGGCGCCCTGCCAGCGACGGGTGCGACGATCCATACGGTGGGACCGCGCCTCGGTGGGGTGTGCGAGGCGATCTCGCCCATCCCCGGCGACAAAGTGCTTTGCGGGTGCGGTACCGCTACCCTTCCGCCGATCACCAACGACATCGCCGCCCAGTTGTCATTCCCCGCCGAGCGTGAAGGTCACAGCAGTGACGGCGTCGTCACCCTTACCAACACGGGTCAGGCCGCAATATCCGGGACAGCCTCAACGCCTGTTCCATTCATCGTCGATCGGGGCTTGATCGTGTCCCCAATAGGAAACAACGACTCGGCGGCGCATGCGGTCAGTCTCGCGCCGGGGGCATCGGAGAGCATCGCGGTCGCGTTTCCCGGTGTCGATTGCGCTGCTGGCAATGCTCCCACCGGCGAGTACCGGGTAGGAGCATTCATCGAACTGGCACTGGCGAACGGGCAGCACGTCGGAATCGTGGCGGCCAACGCGAACGTCGCCGTCTCCCAGTAAGACGCCGAGCGCGACTGGGAAGGTCGCGAGAAAGTGGCACACTAAGTTTCGTGCCCGCAACCTTCGTAGTAGTGCCGCAATGGCAAGGTTCGGGGTCCAGTCGAGCGATGCGCCTGATGGATGGCGCGGATGCAATCCGCGGCGACCTGCCCACCGCCAGCACAGTCTCGGTTGCCGTACCGCTGGAAGCCGGCGAAATGCAGGGCACCGGTGTCGCGCGCTTCAGTTCAATCCAGCTCGTGCGTGACCGACTCGCGATGACACTGTCGACGATCGATGGTGTCGTGATCACAGTCGGCGGCGACTGCGGAGTCGAGCTCGCGGCCGTCGAACGAGTCGCCGACCAGGGCGATCTCGCGCTGATCTGGTTCGACGCGCACGGGGACCTGAATACTCCCGAGTCCTCGCCATCCACCGTATTCAACGGGATGGTGCTTCGAACCCTCCTCGGGGAAGGCGAGCCCGGGCTCGTGCCAGCACGTCCGCTCAAACCCAGTGACGTGATCCTCGTCGGTTCCCGCGAACTCGACCCACCGGAGGAGCAGTATCTGACGGCATCCGGTATTCCGCTCCTCGAAGCCGCCGCAGTCACCGCGAAGCAGTTGGTGGCCGCGGTGAAGGCGACCGGAGCGACGCGCGTGTACATCCACGTGGACCTCGACGTGCTCGACCCGGCCGAGTTCGAGGGACTCGATTCGCCCGTGCCGTTCGGCTTGGCGGCGGGAACGCTGGTCGACCTGATCCGCGAAGTGAAGGCGAAGTACGAGCTGGTTGGCGCCGGGATCACAGAGTTCGCGCCGACCTCTCCGGAGCAGGCGACCCAGGACCTGCCGACGATCCTCCGAATCATCGGGGCCCTCGCCAGTTAAGGGCTACGGGGGTCTCGATACGCGTCGCTGCGCGGCGCTACTCGACCATCGGTTGTCCTGCGCGGCGCTACTCGACCATCCGTTGTGCTGCGCGGCGCTACTCGACTATCGGTTGTGAGTTGAACAATGAGAGCGCCCGTTCGGCGCTAAGCGCCGAACGAGCCGCTACAAGGCGCTTGTGCGCCGCAGGAGCGATTCATGGGCGGAAGGCCAAGCGCGTCGCAGGGGCGGCGGCGCGCAGAATAGGCACATGCCACGCGTCACGGTCGATCGCGACGACCACATCCTTCTCATCGGCCTCAATCGCACCGACAAGCGCAACGCCGCGGACTGGCGACTCCTTCAGGAGCTATCACTCGCCTACGGCGAACTCGAGCGCGATCCCGAGCTGCGGTGCGGCCTGGTCTACGCGCACGGCGACCACTTCACCGGCGGCCTCGACCTTGCGGATGTCGCTCCGCGGATCGGTGCGGACGGTCTCGACATTGTGCCCGAGGGCGGTATCAATCCCTGGCAGGTCAGCGGCGAGCAGCTCACAAAACCCGTGGTCATCGCGGTGCAGGGCATCTGCCTGACGCTCGGCATCGAGCTGATCCTGGCGAGCGACATCGCCGTTGCCGCCGAGAGCACCACGTTCGCGCAGATCGAGGTTGCCCGCGGAATCCTTCCGTTTGGTGGCGCCACCATACGTTTTCCGCGAGCGGCCGGCTGGGGCAACGCGATGCGCTGGATCCTCACGGGTGACACCTTCGACGCGACCGAAGCCCTGC
>DATAXD010000069.1:0-2996 GCA_036266835.1 Galbitalea sp. | reverse complement strand
TCGACTGCTGATGGCATTTCCTTGTCCTTCTTTTCTGCCAGCGGGCGGGTTCTCACCCGGTTCTGGTAATCGGTGTGCCCCATAGGCTGTCGTTTCGCTGCTGGCCGATGAAACAAGGCCGACAGCCTCCCGACAAAGGCTGTTGTGCTGTTGAAGCAGTTGTGCTGTTGAAGCAGTTGTGCTGTTGAAGCTGTTGGCGATACGCGCTTACGAGTCAGACAGTACGCTCGGGATCCGACATTTCGGCCGGACACACGGGCGACACTCGAATAACTCGCATTCGAATCTCGCTGTGTAGGACTCTATCCCTAACCGAACACGTGTTCGAGCAACACGCCGACGGCAATTGCCTTCATCCGGGATGCTTGTGCCCGGTCGCGCAGGCACATCCTCCGATGGGGAACCGTCGCCCGGACCAAGACCGTGATGCCTCGATGTCACGAGTTGACCGCCTATTTCGTCTCAGTAGGTAGCAGCGCAGGCAGCAGATGAGAGGTGGCAGAGCGTGCGAGTATTTGTGGCAGGCGGGACCGGGGTGGTCGGACGGCGCTTGGTAAGGCAATTGGTGGCCCGTGGGCATCAGGTGACCGCGACAACGACGAGCACGGCAAAGCTGGCGCTGCTGGAGCAACTGGGCGCACAGGGTGCGGTGATGGACGGGCTGGATCCTGTGGCCGTAAGTACGGCCGTCGCCACCGCCCGCCCGGACGCAATCGTGAGCCAAATGACCGCGCTGGCTCCTGACCACGTGGGGAAGGCGAGCCCCAGCAAACCCGAGTACTTTGCGACCACGAACCGGCTGCGTAGCGAGGGGACAGATCATCTGATTGCCGCCGCAGCAGCGGTTGGCGGGTGCCGTGTGGTCGTGCAGGGCGCCGCAATTTTCAACTGCACGCCCGAAGGCGGCCCGATCAAGTCCGAGGACGACCCGCTCGAGGTGATTGGGGGCGAGGCGGTCTACCATCTTGAGGATGCTGTCTCGCGGGCCGACGGCGCGGTGTTGCGCTACGGTGCGCTGTATGCCCCGGACGCCATTGAGGGATGGGTGTCACTGGTGCGCAAGCGGATGTTCCCAATCGTTGGCGGCGGGAACGGATGGATGTCGCTGGTGCATGCCGACGACGCCGCGGCGGCGACTGTCCTGGCAGTGGAGCGGAAGGCGGCTGGCGTGTTCAACATCGTCGATGACGAGCCCGCGCCGATTCGAGACTGGGTGCCTTACCTTGCGCAGTGCGTCGGGGCCAAGCCGCCGCTGCGGCTTCCGACCTGGCTGGTCCGCCCAATGGTCGGAGAAATGATGGTGGCAATGATGACCCAGGGCCACGGGTTCTCCAACGCGAAAGCGAAGCGTGAACTTGGCTGGCAACTCGCCTACCCCTCGTGGCGCGACGGCTTCAAGGCCGAGTTCGCATGACTCGGACCGAGGAATTTGAACAGTTGCGACCGTTGCTGTTCTCGATCGCCTACCGGATCCTCGGCAGCGTCACTGACGCGGAGGACGCGGTTCAGGAGGCCTGGCTGCGCTGGGACGCCTCGGGAACCCAGCCCGACTCGATCAAATCCTTTCTCTCGGCTGTCGTCACCCGAATTTCGATCGACGTTCTCGGATCGGCCCGCGTACGTCGCGAGAGCTACGTGGGGCCATGGTTGCCCGAGCCGCTGCTCACCGACCCCTATGAAGATCCTGCACGCGCCGCCGAGCTGGCCGACTCCCTGTCGACGGCCGCCTTGCTGTTGCTGGAGCGACTCAGCCCGCTGGAACGAGCGGTGTTCGTCTTGCGGGATGTCTTCG
The DNA here is from genome assembly GCA_036266835.1 of Galbitalea sp. GTDB lineage: Bacteria > Actinomycetota > Actinomycetes > Actinomycetales > Microbacteriaceae > Galbitalea. The sequence goes on along the minus strand of DATAXD010000069.1, from coordinate 1,204 downwards.
GATTCGACTTCGACGAAATCGCCGCGGCCGTCGGCCGATCGGAAGAGGCGTGTCGCCAGCTCGCGGTCCGTGCGCGACATCACATGGACGACGGCCGGCCCCGATTCGAAGCCGACCGCACCGAACGGGACGCGCTCGCGGCGCGATTCTTCGACGCGCTGCGCGACGGCAACGTCGAACGGTTGCGACAGTTGCTCGCCGCGGACGTCCAGGCAATCGGAGACAGCGGAGGCAAAGCTCCCGCGCTCGGTAAGAGCGTTGTCGGCGCCGACAACGTGGCTCGCGTGCTCGCCTCGATCTTCTCGCGGCTCACCGCAATCGATGCCACCGTCCAACCAGTCGAGATCAACGGCCAGGCCGGCGCAATCGTCCATGATCGCGCTGGCATGATCATCAACACCTTCACGATCGATGTGCTCGGCGGCCAAATCCAGTCGATCCGGTTCATGCTCAGCCCCGACAAGCTCGCGCACCTCGGACCCGTTGCCGACCCCTGGGCGGTCGCCCGCGAAGCGAGCCGTACCCGCCGAGTGAGCGAATAGCGCGCACGGACGGAGCTAGCGCTTCTTCGGTTCGCGGATACCTACGCCATACCAGCGCGATGGTGGGACATCCATCGCGCGACAGAGCGCCAGCCAGATGGCACGCACGGATTCGCCGGCAGCTATGGCCTGGTCCGCCGTTCGCCCACCAACCTCTTCGAGAACCAGGTCGTGGGTCAGCACTTTGCCGTACGCCTCGCCGAACTCATCGGCGATCGCCAGCTGGAATTCGCTCAGTCGCACACGACCACCCTAGATTGCCGTCCACGACCACAACCGTGCTGAAAGACAATCGCGACACGGAGCCGTGTGCGATCATAGCCTCGTCGGAAACCCGAGGAGCCCACAGTGAATGGCGGAGAAGCGACCGCGCCCGCGATCGATGGTTTCGAGTATTTGAGCATTCTCGGCAGTGGTGGTTTCTCTGACGTCTACATGTATCGCCAAAAACTCCCCCGCCGCAAAGTCGCGATTAAGGTTCTTCGGGTCGGGTCGCTCGACACGCCGTCACGTCGACAGTTTGTCGCCGAAGCGAACCTCATGGCGCAACTATCGAGTCACCCGGCCATCGCGACAATATTCGCGGCGAGCATCTCGGCCGAGGACCTGCCGTACATCGTTCTCGAGTACTGTTCCGGCGGGAGCTTGGGCACCACATATCG
>DATAXD010000060.1:0-7306 GCA_036266835.1 Galbitalea sp. | reverse complement strand
TCGATCTTGTGAGAGCGCTCTCACGACGCAGGGGCGCTACCAGGACATTTTCCCTATCCACGCACACAAAGGAGTGACCGTGAAGTTTTCACGACGCACCAAGCTGTCGGCAGCCATCGTTGCCGCGGCGTCTTTTGCACTAGTTGCCACGGGCTGCAGCAGCAGCGGTGGTAACGGCTCTAACGGCGTTTCCGGCTCGACCATCACTTACTGGGCGAGCAACCAGTCGGGCACGACGACGGCAGCGGATGTCAAGATCCTCACGCCGATCCTCAACCACTTCACCAAGGAGACCGGCATCAAGGTCAACCTCGAAGTGATCGGCTGGGGCGACCTGCAGAACAACATCAATAACGCAGTGTCGTCGGGTTCCGGCCCGGACGTTCTGAACATCGGTAACACCTGGGCACCGTACCTCGCCGCGACGAAGGCATTCGTGCCCTTCACCGGCTCGGCGGCCAAGGCCATCGGCGGAACCTCGCGGTTCATCCCGTCGGCGCTGGCAACGGGTGGTCTCGCCGGACAGGCGCCGACCTCGGTTCCGTACATCGGTCTGAGCTACGGCCTGTTCTACAACAAGGCACTGTTCGCCAAAGCCGGAATCAGCGGACCGCCCGCGACCTGGGAAGACCTGGTCACGGATGCGCAGAAGCTGACCACCGGCGGAGTTGAAGGTCTTGGCCTCGAAGCCGGCAGCTACACCGAGAATGTTCACTTCGCGTTCATCACGGCTGAGCAGAACGGTGGATCGTGGTACGACTCGTCGGGCAACCCGACGTTCACCTCCGACGCCAACGTTCAGGGTGTTCTGCGCTACCTCAACCTGATGCAGACCGACAAGGTGGTCAGCAAGGCTGACGCCGAGTACAGCAATGGCACCGAGGCTTCGGCCGACTTCGCCAAGGGCAAGGTCGCGATGATCGTCAACCAGAACAACGGAAACACCTCGCTGACCGCGGACGGCATGTCCCCGAGCGCCTATGGCGTGTCGAACATTCCGGCACCGTCGGGCGGCAAGCAGATCAACAGCGGTATTCAGGGAATCAACCTTTCCATCTTCAAGAACTCGAAGAACCAGAAGGCTGACCTCGAATTCATCAAGTTCATGACTGGCTCATACGCACAGGCTGCCATCGGCCGCCCGTACGGCACGATCCCGGTCGTGAAGGGTGTGAAGCCGAACTTCGCGGCGGACAAGGACTTCGAGTCGGTCTTCCAGAAGGTCTACGACACCCAAGCGGCGCCATACCCGCTGGTCGCATCCGAGGGTGCGTTCGAGCAGAACGTCGGCGCAGCAGTCAGCGGACTGTTTGCAACGATCGCTACCGGCGGTACCGTGACCGCAGCGGATGTCAAGGCAGCCCTGCAAACCGCGCAAGATAAGGTCACCGCGACCGCATCGCAGTAAGACCGTTTACTAAACAAACGGTCCCTCACCAATAGGACTGGGGGCGCGACGCCAGCTACGGCTCGCGCCCTCAGTCTTCGAGAAAGGCACGCCGACAGTCATGGCGATCACAACAGCGACTCCCAGCCCCCAGGCTGTGCGCCCGGGGGGCGGTGGCAAGGATGGCGTAAAGCGCCACCAGTCGAAGCCATGGCTTCCTTACGCACTTATTGCACCAGCAGTCGTCTTCGAACTGCTCATTCACTTCACCCCGATGGTCACCGGGATCTGGATCAGCTTCCTGGAGCTGACCAACTACTTCATCGCCAACTGGTCGCAGGCACCTTTCGTGGGCTTCCACAATTACGGCATCGCGATTAGCCTCACCAACGCCCAGGGCGCTGCCCTCCTCAACTCGTTCGCGATCAGCTGTGGTTTCACGCTCGTCGTCGTTGGACTGTCCTGGGGATTCGGGATGAGCGCGGCGGTCGCGCTTCAGCGCTCGTTCCGGGCTCGCGCAATCTTCCGCACCATCTTCCTGATTCCCTACGCCATCCCGATCTACGCGGGCATCATCGCCTGGAAGTTCATGTTCCAGCAGCAGACGGGTGTCATCAACCAGATGATCGTCTTCCTGCACCTGGCTACGCCCACATCCCAGCCGTTCTGGCTCATCGGCTCGAACTCCTTCGGCGCCCTCTGCGTCGTCGCGATCTGGCGCACCTGGCCCTTCGCATTCCTGATGCTGATGGCGGGACTACAGACGATCAACGAGGACCTGTACGAAGCATCCGCCCTGGATGGTGCGAGACCGTTCCGCCAGTGGCGCTCGATCACGCTTCCCGAGCTCGGCGCGGTGAACAAGGTGCTCGTGCTAGTGCTGTTCCTCTGGACCTTCAACGACTTCAACGATCCCGCCATTCTGTTCGGTGAGAGTCAGCCGCCAGCCGGCGATCTCGTTTCCTGGCACATCTACAACAACGCGTTCACGATCCAGAACTTCGGTTTCGGTGCCGCAATGTCGACACTGCTGCTGTTGTTCCTGCTCGTCGTGTCCGTGCTCTATTTGCTGTTCGTAAACCGGAGGTCCACCCGTGCGTGAGACAACAGCCTTCAAGGTCTTCCGCGTCGTTGTGATCGTCGTCCTGACGATCTTCGTGGCGCTCCCGCTCTACGTCATGATCGTGTCGTCGGTGAAACCGCTGGCGGACGTGCAGAGCACCTTCACCTGGTGGCCGACCACGTTCACCATCCAGCCGTTCATCGACATCTGGACGACCGTTCCGTTGGCCCAATACTTCGGCAATAGCGTCATCGTCTCCACGGCGGCCAGCCTGTGCAGCGTCATTATCGCGACCTTCGCCGCCTACGGGGTTTCCCGCTGGCGCTTCCGCGGACGGTCGGTCTTCACCACGGCCGTACTGTCGACGCAGATGTTCCCCGGAATCCTGTTCCTGCTGCCGCTCTACATCATCTTCGTCAACATCCACACGGCGACCGGCATCCCCCTGGTCGGCACGCTGTGGGGTCTCATCATCACCTACCTGACCTTCACACTGCCCTTCGCGATCTGGATGCTGACGGGCTACTTCGACAACATCCCTCGCGACCTCGATGAGGCGGCAAAGGTGGATGGGGCTTCCGCACTGACCACGCTGTTCCGGGTCATCCTTCCCGTTGCCCGCCCCGGAATAGTCGCTGTCATCGTCTACTCCTTTATTACCGCGTGGGGCGAGCTGCTGTTCGCTTCGGCGTTCGTCGGCCAGTTCCAGAACCTCCGCACGCTTTCGGTGGGTCTCACGCAGTACTCATCGGAGACGGCGGTCTTCTGGAACCAGATCATGGCGGCCTCGCTGGTCGTCAGCGTGCCGGTCGTCGTCGGCTTCCTTTTGCTCCAACGAAACTTCGTCGCAGGTCTTAGCGCTGGCGCCGTCAAGTAGATCCATTAGTGCAACCCCCCGAATCTTGAGAACGGACAAACATCACGTGAGCACGCCCGACCACATTTCATGGCCGAACGGCTTCCTGTGGGGAGCCGCGACCGCGGCTGCCCAGATCGAGGGCGCAGCGCACGAGGATGGCAAGACGGACTCGATCTGGGACGCGTTCGCGCGCATCCCGGATGCCGTTGCCGGCGGGGACACCCCCGAGCGCGCGGATGACCATTACCACCGCATGCCCGCGGATGTTGCCCTGATGAAGCAACTCGGCCTGCAGTCCTACCGGTTCTCCACCAGCTGGGCACGGATCAAGCCGGATGACGGCGCCGTGAATCAGAAGGCGCTCGACTTCTACTCGTCGCTGGTCGACGAACTGCTCGAAGCAGGCATCCTTCCCTGGCTCACGCTCTATCACTGGGATCTGCCTCAGACGGTCGAGGAGGCCGGCGGCTGGCCGAGCCGGGACACCCCGTACCGCTATCTCGACTACGCGAACGTCGTCTACGACGCCCTTGGCGACCGCGTGGACCGCTGGACGACGTTCAACGAGCCGCTGTGCTCGTCGCTCATCGGATACGCCGCCGGCGACCACGCACCCGGCCGACAGGAACCCGCCGCGGCGCTCGCCGCGCTGCATCACCAGCACCTCGGCCACGGACTCGTCGTGCGTTCGCTGCGCTCGCGCAGCGAATCCGCCGGCCATCCGATCCAGCTGGGGATCACTCTCAACCTCACCAACGCGGTGCCGCACGACACCTCCGACCCGGTCGACGTCGAAGCCGCACGCCGAGCGGATGCGCTGTGGAACCGCGCCTTCCTGAACCCGATCCTCGAGGGCTCGTACCCCGCGGACCTGCTCGAGGACGTCAAGGACTACGGACTCGCAGACGTTGTCGAGCCCGGCGACCTCGAGATCATCAGCGCCCCGATCGATTTTCTGGGTGTGAACCACTATCACGACGATTCGGTGAGCGGGCATCCCGCCACGGCGAGCGACGAGCGCGAGTTCAAGCCCACCGGCCGCCCGACGAGCTCGTCGCTGGTCGGCAGCGAGTACGTGTCGTTTCCGCTGCGCGGTCTGCCACGCACGGCGATGGGCTGGGAAGTGCATCCGGCCGGTCTCTACAACCTGCTGGTTCGCCTCGGCAAGGAGTACCCGACGCTGCCTCCGCTGTACATCACCGAGAATGGCGCCGCCTACGACGACAGTGTTTCGGATGACGGTGCCGTACACGACAGCGACCGCGAGTCGTACATCGTGCAGCACATCGCCGCGGTGGGAGATGCGATCGCAGAAGGCGCGGATGTCCGCGGCTATTTCGTTTGGTCGCTGCTGGACAACTTCGAATGGGCGTGGGGCTACGGCAAGCGTTTCGGCATTATTCACGTCGACTACGACAGCCAGGAACGCATCATCAAGGACAGCGGACTGGCCTACGCGAAGATCATCGCAACGGCGACCGCGAAGGACGCGCTGCCCAGTAGTCGCGCAGCGACTGCCTAACACCGTTGGCCCACTAGCATGGAGGCCGAATGAAGGGCGGGACGCATGACGTCTGATACCACCGACGTCGCCACCGCGCCCACGCTCGAGAAGGTCGCCGCCCTCGCCGGAGTTTCGCGGTCGACCGTGTCGAGAGTTGTCAATGGATCTCCGAGCGTCACCGCGGATGTGGTGGCCGCCGTCCAGCGAGCCATCGAGGAACTCAACTACGTTCCGAATCGCGCCGCACGTTCTCTCGCGAGCCGGCGCACGCAGGCGATCGCCCTGGTCATCCCGGAGTCGACGGCGATGGTCTTTGGTGACCCGTTCTTCGCGTCCATTGTTCAGGGCGTCGCAATGTTTCTCGGCAACACCGAATACACGCTCAACATGATGATCGCTGTCGAATCTCGACCCGATAAGACGCGTCGCTACCTCATGGGTGGCAACGTCGACGGAGCGCTCATCGTTTCGCACCACAGTGGCGACCACTCATACGCCCACATCGAGCGCTCGCTGCCTGTCGTGTACGCCGGACGCCCGCTGCAGCCGGATGACCAGGCCGACAGCTACTTCGTTGGTGTCGACGACATCGCGGGCGAACGCGGCGCGATCGATCATCTCGTCGAGCGCGGCCGGAAGGCCATCGGGGTCATCGCCGGTCCACAGGACATGCCGCCCGGACTCGATCGACTCGAGGGCTGGCGGCAGGCGGTGCGACGCTACGGCATGGAAGACACCGAGCTCGTGGAATACGGCGACTTCACGCCGGAGTCCGGGGCCGAGGCCATGCGTAAGCTGCTTTCACGTGGCGTTCCGATCGACGCCATCGTGGCCGCGAACGACCAGATGGCCGTTGGCGCCTACACCGCCATCCGGGAGCACGGGCTGAAGGTGCCCGACGATATCGCGGTGGTCGGGTTCGACGACAACTACTTCGGCCTTCACGCGACGCCGCCTCTGACGACCGTTCACCAGCCATCCGTTGAGCTGGGTGCGACGATGGCCGAGGTTCTGGTCAAGCTCATCGAGCACGAACCGGTGGAGCAGGTCACCATCCTGCCGACGCGCCTGATCGTGCGTCAGTCCTCCTAGGTTTTACGATCGGTCCTGCGTGGGTGCGACGTGATTCCGACACATAGGGATGGCCCAGCTCCCACGCTCGAGATGGTCGCGGCGCGTGCCGGGGTCTCCCGTTCTACGGTGTCTCGCGTCATCAACTGGCCGTCGCGCGTGCCGGATCGTGTCGTCGACGCCGTGAGACTGGCGATCGAGGAGCTCGGCTACGTGCCGAACCAGGCGGCGAGATCGCTGGCCAGTCATCGGGCGCTGACGATTGCTCTGGTCATCCCGCAGGACACCTCGCGGTTCTTCGCGGACCCGTACTATTCATCCGTGATTCCGGGCGTGACGAAGTCTCTCAGCACGACCGACTACACCTTGTCGCTGCTGATCTCGTCGGAAGCGGATGCAGAAAAGACCCGACGCTACTTGTTGAGCGGCAATGTCGACGGCGCGCTGGTGCTCAGCCACCACACACAGGACGCGCTGTACGTCGAGATCGCGCGAGAGCTGCCCATGATCTTCGCCGGCCGACCAACCGGCTACGACGGCGACCACCTGCATATCGTCGACATCGACAACGAGGCCGCGGCTCGAACGGCGACGACTCGGCTTGTGGATGCGGGCCGCACGCGGATCGCTTCAATCGCCGGACCACAGGACATCGCCTCCGGGATCGGCAGGCTGGTCGGCTGGCGAGAGGCGATCAATGCGGCAGGTCAAGCCGATGACCTGCTCGAGTTCTCGGACTGGTCGGTCGAAGGTGGAGTGGACGCGGCCCGCCGGTTGCTGCGTCGCGGCGTCGAGTTCGACGGGCTGTTCGCCGCATCCGCCCAGATCGCGGCCGGCGCGATGGAGGTGCTGCGTGAAAACGGGCGGGCTGTTCCCTATGCTGTTGCGATCACGACCATCGACAACGACCACTATGCGACGAGCGCGACTCCGCCGCTGACGACCATCGAGCAGCCGACGGTGGAACTCGGCGCGACTATCGCTGAATCCCTCGTCCAGCTGATCGCCGGCGAACCCGTCGCGAAGCTCACAATTCTTCCTACCCGGCTCGTCGAGCACGCCTCGGTCTGACGGTGTTCCCCGGTCAGCTCCGCCCGACGTTTGAGTCGCACGATCGCGCCAAGCGGGCCGTGATCACGTTAGTTGCAGTTCTGTGTGGCCTGGGCGCAATCGTGGCCTTCAATCGTCCGCCCTGGGCGATTTTCCTTGGCACGCTAATTGCCGAACTGATCGTCGTTCAACTCGGGTATGCCGGTCGCATCAAGGCCCTGCGAAGAATCACCGCAAACCTGAGGGAGCAATTCCCGGCGGATCGATTTCTCGTTGGAAACGTGCGCACCGTTGGCCCGGACGACCGGGATGTAGGTTCGGTGCCATTCACCACCGTCATCCTCCAAATCGGCGAACACGCCCTCTCGCTCT
>DATAXD010000034.1:0-9865 GCA_036266835.1 Galbitalea sp. | reverse complement strand
CCGCGGACACGAGAAGGACGACAAGAAGGGTCGTCGCCGCTAACCCGGCGACTAGGAGGCAGAAGAAATGGTGGAGTCGATCGCACGCGTGCGACACATCCGCGTGACCGCCACTAAGGCTCGTCGTGTCGTCAACATGATCCGCGGCAAGCAGGCGACCGAGGCGCTGGCAATCCTGAAGTTCGCGCCGCAGGGCGCGAGCGAGCCGGTGTACAAGCTCGTCGCGTCCGCGATGGCGAACGCTCGGGTCAAGGCAGACGCGACCAACAGCTACCTCGACGAACAGGACCTGTTCGTTTCGGCAGCCTTCGTGGACGAGGGCAAGACGCTCAAGCGATTCCAGCCGCGGGCCCAGGGGCGGGCGTTCCAGATTCTGAAGCGCACCAGCCACATCACGATTGTTCTCGCCACGCCAGACGAGCCCGCGCTCGTCGCCAAGGCCGAGAAGCCTGCAAAGACTGCTACGAAGGCAGGGAAGAAGTAATGGGCCAGAAAGTAAATCCGTATGGGTTCCGCCTGGGAATCACCACCGACCACGTGTCGCGCTGGTTTTCGGACTCGACCAAGGTCGGCCAACGGTACAGCGACTACGTCGCCGAGGATGTCAAAATCCGCAACCTGCTGAAGACCTCGCTCGACCGCGCCGGCGTCGCCCGCATCGAGATCGAGCGCACGCGTGACCGCGTTCGCGTCGACATCCACACGGCACGTCCCGGCATCGTCATCGGTCGCCGCGGAGCCGAGGCCGAGCGCATCCGCACCGACCTCGAGAAGCTCACCGGCAAGCAGATCCAGCTGAACATCCTCGAGGTGAAGAACCCCGAGGCCGAGGCCCAGCTCGTCGCTCAGGGCATCGCCGAGCAGCTCAGCGCACGCGTCGCCTTCCGGCGCGCGATGCGTAAGGGCATGCAGGGCGCCCAGCGCACGCCGACCGTCAAGGGTGTTCGCATCCAGGTTTCCGGCCGCCTCGGTGGCGCGGAAATGAGCCGCTCGGAGTTCTACCGCGAGGGTCGCGTGCCACTGCACACTCTCCGCGCCAACATCGACTACGGCTTCTACGAGGCTCGCACCACCTTCGGTCGAATCGGCGTGAAGGTGTGGATCTACAAGGGCGACATCACCAACAAGGAGCTCGCCCGCGAGCAGGCCACCCAGAAGTCCACGCGACCCGAGCGCCGTGACGGCGCGAGCGATCGTCCGCGCCGCGCGCCGCGTGCGGATGCCGCGCCGGCCGCAGTAGGAGCTGAGGGCTAATCATGCTGATTCCACGTAAGGTCAAGCACCGCAAGCAGCATCACCCGGGCCGCACCGGCCACGCAACGGGTGGTACGACCGTGTCGTTCGGCGAGTTCGGCATCCAGGCGATCACGCCCGCGTATGTCACTAACCGCCAGATCGAGGCGGCACGTATCGCCATGACCCGCCACATCAAGCGTGGTGGAAAAGTCTGGATCAACGTGTTCCCGGACCGTCCGCTCACCAAGAAGCCGGCCGAAACCCGAATGGGTTCCGGTAAGGGTTCGCCCGAGTGGTGGATCGCCAACATCAAGCCGGGTCGCGTGCTGTTCGAACTGAGCGGGGTCAACGAGACCATCGCTCGCGAGGCGCTCACCCGCGCCATCCACAAGCTGCCCCTCAAGGCACGCATCATCAAGCGCGAGGAGGGCGACGCATAATGCCGATCGGTTCCAAGGAGCTCACCCCTGTCGAGCTCGACACGTACGAAGACGAGCGCCTGCTCGACGAGCTCAAGAAGGCCAAGGAAGAGCTGTTCAACCTGCGCTTCCAGTCGGCCACCGGCCAGCTCGAGAGTCACGGTCGTCTACGTGCTGTGAAGCGCGACATCGCGCGGATCTACACGGTCATTCGCGAGCGCGAGCTGGGCATCCGTGCCACTCCCGCGCCGCTCGAGCCCGCCGCCAAGGCGAAGCGCGCCAGCAAGAAGACGGATGTCGCAGAGGATGCGCCCGCAGCAGAGGATGCAACGGACGAGACGGCAGTCGAGTCCGAGCCTGAAGCGAAGGCTCCCAAGGCAACGAAGGCTAAGGAGGCCAAGTAATGGCTGAAGCAAAAGCAACGACTAAGGCGAAGGCTGCTCCAAAGGCGCCGGCCAAAGACGCGGGCCACGAGCACAGTGCGCACGACGTCAAGGACGAGAGCGCCCGCGGATACCGCAAGGTGCGCCGCGGCTACGTGACGAGCGACAAGATGGAGAAGACCATCGTCGTCGAGGTCGAGGACCGCGTTAAGCACCCGCTATACGGAAAGGTCATCCGCCGCACCTCCAAGGTCAAGGCGCACGACGAAAACAACTCTGCCGGAATCGGCGACCTCGTCCTCATCAACGAGACACGTCCTCTCAGTGCGTCGAAGCGCTGGAGACTCGTCGAGGTTCTTGAGAAGGCTAAATAAGCTCTCCAGCTTGTTTCGAAAAAGGACACATAAACAATGATTCAGCAGGAATCGCGACTCAAAGTCGCCGACAACACGGGCGCCAAGGAGATTTTGACCATCCGTGTTCTCGGTGGTTCCGGCCGCCGCTACGCGGGGTTGGGCGACACGATCGTGGCGACCGTCAAGGATGCGATCCCCGGCGGCGCGGTCAAGAAGGGTGAGGTCGTCAAGGCCGTCGTCGTTCGAGTCAAGAAGGAGACCCGTCGTGCCGACGGTTCGTACATCAAGTTCGACGAGAATGCGGCAGTCCTCCTCAAGGCAGACGGCGACCCGCGCGGAACCCGCATCTTCGGACCGGTGGGCCGAGAGCTTCGCGACAAGAAGTTCATGAAGATCATCTCGCTGGCACCGGAGGTTATTTAGTCATGGCGAACATCAAGAAGGGTGACCTCGTGCAGGTCATCAGCGGTCCGAGCCAGGCTCGCGGCGGCGACCGTGGCAAGCAGGGTCGGGTCATCGAGGTCGACTCTGAGAAGAACCGCGTCGTCATCGAGGGCATCAACTTCGTAACCAAGCACGTCCGCGTCGGCCAGACCCAGCGCGGCACCAAGACCGGTGGCATTGAAACTCACGAGGCGCCAATTCACGTCTCGAACATTGCCCTGGTCGATCCCAAGACCAAGAAGCCGACCCGCGTCGGCTTCCGCGTAGAGCAGAAGGATGGTCGTACTATCCGCGTGCGCTACGCAAAGAAGTCAGGTGAGGACCTGTAATGGCAACAACTACTGCCGCGAAGGCTGGCTCAGCGTCTACTCGCACCCAGCCGCGCCTCAAGCAGAAGTACCTGAGCGACATCGCGCCGCAGCTCAAGAAGGACTTCGGATTCACGAACGTGCACCAGGTGCCCGGTCTCGTCAAGATCGTGGTCAACACCGGCGTCGGCGAGGCAGCTCGAGACGGCAAGATCATCGACGGCGCAGTGAAAGACCTCGCCGCGATTACCGGCCAGAAGCCGCAGGTGACTGCAGCTCGCAAGTCGATCGCGCAGTTCAAGCTCCGCGAAGGTCAGCCAATCGGTGCTCACGTCACGCTTCGTGGCGACCGGGCCTGGGAGTTCCTGGACCGCCTGCTGTCGCTCGCGCTCCCGCGCATCCGTGACTTCCGTGGGTTGTCCGACCGCCAGTTCGACGGAAACGGTAACTACACGTTCGGTCTCACCGAGCAGTCGGTGTTTCACGAGATCGACCAGGACAAGATCGACCGAGTTCGTGGATTCGACGTAACCGTCGTCACCACGGCGCGTAACGACGACGAGGGACGCGCGCTGCTGAAGGCGCTCGGCTTCCCGTTCAGAACAGCCGAAAACTCGGCAGGCACCAACTAAACGCACCACCGATCGATCAAGGTCGGTACCCGGTCTGTGCTCTTGAGGAGCTGGCGGATACCGAAACCGGAACGAGATTAGGAACACATCGCAATGACAATGACAGATCCGGTCGCTGACCTGCTGACCAGACTGCGCAATGCGAATTCGGCCTACCACGAGACCGTGTCGCTGCCGAACAGCAAGCTCAAGACCCACATCGCCGAGATCCTTCAGACCGAGGGATTCATCGCCAGCTGGAAGGTCGAGGACGCCCGCGTCGGACAGACGCTGACGATCGACCTGAAGTATGGCCCGAACCGCGAGCGCTCCATCGTGGGCATCAAGCGCGTTTCCAAGCCCGGTCTGCGGGTTTACGCGAAGTCAACCGAGATCCCGACGGTCTTCGGCGGGCTCGGTGTAGCCATCCTGTCCACCTCATCCGGCCTCCTCACGGATCGCCAGGCGACCAAGAAGGGCGTGGGTGGGGAAGTCCTCGCCTACGTGTGGTAGCCAGCCATGTCGCGTATTGGAAGACTTCCGATTGACATCCCAGCCGGTGTGAACGTCACGGTCGACGGCCCTGCCGTTACCGTCAAAGGCCCGCGCGGCGAGCTCGCGCTCACCGTCGCGAGCCCGATCGAGGTCACACTCGAGGACGGCCAGCTACTGGTCAGCCGTCCCGACGACGAGCGCAACTCGCGTTCGCTGCACGGCCTCACCCGCACTCTCATCGCCAACCAGATCATCGGTGTGACAGACGGATACTCCAAGGGCCTCGAAATCGTGGGTACCGGATACCGCGTCGCTGCGGAAGGCAAGGGCGTCACGTTCGCGCTTGGCTATTCGCACCCGATCACCGTCCAGCCGCCCGCCGGCATCAGCTTCACGGTCGAGGGCAACAACCGCGTGATCGTCAGCGGAATCGACAAGCAGGCTGTCGGCGAGGTCGCCGCCAACCTTCGCAAGCTACGTAAGCCCGAGCCCTACAAGGGCAAGGGCGTCCGCTACGTCGGAGAAGTAGTCCGCCGCAAGGCCGGAAAGTCAGGTAAGTAATCATGGGTCTCGGAACAAGAGGCAAGAGCAAGTCGGCCGCAAAGGACCGCAGGCACGCGCGCCTTCGCAAGAAGGTCGTCGGCACCGAGACGCGTCCGCGCCTGGTGGTTACCCGTTCGGCCCGTCACGTCTTCGTGCAGGTCGTGGATGACGCGAAGGGTCACACCGTCGCATCCGCATCGACCATGGAAGCCGACCTTCGAACCTTCAAGGGTGACAAGACGGCCAAGGCGCACAAGGTGGGCGAACTCGTCGCCGAGCGCGCGAAGAAGGCCGGCATCGCCGCAGTGGTGTTCGACCGCGGCGGCAGTAAGTACGCCGGACGAGTTGCCGCCATCGCAGAAGGCGCGCGAGAGGGCGGATTGGACCTGTGAGCGACATTACAAATACGAACGAGGAGCCCGTTGTGGCTGAAGTCAACCCCGAGGCGATCTCTGCCGTCACGACGCCGGAAGCGGCCATCGATGCTCCCGCGACGGATGTCACGAGCGAGCCTCGTGAGGCGCGTCGCGGTGGTCGCGAGCGCAACCCGAACCAGCAACGCGGCAGCCGCGACTCCGACAAGAGCCAGTTCCTCGAGCGCGTCGTGACGATCAACCGCGTCTCGAAGGTGGTCAAGGGTGGTCGACGCTTCAGCTTCACCGCCCTGGTCATCGTCGGTGACGGAAACGGTCTCGTCGGCGTCGGCTACGGCAAGGCGCGCGAGGTTCCGACCGCCATCTCCAAGGGCGTCGAGGAGGCGAAGAAGAACTTCTTCCGCGTGCCTCGTGTCGGGGCAACCATTCCGCATCCCGTGCAGGGTGAGGCCGCCGCAGGCGTCGTCCTGCTCCGTCCCGCCGCCGCGGGAACCGGTGTTATCGCGGGCGGGCCCGTGCGTGCCGTACTCGAGTGCGCAGGCATCCACGACGTCCTGAGCAAGTCGCTCGGATCGTCGAACACGATCAACATCGTTCACGCAACCGTTGCCGCTCTCAAGCAGCTCGAAGAGCCTCGTGCCGTGGCGGCTCGCCGCGGACGCGACTTCGAGGATGTCGCTCCCGCTCGCCTGGTGCGCGCGGAGGCGGATGCCGCGGCTCGCGCGCGAGAGACCACGAAGGCAGGTGTCTGATGGCTAAGCGCCTGAAAGTAACCCAGACCAAATCCAAAATCAGTGAGAAGCAGAACATGCGCGACACCCTGCGGAGCCTCGGGCTTCACCGAATCGGGGATGTCACGGTTCGCGAGGACAACAAGCAGAACCGCGGATACGTTCGCACTGTTGTTCACCTCGTCAAGGTCGAGGAGATTGACTAATGGCTGACGACGCCACCCCCGCCGCCAAGAAGGCGCCTGCCACTAAGGCTGCTGCTCCGAAGGCAGATAAGGCTGCTGCTCCGAAGGCTGCTGCTCCAAAGGCTGCCGCCGCGAAGGCTGCCGCCCCAAAGGCCGCAGCCACGAAGCCAGCTGCCGAGAAAGCGACGACGGCGAAGGCCCCTGCCGCCGCAAAGGCTGCGACTGCGAAAGCGCCTGCCGCTAAGACTCCTGCTAAGAAGGCTGCTCCGGCCGCCAAAAAGCCGCCGGTCGAGCACGTCGCGCGTCCGCAGGTTCTGAAGGTCCACCACCTTCGTCCCGCGGCGGGATCCAAGAAGGCCAGGACCCGCGTTGGTCGCGGTGAGGGCTCGAAGGGTAAGACTGCCGGTCGCGGAACCAAGGGGACGAAGGCTCGCTACCAGGTTCGTGTTGGCCTCGAAGGGGGCAACCTGAACTCGGTCATGCGTGCGCCGAAACTGCGCGGATTCAAGAACCCGTTCCGGGTCGAATACCAGGTCGTCAACCTCGATCGTCTCGCCGAGCTGTACCCGAAGGGTGGTGACGTCACCATCAGTGATCTTGTCGCCAAGGGCGCTGTGCGCAGCAATGAAAAGGTCAAGGTTCTGGGTAACGGTGACATTACGGTTAAGCTGAACGTTGCTGTAGATAAGGTCTCCGGCTCTGCTGAGCAGAAGATCGTCGCAGCGGGCGGTTCAATCAAGTAGTTCCACCCGGTACCACGAACCAAGCGTGTGCGGATGCGGGGAATCTTCCTGAAGATCCCCGCATCCACCACAAGTACTAACCAAGCAGTGCCAGTAGTCAAGCAGTGCGCAACAAATAGCAGGAGGTCTTGTGTTCAGAGCTGTGGCGCGGATCTTCCGCACGCCTGACCTTCGGCGCAAAATCGGCTTCACCCTTCTGATCGTCGCGATCTTCCGCCTGGGGTCCTTCATCCCGGCTCCGTTCGTCGATTTCCAGAACGTTCAGGCCTGTCTTTCGGCGAACTCGAACACGTCGGGGCTCTACGAGCTCGTTAACCTGTTCAGCGGCGGCGCCTTGCTCCAGCTGTCGATCTTCGCGCTGGGCATCATGCCGTACATTACGGCGTCGATCATCGTGCAGCTGCTACGCGTGGTCATTCCACACTTCGACACCCTCTACAAGGAGGGACAGTCGGGCCAGTCGCGGCTCACCCAGTACACGCGTTACCTCACGATCGGTCTCGGTGTCCTGCAGTCGACCACTTTGATCACCGTCGCCCGCAGCGGCGCGCTGTTCGGAACATCCTCGACGACGCCGCAGTGTAGCGAGCTCATCACCGACGCGGGCCAGACCTGGTACGGCATCCTGCTGATGGTCATCACGATGACCGCCGGAACCGGAATCATCATGTGGATGGGCGAGCTCGTCACTGAGCGCGGCATCGGCAACGGAATGTCCCTGCTGATCTTCACCTCGATCGCCGCTCGTTTCCCCAGCGCCCTCCAGACGATCTGGCAGTCGAAGGGCTTCCCAATCTTCCTGATGACCATCGGTGTTGGAATCGTCATCATGGGGCTCGTGGTCTTCGTCGAGCAATCGCAGCGGCGAATACCGGTGCAGTATGCCAAGCGGATGGTCGGCAGGCGCACCTACGGCGGAAACAACACGTACATTCCCATCAAGGTCAACATGGCCGGAGTTGTGCCCGTCATCTTCGCCTCGTCGCTGCTGTACATCCCTGCCCTCATTGCCCAGTTCAACCAGCCGAAGGCGGGTGCGACCGGTAAGGCCGCGATTGCTCAGCCGTGGGTGCAGTGGATCACGGACAACCTGACCAAGGGTGACGGCATCTACTACATGTCGCTCTACTTCATCCTTATCGTCGGCTTTACCTACTTCTATGTCGCGATCACCTTCAACCCCGAAGAGGTCGCAGACAACATGAAGAAGTACGGCGGCTTCATCCCGGGCATTCGAGCCGGTCGCCCGACCGC
This sequence comes from Galbitalea sp., assembly GCA_036266835.1. Classification (GTDB taxonomy): domain Bacteria; phylum Actinomycetota; class Actinomycetes; order Actinomycetales; family Microbacteriaceae; genus Galbitalea. Next base: position 1,783 of record DATAXD010000034.1, on the reverse strand, counting down.
CGAGTACCTCGACTATGTGCTCACGCGCATTACGCTTCCGGGCTCGCTGTACCTCGGTGTCATCGCGCTCATTCCGCTGATAGCGCTGGGCCTGGTCAACGCGGCCCAGAACTTCCCGTTTGGCGGTACGAGCATCCTGATCATCGTTGGTGTCGGGCTCGAGACCGTCAAACAGATTGACTCACAGCTGCAGCAGCGGCATTACGAGGGCCTCCTCCGTTGACGCGGCTCCTTATCGTCGGACCCCCCGGCGCCGGTAAGGGAACCCAGTCCATTCGGCTTACCGCCGAGTTCGGCATCCCCGCCATCGCAACGGGCGATATCTTCCGCGCGAACATCAGAAACAAGACCGAGCTGGGGCTGAAGGTTTCCGCGATCATCAACGCAGGCGACTATGTCCCCGACTCGCTCACCAATGACCTGGTCGCCGAGCGACTCAAGGAAGCGGACTGCGGCCCCGGATTCCTGCTCGACGGATACCCGCGCACCGTCGATCAGCTTCGTTTTCTCGATGAGCTGCTTGCCTCAGAGGGAACGTCGCTCGACGCAGTCATCCAGCTGGTCGCCGACGAGGACGAACTCGTCAGCCGACTGCTGAAGCGCGCGCACGAAGAGGGTCGATCGGATGACACGGCCGAGACCATCCGTCACCGCCAGGGTCTGTACCAGCGCGAAACCGCGCCGATCATCGCCGTCTACAAGGAGCGCGGCATGGTTGTGGAGGTCGACGCGCTCGGGGATGTCGATGACGTCGCAGACCGAATCACCGATGCGCTCACGGCCCGCGGCATCGGCGTCCTCTCGTAATTCAGGAGTTCCTCTCCCAATTCAGGAGTTCGCGCGACCGGAGAGCGACGTTTGCGTCTGGGATCGACCATTTCCGGCGCTTCCACCCGCCAACCTCCTGAATTAGAAGAGCGCGGCCGGAGAGTATACGCCGCGTTTGGCGAAGCGCTCATTAATCACCTAAGCTTGATCTTTGGTGTGTTGGGCTCGCTTTTTGCGTGCCCGCCGCCGTCGGTTCCATCCGGAACACGTGTCATCCGACACGCATCCCTGTGCTCTCAACGGCAGGGGTCGCATGACCAGCAATCACAACTTTTAGCGACGAAGAGGCAATGGCCAAAAAAGACGGTGTCATCGAGATTGAAGGCGCAGTGGTCGAAGCTCTGCCCAACGCGATGTTTCGCGTTGAGCTGACCAACGGACACAGGGTTCTCGCCCACATCTCGGGGAAGATGCGCCAGCACTACATCCGGATCCTCCCTGAGGACAAGGTGATCGTAGAACTGAGCCCATACGACCTGACCCGCGGCCGCATTGTTTATCGCTATAAGTAGGACTGCTGGAAAGTAACGAGAGGCCTCCGGGCCGCATCGAAGACAGCGAAGAGAGCAACAAATGAAGGTCAACCCAAGCGTCAAGCCGATCTGTGAAAAGTGCCGGGTGATTCGTCGCCACGGTGTCGTCATGGTGATCTGCAAGAGCAACCCGCGCCACAAGCAGCGTCAGGGTTGAACCTTAAGTTGACCTCGCGAAGCGATATCAACTGAAGGTTCAAGATCGAGTAGCACCGCGAAGCGGAGCGTATCGAGATCTAGAAGGCAAGCGAAAACTAAATACTTCCGGGGTCTCGATACGCCGCGCTTCGCGTGGCTACTCGACCACCGCGGACGAACAAGAGCAGTACCAGATCCTGGTTAGCCAGGGGACACCCGGGGTTGGAGGCCTCGGCACAGGTACTGTCCAACACCTCCACGTGACTCTACGGAGAAGATGAAAT
>DATAXD010000041.1:0-6597 GCA_036266835.1 Galbitalea sp. | reverse complement strand
TCATACACGGGGTTCAGCGAGGCGGAGTTGTTGGAGGCGAACCGGCTGTTTGCGGTGTCGCAGGTTGCTCTTCGTGGGGCAGGGGCGTTGATTGCGGGGGAGATTGCGCACCGTTCGGCACCGGAGTTGGGGTTGCAGGGGTTGGCGCAGCGTTCGGGTCATCGCACGGTGGAACAGTTTGTGAAGGTGTCGACGGGGGCGACGGGTCGGGATGCGGTGACGGCGGTTCGGGTGGGCACGCTGATGCGTGAGGCGGCGATAGAGGGCCGGGTCGATGTGGCTACTGGTGAGGTTGCGGCGCCCTCGCAGCCGTGGCTGGCTGCGGTGACGGCAGCGTTGGTGGGCCGGGAGCTTTCGATTGAGGCCGCGGAGGCGATTCGGGCTGGGTTGGGGTGCCCGAATTCGGTGGTCACGTCGGAGCAGCTTTCGGGTGCTGCCGGTCAGTTGTGTCTGGCGGCCCGCAGGTTGGATCCGGATGCCCTGGCCCGTGAGGCGCGGGCGTTTCGGGACGAGTTGGATGTGGGCGGGGTGGGCCTTCGTGAGCAGGAGCGTCGGGCGAAGCGGTCGTTGCGTCTGTTTGTGCAACCGGATGGGACCACCAGACTGGTGTGGATCATGGATCCGGAAACCGCGGCAACCGTGCGGGATTTGTTCGACCGCACCACCTCCCCGAAGCTGGGCGGGGTGAGGTTTGTTGACCCGGAACGCCAGGCTGTGGCGGAGTCGATCCTGGGCGATCAGCGCACCCCGGAACAGTTGGCCTCCGACGGGTTCGAACAGCTGTTGAAACTGGGTGCCGACGCCAACCCGGAGTTCCTGCTGGGCTCGGGCGCCCCGGTCATCCGGTTGACCGCCACCAAGTCCGCGTTCCAGCGGGGGACCGGTTTCACCCGGATCGAGGGGCAGGTTGCCCCGGTAGCGGTCTCCACAGCGTTGCGGTTGGGGTGCCAGGGCGGCATCGCCGGGATCATCTTCGGTGAGAACGGCCAAACCCTGGACTTCGGGCGGGAGCAACGCTTCTTCAGCACGAAGCAGAAACAGGTCCTCGCCATCAGCTGGGGTGGGTGCGCGGCTCCGGGCTGCCAGCGCCCCCCGTCGTGGTGTGAAACCCACCACATCGTGTTTTGGAACCGAGATGGCGGTAAAACTGATCTCGCCGACGGGATCCTGTTATGCCGACACCATCACCTCCTGTTCCACAACAACGGCTGGGAAATCAGCCGCGACATCAACCACCGGTACTGGCTGATCCCACCCAAAGAACAAGACCCCCACCAAAGACCCATCGAACTGGTCTCAAAAAGTCCCGCCATGCGCGACCTACAACGCGAACAACTCGCCTCCTGATTCCGCGCGCGCAGGCCACAACAGTCGCGGCCGCGCAGCCTGCCGTCGTACCCAGCCGCGTCCCGTCGGGTCGCACCCGGCCTCGGGGGTGCCTCAGCACGCTCGCTAGAATGATTCGGCATCCTGTGACCAATGTCATGATGCGAGAGCCGTCGTCAGGGAGATTCATGTCAGGCCATTCCAAGTGGGCAACGACCAAGCACCAGAAGGCCGTAAAGGACCAACGGCGTGCCAAGTCGTTCGCGAAGCTCATCAAGAACATCGAAGTGGCCGCGAAGCTCGGAGGCGCCGACTTGTCGGGTAACCCGACACTGGTCGATGCCGTACAGAAGGCGAAGAAGACTTCCGTTCCCAACTCCAACATCGACAGTGCGATCAAGCGCGGCGCAGGTCTGCTCGGCGAAGCCGTCGACTACCAGACGATCATGTACGAGGGGTACGCGGCCGGCGGCGTCGCCCTGCTCATTGAGTGCCTCACCGACAACAAGAACCGGGCCGCCGCGGATGTCCGAACGATCGTCAGCCGCAACGGCGGCAACATGGGCGACCCCGGCAGCGTGGCATACAACTTCAGCCGCAAGGGCGTCATCAGCGTAGAGAAGGTCGACGGAGTGAGCGAGGACGACATCCTGACCGCAGTTTTGGATGCGGGAGCCGAAGAGGTCAACGACCGCGGACCGGGGTTCGAGATCATTACAGAACCCCACGACCTGGTGACGGCGCGAAGCGCTCTGCAGGCTGCCGGGATCGACTACGACTCCGCGGATGTGGAGTTCGTCCCATCGCTGACGATCGAGGTCGATCTCGAAACTGCTCGCAAGGTGTTTCGGATGATCGACGCACTCGAAGACAATGACGACGTGCAGAACGTCTACGGCAACTTCGAGATCCCGACGGACGTTCAGGCCATCCTCGACGACGAGGAATAGCGGCTTTCATGGCCGCAGTCCCGTCGCTGCGTGTTCTCGGGATTGACCCGGGCCTGACTCGCTGCGGTGTCGGGATCGTGGATGTCGAACCGTCTCGGCGGGCGACTCTCGTTCACGTCGGCGTGATCAGAACGCCGCCCGACATGCCACTCGAGGATCGACTGCTCGCCATCGGATCCGGGATCGCCCGGCTGCTCGACGAGTACCAGCCGACCGAGGTCGCCCTCGAGCGCGTATTCGCCCAACACAACCTTCGAACCGTGATGGGCACCGCGCAGGCGAGCGGGGTGGCTCTGCACGCGGCAGCGGCGCGGGGTCTCAGCGTCGGACTGCACACGCCGAGCGAAGTGAAGGCAGCCGTAACCGGATACGGCGCCGCGGACAAGAAGCAGGTCGCGACGATGGTGCAGCGTGTACTTCGGCTGGATGCGCCACCGACTCCGGCCGATGCATCCGATGCGCTCGCGCTCGCCCTCTGCCACGCGTGGCGTGGAGGGGGTGCGCCGGCGATTGCTCCGCGCGCCACGGGGGCGCTAACTCCGGCGCAGGAAGCGTGGCGAGCCGCCGAGAGGGCCGCTCGCTCGTAGGCTGGGCGCATGATTTCTTCCGTGCGTGGCAACGTGCTTGCCATCGCCGGGCCGGCGGTGATCATCGAGGTCGGGGGAGTTGGCCTCTCAATTCAGGTAACTCCCGGGCATGCGCTCTCGCTCAGGGTCGGCGCCGAAGCGTTTCTGAGAACCGCACTCATCGTCCGCGAGGACGAACTGAGTCTCTACGGATTCACGGATGCCGACGAACTGGCCGTATTCGACGCGCTACGGGGCGTGACGGGCGTCGGACCAAAGTCCGCCATGGGCGTGCTCGCAGCGATGTCGCCGGCCGAGATTGCGGGGGCTATCGCCCGCGAAGACGATTCCGCGTTCCGCAAGGTGAGCGGCATCGGACCGAAAACCGCCAAGCTGATCGTCGTTTCCCTTGCGGGCAAACTTGCAATCACTCCGACCGGCCGCCCGTCGACCGCCTCCACCGCACCCGGGGTCGAGCAGAGCGTTCTCGTGGCACTCGTTGGCCTCGGCTGGAACGAACGCGCCGCGAGCCAGGCACTGGATGACGCGATCGCCGGTGCCGCCGCATCGGAGCGCGAGTCGGTACCTGCTCTTCTGCGGCTGGCATTGACGCGTCTCGGACCGGCGCAGCAGGGCTCGCTCCAGAGCCAGGGAAGCGCGACCTGATGTCGGCCGAAGACGCGGTGCAGGAAGACGCGGTGCAGCAGGTCCTCAGCCCGCGACCGGAATCCGATGCGGAACTTGCCTTCGAGGGTGCGCTGCGTCCACGAACACTTGCGGAATTCGTCGGGCAGACGAAGGTCCGCGGGCAGCTCCAGCTACTGCTCCAGGCCGCGGCGCTGCAGCACCGCACACCCGATCACATCCTGCTGGCGGGTCCGCCAGGGCTCGGCAAGACGACCCTCGCGATGATCATCGCCGCCGAGAGCGGTCGGCCCCTACGGATGTCCAGCGGTCCGGCCATCCAGCATGCCGGGGATCTCGCCGCTTTGTTGTCATCGCTGACCCCGGGTGAAGTGTTGTTCATCGACGAAATCCATCGGATGGCGCGTTCCGCCGAGGAGATGCTGTATCTGGCGATGGAGGACTTCCGTATCGACATCATGGTCGGAAAGGGGGCGGGAGCGACATCCATTCCCCTCGACTTGGCGCCATTTACCCTGGTGGGCGCGACGACTCGATCCGGACTCCTGCCGAACCCGCTGCGCGACCGATTCGGCTTCACCGCGCACCTCGAGTTCTACGACGAAGCGGAGCTCGAGCAGGTCCTGGTTCGCGCCGCGGCACTGCTGGAACTCGACATCGACAGTCGGGCGCTTGCGGAGATTGCCGGCCGATGCCGCGGCACGCCCAGGATCGCGAACCGGCTCCTGCGTCGGGTTCGCGACTACGCACTCGTGCACCCGGGGAGCGGCGCCGGTTCCGATCTCGAAGCAGTGCATTCGGCGCTTGAACTCTACGACGTCGACGCGCTCGGACTTGATCGCCTCGACCGTGCGGTCATGGACATCATCCTGACGCGATTCGACGGCGGTCCCGTGGGGCTGAACACGCTTGCCGTGTCTGTCGGCGAAGAGGCGGAAACGATCGAGTCAGTCGTCGAACCGTTTCTGGTTCGCATCGGGCTCATCACGAGGTCGCCCAGAGGTCGAGTCGCGACCCGCGAGGCATGGAGGCACTTCGGGATGTCCAAGGGCTCGTCCGGAACGCTGTTCGGGGATGACCTATAATCCTCAAGGTGACCGCTCCGGTAGTTCACTGGACGCATACACCCAGACTGGCTCCGTAAGCTGACCCCGTCGCCACAGACTTCTCGAAAGGCCCTTGCATGAATTCCGAATACATCATTTTCCTCGTCATCATCGTGTTGATCGTGGGATTCATGATCTACAGCGGACGCCGCAACCGCGCGCGCCAGACCCAGCTCCAGGACAAGATGGTTCCCGGCGTCGACGTCATGACGAACTTCGGGCTCTTCGGCAAGCTGCTTTCGATCGACCCCGCGACGAACGTCGCCGAGGTCGAGACCACGCCGGGCACGATCATCCGCGTCCACCGCCAGACGCTCAGCAAGGTCGTGACTCCCGAAGAGATCGATCCGAATGCGCCGAAGTCGGTCGAGGAGGCCATGGAGCGCGCCAACCGCGAACAGGCCGACCGCGAGGCTGCGGCGAAGGTCGATTCCGAAGCCCCCGCATACGGCGAGCGGATTAACGATCCGATCACCAAGGCGACTACCGAGCGCAAGCCTCGCTCGACCAAGAAGAGCGACAACTAAGCATTAGCAACTACCGCTAACCTTGTCTGCGGTCGGCTCGGGTCGGCCGGTGTCCTCATGCGCGTGACGACGTCGCCAAGCGCACGACTACAGAAAGCTGAGTTTCCAGGTGGCAAGAACCACTCCGGTCAGGAGGGCATGGCGATCTCTCGCGTGGCTCGGGATCATCATCGTCGGCCTTGCCGGGCTGAACGTTCTGGATTACTTCACTTCACCTGTTCCGAAGGGCACATCCCACTGGGCCACGCTCGCTCCGAAGCTCGGTCTCGACCTCATCGGCGGAACCCAGATCATCCTTGAGCCGCATCTCGCCAAGGGCGAGACGGTAACGTCCGACCAACTCACGCAGGCCGTCGCGATTATCCGCGAGCGTATCGATGCTGCAGGCGTCACCGAGCCGGCGATCAGCACCCAGGGCACGGGTGGCAGCGAAGACATCTCCGTTCAAATCCCGGGTAAACTCGATAAGCAAACCCAGAACCGCATCACCGAGGCCGCGAAACTGACGTTCCGCGCGGTTCTGTGTACCGACGCCGCGACGAGCACAGCCACGGGCGGCTCCGGTAAGTCCACCTCTACTCCCATTCCGTCGGCGACGCCTCCCGCGGACTGCCCGACGCGGACGACTTCGAAAGCGCCCAAGAACGGTAGCGATCTCCAGTGGGTCACGGCGAAGCTGCAGACCCAATACGACAATTTCAACTGCAAGGGTTCTGCCGCACTCGACGCAAACCTCGCCCCCGCAAGCAAACCGCTGATCGTGTGCGACCCCACGGGGGCGGAAAAATTCCTCCTGGGGCCCGTCGAGCTGTCCGGCAAGGCGATTACCGATGCCGAACCCTCACTCGTCCAGACCAGTACGGGCGCCAGCACTGGCGAGTGGGGCGTCAACATCACCTTCAACAGCGCGGGTGGCGCGACATTCGAATCCGTTGGTAATCGCCTGATCGCGCTCACGTCGCCGCGAAATCAGTTCGCGGTGGTTCTCGACGGCGTGGCGATCACGAATCCACAAGTCCAGGGTGTTTCTGCGAACCCCCAGATCACCGGCGGTTTCACCCAAACGTCGGCGACCACGCTTGCCCAACAGCTCAAATTCGGTGCACTTCCTATCAGTTTCAAAGTTCTCACCAACCAGAATGTTTCGGCAGCACTCGGCTCCGCATCACTGGCTGGCGGCCTCCTCGCTGGCCTGATTGGACTCATCCTGGTCGTGGCGTACTCGCTGCTGCAGTACCGCCTCCTCGGGTTCGTCACGATCGCTTCGCTCGCAATTTCGGGCATCATCACCTACCTTCTGATCACCTACCTCGCCTGGCAGGCCGACTACCGCTTGTCCCTCGCGGGTGTCGCTGGCTTGATTGTGGCTATAGGTATAACCGCGGACTCGTTCATCGTCTACTTCGAGCGAATACGAGACGAGTTGCGGGATGGTCGTGGGCTCGAGTCATCGGTCGAAGCAGGGTGGAAACGCGCG
>DATAXD010000021.1:0-39591 GCA_036266835.1 Galbitalea sp. | reverse complement strand
TCGCTGCGGCGGGGAACACCGCCGTCGGGACATTCGCGCAACTGACCGCAACCGTCGATTCCTCGGACGGGAGCCCGATAATCCAGGCGGTAGTGTTCGGGGTCGCGTATGTGTCAGTCGTGCATTTGGTTCCCGCATCCGAGGTCGCAACTTGCACAGTTACCGGATACCCGTAGGTCGGATCGAACGTGGTAGTTGTGTCGGTGGTTCGGCTGCCCCCCGCCGCCAACGGTTGCGTCGTGAGAACGTCCGCGTCACCGGTCATGTACGCGCTTGGTTGGCTTCCTGACGGGACTGCGGTGGGGAGCGACGCCCACGGCGTTGTCAAGGTGTCGGATAGAACCGCGCCCGCAGGCCCATCAGTCGTTTGAGCTTCGCGAACGTGGCCAGCGAACCAGAGCGAGTCGGGGAGGGACCCCGGGCCGTCCACGTTTTTGTGAGTCGTGCCACCCGATGCCGACCGGTCACCGTCAAGACCCTGGTAGTACGTGTACAGCGTGGACTGTCGCGCGCCGGATGGGCTGCCGGTAGTGACGCGAACCTGGTCATAGCCGGCGTAGTCATTCCAGGTTCGCTCGCTTGCGAGCGTGAATGGAGAGTTGTCATAACGCCAACCAATGGTCCCGTAGGTGTACGAAGTCTGCTGAGACTGGTCGCTCGCCCCGCCTGTTTCCGGGTTCGAGATCACCGACGTCACGACGTATTTATGGAATAGGTCCTCTTGGGCAGGCTGCGCCGGTACAACAGATGGTGTCCACCATTCCGGGAAGCACCGTTGGACATTTGTCGACGCGTTCGCCATGATCGAGGTGGCCTCTGCGGGCGTGCAATCCTGAGGCGAATAGTTGACGCTCATCACCGCGCCGAGCGAGGTTTTCACCGAGGTGATCCGGTATTTGTCCAGCGGTGCAAGCCCGTCGACCGCCCAAACCCGGTTCTGCATCGTCGCACCGGTGAACGTCGTTGACGGCTCCTCATAGGAAGTAGATGTTCCTTCGTGCAGGACTTTAGTCATCCATAAGGCTGCTGCTGTTCCATCCCCCGGAGCGGGGAACGAGTGGCTGAGGTCCCATTTGTCGACCCGCGAGAGTGCTCCGGAGACGCGGGCGTATGTTTCAACGTCGGAGAGTTCCGCGTCGCTCCAAAAGGTTGGCGACACCTGCCCCGTGCACGGCCCAGCTGTGCAGTACTCGTCCCACGGAACATCGGGGTAAAGCGACGGGGTCGCGGGCATGGTCGCCGCGGAGGCAATCGGCTCTGCCGTGCATCCTGTTGTCGCGCTGCATCGCCCGTTGGACGCATAGTCGAACTTCACCTCGTCCGACTCGGCGTTTGTTGCGTATGGCGTCGCGCCGGCGATGCCGTACTGGATTGACGCGACCACGCCGCCACGCACGTAACTTGTTGCGGTGGCGCCGTCGCGCTCATACTTGTTGGTTTCGGCGTCGTAGTAAATTGCTTCTGCGTTCGAGTGCGTGTCTACGACGTAGTCGAGATTCCACCGCCACGCCTGTGTGCATTCAGAAGCGGCGAACGTCGACGCGTGGCATGGCTCGCCGGGGTCGTTGCCAAATACGGGCACCGTCCAGGTCGCGTTCGTGGATGCGTCACCCGACGCCCACCCTGGCAGTTCATTCATGCCGAAGTAGTACTGCGTTCCATCGGTCGTCGTGACCCGCCAGCAGTCGTTATCGTAGGTGCCGTTGACGCATGTTGTTAGGTGCTCGATGCGGGTACCGTCATCGTTTTGCAGCTTCCATTTACCGGACGTTGCGTCCTTGACGAGAGTGCCAGAGTGGCCACCGAGGTTGAGCACGGCGTTATCGGTCAGCCAGCACAGATCTCCCGATGTCGTCACCGGGCCGGATGATCCGGTGTCCTGGGAGCATGAGACGTACTGCCGCTGAATGTAACCGGTACCGCCCAAACTCCAGCCGTCGCCGATGTCTGATGGCTGGTTGTTGGTTGCACCGGTCTCGCCGTCAACCGACTGCGAGTCGTAGTTCAGCGACACCTGGGGGGCAGGGCCCGCTGCTGCAGGCGGTGTGCGAAGCGGCAGCGACCATGAGAAATCGCCGGTTTGCGCGGAAACGTCCCACGAGCTCGCCGCGTCCAGAGGAGTAGCCGCAAAAGACCCTGTTCCGGACGCCGACACGGGCGTCGAGTCCGCTTTCAGTATCAGAGTTCGTGCCGAGACCTGGGGTGCAACGACAATTGTTGAAGCCGACGCATTTGTCGTCTCGGGAACCGCAGTGTCGATAACTGGGGTTGCTGTGCCGACGGGTGCTGTCGTTGTGGAAAAGTCTGAGGCGGCAGGCGCGCTTGATTGCACCCACCGAACTCGGGACGCGTAATCCGCGCCGAACTGCCCAGCGAGTATGCTCTGCGGGATCTGCACAGCCACCCGGCCGAGAGAGGTTGCGCCTGTGGTGGCGATCTCAATGGCAAACCCAGACGTTCCCACAGCCTTCGCCTGCTTCGCGGACAACACCCGCACCGTGACCTTCGGCGTCGCGCCAACAAGCAACGGGGCGCTCGTCACCGCATTCTTCGACGCGATCGAGCCTGCGGTCACAGCGGGAGCAAAGGTGATCCCCGTCGACCCGAGTTTTTGCCACCCACCATCAGTGGTCACAGCGGGCTTCCCGTTCGCCGCCCTGACCGAGAACGGCGCGGCGGTCGCGGATACCGGAAGCGGCAGGGAGAAGCTTCCCACTTTCAGCGGCTTTGAGATCGCGGGTTTTACCGAAATTGACGATTTGGGTGTCGCGGCAGCTGGCAACGCGCTTACCCGCTTGCCGGGAACCGGCTTCTCCTTCGCGATCGCAAGGGCGCCGCTTGCTGATGCCGCAAGCGGTGCGCCGCTGATAACCGTTACAGCGGTACCGATCGCCACCGCGAACGCGAACGCGCGGAATGCTTTCTGTGAGTTTCGAACGACTTGCATGTGGTTATTCCTCGGCTCGCGATATCTCGAATACGTGGTGGTTTTAGTTGACGGGCAAAAAGCCGCCGAGATTCTCCAGTTGCGTGGAATCAATGACGCCCGGGAAAATCGCGGGATCGTCGATTTCTCCGATTAACTGACGCTCGGTAACCCCCGAGGATGAGTCCGATCCGACCAGGAAATCACCAGTCGATGAATGGTCCCCCGGCGGGAGTGTGTGGGGCCCGACAGCGGTTATGGCGAACGAATCCCCGATGAGGAGTCGAACTTGTTGGTTCTCGGCATCCCAGATACCCGTCACTTCGAGCCAGGTCGAGAGCGGCGCTGCGCTCGGAGCGGTCGCACAGTTGGTGCTCCCACCACTGACCTGGGGGCGGACACAGAACTGCCACTTCCCGGAACTGTCGGTTTGGAGCGAGAATCCCGACGAGCCCGTCCCCGCCTGAGCCATCGCGGAAACGGACGATCTGTCGGTCAAGTTTATGAATCCTGTGACAGTGAAGCTCTGGGTGGTATCGATGACTTGGCGACTCGTGCGGACGATCTGCCCCGACGCGGTGAACCCGAAGACAGGGGTGTAGTAGTAACCGTCGCTGTAGAACTCGTCCGTTGCCGATTTGTTGACCGTGCTGCCGAGGCTGAGGTCCGCTTCACTTGTCAGAGATGAGCCGCTCGTGGTGTTCGAATCCGCAACGGTTGAAGAAAGAGGAGAAGACAACTGGTCGAGAACCCACTCGTGACCATGCGCATAGTCCACCGTCGACGACCGTAGCGCCGTCACCGACGTTCCGTAGGAAGAGTTCGACCCGGCCTTCGACTCGTTACCCGCCGCGTCGAAACTCGCAACATTAAGGGTCGAACTCAAGTCGATCGGTGCAACGGTGAGCGTCGCCGAATCACCGGTGGTTGGACTCGCGCTCGCGTACCGGACCCCTCCGCTGGCTGCACCATCGGCTGGCAGAGCCGTTGAAATCGACACCAGACTGCTCGGGGCCGCCGGACCCGGCGAAGCCGGCGCGCCGTCCGTCCACCAGTACGCAAAAGCGACAACGTTATCACCTAAGTTCGAGGCGAACTTCACCGTCACTCCCACACCAACGGTTGTTGCTGTCCCCATTGATGCGATAGTTGGAAGCGGCGGAGCCGTGTTGTCGATCTGGAAGTAACAGTCGCCCGAAAGGTCAGACGTGTCGGTGCCGTCTCCGGAACGGACATTCCAGTAGTAAAGCTGCCCGTTAGTGAGGCCGTTTGCGGGGATGCTCCACGTTTCGTTTCCCTGCGCCTGCAATGCAGTTGTCGAGGAATACGTGGATGAACTCGCCCCGGGCTTCCAGACCTTGAAGGTCGCGTCAACATTTTGACCGACATCGGGATCCGTGATGGTCGCCTGGAGAATGATGGCCTGAGTGCCATTCACGTATACCGGAGAACTCGAAGAGGTACTACACGCACGTGAAGGTGTCGCGATCGACAAACTTGTCGCAGTGTTCGGCGGCGTGTCGTAGGTGATGACGAGGGATGCGGACTGGTCGAACCGCTTCCATCCCGAGTCGGATGATTCGTTCGATGCCTTCAGCCCCAGCGTGATTCCCGAAGCGTCACCCCCGGCGGCCGTCGTGACAGCGTTTGATGCATCAAACCCGACCGTATGTGTCGGGCAGGAACCGCTCGCACCATAGGCGACCGTTTGCGTGTCTTGAAGCGTCACAAATAACAGTGGGGGGTTGTTCCATGTCGTGCTCGAATTGAAGCCCCGGGTCTGCCACAGTTCCACCGGGCTCGCCGTGCAGTTATACGACCAATCCTCGGTCACCGAGAATTGCGCCGCGAGAATTGTGTCCCCCTCGACACCAGATGTGTCTAACTGCCAAAAGGCGCGGGCGAGGTGGTTAAGGTTGTCCGGCGAATCGGCTGCCTCGATATACCCCACGCGTTGCTGCCCGCCAGCATCCTCTCCGTCGTAATACGCCTGGTTCGGGTATGCCTCGTCAATGTACGTGAAGTGCTGAACCGCACCAGTCCAGTCTGGGTCCACAAATACCGGATAGGTCACTGCGCGACTGGTAACGGCAGCCGCAGCATCCAACGCGACGCTTGAACCATCCACAGAACTCACGACAGGTGTTTGGGAGTTGTCTCCAACAGGACCCGCGGCGGTCGAGCCGTCTGAGGAATCCCACCAGTTCGGGCTCGCCGACTCAACCGACGAACCGTCAGTCGCAGTTGCCGTCGCAACGCCACCATCGTCCGAGGTCACGTCTCCCCCCGAGACGCCAAAATCGACAGCCTGAAGCGCTTGGTTCGCGGCGGCGCTAGCGGACTCAATTTCGAGTACTTCGCTCATCCCATCAGCGGTGGCCGTCATGATGAGGTCGACGCCTGGCAGGACATTGGCATACGTGGCAGTCGCTCCAGCCACCGTTGGGGTGGGAAGCACGCCGAACGGTGAGGAGACCTGGATCCAGTCTCCGGCGCTGGTTTGATCCTTCGCGAGGACCGAGGTGCCCCCGGAGGAAAACTCAACCGGGTAGTCAGTTGCGGTGGGAACCAGAAAGCCGTCGGAGGCCCGCGTCAACGAGGTGTCGACCGGCACCCAACCAGAGGCAGTCCGCACGCGAACTGGCTCCGTGTTTTCCGTCAGCTGAAAGTTGCCGTCCGGCAGTGCCACGACCTGCTCGGTTGGAGTGTCGTCTGCGTCAATCACCACCGGGTGATTAAATGTCGCCGCCACTGATATCGCGGAAGTCGCGTCCGGTTCGGACTGCGCATCGGTCAGCTGCACTGGGGATGGTGACGGAGCTGGAGCCGTCGAAGAGGCAGGGTCAGCTACTGCGGGCATTGTCGTCAGCGTGGCCGCAAAGAGCGCCAGGGTCGTGCCGATAATTAGAACGCGCGACCTACGGCCCACAAGATTCTCCAGAGGCAAAAAGAAAGTTCCCGAACACAGACCTGTGAGTTCACAAGAAGTGGTTGCGAGTTCGGTGAAAGCTTCTTGACAAGTCCTGAACGGAAACTAGCAGACCCCTGGGTCTGCCGATAGACCGCGTTGTCTACACTTTTGGTAAACAACCGCCCCCAAATTCAGGGGCTTGCCGAAGAGAGCATGACCTCTTGGAGCCTGCGATGTTAGACACCTCGCGAGCTCAGGCGAGACGCGTGAGTCCCGACTGAGGGCACCACCAGTGACCCCAACCGAACGGCTGTCCAAACTCTCCTCCGAGTTACGCCGAATTACCGCGTCCATACAGTCTTGATCCGCATTTTCCGGCTGCTTCGCGTAATGCAAGGGGATGGTTCGAACTGTCCGGTTAGGTTCCAGGATCGCACATCGCGCCAGCACCCGCGCCGAATGTCACCACGTTTTCGAAGCGAGCTGGACGCGGGTAGACAACCGCGTTTTGGGGTCGGGTGGTGCACACGATCATCGCTACAGTTGGTGCATTCTTCGTGTCCGACAGAGAGGCCGACATGCTCGACATGACCAAGTGGGAGCGCCGCCCTTTCAATGTGGTGGACGACCTTCGGCTCGATCCAAATAACGTGCGACTGGACCCGGCAATTCGGGGCAAAGCCCCCGATGGCGACATCGTGCAGGAGCTCTGGGTTCTTCACTCACGAACTCCCGACCGTCGTGGACAACGGTCGCTCCTTGATCGTCGTCGAAGGCAATCGTCGCGTCGCCGCAATCAAGGCGCTCTTAGACCCTTATCTGGTCCCGGGCTTCCAATCGCGATTGAGCAAGCTTGTCGATGACAATCCCCTGCCCGAGAGCCTGAGTAACATTCAGTGCATCATCGCCCCCAGCCGGAACGAAGCCGACCAGCTCATCGCCACCTTGCACACGTCAAATCCGCGCAAGGCCTGGGGACCTCTACGACAGGCGGAATTCTTCGCCAGCCGTCTACAGGAGGGTAAGACGGTCGAGCAGCTTATTGCCGACTACCCCACCATCGACGTCGCCGAGTTCATCCGCACTTCGGAGATGTACAAGCTTTTGCAGTCGACGAAGTACCAGGACGACGACCTGTCACATTACGTTGCGCGACGAAATTTCCCGATCTCGACCTTTGACCGCTTGTATTCCAACCCAGAGTTCCTCGCTCTCGCAAAGCTCTCTGTCGATGACAAGACCGGGCGAGTGACACTCTCCGGCAACAAAGCGGACTTCGACAAATTGGCGACGAAGATCGTGCACGACATAAAAACTAAGCGAATCAACACTCGCACTCTCAACAAGCCCGACGACGACGAGTACAAGAAGTACATGAAGGAGCTTCAACCCCGGCTTTGATTGCGCCAATCTTTCTCGGATTAGCTGTCGTCTTGTCGACAGCGAATGCGGCCTTCGTTGCTCCGGGGCGCCGGCATCGAGCTGGACCAGTCGGGAACTCCGACGGTCCAGGCTGAGCACCGGAGAGCGTTCTACGTGCAGTACGCGGCTTCGATCGCAGATCGAAGATCATTCTTGCTTCGATGTGCAGTGGTGTGCCTCGCCATAGGTTTAGTCGCCATTGTCCTACCATTCCTAAGTTCGCCGCATCAGACGGTCGCGGTCCACTGGCCGAAGATCACGTCTGACTAGTCCGCGCTCGCGCAGATCTTATTTAAGGCGAAAGTGGACCAGGCAGTTCAGGTTGCTGGAGCTAGCAGCACATCCGTGAACCACGGAAACCTGGTCGATTCGGGGCTCTTCTTTTGGATCTTCGTTGTTGGAGGCCTCTTTTTAGCATGGCTCGTCGCCCTCGTTGCCGGACGCTTGGCGCTGCGGAGTGAACCGTCCCCGGTTTGATGCCGTTGCCGTTCGACTCTGCAAGGGAAACATTGCTCACGCCGAAGAGGATTCCCGAGGAGACAACACAAGCGCGATGCGGCTGGTGCCTGGGCGTTTAGTCGACTACCTGAACTTGACGACGGCGGGTGACGCGGTCGCGGGCAAGCTCCACTCAGCCGTGAGTCGTGGTGCCTGTGGATGAGGTAGGCACAGATCGATCCCGGGCAACATCAGGGGATCACATCGACCGATTGGGAAGACGATATGCGGTTGCGCAGGAGACTCGTGAACCGCGGGAAGCGAACGCGATCAAAAAGCTCGCCGCAGTTTTCTTCGGCTAAGCGAACTCGACCGTGCACGCCTGTGATCCGAGGTTTGCTGGATGAACAAAGAGTCAGAAGCCGTGCGGTCGAGTCAGTCTGCCACGTCGTGCGATCGCAGGGCGCACATTGGTTGGAAGCCGGTCACTACAAAGCCGGTGACTCGTGCTTGTCCAACCGTTCAATGTCCAGCAATGGCGCAGCCGAAGCAAGCGTCGACGCATGGTTGGAACTTATGTGTGACCCCAACCGGATTCGAACCGGTGTTACCGCCGTGAGAGACCGAGCGGGCGGCCTCGTGCAGCGCCGATCTGTCGCGATTTCCGCTAGTTTCTGGGCTTTATTCAGTCTTCCTGATCACAATATGTCGAGGTGATTTGGCTCGGATGTTGCCAAAGCGTTGCCAGCTCGCGCAGATCGCAAGTCGGAAAGAGAGTGGTATATTCTGATTTAAGTCAGATAACTCGGAATGAATTACGATCATTCCGACTTAAGGAGGAGCACCGGTATGAGCTCCGAGATCGACGAAGCCGACTGGCCACCCCACGGCTCGGCAACACGCCCCTGGCGCCAGGGCCAACGCGGGGGTACAAGAGCTGATCGTACGCTCAGCGAGATCGTCGTTTCGATCCCGCCACGAATTGCCGAATTCGATTTTTCGGCACGCGCCGAACAGACAAAGTCGATCGATGAGGCCGTCAACGCCGTCGTTCGCGCGGATGCACTCTCAGCTGATCAGGCCGGCGCCCTTGGCCGGTTCCTGATTCAGACCGAGTCCGTGGCCAGCTCCAAGATTGAGCAAATCGAGGCAAGGACCGAGGACTTTGCTCGAGCACTTACTGGCTCAAAATCAAATGAGTCCGCAGTCTCGATGGTAAACGCGACCAAGGCATTGACGGAGATGGTCGACTCCGTGGGAGCAAGCGGACGAATCGAACTAGATCAAATTCTCCAGGCCCACTGGCTGCTCATGAAGGACGACTCGCATGACGGTGAATTCGCCGGAAAAATTCGTGAAGTGCAGAACTGGATCCTTGGCTCCGATTGGAGTCCGCGAGATGCCGTGCATATCCCGCCGCCACCCGAACTCGTACCGGCACTCCTCAACGACCTCGTGCGCTACGCGAACCGCGATGACGTCCCAGTGCTCGTACAAGCCGCCGCCGTTCACGCTCAATTCGAATCGATTCACCCCTTCACCGACGGCAATGGTCGGATCGGGCGCGGATTAATCAACGCAGTTTTTCGTCGACGCGGCTCAACCACCGTGACCGTTGTTCCGGTCGCAAGCGCACTCCTCGCAGAACGACAGCGGTACTTCGATCGAGTGAACAACTTCCGTATCGGATACTTGGGCCCATTCGTCGACGACCTGGCAAACGCCGCGTTGATCGCCGCCGAGGAATCGAGAACGTCGGCGGATCGACTGCGAATCATGGCGGCGGAGTGGGCGGTCCGCTCAAAATGGCGAGCCCGAAGCGCCGGAGCCGCACTGCTTGCCGCACTCCCAGCAAATCCGATTCTGACGTCCGAACTTGCAGAGGAGCTCTCGGGCTCGAACCCCGCCTCTACATATGCGGCTATCGATCGGCTCGATCGTGACGGCGTGATTCACGAGATCACCGGTCGGCAGAAGAATAAGGTGTGGGTTGTTTCAGACGTCATGGATGAATTGGACGACCTCTCGAAAAGAATTGCCGATCGCGTGAAAGCAAATCGATCATCACTATGACCCGAATGGAGATCTCGTGCTTGCACATCAAGGACCAATTCATCCTGGTGAGGTTCTTCTCGAAGAGTTTCTGAAGCCGACGGGCATCACCCGGTACCGGCTGGCTCAGACCATCTCCGTGCCTGCTCGGCGAATCAACGAGATCGTGCACGGCAAGCGCGCAATCTCGCCCGACACCGCCCTGCGCCTGTCTCGCGCTCTCGGTACCTCAGACCGATTCTGGATTAACCTGCAGAGTCGCTACGACCTGGACATCGCCGTTGCACAGCATCACGAAGAATTCGATCAGATCAAACCGCTCCTCTCTGCCTGACGTTTCCACAGCGGTGGATTGCTAGCACTACGAAGCAGTTCGATCATCAAGCGACCTCCTTTCAGAAGGAATGCTTGAACTTCTTCTTCTTCTCGTGGTTAAACGGCGCCTGTCGCCACTTGATTAGAACGACTGCCTTCTTCGTCCTGGAGAGCTTGAATATCGCTGGTTTGCCACGAGTCACATCGAGCGACACGACACTTCGACCGTCTCATCAAACGTTCGTGTTCGCCACGTATCAACGGCAAGATCAGGCATTGCATATCCAACTGGCAAATATGCAAACACGGCCTTTGCATCTCCAAGTCCAAGATTGGTGACGGTGAGTTTCCAAGTCGTATCACCAACGGACACCTTGCTCCATTTCGCCTTCCACAACGGCCGAGGCATCACTAGCCACGGCTGGACTAGGGCGAAGGCAGCAGCGAGAGCGACCACACCGGTCAAGATGATGTTGAGGATGGCAACGCCCGTCCACTCACTGGGTGCAGTGTGCGCGGCCCTCATCAGTGCAGTGAACATGACGCTGATCGTATCGGCGCGTTGTCCATATACAGAGGACTCGCGACGACCCGCGATTTCACGTGTTGCCAAAATGTTGCCAAAGCTCAATTTGGGCCGAATCCGCGGACAAAAGAAAATGGCCCGGACGCCAGCAAATCACTGGCATCCGAGCGGTGGTGACCCCAACCGGATTCGAACCGGTGTTACCGCCGTGAGAGGGCAGCGTACTAGGCCGCTATACGATGGGGCCGTCACGACAACCTTATGAGTATGCCATAGGCCGAGAAGACCCGCCAAACAGCACGCACTCGGGCAGGACGGCTGCTACTTCTTGTTGTCCGATCCGACAACCGACAGCGGGGATGTCACCGCCTCGAGCCCCTTGCGCGCCGCATCCACTCCGAAGATGAGCGCGATTACACCGCCGATGACCATCACTCCCGCGCCGACGAAGTCGCCTGCCACGAGCGGACCTCGCGCCTTGCCGTCACCGACGAGGGCGCCGAAAATGACCGGGCCGAGCGCCCCGAAGATCTGGGCAACGGCAAAGAAATAGGAGATCGCCTGGCTTCGAATCTCGAGTGGGAAGATCTCGCTCACCGTGAGGTAAGCGCTGGACGCTCCCGCCGACGCGAAGAAGAACGCGACGCACCAGAAGGTGACCTGCAAGGGAGCGTTCATCGCGCCGATACTGAACAGGAAGGCCGACACTGCCAGAACAACACCGGAGAGACCGTAGGTCAGGAAGATCATCTGACGACGACCCCAACTGTCGAACAGGCGGCCGAGGACGAGCGGGCCGATGAGATTTCCGATCGCGAATGGGAAAAAGTAGTACGGCGTCTGGTCCTCGGGGACCTTGAAGAAGTTTTCAAGAACCAGTACATACGTGAAGAAGATCGCGTTGTACAGGAACGATTGGGTGATCATCATCGTCAGCCCGACAAGCGTTCGCTTCGGGTAGTCGACGAATAGCACGCGCGCGATGCGCCCGAACGAGATGCTCCCTGCCGGAATGATCTCAATCGTTTCGGAGTCGTCGACGTCGTCCAGCTGGAACCCGTTCGCCCGAACACGATCCTCGATGTCCGACACGGTCTTCTCCGCATCCTTCTCGTACCCGTGGGTCATCAGCCAGCGCGGCGACTCGGGGATGTGGCGACGCAGGAAGATGATCACGATTCCGAGCACCGGGCCGATGAAGAACGCGAGGCGCCATCCGACGTTCTGGTCGAAGATGTGCGTGTTCAGGAACAGCAGGTTGGCGGCCGCACCGAGCGCCGCGCCACCCCAGTAGGTGCCGTTAATGGCGATATCGACGTGTCCGCGATATTTGCGAGGAATGAGCTCATCGATCGCCGAATTGATCGCCGCATACTCGCCACCGATACCCGTTCCGGCGATGAACCGGAAGAGAAGCAGAAACCAGACCGCGGGCGACAGTCCCGCGATCGCGCTGCCGGCCAGATAGACGAAGAGGGTCAGGATGAACAGCTTGCGCCTGCCCAGTTTGTCGGATAGCCGACCGAAGACAAGCGCTCCGACGACCTCGCCGACGAGGTAGACCGTGCCAACGAGACCGACCTGTGCCGAGTTCATGTGGAACTCAGACTGGAACCCCGCGTTGCTGACGATCTGGATCTCGAGGCCGTCGAGGATCCACGAGATCCCGAGCCCTACTACGACCATCCAGTGGAACCTGGCCCACGGCAGTCGATCCATGCGAGCAGGAACGAGACTGCGGTGGGTCGCGGATCCGCTGCTTTTGGCTGGCGCTGACGTCGACATTCGGATCCTCCCGGAGAGCGCAACGCGGCCGTCATCGACCGACCATTTCACGCTATCGAGGGCGCGGGATTTTTTCGGGGCGTTGACATTTGCACGCCCGGAGGATAGCTACGACGTGGTTTCCTTCGCCTTCACCCCGGTCACCTCGACCATGCTCACCGGCGGAGCGAACACCTTCAATGCACCCGGCTTCACCTCGATGTCGATCGGCAGAGGCGCGAACCGCTCACCATCTGTGTAGGCGATCACGGTGTCCGCTTCGATCCGGATCTTCTTCGCCTTGATGATCTGAACCCGCGGATCCTCGATGTGGGTGCCAGCGAAAACCTTCGGGAAGATCCGCAGGAACTGGATGCGCGTGAGCGGCCCCACAACCAGGATGTCGAGCACACCGTCGTCGACGATCGCGGTAGGCGTGACCTTCATGCCACCGCCGAGTGACACCCCGTTTCCCACGGACACCAGCATGCCGCCCGACTCGAGGGTTTTGCCGTCATGGGTGATCTTGTATTGGATCGGCTTGATGGTGACGAGCTCCAGCAGCATCGCGATCGTGTAGCGGCTCGCGCCTTTCGGATGCTGCATCCGGTTCGCGCGTTCGTTCACGATCGAGTCGAAGCCTGCGGAGAGCATGCAGCCGAACCAGCGGGTCTCGCCCGCGGCATCCGTCACCAGCCCGGCGTCGATGACGCGTGCCGGACGATTGAGCGCTTCGATGAGAACCTCGAGGGCGGCTTCCTGGTCCTCATGCGGAATGCCGAGCGACCGCGCCATATCGTTTCCAGTACCCGCCGGGATGAGGCCGAGCGGAACGCCGGTGCCGGCAACCAGGTTGACGCCGAGGTTGACCATGCCGTCGCCGCCGACGACGATTAGCGCGTCCGGCTTCTTCGCGATTTCGCGCTTTGCGGACGCGATCAGCTCGGCGTAGCTGGGTTCGAGCAGGTCGACGACGTCGTGCCCAAGGCCGCGCAACTTCTCGACCATCGTCGAACCGACGCCCTTGTTGGCGCCAAACCGTGCGGATGGATTAATAGCGACAACAAGGCGCTTCGGGCTGGACGGGTTCGTCATGACCCGATTATGTCCTCTATCCCCCTCCCAATTCAGGAGTTCGCTCTCCTAATTCAGGAGTTCGCTCTCCTAATTCAGGAGTTGGTGTGACGGATGGGGCCCGAAGTGCACTTGTGGGGGAGAAACTACAGCCGCCGCCACAGTACCTCCTGAATTAGGAGAGAGATCGTGGGTCACTTGAGGCGGAGGCGACGCAGCAGCTGCGCGTTCACAGCAACCACGATCGTGGACACAGACATCAGGATGGCGCCGACGGCCGGCGCGAGAAGGATGCCCGCGCCATACAGAACACCCGCCGCGAGCGGAATGCCGACGATGTTGTAGCCCGCGCCCCACACCAGGTTCTGCACCATCTTCCGATAGGTTGCGCGGCTCAGTTTCAGGACATCCGCAACGCTGCGCGGATCGCTGGATGCCAGGATCACGCCGGCCGACTGGATCGCGACATCCGTCCCGGCGCCGATCGCGATGCCGACATCCGCTCGGGCGAGCGCGGGAGCGTCGTTCACTCCGTCGCCGACCATCGCGACCTTCGCACCGCCCGCCTGCAGTCGCTCGACCACTCGCGACTTGTCCGCCGGAAGCACCTCGGCGTAAAGCTCGTCGATGCCAAGCTTCCCGCCGACCCAGCGCGCCACCTCGGCTGTGTCGCCGGTGAGCATCGCTACCCGGATGCCGCGCGCCTTCAGCGCGGCGACCGCGGCCGCCGATTCGGGTCGGATCACGTCCGCCAGCGCGATCAGCCCAAGTACCTGCCCGTCCCGGACCACGTAGACAACGGTCTTGCCCTCCTTGCTCGCGTCGCGCGAGGCATGCACGAGAAGCGGATCGAGGTGGATGCCCCGCTCGTTGAGGAAGCGTGGCGCCGCGATCGTGACCGCGCCGCCGTCGATCGTCGCCTCGACACCGCGGCCGGGAAGCGAGCCGAACTTTGCCGTCCGCGGCTTTGCGAGTTTGCGGGCGGCAGCCTCATCCACTATCGCGCGGGCTATTGGATGTTCCGACCGCGCTTCGACGGCGGCCGCGAGTCCTAGCACCTCGTCTTCGGTCGCCGCTCCGACGGCGACGACATCCTCGACGCCTTGCCGTCCCTCGGTGAGCGTGCCCGTCTTGTCGAACAGGACGACTGAGACCAGGCGAGCGTTCTCGAGCGCAAGTCGATCGCGAATCAGGATGCCGTTGCGAGCCCCGAGCGAGGTCGAGATCTGCGCGACGAGCGGAATCGCGAGCCCGAGAGCGTGCGGGCAGGCGATCACCAGTACGGTCACGACGCGCTCGAGGACGAAGTTCGGATCATTCGGGCTGATCAGATACCAGACCGCGGCCGTCACGATCGCCGCGCCGACGGCGACATAGAACAGCCAGCCCGCAGCTCGATCGGCCAGGATCTGCGCGCCGGATTTGCTGGCCTGCGCCTCGGCGACGAGCTTCATGACGCCGGCCAGCGCTGTTTCGTCGCCCACTCGCGCGACGCGGACGGTCAGAGCACCGGACCCGTTCACACTCCCGGCGACCACCGAAGAACCGACGCTCTTCACGACATCCGCGCTCTCACCAGTTAGCAGCGACTCGTTGACCTCGGACTCCCCCTCGGTCACCTCACCGTCGGCGGGCACACCCGCGCCGGGTCGCACCAGCACGAGATCGCCCACCGAGAGCTGGCCAACTGGCACGCTCATCACGTGATCGCCGTGGACGACCTCCGCGACGTCCGGAATCAGGGATGCCAGCTCGCCGAGCGCATCGCCCGTGCGCATGATCGCTGTCATCTCGATCCAGTGACCGAGCAGCATGATTGTGATCAGGCTGGCGAGCTCCCACCAGAAGTCCATGCCGTGGAGGCCCAACGTCACCGCGGCGCTGTAGCCGAAGGCCACCAGGATGGCCAGCGAAATCAGCAGCATCATCCCGGGTTTACGGGCGCGCAGTTCCGACCAGCCGCCCGCCAGGAAGACGCGACCGCCGTAAACGAGGATGACGAGGCCGAACGCGGCGGGGATCCACTGGCTGCCGATGAATCGGGGTCCGGCGAGATGAAGGATGTCCTGCAGCCCGGTGCTGAAGACGAGAGTCGGGACAGTCAGGATGAGACTGACCCAGAACCTCCGGCGGAACATCGCGACGTGGTCGACGTGGTCGACGTGGTCGCCGTGGTCGACGTGGTCGCCGTGATCGCGCCCGGGTTCGAGCCCTTCGACGGGATCAGAGACCGACGACGTCGAATTGGCGTGCTCGTGGGTCATGTTCTCGTGGTCCATCACTGTCCCCTGTTGTTCGTCAGCTCGAAGACGGTCAGCAGCTCGGCGACGGCCGCCTCGCGTTCGTCACCTCCTGCTTCGAACATATCGGTGACGTGGGTGCGCAGGTGATTCTCCACAATCAGCTTGTTGAGGCTGCGCAGTGACTTCTGCACGGCGAGCGACTGGGTGACGATGTCGACACAATAGTCCTCGTTGTCGATCATTTTTTCGAGCCCGCGTAGTTGCCCCTGCAGGATGCGGCTGCGATGCAGCGCGCGCTTCTTGATGTCCGCGATCATCCGTCCACAATACCCCCTAGGGGTATCACTGCGCAGAGCAGGGATATGCCCGCTCCGCGGCGGCGCTAGGCTCGAATCATGCGCATTACCAAGTACGAGCACGCCTGTTTCGTGGCATCCATCGCCGACAAGAAGCTCGTGGTCGATCCGGGCTCGTTCACGCTGCCTCTGCCAGACTCCACGAATGTCGTCGCCGTTGTGATCACCCACGAGCATGCCGACCACTGGACGCCCGAGCACCTCCAGCGTTTCAAGGACAACAGCGCGGATGTGCGGTTCTTCGGACCAGTGGGCGTTGCGGCAGCCGCATCCGACTTCGATATCACGGTGGTCAAGGCCGGAGACAAGATCGAGGTCGACCCATTCACGCTCGAGTTCTTCGGCGAGAAGCACGCGCAGATCCACTCGACCATCCCGATCGTCGACAACGTCGGAGTACTCATCAACGGCTCGGTCTTTTACCCAGGCGACTCGTTCACGCTCGGCCCCATTGGCGTTGGCCTGCTCGGCGTGCCGGCCAGCGCGCCCTGGCTGAAGATCGGCGAAGTCATGGATTACGTGCTCGCGGCCAAGCCCAAACGCAGCTTCGCGACGCACGACATGATCAACTCGGTCGTCGGCAATCAGATGGCGGGCGCGCGCATCACGTCGACGACTGAACAGAACGGCGGCGAATTCGTGCCGCTCGCCGTCGGCGAGTTCATCGACATTTAGTCCCCGCCTCGGATGACGACTCTCACGCGCGACGGGCGCGCGCCGCGGAGTCGCTGGCGCGCTCTCTTCTGGGCGATACCTTTTGCACTGGTCGTGATGGTGGTCGTCGTGGTTGTCGCTCGTAATGTCCGCGACCTGCCAGCCGTGCAGTCGTTCATGGCGACCTACCCGGGCGACTCTGCGCTGCCAGCCACCACTGCATCCGGGTTTCCGGCGTTCGTCGAGTGGCAGCACGTTCTCAATTCGTTCTTCCTGTTGTTCATCCTGAAATCCGGATGGCAGGTCCGCAGCAAGAAGCGGCCATCCGCGTTCTGGATCCGGCGCAACGACGGTCTCATCCGCACGCCCACTCGCCCGGTTCGCATCGGTGTCAACACCTGGCTGCACCTGGCCGTCGACGTCCTGTGGATCCTCAACGGCGCGGTCTTCTACGTGCTCATCTTCTGCACTGACCAGTGGACGCGCATTGTTCCGACACGGTGGGATGTGTTCCCGAACGCGGTCACGACGGCCATTCGTTACGCCTCGCTGAACTGGCCGACGAACGATGGGTGGGCGAACTACAACGCGCTTCAGCTGATCAGCTACTTCGTGACCGTGTTCCTAGCGGCTCCGCTGGCGCTGGCCACAGGCATCCGGATGATGCCGGGGCTCGCCCACCGTCTGCGTAGCCTCGACCGCGTCTTCCCGGTGCGGGTCGCGCGCGGCATCCACGTGGTCGTGATGGTCTACTTCGTCGCGTTCATCATCGTGCATGTCACTCTCGTGCTCTCGACCGGGGCGGTGCGCAACCTCAACCACATGTATGCCGGGCGTGACGACCTGAGCTGGATCGGATTCTCGATCTTCGCGGGAACCGTCGTGCTGATGGTGGTGCTGTGGTTCGCCGCCAGACCGTCGGTCGTCGGCCGCCTGGCAGGCATGACCGGTACCGTGCGCAAGTAGGTCAGCCGGGCCGGTTGCACCCGAGTGAGGCGAGAAAACTCAGGCTCACGGTCGACTCAACCCTCATTTTCGCTCCGCGACCCCAGCAGCCTGAGTTTTCGGCGTCGCCGCCGCTGCAGCGGCCTTCGCGGCAGCGGCATCCGCCGCGGCTCTCACCCCCTTGCCGCCCGGTAGCCAAACGCACAGCGCGAGGGCGAGCAGAGCGAATCCGGACGCCCACCAGAACGCGACATGGAACCCGTCGATCAGCCCGGTGGATGAGCCCGCGCTGATTGCGCGCTCAAGGATGACCGCGAGAACCGCGGTTCCGAAAGAGCCTCCGAGCTGCTGGGCAGTTCGCGTCAGAACGCTCGAGTGCGCGATCTGCGATCGGTCGAGCCCGACGTAGGAGGCGGTCATGACCGGCAGGGTGACGGCGCCGAGACCGATGCCGCGGATGACAAGCCACAGCGCGAGCAGCCAGGCGTTGCTGTTCTGGTCCGCAAAACAGAACGGGATGGTGGCAGCCGCAACAATCAGGAAGCCGACCGCGGCGATCGGCCGAGCACCGATCTTGTCGGTGAGTGGACCGGCGATCTGCCTGCTGATCAGGGCACCAACCCCTTGCGGCACCAACATGAGGCCAGCGACGAGCGGCGTCGTGCCGCGGACCTCCTGGTAATACAGCGGCAACAGCAGCATCGCTCCATAGAGGGCGAAGCCCGAGAGAAACAGAACGGACGACGACGACCCCACCGAGCGCGTCGCCAGCAGGCGGATGTCGACCAGCGGGTTAATCCGGCGCAGCGCGTAGATCGTGAAGGCGAGCATGAATGCGACACCGATGATCAGCGGCACGAGTACCTTGGCGTGCTCGAAGCCGTCCGCGCTTCCGGCGTTGGAGAGCCCAAGGATGATCAGCGCAACACCCGGGGCGAGCAGCACCAGTCCCCAGACATCCAGCTTAGGTTTTACCGCCGGCTTCGCGTCCGTCACAAGATAGATCCCGGCGAGGATGAGGCCGACCACGCAGAAGGGCACGTTGACCCAGAAGATGAACCGCCAGCTGAAATCCGTGATGATCGCGCCTCCGACGAGCGGGCCGAGGATCGGTCCGAGCAGAGCAGGCAGCGCGATCCACGTGACTGTCTTGCCGAGCGACCTGCCGGAGGCCGCCTGGATGACGAGCGTCGTCATGACCGGCAGCATCAACCCGCCGCCGAGACCCTGAACTACTCGCCATGCGATGAGCGAGTCCGCGTTCCAGGCCAGCGAGGATCCGATCGATCCCACCATGAACACGGTCAGCGCGAACATCCAGACGCGCTTGCCGCCGAATCGCTCGAGTGCCCAAATACTGAGTGGAACCGCGACGGCGAGTGCAAGCAGGTATCCGGTCGTCACCCACTGGATGGTGGAGACCGGCACGTGCAGGTCGGCGGCCAGCTTGTGCAGCGCGACGCTGACGATGGTCGTATCGAACACCACGGCAAGAGCGCCGACGATCAGGATGAGCGCCGTCTTGAGAGCCTTCGGGTCGACCTTGTTTGATACCGCTGCCGCATTCGTCATGGTGTTGACGCTCCAATAAGAGTTGTAATCGTTTCTTATTTCTCACGGTACGTCACGGGCATAAGGAATGCAAGTGTCTCTTATACTGGAGGGGTGACAAGACCGAATGCGGCACTGGCAAAACCGCGCGCGCGCCGTCGGGGCGACGAGCTTGAGAGAGCACTGCTAGACGCTGCGTGGGCGGAGCTCGAGGAGGTTGGCTTCGCCAAACTCACGATGGAGTCGGTTGCCAGCCGGGCAAAGACAGGCGTCGCTGTGCTGTATCGGCGATGGGCGAACAAGGATGACCTGGTGCTTGCGGCCATCCGTTACTACGGCCAGCAGCATCCGGTCGCCATGCCCGACACGGGCAGCCTGCGCGAGGACCTGCGAATCCTGCTGCGCAACGTCAGCAACGCCAGGCTCGGCTTCGTCGCGATCACGACGGCGACATTCGCGGGACTTCACGACAGCGCCGGGTTGGCTCCTCGAGACATCCGCCTGTCTGTGATCGGCGGAACACCGATGCGCTCGCACCCGATCTTTCTGCACGCCGCCGAGCGCGGCGAGATCGACCTCGAGCGAATCCCACAGGATGTCCTCGAGCTGCCGTTCCAGCTCATGCGGCACGACATGATCATGAACCTCGCGCCCGCGACGGATGAGCGCCTCCGTTCCATCGTCGACGACATCGCCTGGCCGCTGTTCCAGCGATATGGCCAATCGCACTCGTAGTGGCGCCGTGAAAAGTCTCTACCTGTCCTCGTACAACTTCGGCCGCGCGCCGGAGGTGCTTGCGGATCTCGTGGCGCCGCGAGCGCGAGCCGCCATCATCATGAACGCGACGGATGTCTATGCGCCCGACCTTCGGCCCGCCTATGTCGAATCGTATGCTGCGGTTCTGGCCGGACTGGGAATCGACTCAGATGAGCTCGACCTTCGCGACTACTTTGGCGAGCCACGGGAGCTCGAAGCAAGGCTCTCCCGGTACGGGTTGATCTGGTCCGCGGGCGGCAATGCTTTCGTGCTGCGGCGGGCGATGCGCTACACCGGATTCGACGCCATCGCCGCTAACCTGGTCGAAACCGGCGACCTGGTGTATGCCGGATGCAGCGCGGGAGCAATCGTTGCGACCCCAACCCTCGCTGGCATCGAATTCGCAGATGATCCGAACGACGTTCCCGCGGGCTATGAGGCTGAAATCATTTGGGATGGCCTCGACCTGTTCGGCAAATCGATAGCGCCGCACTATCGATCCGGCCACCCAGAGTCCGCAGTAATGGAGAACGTCATTCGCTCCTTCACGGAGCGCGGCCTGACGTTTCAGGCGCTACGAGACGGCGAGGCCATAGTGGTCAGAGGCGACGACATCCGGATCGTCGGGCAACCGGCTCAGTAGCTCAGAATGGCTGGGGTACCTGGACTCGAACCAAGACTAAAAGAATCAGAATCTTTCGTGCTGCCAATTACACCATACCCCAGTGGACCAAGCCGAAGCCGGGCCGACTAGCCACTCTAACCTACCCGCGGGCGCGCCCTCAAACGAGCGTCAGGGCGCCTCGCGGAGCAGCGTCAGGGCGGATGCGTACAGCTGCTTCTTGATCGCTCCGATGACGTCCGGATCTTTGCCGACGAGCGACCTCGCGTACTCACGCGAGGCATCCAGCAGGTCGGATTCGGACGGGGCGCCGTCGACCATTCCCGCCGCCAGAGCCTCGGGCCCCGTGAAGCGACGGCCCAGCACCATCGCCTGATGAGCAGTCTGCGGTGAGAGCTTCGCCCGGAGCAGCGCCTCCATCCCGGGTGTAAACACCATGCAGATGTTGACCTCCGGAAAACACATGAACCCGCGGTCCTCGCGCATGAAGCGCGCATCGTGGGCGAGCGCGAGCATCCCGCCCGCGGCGTAGCAGTGGCCCTGGATGACGGCGACGGTCGGATACGCCGCCTCGAGAACGCGCGCGAAGAGCTCCTGAACGCGGACGACGAGATCAGCGAGCGAGATCTCGTTCGCGGTCATCCAGTCGAGGTCGAGCCCGTTCGACCAGAATTTGCCCGACGCAACCGTGAGCAACGCCTTGTCGCCGGGCGCGGCATCCACCTGGTCCAGCAGCGACAGAAGACGGTCGATCGAGTCGAAGTTGAAACGGTTCTCGGTGTCGCCGAGATTCAGGATGAACAGCGGCCCACGTTGCTCAAGGGATGCGACTTCGCTCACGCTGCGAGCCTAGCGATCGCGCGATTACTTCCGGGCAAGCGTTGTGGTCGTCCTGATCGTGCACCCGGCTGGACCGGCGCATTTGACCGTGACGTCGGTGGGTACGCCGAGCGAAGTACCGGTACCGACGTCGAGCTGGAAGTACGAATCCGGTCCGCCGGCGCCGACGGGCATCGCGTTGAGGAACGCCGCCATCTGGGTCGTCGAGATCCCGACAACCTTCAGTTCGACGAGTTTGGAATGAAGGTCGGTGTAGTCGTACTCCTTCGTGCGCGTCGTAACCGTAGACACGTAGTCGTCCTTCGTCGTTACCGTGAACGAGTCGACGAACAACTGCTCGGTACCGCTAGTACCGACGAGGTCGACCTCGGCCGCGATGTTGCTGAATGGCCCGAGCTTGATCGCTCCATCGGCAGGAAGCGCCAACGGCGACGCCTTCTGCGACCCGCGCACATCGATCTGCACATCCGCCGTCCTCACGATCTCGGCGACACCCGCCTTGTCGAACGTGGAGTCGCCCGCCTGTTCCACGATTGTCTTATCGTCACCTTGCCGCTGGATCACCAGCGCGACGATGATGGCCGCGACGATGAGAACCGCGACGATGCCGGTCGGGATCCAGGCGCGCCTCGCCCGACGACGCCGGCGCTCGGCGGGGGTGAGCTTCGGTGACTCGGTGCTGCCGGTCACAGCCGTGACCGCAGCTGCGCGAGCCTCTCCATCGTGGAGTCGTGGCCGAGCAGTTCCATGGATTCGAACAGCGGAGGACTAACGCGCTTGCCCGAGATCGCCGTGCGAAGAGCGCCGAACGCATCACGCGGCTTCAGGCCCAGGCCGTCAATGAGGGCGGCACGTAGCGCGGTCTCGATCGAGTCGTGGGTCCAGTCGTCCAGTGCATCGAGGGTCTCGGATGCGGCATCCAGAATCGGTGCCGCCTGGGCGCCGGGCATCACGTCCTCGTCGATCTGGATGTCGTCGTCCGGCAGGAACAGGAACGACAGCAGCGCGGGCGCCTCGCCGAGAAGCTGCATCCGCTCCTGCACCAGTGGGGTCGCCTTGAGCAGCAGATCGCGATCAATTTCGGTCTGCACGAGGCTACCCAGATACGGCTCCAGGCGATCCGCGAGGTCGGCCACCGACAGCATCCGGATGTGGTCTCCGTTGATCGACTCGGCCTTCTTCAGGTCGAACCTGGCCGGGTTCGGATTGACGTTGGCGACATCGAAGGCCGCCACCATCTCATCGATCGAGAACACATCGCGATCGGCGCTCAGCGACCAGCCGAGAAGTGCGAGGTAGTTGATGAGGCCCTCGGCGATGAAGCCGCGGTCCCTGTGGTGAAACAGGTTCGAGGCCGGATCGCGCTTTGAGAGCTTCTTGTTGCCCTCGCCCATGACGTAGGGAAGGTGGCCGAAGCGCGGGACGAACGTGGTCACCCCGATCTCGATGAGCGCGTGATACAGCGCGATCTGGCGCGGCGTTGACGGCAGGAGATCCTCGCCGCGAAGAACATGCGTGACACCCATCAGCGCGTCGTCGACGGGGTTGACGAACGTGTAAAGCGGGGCACCGTTCGGTCGAACCACCACGAAATCGGTAAACGAGCCGGCGGGGAATGTGATCGGACCGCGCACGAGATCATCGAAGCTCAGGTCGGTATCCGGCACGCGAAGTCGCAGCGCCGGCGAACGACCCTCCGCACGGAAGGACGCTCGCTCGGCATCCGTCAGCTCGCGCTCGAAGTTGTCGTAGCCCTGCTTCGGGTCTCGGCCGTTTGCCACATTGCGGGCCTCGGTCTCGTCGGCGGTAGCGAAGCTCTCATACAGATGCCCGGATGCAGTGAGCCTCCCAATCAGGTCGCGATAGATGCTGGTGCGCTGCGACTGCCGATACGGCGCCTGCGGTCCGCCGACATCCACTCCCTCGTCCCAGTCGATCTTCAACCAGCGAAGGGCGTCGAGCAGCTGCAGGAAGCTCTCCTCGGAATCGCGCTCTGCATCGGTGTCTTCGAGGCGAAAAACTAGCTTGCCACCCGTGTGGCGGGCATATGCCCAGTTGAAGAGCGCGGTGCGCATGAGCCCGACGTGCGGCGTGCCCGTCGGAGACGGACAGAAGCGCACGCGGACGTCGGAACCGGATGCGGTCGAAAAAGGAGCTGACATGGCCTCCCGATTCTACCGACGGCAAACCGGGGCCCCGATTCGCCAGGTCAGGACGTGGCGCAGTATTTCAATGCAACCAGGGTGGCTGCGTTTTTCTTATCGTTTGCGCTGAGCGCGGCGCCGCAACGGATGGCATAGCCCGCCTTGCCACCGGTGACCGCCGCCGTAATCGTTCCCGTGACCGGATCGTCCGCTCCACACGTCACGGCGAAGGGAAACTCGAACTGGTTCTCGCCCACCTCGACGACGTAGCGACCGTCTCGCGGTTTCGAGATCTCCACAAAGTTCTTGCCGAGAGGAACGGTGGCCCCATACCAGGCGCCCATGGTCGGCAGCTTGCGCGCACGATCGAGGATGGCGCCTCGCCAGCTCGCCACGCTGGTGCGAGAGTCCCGGGACAGCGCGACCAGCGCGGACGCGGTGTAGCTCGGCTCTACTGAGAACGTTTTCGGCTCGTCGAGCTGCATCGATCCGCCGGAACTGTAGGTCAGGATATGCACGCCCAGCGGGACATCCGTTGTGCGCGTGCGCTTGCCCCAGAAGTACTGGGCGGTCGCGGGCGAGCAACTCGCAGCCACGGCAGACACCGTCGACTTCGAGGCGGTGCATCCCACGAGCGCGAGTGAAATCAAAGCCGAGACGGCGATCGAAGCGCCCAGAGTGTGAAGCTTCACGTGTGCTCCTGACTAGCGAGAATGAAGGAACCTGACGAAGACTCAGGCTCTGCAGCACTCTAGCGCAGTGCGGTTAGCTCGCGGCGGTCACGATGTCCTGCGCGACCGTCTCCGCGGTGGCGAGGGTCGCCTTGGGCGATTCAAGATTCACGTCGAACCACGAGGCGTCGACCTCGACATACACCGAGCACTGCATCTGAAGGGAGTTACAGCCTCCGATCGCGGCGTCACCGATCCCCGAGAGCGGGACGAGACTGTCTGCGGGCGTCGACGCCGGCGGAGACATGGTCGACCAGGCCCAGGCGCTGCCAGGCAGAATGTCCACCTCCAGCTCGGTGGAAATGTTATTGACTTTCGGTCCCTTCCAATAGCACTCGTTGAAGTGAGCGGATGACCACATCGCGGTGTCGAAGGCCGTGGCTGCGGACCCGATTTTTGCGGTCGTGTTCGCGCCGGCTCCCATCGCGGCAATGACATCCGCGGCGGTCAGCTCGCCCGCACAATTCGCGGGAAGCTTCGCAATCGAAGCGGGCGCCGTCCAGGGCGCCGCGGCGGCCGGAAGCGCCCGGATGATCTTGACGACGGAACTCACGAACGCGGTCTGGGCGGCATCCTCGGGGTAGAGCGCGCCGCTGTACTCGGTGCGAAATTCGTCGATATGGATCCAGTAATTGCCCGCCTGGATATCGAAGACGCACTCGCCGCTCTGCGTTGCGCAGTCGATGTAGTCCTGGTCTCCGTACACCGGTTCGTTCTTGGTGACACCGTTGTGGCCATCGTCGGTTTTCAGCAGCGCGTTCTGCGCGGCGTAGAAAGCGTCCTCCGCGTTTGGCACCACTTCGAGCGTGACCACGCGGGCCGCTGTGTACAGGTGCGGGCTATCCCCCCAGGCACATGCGAGTCCACCGAGCTGACGATAGACCGTGGAGGCGAGATTGAGGTTTGGTTGGTCATTGTCCTCGATGTCGATAAACGGTTGGACCGCTACCTTGGGCGATGCGAACAGATTGCTCAGCAGAGTCGGCGTGCCCAGCTGCGCGCAGCTCGTACCGACTAGTTCGGGCGGGCCCGACACCGCGGCAGTTGGTGTCGGCGTCGGCGAGGGAATTGGCGGGATCGCGGTGATGTGCACCTTGGGCGGTGACGTGAGAATCGGATGCACGGCGGGCGCACAAGCCGTAAGAGCGAGCGACACGAGCGCGACAATTGCGAACAGCACTGACCTTTTGCGAGCGCGTGCGGACATCCGTGGATTCCATTTCGATGCAGGCAGGGCGTTGTGCACAGGTTA
Source organism: Galbitalea sp. (assembly GCA_036266835.1). Taxonomy (GTDB): domain Bacteria; phylum Actinomycetota; class Actinomycetes; order Actinomycetales; family Microbacteriaceae; genus Galbitalea. The sequence goes on along the minus strand of DATAXD010000021.1, from coordinate 14,069 downwards.
GTCTGCTCCGACGCACAGCGAAAGAGGTCTTACTGCAGTGCCATCTACGGCGCGGACGCTAGCTGAGACCCGCGATCCAAACGATGCCCAGGCCGAGGCCAAGCAGCACGATCCAGGAGGTGAGACCCGCGGCCAGACCGCGTGCGCCCGACCGCACGAGCTTCTCGAGTCGCAGGGATGCGCCGATCCCGAACAGCGCCATGGCGAGCAGGATCGACTGCAGGATAGCCGCATCTTCTACCACGATCTCTGGCAGCGGTACGAAGGTGCGTACGAGAACAAGGGCAAGGAATCCGATGATGAAGAGCGGCACGATAGGGGGCTGCTTGCCAGCGCTGGTCCGCGAACTCGTCGAAGAGCCGCGCCGTCGAGTCTGGACGGAGGCGATCGCGACCATCGGAGCCAGCATGAGAACTCGCGTGAGTTTGACGACCACGGCGGCCGCGAGCGCAATCGTGCCCATCGTCTGGGCCGTGGCGACGACCTGACCCACATCGTGCACGCTCGCGCCGACCCAGTGGCCGAATTGCAGCGGTCCAAGCCCGAAGATCGGTGCGAGCGCGGGAAGAACGACGATCGCGAGCGTGCCGTACAGGGTGACGAGCGCAATCGGCGTGCCGGTGTCTTTCTGATCGCTGCCGCGTGCAGCACTCATCGCTCCGACTGCCGAGACGCCGCAGATCGAGAATCCGGCTGCAAAGAGCACGGCCTGGTCGCCCTCGAGCCGGAACGCACGCGCGATCAGCCAGGTGATTGTGAAGCTGACGGCAACGAGGACGACGATCGCGACGATGGTCAGCCAGCCGAGCGACAGGACATTGGTGAGGCTCAATTGGAGACCGAGTACGACGACGCCGAGACGAAGGACGCGACGCGACGCCATTGCCAGCCCCGACTGAAAGGCTCCATCGAGCGACGGCCGGAACGGCGGGACGCACCCGGCGAGCACGCCGAAGACCAGCGACGCGGTGAGCCAGGGGAACCAGGGAAACGCCGTGTGGATGCCGAAGCCGGCGGCGGCGCCGGCGGCGGCGAGGAGCAGGCCGGGGAGTGGTTTCAGCATGGGCAGCCGGTCTCGATACGCGTGCTTCGCGCGCTACCCGACCAGCGAACCACTGTGGGGCTCAGTCGAGTTCTACGCGATTGCGAGCGGGATTGCTGAGCGTGCCGATGCCGTCGATGGTTACGTCTACGGTCTGGCCATCGACGAATCCGCCCAGCCCGGCCGGCGTTCCAGTGAGGATGAGGTCGCCCGGAAGCAGAGTCCACACATCCGATGCGAAGGCCACAATCTCGGGGATCTTGTGAATCATGTCCTTCGTGCTGCCATGTCGGCGCGGCTCGCCATCCACGAAGGTACTGATCTCGAGATTCGAGGTGTCGAGTTCGGTTTCGATGAACGGACCGATCGGACAAAACGTGTCGTAGCCCTTGGCTCGCGCCCACTGGCCGTCCGAGAACATGATGTCCCTGGCCGAGACATCGTTGGCAATCGTGTAGCCGAAGATGTAGTGCGCGTAATCCTCTGCTTTGATCTGCTTGGCGATCCTCCCGATGACGATGGCGAGCTCGCCCTCGTGGACTATCCGGCCTTCGACCGGCGGAAGCTGGATGGTGTCGCCCGGCCCAACGATCGAGGTGTTGGGCTTCAGAAACAGCAGCGGAGTTTCGGGGCCATCCACCTGCACGTCGTCCTTGTGGTCGGTGTAGTTGAGTCCGACGCACACGACCTTCGATCGAGGAATGACCGGTGCGAGCAGCTTCGCTTCCTCGATCGGGACGCGCTCATCCGTCGTCTGGAAGCCGCTGAACAGCGGGTCTCCGGCGAGAACCACGAGGTCATCGCCGTCCACGATTCCGAATCGAGGGTCACCGTCGGTGCTGAAACGTGCGATCTTCACCCGATGACTTTACAGTCGACTGCCGCGTAAACCTTGGAACTTGCTAAGCGTCGAGCCGCATCATCCAGCCATGCGGGTCTTCCTTGCGCCCGTACTGGATGTCGAGCAGTTCCTCGCGCAACGACAGGGTCAGTTCGCCCGCGGAAGCATCTGGCGAACCGATCGAGAAATTCGCCGCCTTGAGCTCCGCGATCGGCGTGATCACTGCGGCGGTTCCGCACGCGAACACCTCCGTAATGTTGCCGCTCGCCGCCTCGTCGCGCCACTCGTGAATCGAGACTCGACGCATCTCGGTCGCCAGCCCGCGATCGCGCGCCAGCTGCAGAACCGAGTCGAGTGTGATGCCCTCCAGGATGCTCGAGGACTCGGGCGTGATGAGGGTGCCGTCTTTGTGGACGAGCACGACGTTCATCCCGCCGAGTTCCTCGAGGTACTGGTTCTCCTCGGAGTCGAGAAAGAGCACCTGCGCACATCCGTGGCTGTATGCCTCCTGCTGCGCGATGAGCGACGAGGCGTAGTTGCCGCCGGTCTTTGCAGCACCGGTGCCGCCCTTACCTGCCCGGGCGTACTCGCTCGACAGCCAGATCGAGACCGGTGCAACTCCGCCTGGGAAGTAGGCACCGGCCGGGCTGGCGATCACGTAGTAGTTGACCTTCTTGGCTGCACGCACGCCGAGGAATGCCTCCTTGGCGAACATGAACGGACGCAGGTACAGGCTCTTCTCGCCGCCAGTGGGAACCCAATCGATGTCGTTGCGCACTAGCTGCTTGATCGAGTCGAGGAAGTAGTCGACCGGCAGCTCGGGCAGAGCGAGCCGACGCGCCGAACGCTGCATCCGATACGCATTCGCCTCGGGACGGAATGACCAGACGCTGCCATCGGCGTGTCGGTAGGCCTTGAGTCCCTCGAAGATCTCCTGGGCGTAGTGCAGGACGGCAGCGGCAGGATCCATCGCGATCGGACCATAGGGCTGCACGCGTGGGCGGTGCCAGCCGCCCGCCTCCGACCAGCAGATGTCGACCATGTGGTCGGTGAAGTAGTTTCCGAAACCCGGGTCGGCAAGAATCGCCTCGCGCTCGGCGGGCGTCTTGGCGTTCTCGTTCTTGAAGGTCTGGAACTGAAGGTCCGTTGGGGCCATCTGGAGTTGGATTGCCATGATGTGCTCTTTCGTTACGTTGTGTCTAATTCTGCGACAGACGCGCAATAATTGCGTCGCCGATGGCCGAAGTCGTCCTTGGCGCATCGGGGCGCTCGGCCAGATCGGCGCTGACCGCAGCGCTCAGCCGGGCCTGCGCATCCGGGTATCCGAGGTGGTCGAGCAGCAGAGCTACTGACAGGATCGCTGCGGTTGGGTCGGCTTTCTGCTGGCCGGCGATGTCCGGAGCGGATCCGTGCACCGGTTCGAACATGCTCGGGAAGGTGCCATCCGGGTTGATATTGCCGGAGGCCGCCAGCCCGATGCCTCCGCTGATCGCGGCGGCCAGATCGGTCAGGATGTCGCCGAACAGGTTGTCTGTGACGATCGTGTCGAACCGGGCAGGGCTCGTGACCAGGAATATTGTCGCGGCGTCGACGTGCAGGTAGTCGACCGCCACATCCGGATACTCCGCAGAGATCGAATTGACGGTGCGCTGCCAGAGGCTTCCGGCGTTCGTCAGCACGTTCGTTTTGTGGACCAGTGTGAGTTTCTTGCGTCGCTTCATCGCGGTTTCGAAACCGAAACGAACCACTCGTTCGACCCCGTACGCGGTGTTGATGGATACCTCGGTCGCGATCTCGTGCGGAGTGCCCCTTCGGATCACTCCCCCGTTGCCGACGTATGGACCCTCAGTGCCCTCTCGCACGACGACAAAATCGACGTCTCCCGGGTTAGCCAGCGGTGACTCGACCTTCGGGAAGAGTTGCGTAGGCCGCAGATTGACGTAGTGGTCGAAGGCGAATCGAAGCTTCAGGAGCAGGCCGCGTTCGATAATGCCGCCCGCAAGCTTCGGATCGCGCGGATCACCTCCAACGGCGCCGAGCAGAATGGCGTCGTGTTTTGCCAGCTGGTCGAGGTCGGAATCGCTCAGGATGTCGCCGGTCGCGAGGTAATGGGCGGCACTGAACGGGTATTCGGTGAGCACGAACTCGACGCCATCCGGAGCGGCGGCAAGCAGGACTTTCCCGGCCTCCTTCATGACTTCCGGACCGATCCCGTCGCCGGGAATCACGGCAATGCTGTGAGTGCGAGGCATGCCTCTACCGTACCGGTCGCGGAACCGCTACCCCTTGCCGCCCGGGGGCCGACGGGCGGAGCGTGGAAGTTATGAGCATAGGAACAGGAATTGGTCTCTTCGTTGTTGGCGCAATCCTGGCGTTTGCGATCCACCTGCCGAACAATGTGGTGGCGCTGCCGCTGATCGGGTACATCCTGATGGCGGCTGGCGTCGTGGTTTTCATCATCGGCATCGTCTTGATGATGCGTAAGCGTCAATCGGTGACGACCGTTACTTCTGGCGTCGATGCGGACGGTCGCCGAGTGGACCAGCGCCACACCGCGACCACGCCGGAGAACGACATCTAGTCGCTCGTTGAGTGGGTCTCGATGCGCGTTCGGCTGCGCCGAGCGCTACTCGACCACCGAGAGCAGCGACTTGTTGACAGTAGAGTCCGTCACGACCCGTCGAGTTCGGTGATGCGTCGGCCGTAGTAGTCGCGAACGGGGCCGTTGCGCTCGTAGGACCGCACGCGCACGTAGGCTTCGCGGGCATCCGCTGTGCGCCCAAGCCGGCGCAGGATATCGGCGCGCGCCGCAATTGCCTGGCGCGAGACCGCTCCCGCTTCGTCGCCCTCGAGGTCGAGTTGTTCGAGTTCGACAAGCGCGGCCGGCGCACCGCCCGGCAGGAAGCTGCGCGCGACGATCCGGGCCAGCCGAGCGGATGGCGACGGCCAGCGCTCCACGAGACGGTCGTACAGCGCGCACACCGCGGGCCAATCCGTCTGTTCCCAAGTCGGAGCCTGGGAGTGAAGCCCGGAAATGCCGGCCTCGAGCGCGAATCGTCCACCGCCGGGCAACGCGAGCGTCGCCAGGTCGAGCCCGGTGCGGATGCGCTCCGCGTCCCACTCTGTTCGGTCGACGTTTTCGAGGGTGACCACCTCGCCGCGCTGGTCGATGCGCCCGCCGGAGCGGGCATCCGTCAGTAGCAGCAGAGCGAGCAAACCGGCGACTTCTCGATCGCCCGGCACGAGCCGGCGCAGAGCCTCCGCAAGTTCGATCGCGCTCGAGGTGACCGGGCGCGATTCGAGTGCGTCCCCATCGAGCGAGGTGTGGCCGATCGTATAGAGCAGGTGCACGGTGCTCAGCACATCGTCGAGGCGCTCATCCAGATCGGCGTCGTCGGTCGGCGCAAACCGGATCCCCTCGCGCTCGATCTGTCGCTTCGCGCGAGTGAGCCGGGCGCTCATCGCCGTGTGGGTCACGAGCATCGCATCGGCGATCTGCTCGGTCGGCACGCCGCAGACGAATCGCAAGGCAAGCGCCAGCCGGGTCTCCGGCGCAAGCGCGGGTGTGCAGGTCACGAACAGGAGTCCCAGCCGGTCGTCGCCACCCGGGGATTCGTCCGGTAGCTGCGGCTGCTCCTCGGATGCCAGCAGCGGCAAGCGTTCCCGCATCCGCACGTCGCGCCGAACCGTGTCGATCGCAATCCGTTTCGCAACAGTGGTTACCCACGCGGCGGGATTAATGAGAAGTTCGCGCTCGCGGGACGATGCTGCGCGCACGAAGGCTTCCTGCACGGCGTCTTCGGCAAGTTCAAGGCTCCCGGTGAATCGGATCACCGAGGCCAGAATGCGCGGCCACTCCCGACGGAACGTTTCGTCGAGCGCGGGAGCAGCCACGCACTTATTTTCTACTGCGCGACGACTTGCCGCATCGCGCCGTACTGAATTCCGGCTATTCCATTGCTCCCGTGTTCATGACCGGGTACAGCTCGATCCAGCCGCCGGTCGGGCAGAGCGCGGCGAGCTCGCGGGCCTGTGCCGCATCCTTCACGCCCAGCTTGTAGAAGCCGCTCACGACCTCTTTCATGTCGGCGAAGGGGCCATCGGTGAAGACGGCCTTGTTGCCACCGCGGGCTGGGGTGATGCGAACCGCGGTCGACGGCGGCTGCAATGCGTCGCCGCCGAGAATCTGAGCCCCCGCATCGGCGACGGCCTTTGCGAACGCGCCGTGCGCGTTCATCGCCTCGGTCCACTGGGCCTCGGTGACCTGAGACGGGTCCCACGCTTCTTCGACAATCAGGACGATGTATTCCTCAGCCAAGAGTCTCTCCCTCGTTGAGCGAGTCGGCGCTGCCGCCCGCAAATGAATGTTTCACACTCGCGACGAACGGTACTCGCCAATTTCGACATCCCCGGCCCACTTTTTCTCTCTCGGAGGGGTATGTGCGCTCGCGGAGGGTCGCCTACGCCTGTCCGCGAGGCAATTTCCGCCTCCGCGACGGGATGAAGGCGGGAGTCGAAGTCAGTCAGTGATGTCGATCTCTCGGAGGAGGCGCGCGTCGATCGCGACGCGAACGTTCTCGAGGAGGTCCTCGGGCACGGGCGAGTCGACGGTGAGCACGCTCAGTGCTTCGCCGCCGGCCTGGGTGCGCGCGATCTGCATGCCGGCGATGTTGATGGATGCCTCGCCGAACTCCTTGCCATAGATGGCGACAATTCCGGGTCGATCGCGATAGATCATCACGATGAGGTGCTCGGCGAGCGGAACCTCGACGTCGTATCCGTTAATCTCGACGAGCTTCTCGGTCTGCTTCGTTCCGGTAAGCGTTCCGGAGACCGAGACCTGCGAGCCGTCGCTCAGCGATCCGCGGATCGTGAGCAGGTTGCGGTACTCCTCGCTCACCGGATCGGTGATGAGCCGCACTGTCATGCCGCGCTGCTCCGCGAGCACTGGCGCGTTCACGTAGCTGACTGTCTCGCTGACGCTGTTGGTGAAGATGCCTTTCAGCGCGGCGAGCTTGAGCACGCTCACATCGAACTCGACGATCTCCCCGCGCACCTCGACATCGACATTGGTGAGAGGCGACACCGCGAGACCGGCGAAGACCTGGCCTAGCTTTTCGATCAGCGGGATGCCGGGGCGCACGGTCGGATCGATGACACCACCGGCCACGTTCACGGCGTCCGGCACGAGTTCTCCGTCGAGGGCGAGGCGCACCGACTTCGCCACCGACACGCCAGCTTTCTCCTGGGCGTCATCCGTGGATGCGCCAAGGTGCGGCGTCAGGACGATGTTATCCAAGCCGAGCAGAGGCGATTCTGTCGGCGGCTCCTTGACGAACACATCGAGACCGGCGCCCGCGATGCGCCTGGACTTGAGCGCCGCGTACAGGGCATCCTCGTCAATGAGACCACCGCGAGCCACGTTCACGATGAACGCGGTCGGCTTCATGAGCGCGAGCTGGTCGGTCGAAATCATCCCCGTCGTCTCGGGGGTCTTTGGCATGTGGATCGTGACGAAGTCGCTCGTCTTCAGCAGGTCATCGAGGCTCAGGAGCGTCACGCCTAGCTGCTGCGCGCGAACGGCGGTGACGTAGGGGTCGTAGGCGACAACGTTCATCCCGAACGCCTGCAGTCGAGCGGTGATGAGCGCTCCGATGCGACCAAGGCCAATGATGCCGACGGTCTTCTCGAAGAGCTCGACACCCGTGAACTTCGAACGCTTCCAGGTGCCCTCCGCGAGGCTGTCGTGAGCCGTTGGGATAAAACGCGCGAGGCTGAGGATGTGGCCGACCGTGAGTTCGGCGGCCGAGATGATGTTGGAGGTCGGGGCGTTGACGACCATCACTCCCGCGTTGGTCGCGGCCTTCACATCGACGTTGTCGAGCCCGACGCCGGCGCGGGCGATGACCTTCAGGTTCGGCGCGGCGGCGATCGCTTCTTCGTCGACTTGCGTCGCCGAGCGGATGAGGATGGCGCTGGCATCCGGAAGCGCCGCGAGCAGCGCCGCCCGGTCGGTGCCGTCCACGGATCGCACCTCAAAGTCGGGACCGAGCGCCTCGACGGTGGCGGGTGAGAGTTCTTCGGCAATGAGCACGATCGGCTTGGCCACGAATCGGGTCCTTGAAGTCGGTGAAGTCCCCTGCCCGAATGCGAATGGGACTGAATCAGAAGTTTATCGGGCAGTCGCCACGCGCCAGTACCGCGCGTAGCACGAGGCAACATGCTCGGCTGTCGCGGAAGCTGCGCCGCAGCTAATGCGTCTGGACGAACGCGATCGACGCGACGGTCGAGCACGCGACGACAGTCAGCCCGATGAAGAAGAACAGTATCCGCGCCGCGACGGTCGCCCGACGACCCAGCACAAACGCGACCGCGAAGGACAGCACCGGCACGGCGACATCCACTATCAGCAGCCACCAAGGGGTGAGTTCGCCCAGTTCCTTCGGAAGGTTGACGAGGTTTCCGACCGCGTTCCACAGGACGTACGCATAGAGGAGCCCGAATACGACCGCGATCGCGATCGATCGCCAGCCATAGCGAAACCTCGGCCTGGGCATTTCGACGTCAGTGGTCATGGTCATTGTCCAAACGTGAATGACCACGGGATCAGCGCGAGCGCCCCGATGACCAGCCACAGCAGTCGGCCCGCCGATTTACGCCCGCGAGTGAAGTAGATGGTCGCGCCGAACCACAGCGGTGCAGCAAGGATGGCGAGCACCTGCTGCACGTGGAAGGCCTGGAACTCCAGCTCATCCGGATCCGCATAAAGAAGTCGCTGCCAGGACAGGAACCACCCGAGCGTGTAGAGGGCATAGATGCCGCCGAGCACGCCGAGGCACACAAGGACGATCGCACTCATGGGTGCGCGCTGATCGGCGTCATCATCCGTCTCACCACCGTGATCGGTGTCGCCAGCGCCGTCCGGGACGGCAGCCTCCGGATGCGTCGACGACTTCGCACCTTTACCGGGCTTCGCGACGGGCGTTTCGTAGTGACTCGGATCGCGACCACCGGCCCAGCTCAGCGCCTCCTCGTCTTCCTCGTCAGGACTCACAGTCCTAAAGTATCGCGGAAGTCTGTGCCGCCCAGAGCTCAGCGCGGAAGCTCAGCATTCGCCCGCTATCGTGATCGGGTGCCCCTGGTCGTCGCCATCATCGCCTGCGTGGTCGTCGCGGCGCTTGCGAGCTACCAGGTCTCCCTGCTCCTGGGCGCCCCACTCGCTCGCTTCGCGTGGGGCGGCGAGGACCATTACCTCCAGCCGCGCTGGCGTCGCTTTGCCGCACTCGCGATTGTGCTGTACGTCGTCGGCATCGTCGTACTGCTCGGCGGAGTGGATGTGATCCGACTCGGCCCGCCGTTTGCCTGGTCGCTCGGATGCTACGTCTACACGGCCGCCTTCTTCGCAGCGTTTGTGCTCACGGCACGGTCCCGCAGTGCGATCGAACGACACCTCATGCTCCCCGTGAACGTGGTCCTGTCGGGCATGTTCCTCATCGTCGCGATCGCGGGTCACGTCCGGTAGCGCTTGGCGCGCTTTCGCGCCCTCAATAGGCTGAGGGCATGGCAGTTATTTCACGGGGATTCACCGGCCGTAAACGCGAGCCTCACGACGACCTGCCTCCCGGCCAGTACCTGACGCAGGATTTTCCCGTCCTCTCGGCCGGCCCGACCCCGAGGGTCGATACCGCAGACTGGTCATTCATTATTCGCACCGAAACTGGCCAGACCCACGAGTGGAACTGGCAACAGTTCCACGACCTCGGGCTCGAAGACATCTCTACCGACATCCACTGCGTCACCCGCTGGTCGAAATTGGGTACATCCTGGCGAGGAGTTTCGCTCGACAAGCTCTTCGAGTCCGTCGATACGAGTTACGAATACGCCATGGCGAGTTCCTATGGCGGCTACACAACCAACGTCCCGCTCGTCGACCTGCTCGACGGTAAGGCCTGGATCGCCACCGAATATGATGGCGAGCCGCTCGACCCTGAGCACGGCGGTCCCGCGCGTCTTCTGGTGCCGCACCTGTACTTCTGGAAGAGCGCGAAATGGGTGCACGGCCTCCGGATGATGGCACAGGACGATCCCGGATTCTGGGAGCAGAACGGCTACAACATTTATGGTGACCCGTGGCTAGAGCAGCGCTACTCGTGATCCGTCGGTGACCGGGCTCTGGAAGGTTGGCACCGTGACGGCGGTCCACACCGAGACCCCAACGGCGCGCAGCCTGGAAATCGAAATTCCCGGCTGGCCTGGCAATCTTGCGGGCCAACACCTCGATCTACGACTCACCGCAGCCGACGGATACACCGCAACCCGCTCATACTCGATTGCGTCGGCCGGATCGGATGAGCGAGTACAACTCGCGGTTGACAAGCTGCCCGACGGTGAGGTGTCGCCATATCTCGTCGACGAGGTTGTCGTCGGTGACAAGATCGAACTGCGCGGCCCTCTGGGTGGATGGTTCGTGTGGCGACCCGAGCAGACCGAGCCCGTGCAGCTCATTGCGGGCGGCTCAGGAGTCGTACCTCTCGTGGCGATGATTCGAGCGCACCAAGCCGGGGTTTCCACGACGAAGTTTCGGCTCCTGTATTCGGTTCGTGAGCCCGCGGACGTGTTTTTCGCCGATGAGTTAGAAGCACTCGAGAAGACACCGAGCCTCGAGATCACGTGGGTCTACACCCGCAAGACGCCCGACGGATGGCCGAGACCAGCCGGCCGCGTCAATCGCGCAACCCTGGTTGAATCTACGATTCCGGCGTCGGATAATCCAACCGTGTTCGTCTGCGGACCAACGGGATTCGTCGAGGCGGTTGCCGACCTCCTCGTGGAGGCGGGCCATCCGGCGGACCGAGTCAAGACCGAGCGATTCGGAGGAGCATGATGCACGTCGATGGCAACGCTCTGGCTGGTCCGCTGTCCGACATCTTCAGTGTCGACATGACCACTGCGTCGGGAACGTGCGCGTCCTGCGGTGACGTGTCGCCGCTCGCGATGTCGATGGTCTACCTGAAGCCGAAGACCTACGTCGTGCGCTGTCACGTCTGCGATGAGATCCTGCTGACGATCATCCAGTCGTCAGGCGAGACTCGTATCGACCTGACCGGGATGGCGAGCCTCAGGGTCAGCACAGAGAGCTAGCGTGCGGCGGAACCATCCGTATAGTCGGCATCCTGCTGCTTCCAGGCGAAGAGGGCACGCAGCTCCTTGCCGGTCGCCTCGATTGGGTGGTTCGCACCCTTCTCGCGCAGCGCAAGAAACTCTGGAGCTCCGGCATCCTGGTCGCCGATGAAGTGCTTGGCGAAGGTCCCGTCCTGGATCTCGTTCAGGATCGTCTTCATGTTCTCTTTGACGTGGGGGTCGATGATTCGCGGGCCCGAGACGTAGTCGCCGAACTCGGCCGTGTCTGAGACGGACCACCGCTGCTTGGCAATGCCGCCCTCCCACATCAGGTCCACGATGAGCTTCAACTCGTGCAGCACCTCAAAGTAGGCGATCTGCGGCTGGTACCCGGCCTCGGTCAGGGTCTCGAAGCCGTACTGGACCAGCTGCGAGACACCACCGCAGAGAACTGCCTGCTCACCGAACAGGTCGGTCTCGGTCTCCTCGGTGAAGGTCGTCTTGATGCCGCCGGCACGAAGTCCGCCGATGCCCTTCGCGTAGCTCCAGGCGAGCGCCCAGGCGCCGCCCGTCGCATCCTTTTCGACCGCAACGATCACGGGAACACCGCGGCCGGCTTCGAACTCGCGGCGAACCGTGTGGCCCGGGCCCTTGGGAGCGACCATGATGACGTCGACCCCATCGGGCGCCTCGATGTAGCCGAAACGGATGTTGAAGCCGTGTCCGAACAGGATCGCCTTGCCCTTGGCGAGGTGCGGCTGGATGTCTTCACGGTAGATGATTCGCTGGAACTGGTCGGGAGCGAGGATGACGATGACGTCCGCCCACTCGGATGCCTCGGCGACCGAGAGCACGGTGAATCCGGCCTCTTCCGCTTTCGGCTTCGAATTCGAGTCGGCCTTGAGCGCGACCACGACATCAACGCCCGAGTCGCGCAGATTGAGCGCGTGGGCGTGACCCTGCGAGCCGTAGCCGATAATCGCGACCTTCTTGCCCTGGATGATCGACAGGTCAGCATCCTTGTCGTAGAAGATTTCGGTCATGTTCGTGTTGCTCCTTTTCGTCTCGCTGATCGACCAGCGATGATGTCTAGCTCTTGAAAACTCTCTCGGTGATGCTCTTGCCACCGCGTCCGATCGCGAGAACACCGGACTGGGCTATCTCCTTGATGCCGTACGGCTCGAGGACCCGCAACAGCGCTTGCACCTTGCCGCTGTCGCCCGTGACCTCGATCACGAACGCATCCTGGGCAACGTCGACGACGCGGGCGCGGAACAGAGTCACCGCCTCGAGGATCTGCGATCGAGTCGTGTTGTCGACACGAACCTTGATCAACAGGTGCTCACGAGTGACGGCCTGACCGGGATCCAGCTCGACGATCTTGATCACATTGATCAGTTTGTTGAGCTGTTTGGTCACCTGCTCGAGCGGCAGGTCCTCGACATCGACGACCACCGTGATGCGCGAGAGCCCCTCGATCTCGGTGGCGCCGACAGCCAACGACTCGATGTTGAACCCCCGGCGGGCGAACAGGCCGGCGACGCGGGTCAGCAGACCCGGTTTGTCCTCGACGAGAAGCGACAGCACGTGTGAACTCATGGCCTACTCCTCTTCCCAGGTCGGTGCGTGCTCGCGGGCGTACTGTACGGATGAGTTGCCGACTCCCTGCGGAACCATCGGCCACACCATCGCGTCCCGGCTCACGATGAAATCGATGACGACGGGACGATCGTTCGTCTCGAGCGCGAGCTTGATCGCCGCGTCGATTTCGTCGCGCTTCGTGACTCGGATGCCCAGTGCGCCATACGCGTCCGCCATCTTCACGAAGTCCGGCACCATGCGAGTGTGGGTCCCGTCGGCGTTGTGACCGGTGTCGAGGTCGGTGAAGGAGTGTCGTCCGTCGTAGAACAGGGTCTGCCACTGCCGCACCATCCCCAATGACGAGTTGTTGATGATCGCGACCTTGATCGGGATGTTGTTGATCGTGCAGGTGGCGAGCTCCTGGTTGGTCATCTGGAAGCATCCGTCGCCGTCGATCGCCCAGACCACGCGATCCGGGTTCGCGACCTTGGCGCCCATCGCGGCCGGGAGCCCGTAACCCATGGTTCCCGCGCCACCGGAGTTCAGCCACGCGTTGGGACGCTCGTACTTGATGAACTGCGCCGCCCACATCTGGTGTTGTCCGACACCGGCAACGTAAATGCCCTCGGGTCCGGTGAGTTCACCGATGCGCTGGATGACGCGCTGCGGTGAGAGCAGACCATCGTCGGGTTCGTCGAAGCCGAGCGGATACTGCTTCCGCAGCTCATCCAGCCTCTTCCACCAGTCCTTCAGATCCGGCTTGGTTCCGGTCTTTACGACGTCGTCGAAGGCCACGATTAGGTCGGCGATGACGTCCTTGGCATCGCCGACGATTGGGACATCTGCAACCCGGATTTTCGAAATCTCCGCGGGATCGATGTCAACATGAACGACCTTGGCGTCGGGAGCGAAGTCGCTGACCTTGCCGGTGACCCGGTCGTCGAAGCGGGCGCCGAGAGAGACCAACAGGTCGCTCTCCTGGATCGCGAGAACTGCCGGCACGGAGCCGTGCATGCCTGGCATACCCAGGTGCTGCTTGTGCGAATCGGGGAACGCACCGCGCGCCATCAGGGTCGTGACGACGGGCGCGCCGACCTTCTCGGCAAGCACGAGCAGTTCCTTGGACGCCTTTGAACGGATGACGCCGCCGCCCACGTAGAGCACCGGCCGCTTCGCTTCGGCCAGCAGCTGCGCCGCCGCCTGGATCTGCTTCCCGTGTGCCTTGGTCACCGGACGGTACCCCGCAAGGTCGACCTTGGGTGGCCAGATGAACGGCGCCGACCTCTGCTGGGCGTCCTTGGTGACATCGATCAGAACCGGGCCCGGTCGACCGGTCGTGGCGATGTGGTACGCCGCGGCCACGGTGGCGGGAACATCCGCCGGGTCGGTAACGAGGAACGAATGCTTCGTGATCGGCATCGTGATACCCACGATGTCGACCTCCTGGAACGCATCGGTTCCCATCGCCGTCGAGAAGACCTGACC
>DATAXD010000019.1:0-43599 GCA_036266835.1 Galbitalea sp. | reverse complement strand
AACAGCCGCTGTTCTCGACCAATGTCGATGATTTGACCACTGTCGTCAAAGAGAACGCCGACCTGACCGCCCTCGCAAAGGTATTCCTCGAGTTTTCCGAAGGTGATCGCACTGAGCGAATCTTCGAGAAGGGCCGAACCGGCGACCGGGTTGCCCTCAGAATCGCCCGCCGCGTCATCCGATGACGGGTTCGCCTCGCGCAGAACGCGCTCCGGCACCATCACCCGCACGGGCGCGCGGCTCGCGCCGGGCACGACCGATGGATCCACGTGAAGCCCGTTGAGGACGATCTGGGTAAAGCCATCGGCGAGTACGTGGTCCATCGACCGTGGGTCGTCGAGAGCAACCTGCTTCGCTGACTTCACGACCTCGTTGCCGTCTTTGTCGGTCTCTGGAAATCGCGGTCCGCCTGTTCGGGAAGCAAGAAGCAGCCTCAGAGACGTATCAATCTCCGCTCCGCCGTCTTCATCGGGAAGACACCAGGAGCCACCGGACATTCCGTCCCGACGCCAGCGCCTGACGTATCGGAGGTCCGATCGACGTTTCTGTCCCTCGGCGACGGCAGCGTGATCAAGCTGATTGCGCGCAATTCGCGCGAGCTTGAGCAGTGCTTCGGGTGACACCTTGTCAGCCAGCGCAAGCAGCTCCACTTCGGCTTCGCGCAGTCGCTCGGTGCTGATGGCGTCGTCCGGTGATCCGAGACCCTTGCGGATGGCGTCCGCCGCGTCCACCGAAATCTGCCCCGAGACGGCCGCCGTGGCGAGGGGCGCTCCGATTTCCGGAGCTACTCCATCTACCTCGTCGACAGCCGTGGCCTGCGCATCCAGAACCAGCGAGCCGACGCGCGCGAGCTTCGTTGCTTCGTCGATTGATACTCCGGTAATTGCCTGGATATAGGTGGCGGGTGTCGGGGACCCGTTTCGTCGTGCGAGCCCCGAGTTGCCGAACTCGTGGGATGACCGGCGAGTGATCTCTGCAGACAGCAGCACCTCGTAGGCCTGAAGGTTGCGCCGAAGGTCGCGAACGAGCGCCATTCCACCGGAAACGCTCGAATCATCCAGGGCTGCGATATCCGTCTCGACATTTCCGAGCGCGGCGACAGCGGATGCTGACTCCATGAGCTGCTCGGCGAGGTTCGACATAACACAATTTTGGCAGACGAGAAGGGGACATTCGAAGATTTGTTCGTATCTGTGGATAACTTCTGACGCGCGATGCGCCGGGGTTAACAAGGCAGACTTGACGTCGTGATGCTGCCTCCCGGACTTCCGCCGATTGGTGAGCGCGACCCGGGCGATGCCTGGGTCGAGGGTCCTGATGGGCAGCGCTTCTGGGGTCGATTTGGTGCGGCGGGACTTCTCGTGTGGGATCCGTCGTTCGGCATCCTTCTGCAGCACCGCGTTGCCTGGAGCCACTTTGGTGGCACCTGGGGAGTTCCCGGCGGTGCTCGAAAGCAGGGAGAGTCGGCGGAAGCCGCGGCTTTTCGCGAGGCCGCGGAGGAGGCGAATGTTCCGCCAGACCAGTTGCGCATCCTGCATACGTCAGTTTTCGATCTCGGCTTCTGGTCCTACACAACCGTGGTCGCGCAAGCTTTGGCGCCGTTCGATGCGGTCGTCGGCGATCGGGAGAGTGACGAGCTGTTGTGGGTCGCTGTTGACGAGGTCGATGCTCTTCCGCTGCACCCCGGGTTCGCGGCGGCGTGGCCCGAGCTGAAGACGTGGCTGCGGTAAGCTTTTCGAGTTGTCCGCGAGGGTGATAGCCACGGGCTGTGGCGCAGCTTGGTAGCGCACTTGACTGGGGGTCAAGGGGTCGCAAGTTCAAATCTTGTCAGCCCGACCAATATGGAAACGGTCGCCCAAAGGTGGCCGTTTTCACGTTCGAACGAAAACCGGATGCGCCGCCTTCATTTCTCGTCGTCGGAGCGACGAAAAGTGGCCAGTCCCCTCGCGTCGGCGAGCCTAACCCTTCGTGCTACCGCCCTTTGGTCGGCGCAGGCCAATCACGATCAGGACGATGCCGACCACCGCGACGAAAATTCCGATGTACAGCCACATTGGTTCACCTGACATGGCACTGCCGTGGATCAGATTGGCGCCCTGGCTCGCAAACACCGCGCCGATGACCAGAGCAATCGCACCGATGACGATCAGGGGAATACTAGCGACACGCCTGCTCACGATGACCAACTTACCCTCGGCACAGTCGCGTCACCGGTTTCACTGCGGTCGCCCCGACTCGCGTTCGAAGATCATGTCGAGTTCGAGCGAGTCGTGAGCCAGGCGCGAGGCACGATTGACGGCTACGGAAATCCAACATGGATCCGGTGCCAGTATTGGCCAGTGACCACACCAGCTGAAGTCCTCGCCGAGCTTCCGACGATCGTGGGTCGCCACTGGGGGCTGTCGGTGAAGAGTACCGAGGCCGTTCACGGCGGCATGAACTCGGTTACCGCCGTGCTCGAGGCCCAGACTCGACGAGTTGTCGCTAAGTGGGTTCCCCAAAGCGGAGTACCCGACCTGATCCGTGGCGCCGAGGTTGCTCTCGCGATGAGCAGTCACGGAATTCGAGCAGGACGTCCTGTCAGGACAATCGACGGTCGGCTATCTGCAGCACTTCTTGATGGCGCGCTCGTGATCCTCGAGGAAGTGTCCGGGGAGCCTCTGGGCGGCGGCGATACCGACCTCTGGCAATGGGGCCAAACGCTGGGCCGTGTGCACTCCGTCGCCACCTGGCTGCAGAGCGGCGAGTTTTTCCCATGGCTGCGTGAACACGGGACTGATCCCGCTCGCGAGGGATGGGTGCAGAGAGTCGTCGAGGAGGTGCTGTCGGAATATGACGAGCTTCCGCCGATCACCTGGGCTCAACTGCACACCGATCCCGAGCCAGAGGCTTTTCGGCGCGATGAACGAGGCGACATCGGCGTGATCGACTGGGCTGGCTCGGCTCCCGGGCCTGTCCTGTACGACCTCGCTTCTGCTCTGATGTACGCAGGAAGCGATGGCGCCGCGTCACGAGTTCTTGCCGGGTATGAGTCCGTGGGAGTGCTGCCGGAACTTGAGTTGCGGGCGCATCTGGCCACGTTCAAACGATTCAGAGCCGCCGTACAGGCGGTCTATTTCTCTAAGCGACTTCACGATGCGGACCTGACCGGAATTACCGGTCAGGCGGAAAATAGGCAGGGCCTTCGCGACGCCCGAGCGCTGCTTTACGCCGCGGGAATCTCGGTCTCAGACGAGTCCTAGCGCAGGAGCATTGTCCGCGCTAACGAAGACTGCTCCCGGCGCAGTCACGATCCCGAGTTGCCCGTGGCCAACGGCTAGGCAACCGAGCACTACACAAATAGGGCATTCACCCGATACAACCCACCGACCTTGCAGAGCAACGTAGGACTCCTACCAAGGAGGACAAATGGATCTCTTCACCGGAAACGCCGCGAGTTCCCTCCACGCGCAGAACGCGCGCCGCGCAGAGCAGCAGCTCGAGTACCGCAGGGTCGCGAGCGAGCGCGCCGCCGAGCGATCCGCGGCAGAGGGCGACACCGCCACCACAGCACCAACCCCGGCCCCCGCGCGCCAGCGCCACGGCTTCTCAATCCCTGTGATCTTCCGCGCGCGTCCCCACACCGCGCAGTGACTATCGCAGGCCCATACCTCCTCTCATCATTAGTGGCATGAGGGCTCCGGTTTCGGGGCCTGCACTGATCGGACGCGAGTCCGATCTCCAGGTCCTCGGCGACGCGTTATCCGACGCGCAGCGGGGAGTGGCCCGTTGCGTCGCTCTTGGCGGCGATGCCGGGATGGGCAAGACGCGTTTGCTGGCGGAGTTCAGGGCGACGATCGATTCGGGCGTGATCGTGCTCTCTGCTGAGTGCGTCGACCTTGGGCCGCTGGGCGTTCCGTTCGGTCCTGTGCGAACAATCTTTCGTCAACTGGTCTCGGTCGTTGGTGTCGACGCGGTCCTAGCCGCTGCCGGCGCTGGCCTGCCCGCGATCGTCGCCCTGCTCCCGGAACTGGCCGACCGGCTCGACGCATCCGATCCTGGCGTCGAGCCGATTCACGAGGCCCTTACGGCTTTGCTGGCCGAATTCTCTCGCGACCGCACCATCGCGCTCGTCATCGATGATCTGCAGTGGGCGGACGCCGCGACCCTGTCGCTCATCCGGTTCCTGCTGATGATGTCAACCAGCGATCATCTTCTCCTCGTCCTTGCCTACCGAACCGATGATCTCGACCGGTCCCACCCGCTTCGCCAGACCCTGGTCGAACTGGATCGCGCTCGAGCGATAACGCGACTCCAACTCCGCCGCCTCGATGATCGTGAAGTCGGCGCTCTAATCACGAACCTGCGTGGAGTCGAACCCGAGCACGATGTGGTCGAGCGGATTGCCAGTCGCAGCGAGGGCGTGCCGTTCTACGTCGAGGAGCTCGTTTCGATTGCGACGGATCAGATTCCTGACACGCTTAGGGATGTCCTGCTCGCTCGTTACGAGCGGCTGCAACCGGGTGCACGAGCACTGCTTCGCGCGCTCGCGGTCGGCGGGATGGAGGTCGATCACGACATCCTGCGACGGGTGTCCGACGCCCCCGACCTCGATGACCTGGTGCGGTCGCTGTCGGATGACATGATGCTCGTCGCTGTCGGCGACGGATACGGCTTCCGGCACGCACTCGTGCGCGAAGCGGTATATGGGGAGCTGCTGCCCGGAGAACGACAGCGCCTGCACGAGCGGTATGCCAACGTGCTCGAGGAGGTCGGCGCCCCGGCATCCGAGACTTCCTACCATTGGTTCGCCGCTCACGACCTATCTCGAGCACTTGGCGCCTCGATTGTCGCCTTCGACGAGGCGGTGCAGGGCCGCGCATTTGCAAGCGCGCTGCAGTTGGGCGAGCGAGTACTGGAGATCTGGAACAAGACGCCGGACGCCGAGTTGCGCGCGCAGCGAAGTCGAGCGGTGCTCCTTGGTGAGGTGACGGATGTCGCAAGCGACGCCGGAGACCGCAAGCGAGCGCTCGCCCTTGTCGATGAGGCAATTGCCGCCTTTCCGCCCGAGGACATCGCAGCGCGTGTCGGCATGTTGCTCCTAAAAGCGACGCTTCGGTCAGATGAGGGACTTCCGTGGTCGGAGGCCGAGTACGTCGAAGGTCTGGAGATCCTCGAAGATTCCGATGTCGACCTGACACTCAAAGCACGACTTCAACTGGCTCTCGCGACTCGCCGTATGCTCACGGGTCATCTGGCATCCGCTCGGGCATTGCGCGAGGACGCGATGGACACGGCCAAGAAATCCGGCTCAAAGGAGATGGCCTCCCGCGTGCTGGGTCAGATGGGTTGGGCAGAGATCGTGACAGGTGACGTCGATCTAGGTCGCCGACTGCTGGACGAGTCGTTCGCGCTCATTGGAGACGGTGAAGACTTGCTTCGGTACGCAACAAACGCCTCGGACGCGTTCATTCAGATCGGCGAATACCGCGATGCGCTGCGGGCTACCGACTACCCCATCCAGCGCGCGAGGGAGCTTGGTCTCGAACGTAGTTGGGGAGTCGTGCTCTCGAATAGCGTCGACGCACTAATCGCGCTGGGGCTCTGGGACGAGGCTGAGGTGCGGGGCCAGAGAGTGCTCGCAATTCAGCCTTCTGGATGCTCGATCGCATCGGAGCATCGACGCAGGATCTTCCGGGCGAGCTGGCGCGACAATGGCCCCGAAGCGGCAGCGATCGTCCGTGACCACGGCGAGCTGATTCGGTCATTCGCCTTTCGGGGTGATCTCCAGGACCTGCTGCCTGCCGCCGCCGTGCTCGGCGACTATGCATTGTTCCAGGGGGATCTTGGCGAGGCGTGGCGACAGGCGACGCTGGCCTGGGAACCCCTCCACGAGGGTGCGACGGGATATGACCTGCCGCTGCTGGGCTTGGGTGCGCGCGTCATCGCGGAGATGCGGAGGCTCGGCGTCGCCCTACCGCAGCATGCGGAACGGAACCTGTACACCGCGTTCTCTCGCATGGCGTTTTGGCCGATTGTGCCGCGCTGGCGGGCACTGGTCGACGCCGAACTGTCTGGCGCCGAGGGCACGGGGACGGATGTCCTCGCCTGGCAGACCGCTGTCGAGCAACTCGCGGATGAGTCCATGCCGGCTCACCTGCGCGCATACTCTTGGTGGCGACTGGGTCAGGCCGAGCTGAACTCGGGGGACCGGACGTCGGCGACCACAAGTCTCCAGACCGCGATCGAGGATGCGGAGCAGATCGGCGCGACCTGGGTCGCCAATCGAGCCCACGAGCTCGTGGTAACCGCAGGTCTTGGCGGTCGACAGCGAAGCTCCGGTGATGACCTGACTGCGCGCGAGCGGCAGGTCCTTGAGCTCGTCGCCGAGGGTCTGAGCAACAAGGAAATAGCCGATCGGCTGTTCATCAGCGCCAAGACGGCGAGCGTCCACGTGTCGGCGATCCTTCGCAAACTCGGGGTCGCGACGCGTACCCAGGCGGCGATGACTCTCGGGCAGCGTGAACGCAACGTCGAGGGACGCACTTAATCAGCACCAGCCAGTAGTGCGTTTGACAATAGTGTGTCACACACAGTAACGTGTGACGCGTGGACGAAGACGAGTTGCTCGACGCGTTGCGACAGGAACTGCGCCGTGGTTCCGTCGTGCTGGCCAGCCTAGTAGCCCTTGAGCAGCCGGGATACGGATACGGGCTGCTCGAAGCACTCGAGCGCGCCGGTTTTCCGGTCGCAGCCAACACGCTGTATCCGCTGCTTCGGCGGCTCGAAAGCCAGGGTCTCCTGACCAGCGAGTGGGATACCAGCGAGGCACGCCCGCGCAAGTTCTACCGCACAAGCCCCCACGGCATCCGCATCGCTCGACTGCTCCGCTCCGAGTGGAGCGCGATCGACTTGGCGCTCACAGCGCTAACCACCGGCATGCCGGGGCGGAGCAAGAAACCCAAAGACGAGAAAGAAGGCCGGCCATGACCGCAACCCTCACTGACCGCTACGTGATCGCAACCCTTCGGCGAGTGCCCGAGAAGCAGCGCCCCGAGATTGACAAGGAGCTTCGCGCCGCGATCGCCGACGATATGGATGCTCGGATCGACCAGGGGGACAAGCCTGCCGCCGCCGAGTACGCGACATTGAAAGACATGGGCGACCCCTATCGGCTGGCTGCGAGTTACTCCGGACATAACCTGACGCTCATCGGGCCCGACCTGTATCCGGTCTGGATTCGCTCACTGAAACTTGTCTGTTGGGCGAGCCTCCCGATCGTTGCTGTCGTGCTCGCGGCGATCGATTTCGCACAGGGCAGGAACGTGTGGGCATCCGTGTTCGGACCGCTCGGAACAACGATCAGCGTCGGTATTTACCTCACCTTCGCGGTCACGGTGGTTTTCGCGATCGCCGAGCGAACGCAGCCGAATTCCGCTGATGACAAGCGGCGACCGGTGTGGACGCCCGAGAGTCTGGCTGTCGAGATCGAACCGCCGAGCATCACCAAGTGGGGAGACGTGCTGAGCCAGATTGTCGGAACGGCGTTCGTCGTGGCAGCCCTTCTGATCGACCACTTCGCGCCATTCGTGAAGGATCGAGCGGGACACACTGTCTCGGTGCTGGATCCGCACCTCTCGACCTTTTGGATCCCGTTCTACCTCGTGCTCCTGGCGCTCGCGATCATCCTCGAGTTTGTGAAGGTGCGAGTCGGCCGCTGGCGGGTCGGAACAGCGGTCGCCGGCACTCTCCTCGGTCTGGTCGGTGTTGCGGCCCTCATCACGTCGGTGACGACCACGACAGTCGTGAACCCGGCGCTCGCATCCGGACCCCTGTTCGCGGCAGGCAGCTGGATGTGGTGGATTGTGGCAGCTGTGATCGGTGTCGTTTGGCTCGGAGTCACCATTAATCTCTGGCGCCCGAGCACTCGCAATCCCGCTCGATCACTTGCAGACTGACAGCAACTCCTATATGACAGTAACTGTTAGAAATTAACTGACACTGTCGCAGGGAGTGCAAGCCATGAAGGCATCGCGCAAATGGACCGCGCTCGCCGCGATTCTGCTGGCCGTTCTGGCGGTGAGCATGGATGGCACGATCCTGAGCGTCGCCGTGCCAACGCTGGCAACTGAGCTGAAAGCGTCCGAGGCGCAACTGCAGTGGTTTTCGGCCGGGTATTTCCTGGTTCTTGCGGCCGGCATCCTGCCCGCGGGACGGCTGGGTGACCGATTCGGGCGAAAGAAGCTCCTCGTCATTTCGGTCGCACTCTTCGGCCTCGGCTCGATCGCCTGTGCAATTTCGACGACCCCAACCGAGTTCCTGATCGCGCGCCTCGTGCTGGGCCTCGCCGGCTCGGGGATCGTCGTGATGGCGGTTTCGGCGATTGTCGCCGTATTTGACGAGGCCCAGCGAGCGCGGGCAATCGGACTATTCTCGGCCGCAAATTTCCTTGCACTGCCGCTGGGCCCGATCCTCGGTGGCTGGATCCTGACGCATTACTGGTGGGGTTGGGTGTTCCTGATCAACGCCCCGCTCACGGTAGTTGGACTCGTCGCGACGATCGCCCTGGTACCGGAGTCACGTGCACCGATCCCTCCTCGATTCGACCCGATCGGGATCGTGATCTCGACCATCGGGCTCGTCTCACTTACCTACGGCTTCATCGACGCTGGACAGAATGGCTGGGGCAGCCCGGGCGCCCTGGGTTGCATGACGGGGGGAGTTTTGGTCATGGCGATGTTCTTGCTCTGGGAGCGCGCGGAAACACGACGTGGCAACGATCCGCTTCTCGACCTGTCCCTATTCGCGCTGCGATCGTTCACCTGGGGCGCAATTCTCTCGTTTCTCGGCGGACTCACGATGATCGGGGTGCTATTCGTCATGCCCCAGTTCTTTCAGGGCGTGCTGGGAACGGATGCGATCAGCTCCGGTCTGCGATTGCTGCCGCTTCTTGCCGGACTTGTTGTCGGAGCCCTCATGGCGGAAAAGGTTGCGAAACTGCTCGGCTGGCGTCTCACCTGCGTCGCCGGATTTGTGGTCGCTGCGATCGGCCTGTTGCTTGGTGCGAGCACTGACCCGAGGTCGAGCGCGCTGTTCATCGCCGTGTGGATGTTCGTCTACGGGCTGGGGCTCGGTCTGGTCACGGCAACAGCGGCTTCCGCCGCTCTGGTGAAACTCGAGCGGGAGCGAAGCGGCGCGGGCTCGGCGATAGTGCAATTAATTCAGAAAATCGCCGCCCCACTGGGCAGCGCTGTTCTCGGTAGTGCCGTGAGTGCCGTTTACCTCTCGCAACTGCACCTGGCTGGATACCCGGCGTCGGTTGCTTCGGCGGCCCGCGCTAGCGTGTTCGGGGGAGTGGCTGTCGCACGGTCCCTCCGGTCGGCGTCTCTGGTGGCGATGGTGCGTGGGGCATTCACGAGCGGACTGCAGATGTCGCTCCTGGTCAGCGCGTGCCTCGCGCTCACCGGCGTGATTCTGGCTATCGTTTTCATGCCGGGTCGGCGCGAGATGCAAAGCATTCTGTCCACTGCTCACCGCGACGTCAACGAGAGCGAGGATGTCGTTGCCACCAGTTCAGGAACCGTCCACCGGCCTGCGTGAGCGCAAGCGGCTGCGAATGCTGCGCGTCGTGCAGGACATCGCACTCGACCTTTTCCTCGCAAACGGATACGAGGCAACCACGATTCAGCAGATCGCAGAGGCTGCAGAGATCTCCGAGAGCACATTCTTTCGCTACTTTCCGACGAAAGAAGACGTCGTCCTCCAGGACGATCTCGACCCGATCCTCGACGCCGCGCTGCGGGCGCAGCCCGCGGACCTGTCTCCGGTTGAAGCTCTCCGCGCTGCATTCCGTCAGACTTTCGAGCTCATCTCCAGTGACGAACGTTCGCGCCAGCGCGAGCGACTGGCCTTCGTCCTTGAGGTACCAGAGCTTCGTGCGCGAACGGTGGACCAGTTCTTCGGTGCCACGGACCTGGTCGCTCGTGCACTCGCGGGCCGCAGCGGCCGAGCTGCCGATGACTTCGAGGTACGAGTGCTCGCTGGAGCGATCATTGGGGCCTGCATGACGGTCGTGCTCGCGCTGCCCACAGCGCGGGAGGACGTCGACGAACTGCTCGACCGGGCACTCGCTCAGCTGCAGGCCGGGCTCGAACTCTAGGAGTTCATCGTCGGCAACGCGGGCGTGCCCCCCGTTTGAGGCATAGGCCTTAGCGCGACGGTCGGGTAACGTCGAAGGCGAGTCTGGCGTTTGGGGCCGTCGGCGCTCGCTACCCCCACGTTTTATTTTGCGTTTTGGGGGGATCGCTATGCGCCGCATTTTAAGGGCCGCTATTTCATTGTCGGCGGCTACGGCCGTCATCGTCGGTTTGGGTGGGGCGAGTCTGCCGTTCGCGGCGGCCGCCGAGCAACCTCATTCCGCATCCAGACCAACGATGGTCTTTCCGGCGTATCGCGCCGTGCCACCCGTGCTTTCCGATCGCCAGCTGATCGTAGCCGCAGCACCGGTTCGGAAGGCCAACGCCGCGAAAGCTGCAGCCGCGGCTGCCGCGGCAGCGGCAGCAAAGAAAGCCGCCCTCGCCGCGGCACGAAACGTGACCGTGGCAAGCGCGCGACGGATCAGCTTCGTGTCATCCGCGGGTCATTCCGTCTACGTCTGGACCTCCGGCTTCCAAGCCCAGGTGAACGCCTGTCGCGGGGGAGTCGACCTCACCGCGGCTTACCACACGCGCACGGTCGGCGAACACTGGTCGTGCGGAGGCTCGTCGTTCCCGGAGTCCGCGGGAGCTCTCGTCACCTTCACCGGGCTCGACGCTGGCACGTACCGCGTGATCGGAGTGGTCGCGACGCTGAACGCCTACGTTGCCCACACGCGCAACATCCCGCACGGGTACGCGATGCTCTTCCAGACCTGCCGCGCGGGCGACAGCCACTATACGATTTTCATCGCGCTGGCACGTGTCTCGTGAACGATCGCAGGCTAAGCGGGCCGTCGTTTTCCGGTCAGCGGGAATTTTCCGAAGAAACCGGCGCTGGCCGTGCCGCTCATTGCGTCACCCTTGAGCGTGACCGCACATTTGAGAGTCACAGCGATCGGCTGGGACAGGGCCACGCTCCACGACGCGTTGTCGCCCACGGTCGACACGTTGCCCAACTCGAGCGATTCCGACCCGTACCGGGCAACGCCCGATCGCTCGTTCGCGAATTCAAGGACGACAACTTGTTCTCCGAATGGGGATTTAATGCTGACATCCCACTCGCCGACGACTGACATGGCCTGAGCCTACTGTCGAATTTCGTTTCATTCGCTCGTCGTGCAGTTACGGTGTGCTGGGCACCCAAAACTCGCTGGAGGTCAAAATGACATACGAATTCGAACAATCGGTAACGCTTCCGGCGGCCCCCGCCGACATCTACGACGCGTGGTTGTCATCGTCCGGCCACACGGCAATGACCGGGGGAGCCGCGACCGTGGATCCGCTCGAGGGTGGTGCGTTCACTGCTTGGGACGGGTACATCTGGGGCCGCAACCTGGCTCTAGAGCCGCACCGCCGCATCCTGCAGTCGTGGCGAACGTCCGAGTTCGCCGACACGGATGCCGACTCGACGATTGAGGTCGTTCTCGAGCCGGTCGAGGACGGCACCCTGCTGCGTCTCACCCACTCCAACATTCCGGAAGGCCACCTCGGCTACGAGGACGGCGGCTGGAGGTCGCAGTACTTTGAGCCGATGATCGCGTATTTCGGCAACCGTTAGGGCTCTCGCATTACCTCGCGCGTTGATGTAACTCGAAGGTTCGGCTGATTAGTTTTAAGGGACAGCGCCCGAAAACATACGTAATCAGCCGAAGTGAAGCCACGAAACCAATGACCATACAGGCAGCGCCGCGAGTTCGAACGCCGTACTGGGACAACGCCAGATTCATCGCAGTCGTACTCGTCATCGTCGGTCACGCGACCCTCAAGCTGATCGCGGACTCGGATGTCGCCTATTCGGTGTACCTGTTCGTGTACCTGTTTCAGATCCCGGCGTTCGTGATGATCAGCGGTTATTTCGCCAAGGCGACTCCGCCCGGCGTGCCTCAGCTCAAGCGCCTCTTCACCGACATTCTTGTGCCGTACCTGATCTTCGAGACGATCTGGAGAGGCATCCACTTTGCGATCAGCGGAAGGGTGTGGCTCGACTTCACGTCGCCGTCGTGGACGTTGTGGTTCCTGCTGGCGCTGTGTATCTGGCGAGTCGCGCTGCCGTATCTCGTTATCCTTCGGTATCCGCTCCTCATCAGCATCGTGCTTTCAGTTGCCGCAGGGTACCTGTCAACTCTCGATCACACGCTGTCGCTCTCTCGCGCCGTGGCTCTCCTTCCGTTCTTCGTGCTCGGCTGGAAAGTCAAGCAGTGGCACCTGGCCGACAAATGGCTGGAATTGCAAACGGCGGTGGTTTGGCGGTGGCGAGCCGCCGCGATAGTGCTGTTCGGCATGATCGCGCTCGTGACCGCGGCAGGCATCGGCACGTGGAGGCAGTTGTTGCTTCGTCGATTCCTGCTATATGACGGGTCGTACGCCAGTATCGGATATCCGCAGTGGTGGGCGGGCGCGCTCCGACTGGGCTTTGTGGGGGTCGGCGTCCCGGCCTGCTTTGCATTCCTGGCGCTGATGCCCCGCCGTCGAACCTGGTTCAGCGCAATGGGAACGCGGACGATGTATATCTACCTTTTGCACGCCCTGATCCTGTATCCGATCCGAAACTCCGGACTTCTCGATGGCGCGCGACCACTCTGGGTTCTCGGCGTGGTGATCGCGTCCTCCTTCGGGATGGCGGTCGTGCTTGGCCTGCCCGTTGCGCAGCGGATCTTCCGACCGATTGTCGAACCGTCGATCGGCTGGATGTTCAATCGGACGCCGCGTTCGGCTGCCGACTCCACCTCTCAGGATGCCCCGCCGTCGGAGTCGATTCCGCAGCCGGCGCCAGCCGAGGAGAAATCCGCGGCGGTCGTCGGGCATCCGCAGCGCACGCGGTCTGCCACAATCCTTGAGTGGCATCACTGACCCGTGGCGTGCGCGTTGTCGTCGCCTCGTTTTCCCGCTCGCGATTCTTTCGCCGGTTCGGACCGTGGATCATGCCACGGGCAGAACGCGGATGGGCACGGCTCAACCGCGGGAAGACCCCGCTCAGCGGCCTCCTGGTGCCTTCGCTGGTGCTCCACACTGTCGGTGCAAAATCCGGGCTCGATCGTGACAGCGCCCTCATGTACTGCCCGGAGCCCGGTGGCGCAATGCTGGTCACCGGGAGCAACTTCGCCAGGGACGAGCATCCGGCGTGGACCGCGAACCTTGCCGCGCATCCGGATGCCGCCGTGACGCTGAAGGGCCGGCGCATGCGCGTGCGGGCAACCCGCATCGCGGATGACGAGTTGGACGAGACGTGGAACTACATCGAGCGCCAGTGGCCGGGATATCGGGGATATGAAAGAGCATCCGGCCGCATACTTCGGATCTTCCGACTGGTGCCGGTAGCCGAATAGGGAGCGATACCTCGTGCGATACGTGATAATCGGTGCCGGCGCGATCGGTGGCGTTCTCGGCGCCCGCCTGTTTCAATTCAGCCCGGCGCACCCACCGCTGCTCATTGCGCGTGGGGAGCACGGCGCCGCGATCTCCCGCGGCGGGCTTCGCCTGCGAACCGTGAACGAGGAGTCTGTCCTGACAGTGGATGTGGCACTGCGACCCGAGGCGGTGCAACTCCTGCACGACGACGTGCTTGTCCTCACGACAAAGACGCAGCAGGCGGGGGCCGCTCTGTCCCAGTGGGTCGACCGGGAAGTGTACGGGGCCGATGGCGGGCTGGTCGGTATCGCAGGCGATTGCCTGCCAGTGCTCGTTGCAACGAACGGCATCGAGAGCGAGCGGCTTGCCCTGCGGCTATTCGATCGGGTCTTCGGAGTCTGTGTCTGGTTGCCCGCCGTGCAGCTGACGCCCGGAGAGGTCATCCTGAGGATCGGTCCGTCGAGCGGAACCTTCATTGTCGGGCGCTACGGGAGCGCACTGAATGCGGAGGATCTGGCATTGCTCGAGACGATTGTCGCGGACTGGTCGGCGAGCTCGTTCACGGTGAGGATTGTGGACGACGTGATGCTCTGGAAGCGGGCGAAGCTGCTGAGCAATGTGGCGAACGGAGTGCAGGCCCTCGTCGGCGCCGGATCGGATTTCGGCCCGCTCGCGGAGCGGCTCAAGCTCGAAGCGGAGGGTGTGTATCGTGCGGCTGGCCTTTCGTGGGCATCCGACGCCCAAGAGGCCGACTGGCGGGGCGGCGACTTTCAGATTCACGTCGTGCCCGGGGAGCCCGCGGAACTCGGCGGATCATCCTGGCAGTCGATCGCGAGGGGAACCGGTTCGATCGAGTCCGATTATCTCAACGGCGAGATCGTGCTGATGGCGCGTTCTCTGGGGCTTTCGGCGCCGCTGAATCAGCTCGTCCAGAGACGAACCCGCGCAGCTTCAGCCGCGGGCGCGGGCGTCGGATCGGTGGCGCTCGAGCAACTGCGGGCCGAGTTTAACGCTCTCGACCCGGCTGGAGCCCGCTAGCTCGCCGGCGTCCAGCCGATCGACGGTGCGATCTGCTCGCTGATGGTCTGCAACAGATGGGTGTTGTACTCGACACCCAGCTGGTTCGGGACGGTCAACAGCACCGTGTCGGCTGCCTGGACGGCGGCATCTTGCGTCAACTCGGCCACGATCGCGTCGGGATCTCCTATGTAGCTTTTTCCGAACCGTGCACGAGTGGTGGCGTCGAGATAGCCGACCTGGTCGTGAGAGTCTTCGTGACTTCGCGCGCCAAAGTAGGTGCGATCCTCATCGGTCGTGATCGGCAGGATGCTGCGGCTAACGGATACGCGGGGCTCGCGCTCCCATCCCGCCGCCTTCCAGGCGTCGCGGTATTGCGCGATCTGCTCAGCCTGAAGGTCACCGAACGGAACACCGGTGTCTTCGGTCAGGAGGGTAGAGCTCATGAGGTTCATGCCGTGCTCCGCAGTCCAGACCCCGGTCGCGCGTGTGCCGGCTCCCCACCAGATTCGGTCCGCCAGCCCCGGGGACTGCGGTTGAACGGGCAGAGGCGTCGACGACCCTGTCATTTGTGGGTTGCTGTCGGCGACACCGGCTCCCGCAATCGCGGCGAGGAATAGTTCGGTGTGCGCACGGGCAAGGTCGGCGTCATCCATTGGGTCGGGTGGCACGAACCCGAAGGATTCGGATCCTCGCAGCGCCGTCTCGGGTGACCCGCGACTCAGTCCCAGCAGCAATCGACCCGAACTGATCAGGTCAGCGGCCGCTGCTTCCTCGGCCATGTACAGCGGATTCTCGTAGCGCATGTCGATGACAGCCGTGCCAATCTCGATGCGCTTCGTGCGCGCCGCTATCGCCGAAAGAAGCGGGAACGGTGACGCGAGCTGCCGCGCGAAATGGTGCACGCGGAAGAACGCCCCATCCAGTCCGAGTTCCTCTGCGGCTACCGCGAGCTCAATGGACTGGAGCAGAGCATCCTGGGCCGTGCGGGTCTGCGATCCCGGCACAGCCTGCCAGTGACCGAAAGAGAGGAAGCCGATCTTTTTGTTCACGCCGGTTCAACCCGTCGCGCTGTTGTCTTATGCCCGGAACGCCTGTCCGAATACGGCGGGCATCCTCAACCACGAGGGCTTCTTCGCGAAGTGCACCAATTCTCGGCCAGTCGCGGTAGCGCTGCGCGAAGTGACGAACCACGGCGGCTTCGGGAACAGCGACGCTTCACCACCACCGAACGACCGAGGGAACGGTCGGAACGGCCCCTCGACCACGGTGCGCTCTGGTGAGTCGATGAGTAACGCGTTGTGCACGACGCCGATTCCGCTCTGCACATCCTGCAGGGTGTGGCCGGGGAAGGCGCCCCACGGCGCACCGGCCGCAAGATACCCGAACCCCGTCCAGGCGTTGATCGCGATTGTGCCGTAGCGCAGTTTCGCGATGGCGCCGTCGAATCCGCTGCCCAGCACCTTCCTGGTCTTCGGATCCACCAGGACATTGGCACCGAGGGTGCCAAGGAAGTCCTTGTTCACAAGCGTCACGGCCGAGTCGAGGAACGCCTGGCCGTTGCCGGCAAGTTCGACGACCCCGAGAACCGGCGAGAAGCATTCCGTGGTCTCAAGAGTCGAGGCATCCTCGTCGGCCTTGATGTCGATGAGGAGCATGGTGCCGCCCGGCCCGACCTTTTCCGCGCCCGGATAGGCCGCCGCGGCCTGTGCGACTCGCTGGTCGCTTCCCGGATACCAGGCCTTTCTCGCTGGCGTGCGACCCAGGGCAGCCCGCAGCTGATCGAGGAATGCCTCGCGCTGGGGCCAGTCGCTCGACAGCACGACGATCTGTCCGGCGATGCAGTTATAGCCGCCGTTGTGCAAGCGCATTGTCGCGACGTGCTCCGCCTGGAATTTCAGGTCGGCGGTCGACCAGGTTCCGGGGACGACGATGATGGGTGAGACGCCGCCGAGCTCGCTCGTGATCTCCTTCTTCAGTAGCGGGGTGTTCTGCGCCTTGCGGTCTCGTCCATCAGAACCGGGTCCCCAAACAACCGCGTCATGCGTCGCAGAACTGCCGGTCATGTGCACGTGCGAGACGCCTTTGTGGTGCACGAGGTAGCTGCCCGCCTCATGACCTCCTCGAACAATCGTGAGGATCCCGCGGTCGACGAGCGGCTTGAGGGCGCGACCGAAGACGTCCTCCATGCCGTCCATCACCGGGTTCAGTTTCAGAAGGACGGTGCGGTTGTTGGCAAAGATTTCGTACAGGACATCCAGGGGCGGAATCGACGTGATGTTGCCGGCGCCGAGGATGACGCCGACGCCGCCAGGTTCGGTCGGACGCAACTGGCCGAGTCCCGCCGTCGCCTTTGCAGTCTCGAGACTCACTCCCGGCGGCATCCAGACGGTTGCGCTAAATCCGTTGAAGAGGGTCTTCTCCATGAGATTGGTGGGAAGAACCTGGATGGTGACACGGTCACCCGGAGCTGTTCCGGTCTTCTTACCCGCGATCGGGCTCGCGCCCCTGGCCACGTCGCGCAGCGTGCTGGCCAGCATCGCGGACGAAAGCAGTACCGCATAGGGTCCCGACTGCCACTCTTCGCCGACGGCCCAGGCCTGCGGATCCAGCGACTTCATCCGCGCGGCAGCGGCTACCCAGTCTTCGGCCGCCTCCGCAGTCGCCCTATGAATCTCGTCGAGCACATCCGCACGCTCAGCGACGGGGACATTCGCCCACGCCTGGCCGCCCTTGGCAAGCGCTGCGACATCCGCATCCAATGCAGTCTTAGCGGACGAGGTGAGCGAAGCATTCGCGCCCTGTGCCGACTGCGATGGCGCTACTGGTGTTGCTGTGCTCACGGGATCTCCTTTGATCGTTCCCCCATTCTCGCTCAGCAGTACCCGGCGCGCAGACTGAGCGCGAACATTCACGAATGTCGGCGGTCGAGTCTAAATTACGTACACGTAGTAAAAGAAGGCGAGACGGCATGAGACCACTCACGGCGGCGTCGGCCACACCGTGGAAGACGCCATCGACCGGCGGCGGATTCGGGTACCTCCTGATGCATGCGGCGCAGACCTGGCGAGTCGAGGCGAGCCGAGTATTGCAGTCCCACAAGCTCACGGTGCCTCAGTTTCTGGTGGTGATGGCTTTGTACCGGCAGGCGAGGCACGACTGGCCGCCTCTCAAGCAGACCGAGGTCGCAACACGACTGGGAATGGATGCGAACACGACCTCCCAGATCGTTCGCGGGCTCGAACAGCGTTCGCTCCTGACTCGCACGCCAAACCGACAGGACGCGCGAGCGCGAGCTCTCGCGTTGACGCCAACCGGCGTGGCCCACGCACGTGCGGCCTCCGCGGCCGTACGGGCGATGAACGACACCTACTTCGCCGTAATTCCGGCCGATCAGCTCGCACTCCTCGGCGACATCCTCATCACGCTCAGCGCAGAATCGAAAGAGAGATCATGACGACACCGACGAACACGCAATTCGGTATCGAACCCGAGGGTCCGTTCTCGCTTGCGGCCGCCGCAAATTTCGGATTCGGACCGCACACCGGCCGTCCGATGACCGAACCCGCGGAAGGCGCCGCCCCGACCATGAACCTCGCCTTCGTCACCGATGACTTCGGATCTCACGCGTTCGTTGCGCTCACGCAGCGACCCGACGGGAACCTGGTCGGCACGATCGAAAGCGACGCGGATCCTCGCCGGGTCGAGCGGCAGGTGCGCCGCATCCTGTCGCTGGATGCCTCCGCGACCGATTGGCTGAAGGTGGGGGAGAAGGATGCTGTGCTCGGCGAGATGCAGCGAACGAACGCGGGACTACGACCAGTGCTGTTCCACTCACCCTACGAGGCGGCGGCGTGGTCGATCATCAGCGCGCGCCGACAGCGCGCTCAGGGCGTGGTCGTCCGAAACCGCATCGCCGAGGCACTGGGCCGGGTCTATCGCGACGGATCCGAACGACTGCTTGCCTTCCCGACTCCGGAGAAGTTGCTTGAACTGCGCGACATTCAGGGGCTCGAGGAGACGAAAGTCCAGCGGCTGCACGCCGTCGCTCGTGCCGCGTTGAACGGCGAACTTGACCCCGCGCTGCTCCTCAGCCTGTCGACCGAAGATGCGCTCGCCCACCTCCAGCAGCTGCCCGGCATTGGCCCGACCTATTCGATGCTCATTCTGCTTCGCTCGACCGGCACGACCGACACCATGACCGGCTTCGAGCCGCGACTGCCCACCTACCTCGCGCACTTTTACGGGCTGCCCGCGCCGGCCACGGATGAGCAGATCGAGCGAATCATGGACGGCTGGCGGCCATTTCGCACCTGGTCGGCAGTGCTCACCCGGGTCGCGGGCGACAGGCTCGCGGTGCCGCTCCCAGCATTGCCGAGCTCAGCGAACAGGCTGCGCAGGTAGCATCGACCTGCACTCGCCAGTCATCCGCCAGCACCAAAAGGAACTCAGACGCCATCCCTTCTCGTTCTACTCGGCACCTGGTCGATTGACCCGGTGGCGTGTGTCGTCGCAGCCGTCCTCGCGGTCGTGTACGCCATCGGCGTCATCCGCGTCAGGCGCAAGGGGCAACCGTGGTCGGGCTGGTTCGTTGCGGCGTTTTACGCGCTGGGCATCGGATCGTTCGTAGTCGTCAACTTCGGCTTCCTCGGGGTTTACAGCCATGATCTGCGATGGGCGTTTAGTACCCGCACCGCCCTTCTGCTGTTTGTCACCCCGGCACTGCTTGCGCTGGGACGTCCCGTGCGACTGGCGCGTCAGGCGCTGGGTGGTCGGGGCGTCGGTCGGCTCGACAGGGTCATGGCGTCACGCCCGGTTCAGATCGCCGGGAACGCCGTAATCGCCCCACTCGTGACGGTCGCGCTCTTCTCGGTATTTCTCACGCCCTTCGCGGGCACGCTTCGACTGAGCGCGGTGGGCCAGGGCGCGATCACCGTGCTGATCCCGATCATCGGGTTGCTCCTCGTGCTCCCGCTCATCGAATATTCGGCGCATCGCTCCGGATTCTTCGTCACCGTTGAGTTCCTGCTCGCGTTCGTGGAGCTCATCATCGATGCGATCCCGGGAATTCTGATTCGTCTCAGCGGAACCGTGCTGGACGGTCTCGCGACAGTCGCGGGAGCGCATCCGCCCTGGTTTCCCAGTCCGCTTCGTGACCAGCAGCTCTCCGGTGACCTGCTGTGGTTCATCGCCGAGATCTCGGATGTTCCCGTCCTGATCATCCTGTTCGTGCGTTGGTCACGAGTCGACAGGCGCGAAGCGAAGACGTACGACGACCTGTCGGATGAGGAAATGGATGCACTGACGCAGGCGCACCTGCGCCAGCGGCGGGAGTGAGAGTCGTCGACTTTCGCGAGCTGGGCGCATTTCTTTGCTAGGTCACAGTGACCTATGTCATAGTAGACGGCATGTCGGTCGAGATCATTGTGCTGAGCGTCCTGCGCGCCGGACCGGTGCACGGGTACGAATTGAAGCGTCGAGTCGCGCGTCCATCGCTGACACCCCTGAGCAACAACTCGCTATATCCGATGCTGCGACGATTTGAGCAGCAGGGACTGGTGACGAAGTCGGTCGAGGAGCACGAATCGGTTCCGCCACGTAACGTCTACGCGATTACCGATGCGGGTCGCGAGCGCCTGACCGCTTTACTATCGGCGCTGCCGCCTGAGCTTGCGACTGACGACGAGGAGTTTCTCATGAGGCTCGGGTTCTTCGAGGAGCTTCCAATCGCGAACCGGCGGGCGATCGTGGCGGCCAGACTCGCCGCCCTCGACGCTTCGGCCGCGACCGTCTCGACGCTGCTCGACGAAAACTCAGGCAAGGGCACCTCGCCGAAACACGAGTGGCGTGCCGAGGTGATGTCGCACGTGCTCCAGACGCTCGCGAGCGAACGCGCCTGGACCCTCACCATCGGCAAGAAGGCGGGAGTCTGAGATGTCGACAACAGTCCAAAGCCCGCGTGCGCTCGGGGCCGTTGCGCGGTACGCGCTGTTGGTCGGACCGCTGCTCAGCATGGTCGACTCGAGCATCGTCAACGTCGCGATCCCATCGATCGCCCGGGATCTCAAGGTCACCGATCTGTCGGGCATCCAGTGGGTGGTGAGCGGATACCTGCTCGCGCTGGGCGTTTCGCTCGCTGCGACCGCGTACCTGGCAAAGCGTTTCGGTGTGCTCGGGGTTTACACGGTGAGCATGATCCTGTTCGTAGCCGCTTCTGCGGCATGTGCCTTCGCCGGCGACGTCGGATGGCTCATCGGCTTTCGCGCGGCCCAGGGTTTTGTGGGGGCACCGCTGGTTCCGTTGGCCATCAGCATCCTGCTCGGCAAGGACGGTCTCGGGGGCGGCAAGGTTCCCGTATCCGCTGCGCTCACGCTGTTTCTTGCGCCCGCTCTGGGCCCGACGATCGGCGGTCTCATCCTGAGCGGGAACGATGATTCGCACTGGCGCTGGATTTTCCTGATCAACGTTCCGATCGGCATCATCGGGCTGCTGCTGATGCTCAGGGTTCCGCGGCACCTCGGCGCGCAGGCGGATGCGTCCACGCGTTTCGATCCGATCGGATTCCTGCTGCTGGGGGTGGGCCTCACCGCAGCGCTGTACGGCGCGACCGAGGGAACGACCGAGGGCTGGGACACGGCGAACTGCTGGGTACCCCTGGCCGGCGGCCTGGTGCTGTTGGTGATCTACGCCGGATGGGCCCTGCGACGCCCGCATCCGGCGGTCAACCTGAACATGATCAGGCACCGCAACTCCGCGATCGCACTCGTGTTACAGGTGCTGTGCTCGGTGATCACGTTCGGCACCGTATTCCTGCTTCCGATCTTTACCCAGACCGTTCAGGGGCACACCGCGCTGGAGACCGGCATCGCGCTTCTGCCGCAGGGCATCATCATGGGGCTGGGAACCTGGGTTGGTCAGAAGCTCACGGGTCGAGTGCCGCTCAAGGTCATGGTGATCACCGGGTTCGCGATTCTCGCGATCTCGAGTGTGTTCCTGCTGTTCCTCGAGCACGACACACCGTTGTGGGTGACTGCGCTCATCCTGTCCGGTCGGGCGATCGCGATCGGATTCGTGACAACTCCGTTGCTCGTCGCGATGCTGGCGCCGCTTCCCGAAAACCAGCTTCCGGATGGCAACACACTATTCAATATCACTCAACGTCTCGGCGGATCGATCGGCGTGAGCATCCTTGGATCGATCGTTGGCGCAGGGGGGCTGACGCTGGATGAGACCGTCGACCGTTTCCACCTGGTCGGTGGAGGCCTGGTAGTTCTCGCCGTGCTCGCCGGCCTCCTGTCGCTGTTTCTCACCCGAGGCGATGGCACCTCCGAGCGCACGGGGCTACTGCCTGAATAGTCGAGCGCGGTGGGCTTCCCACTTCCGTAACTCATGCTGTGCCGACATAGCGCCATCGCCGACCGCGGAAATTCAACTCACCTGCGTGCGGGAATCAGATTCTGCATGAGTTACGGAAGTAAGAAGCCAGAGAATCAGCGACCTCGAAGGCGATCGATGTCCCGACGCTCACGTTTGGTGGGGCGACCCGCGCCACGGTCGCGCATCGGAGCCAGGGCAACCTCTTCGCGTGGCAGTGGCGGGGGAGTGAGGTCCGTGTAGCTCGCGGTCGCGATCACCGCGCTGACTCGTTTGGAGAGCAGGGCGCCCACGATCACGATTCGGTCGAAGCCGGCCTCGCGGTAGCGAATCTCGTCGCCGACGTGCACAGGCTGCGCCGCCTTCGCGCGATCTCCGTTCACCTTGACGTGCCCGGCCCGGCAGGCCGCGGTCGCAAGCGAGCGAGTCTTCACGAGCCGAACCGCCCAGATCCAGCTATCGACACGAGTCGACGAAGCCGCTGGCCCGGTCACGGGGGCTACGCGGTCAATTGTGCCGAAGCCGCCTGGAGTTCAGACTTCCAGGCCACCAGGCTTCGAACGGTCTCGCTCGGGTCATCGCGGAGGTGGTCCATCCCGTCCGCGGGCAGGGAGAAATTCACCGCGAGCCATCCGCGAACCTGTTCGGATTCGTCGTCGGCGAGGGATCGAAGGATGTCGCACGGCGTCGATTCGTTGCGAGCCACGCACCCGCGCACACCAGCATCGGAATCCCGGGCGAGCGACGCCATCACATCTTCGGGTGCATGGTAGCTGCTGGCGACGCTCTCGCGAATCTTCGGATTATCATCGACGCTGAGAATCCGCAGTCGAGCGATCTTCGATTCAGTGACGGCCGGAGCCGGGTGGCTGACCCTACCAAGCGCTGCCGCTTCGTCCGCAGTCAGCATGGTCGGCGCCGTGTCGCGCATGGCCTGGCGCTGCGCCGGCGTATTGAATCGAATGCACGACATGCGTCTTACGTTAATCGACTGCGGGCACCTTGCCCTTCCGACGCGGCGGGAACGGGATGATGGCTGAGGTCGTGGCCTGATATGCCGCGTATTCCGGATACTTCGAGCGGGTAATCGACTCGGTGAAGTTCGTCGACCCGATGAACAGCGTCGTCAACAGGAACGCCCCCGCAACCGTCCACTGCAGGAGCGAGTTCGCAGCGACGACTCCGAAGAAGAACAGCAACCACCACTGGGCCTGCTCGAAGAAGAAATTCGGGTGCCGGCTAAATCTCCACAATCCGGTCTGCAGAAACTGCGGATTGGGTTTTCGACCGGCAGCCGATTCGGCCCGCTTCCCGGCGTGAAAGTTCCACTGCTGCTGGTCCGCCACCGTTTCGCCTATGGTGCAGGCGAAGAACGCGACCCCGACCACGACGTCCCAGATGCCGAACGGTGTCGCCCGGTGCTGGAAGGCGGTGAACGCGGGAAGCGCGATCAGAAACAGGATCACGTTCTGCCAGATCACGATGAAGAAGAAGTTGAACAGCTCGAACTGCCAGCCGGACATTCGTGCGCGCAGGATGGCCCAGCGGTAATCCTCGACCCCGCTGTACCCGCCCTTGCGCGCGAAGTTAAAGCTCAGGCGGGCGCCCCAGATAGTGACGAGGGCGCCCATCAGATCCAGCCGGATGTCGGACAGGCCAGCTGCAGCCGCGTAAATCCACACATAGACGACGGGAACGACAGACCAGATTCGATCGACCCAGGAATGGTCGTGTGTGACGAGCGAAGCGATCCACACGAACGCGCACACACCGGCCGCGACGAAGAGGGCAACGAGGAGTGGACTCACGAATGGAGAGCATACTGCCCGGCGAGTAGCCCCGTACTCGACTGGATAGACTCGCAGCATGGCTGGTGTCGGGCAGATTCACGTCAGCTCGCGCGTCTTCACGATTCCGAACCTGCTGAGCCTGATTCGGCTCGCCCTCGTCCCGGTGTTCCTGATCTTCATCATCGTGGGAGCGGATCTTGCTGCGCTGATTGTTCTCGTCGTTTCGAGCGCAACCGATTATCTGGATGGTCAGATCGCGCGCCGCTTCAAGCAGGTATCGCGTCTGGGCCAGCTCCTCGATCCGGCGGCCGATCGCCTCTTCATCTTCGCCGCGCTGGTGGGGCTGTGCGTTCGCGAGGTGATTCCCGTCTGGCTCGTGGTCGTCATCGTGGGTCGCGATTTCATGCTCGCCGTCCTCGGAATCGTGCTCGCGAACCACGGCTACGGGCCGCTGCCCGTGCACCACCTCGGCAAGGTCGCGACCTTCTCGCTGCTGTTCGCGCTGCCGATCCTCATGCTCAGTCTTGCATTCCCCACCATCAGCTGGATCGCGAATCCGGTTGGCTGGGCGTTCGCCCTCTGGGGCGCGTTCCTCTATTGGTGGGCCGGATTCGTGTACATCATGGAAACGGCGAGGGTGATCAGAATTCCGCTGGTCACACCGGCTTCGGCATCCGATACGCTGGGGGGCTAAATGGAGGTTTTGCATGGTTGATTCCCGAGGAGCGGAATCGCCGGAAGAGCCGGTCTCGCCCGCGCAGTCGACCGGTTCGCCCGGTTCGGCGAGCGATGAATCGTCGCACCATGATGGCGAACCGAGTGATTCCACCATGACCTTCACGGGTGGCTTTGCGGCCCAGGTCGCTGCGCTCGATGGTGACGTCACCGCCGAAGAGCAGGACGCGATCGCCTCGCTTCCGTCGGGATCTGCGCTGCTGGTGGTGCGCCGCGGACCGAACGTCGGCGCGAGATTCCTGCTGGATGCGGATACGACGAGCGTCGGGCGGCATCCGGAGGCCGACATTTTTCTGGACGACGTAACGGTTTCGCGTCGGCACTCCGAATTTCTTCGACACGGGCTCGACTTCCAGGTGAAGGATCTCGGGTCCCTCAACGGCACGTACCTCAACGGGGAGCGGATCGTCGACACGGCGAATCTTGCCGACCGAGCCGAAGTCCAGGTCGGCAAGTTCCGACTCACCTTCTACGCGTCACGCGTCGACCTCGCTCACGTGGCCGGCAGCTAGTGGCACGCGAGTCCGCCCTCCCAAAGTCGGCACCCCAGAAATCCGCTCGCGTCGCGGCACCGCGCGAATCACTCCTCAGCATCGGACAGGTGCTCGCGCGCCTTAGCCCCGAGTTCCCCGATCTGTCGCCGTCCAAGCTTCGATTCCTCGAAGAGCGCCACCTGATCGCGCCCGCGCGCACCGACTCTGGCTATCGCAAATTCTCGCCCACCGATCTCGATCGACTGCGATTCGTGCTCACCATGCAGCGCGACCACTACCTGCCGCTGAAAATCATCCGCACCTACCTCGACGAACTGGATGCCGGACGCCAGCCGATGCTGCCGGGTGGCACCACCCAGGCACCATCGATCCTGCCGACGGACCGGCGCTACACGCGCGCGGAGCTGCTTCGCGAAGCGGGAGCCACGGTCATGCTGTTCAACGACGCGATTACGGCGTCGCTGCTACTGCCTGCGGAATACTTCGGCGACGATGCCCTCTCGGTTCTTCGTGCGCTCGTTGAATTACAGAAGACCGGTATCGAGCCGCGGCACCTTCGCGGTTTCCGCGCGGCCGCGGAGCGAGAGCTCGGGCTGATCGAAAGCGCACTGATTCCCGTTGCCCGGCGAAAGGATGCCTCCAGCCGCGCGAAGGCTGCCGAACTTGCGCGGGA
Source organism: Galbitalea sp. (assembly GCA_036266835.1). Lineage (GTDB taxonomy): Bacteria > Actinomycetota > Actinomycetes > Actinomycetales > Microbacteriaceae > Galbitalea. Next base: position 17,993 of record DATAXD010000019.1, on the reverse strand, counting down.
AATAGCGGGCCAGCTCGAAGTCGTGCGCGGAAGCCTCATCCGCTCGGCGCTCTCAAAACTTCAATAGCGGGTACCCCCCGTTTCGACACGCCGCACCTAATTCGGCGAATGTCGTTGATCGAGAGTGGGCGCATAGGTAGCGTGGGAGTCAGGTCGGGTTGGGACCGCAAGTTCAACCTTTAGCTGAAGGTTAGATCGACTCGGGAAGGCAAGCGCATGAGCGAAGTCAGCCGTAGTGAGGATTCCCGCTACGACCTCGGCCTGCTCTTCACCGACGGCATGCCTGACCTGGACGACTCCACGGGCTACCGCGGGGCGATTGCAGCCCGCGCTGCGGGCATCAGCTACCGCCAGTTGGACTACTGGGCACGCACCGAACTGGTCGAGCCGACCGTTCGTGGTGCCGCCGGTTCCGGTTCGCAACGTCTCTACGGCTTCCGCGACATCCTCGTCCTGAAGCTCGTCAAGCGCCTCCTCGATACGGGCATCTCGCTTCAGCAGATCCGCACGGCGGTGAACCAGTTGCGCGAGGCCGGAGTAAACGACCTGGCCCAGACGACGCTCATGAGCGACGGCGCCAGCGTTTACCTGTGCACCTCCGACGACGAGGTCATCGACCTGGTCAGCCGCGGCCAGGGCGTGTTCGGCATCGCGGTCGGCAAGGTTCTGCGTGAGGTCGAGTCAAGCCTCACCGCACTCGATTCGACCAAGGGTGAAGACCCCGCCGACGAACTCGCACAGCGTCGATCCACGCGCGCATCCTGACCCGGTCCCCATTTTCCCGCAACGGGAAACTGGGGAGACAGAGGATTTAGGCGAACTCGCCCAGGCGGGCCGTGCGCATTACACGCTCGAGGAGCTGGTCGAAGTTGCGCGCCATTTCCTGGGCGCTTTCGCCCGGCCAGATGTGCAGCGGCTTCGCGGCACCCTGCGCCTGCTGCAGAGACGTGCGTTCCGGCAGTTGCGGGCTGAGCACGAGCGGACCGAACATATCGCGCAGTTCCTTGATACGAAACTGGTGCTCCAGCGACTGGACTCTCGCACGATTGACGATAATGCCGAGCGGCTGCAGCCTCGGAGACAGTCCGCGACGAATCTCCTCAATGGCCCGAAGCGCGCGATCCGCCGCCGCCACCGAGAACAGGCCCGGCTCTGTGACGACCGTGACCCGGTCGCTCGCCGCCCAGGCTGTGCGGGTCAGCGCGTTCAGCGACGGCGCGCAGTCGACGAGCACGAGGTCGTAGTCGTCCTCGACGTTGGCCAACGCCTCTTCGAGCTTCCAGATGTCGCGGATGCTCGGATGCGGTCCATCGAAGTTGATCGCAGACGGTGACCCGATCAGCACATCGATCTTCCCGGATCGACCCCGCGTCCATCCGCTTGGGGCGATCGCGGCGCGGACGATTTTTTCCTTCGGGCTGGCCAGCACATCCGCGACATTGAGGTGGCCGGCGACGTTGATGTCCATTCCGGTCGACACGTCGGACTGCGGGTCCAGATCGACAACGAGGGTGCGCAGTCCGCGGGCGAAGGATGCCGAAGCCAGCCCCAGCGTCACCGTGGTCTTGCCCACGCCCCCTTTAAGGGAGCTGACGCTGAGTACATGCACAATGCACGACGATACCTTTACTAGTCTTAAAGAACCTAAATGTGGTCGCGCGTCGTATCTGCGTCACCTAAGGGATCTGCCACCGCTGTCAGAACCGCGTTGCTCTCCAAGTTGGCTGCCTGCCAACTGGAGCCTCGCGGCGCCGCCTTAGAGTTACCTAAGAAACGGAAGGGACCGCATGTTCAGCAAGATCCTCGTTGCGAACCGTGGCGAAATTGCGATCCGAGCAATGCGAGCGGCCTACGAGCTGGGCGCTGCGACCGTGGCTGTGTTCCCCTACGAAGATCGCAATTCTGCGCACCGGATGAAGGCGGACGAGGCGTACCAAATCGGCGAGCCGGGTCATCCGGTCCGCGCCTACCTGGACGTGTCTGAAATCATCCGGGTAGCCAAGGAATCCGGCGCCGATGCCATCTACCCCGGCTACGGCTTCCTGTCGGAGAATCCCGATCTGGCGCAGGCGGCGGCGGATGCCGGAATCACCTTCATCGGTCCGCCCACGAGCGTCCTCGAGATGGCAGGCAACAAGGTCACCGCAAAGGAGCACGCGATCGAGGCGGGCGTGCCCGTGCTTCGCTCGACGCCCGCGTCGCGCGACATCGACGAACTGCTTGCGGGAGCCGACGCCATCGGGTTCCCGATCTTCGCCAAGGCCGTTGCCGGCGGCGGCGGTCGAGGGATGCGGCGGGTCGAGAAGAAAGAGGACCTGCGGGACGCGCTCGAGGCGGCGATGCGCGAGGCCGACAGCGCGTTCGGCGATCCGACCATGTTCCTCGAGCAGGCGGTGGTTCGCCCGCGGCACATCGAGGTACAGATCCTTGCGGATGCAACGGGAGCGACGATGCACCTGTTCGAGCGGGACTGCTCGGTTCAGCGACGGCATCAGAAGGTCATCGAGATCGCACCGGCGCCCAACCTCGACGAGAAGACCCGTCAGGCGATGTACCGCGATGCGATCGCCTTCGCACAGTCGATCGGCTACGTGAACGCAGGCACGGTCGAGTTCCTGCTCGACACAGCGGGCGAACACCAGGGTGAGCACGTCTTCATCGAGATGAACCCGCGGATCCAGGTTGAGCACACCGTGACCGAAGAAGTCACCGATGTCGACCTCGTGCAGTCGCAGATGCGTATCGCGGCGGGGGAGACTCTCGCCGACCTGGGACTGGACCAGAAGGACCTCCGACTTCGCGGTGCAGCTCTGCAGTGCCGCATCACCACCGAGGATCCGGCGGATGGATTCCGCCCGGACACCGGCAAGATCACCACCTACCGATCGCCCGGCGGAGCAGGCATCCGGCTGGACGGCGGAACCATGAACGCGGGCTCCCAGATCTCGCCGCACTTCGACTCGATGCTCGTCAAGATGACCTGCCGCGGCCGGGATTTCACGGCCGCCGTCACGCGCGCCAAGCGTGGTCTTGCCGAGTTCCGGCTGCGTGGAGTGACGACAAACATTCCGTTTCTGCAGGCGGTGCTCGATGACCCCGACTTCGCTGCCGGGAATCTGAGCACCGCGTTCATCGAGGAACGTCCGTGGCTGGTCCAGGGCCGGCCGTCGAAGGACCGCGGAACCAAGGTGCTCAATTGGCTCGCGGACGTCACCGTCAACCAGCCGAACGGCAGCGGCGCCGGGATCATCAATCCTGCACTCAAGCTCCCGAAGATCAACATCGATTTGCCCGCGCCGGATGGATCGCGCCAGCGGCTGCTCGCGCTGGGGCCGGTCGGATTCGCCGCTGCCCTGCGGGCGCAGACCGCGCTGGCCGTTACCGAGACGACGATGCGTGACGCACACCAGTCGCTACTGGCTACTCGCGTGCGCACTCGAGACCTCGTCGCGATCGCACCCTACGTCGCCAGGCTCACCCCCGAACTACTTTCGGTGGAAGCGTGGGGTGGCGCGACGTACGACGTGGCGTTGCGCTTCCTGGGCGAGGACCCGTGGGAACGGCTTTCGGCGCTTCGCGAGGCACTGCCCAACATCAACATCCAGATGCTGTTGCGCGGCCGCAACACCGTGGGATACACGCCCTATCCGACGGAGGTCACGGACGCGTTCGTGCGCGAGGCCGCGGCGACGGGCGTCGACATCTTCCGGATCTTCGACGCACTCAACGACGTGTCGCAGATGAAGCCCGCGATCGAGTCGGTTCTCGCCACCCAGAGCACCATCGCCGAGGTGGCTTTGTGTTACACGGCGGATCTGCTCGATCCGGCAGAGACGCTGTACACGCTCGACTACTACCTTCGCCTGGCAGAGCAGATAGTGGCGGCCGGAGCCCACATCATCGCCATCAAAGACATGGCCGGGCTCCTGCGTGCCGAAGCCGCAGAGAAACTCGTCATTGCGCTACGGGACCGTTTCGATCTACCCGTGCACGTTCACACCCACGACACGGCAGGCGGCCAGCTCGCCACTCTGCTGGCCGCGAGTCGGGCAGGGGCGGATGCAGTGGATGTCGCCAGCGCACCGATGGCTGGAACGACGAGCCAGCCGTCCGCATCCGCGCTGGTGGCCGCGCTAGCGCACACCGAACGAGACACCGGCATCTCACTGCAGGCGGTCTCAGACCTCGAGCCGTACTGGGAAGCGGTGCGCCATGCCTACAAACCTTTCGAGTCCGGGCTGCCGGGTCCCACGGGGCGCGTGTACAAGCATGAGATCCCCGGCGGCCAGCTGTCCAACCTGCGCCAGCAGGCGATTGCTCTCGGCCTCGCCGATCAGTTCGAGAAGATCGAAGACCTCTACGCGGCGGCCAGCCGCATCCTCGGTCGACCACCCAAAGTCACGCCGTCATCGAAGGTGGTAGGCGATCTCGCGCTCGCGCTCGCTGCTGCCGACGCCGACCCGGCCGACTTCGAAGCGAACCCACAGAAGTACGACATCCCGGATTCGGTGATCGGATTCATGGCTGGGGAGCTGGGCGACCTGCCGGGCGGATGGCCGGAGCCGTTCCGTACCAAGGTTCTCAAAGGCCGGACGGTCAAGATCGGGGTCGAGGAGCTGACCGACGAGGACCGCGCGGAGCTGGAAGCCGATTCAGCGACCCGTCGTCGCACCCTCAACCGTCTACTATTCCCAGGCCCGACGAAAATCTTCGAAGAGAACCGCGAGGTGTTCGGGGATCTGTCAGTCGTCGACACCACCGACTACCTTTACGGCCTCAGCCAGGGCACCGAGCACGTCATCGAGATGAGCAAAGGCGTCAGCCTGTACGTCGGACTGGAGGCGATTGGCGAGGCAGACGAAAAGGGAATGCGCACCGTCATGACCATCATGAACGGTCAGTTGCGGCCGGTGTTTGTTCGGGATCGTGGTGTGCGCGTGGAGACCACCGCGGCCGAAAAGGCCGATCCGACGAAACCCGGCCATATCGCGGCCCCGTTCTCCGGTGTCGTCACCCTCCAGGTAGAAGAGGGTGCAACGGTAGCTGCCGGCCAGCCCGTCGCATCCATCGAGGCAATGAAAATGGAGGCCGCAATCACGGCTCCTATCGCGGGCACGGTGAAGCGGGTTGCGATCCCTAAGACGCAGCAGGTGGACGCCGGCGACCTTATCGTTGAGCTCGGCTGAGGACAACCTCAGGTTCGGTTTCCGCTTCGACGGTACAATTTTCAGTTGACCACAGATAGGGAACCCTTCTTTTGGCGACACAGCAAAAAATTTCTGAGCAATCGAGCGCGGACGCGACGAAGTCGAGTACCGGCAAGCGAGAACCGGCCACCGAGACAGCGGATGCATCGGATGCGCCATCCTCGGCATCCGCGACACCAACTACTCGCGGCAGTGGGAGTGCAGTAGGGGGGCAGACGCGCACCATCCAGCGCCGTCCAATCAACCAACGCATCGCACCGACCCCGCTCCCGGAGACGGTCAAGTTCAGCATCGATCTCCCGCCACAGGTTCACGAGGCACCGGAGCACGAGCTCGCCGTGGCGATTCACCACGTCCCGGTCGACCCGACCATGATCGATCCGTCCGAACCGACGACAACGACGGTGCTCAAGGTCGTGGCCACGGTCGAGTCACCGGCGCTCACCGCGCAAAGCGGCCCCCTGTCCGAAACGGCGACGACGACCGGACCGCAGGAGATCATCCCCCTGCCGGGCGACGGATCGCGAGTGGTCACCCGCTCGGTGGTCGTCGACACTCCGCCGGCACTGCCGGATCCCGCGACCGCGGAGACGTCCGCGATGCTCACGAACGCGCGGCTTATCAACGTGCGAAGGAAGCGCCGCCCGGCCCCAGAGGGTTTCTGGCCCGAACTTGCCTACCGTGCCTCCGCGCACCTGATCAACGTCGGGGACTCGACTCGGGTCCGAGAGCGCAAGGCACTCGACGCGCGCATCAACAAACAGTTCGAAGGCGGAACTCGATTCATTCCGGTTTTCACGCGAAAGGGCGGCGTCGGCAAAACAACGGTCACTACGCTCCTCGGGATGGCGATGGCGAGCGTGCGGGACGACCGGGTCATCGCGATCGACGCGAATCCAGACCGGGGAACGCTTGCGGAGCGCATCACCAAAACGACGCACTCAACCGTGCGCGATGTCGTGAGACAGGTCAAAGACATCTACGGCTTCACGGATTTCTCCGAGATGGTCTCGCGCGATGAGACGAGACTCGACGTTCTCGCCTCGGACACGGATCCGCGGCTGTCTGCCGCCTTCGATGACGACGACTACAACATCGTCGCCGACCAGGCTGCGAAGTACTACTCGGTTGCGCTGACCGACTGCGGCACCGGCATCGTGCATTCCGTGATGACGGCGACTCTGAAACGCGCCGACGCGGTCGTCATCGTGTCAGGTGGGAGCGTGGACGAGGCCCGTCTGGCATCCGAGACGCTGACCTGGCTGGAGTCCAACGGATATCCCGAGCTGGCACGCAACGCCGTCGTGGCTATCAACACGGCGACCCACGCGACCACGCTGGTTAAACTCGAGGAGATCGAGGCGCACTTCAATTCGCGTGTTCGGGCGGTCGTACGGATGCCGTACGACCAGCATCTCGCGGCTGGTTCGATCGTCAACTACAAAGACCTGCGACCACTGACCCGAAGCTCGGCGCGCGACCTTGCGGCTCTGGTGATGGATGGGCTGCCTGTTCGTCGGGACAGCATGCGTGGAGACGCGTAGGGCGAATGACGGAACGACAGATCAGGTTGTTCGGCGACCCCGTTCTCCGCTCCGTCTGCGATCCGATCGCGCCCGGTGATCCGCGAGTCAAAGGCCTCATCGAGGACCTGCTCGAGACGGTCGAGGTTCCCGGACGCGCCGGACTCGCCGCGAACCAGATCGGGGTGAGCCTTGCCGCATTCAGCTACAACATCGACGGCGACATCGGCTACATCATCAATCCTGAGGTCATCGAGACCAGCGGCGAGCTCGAGCTCGTCGAGGAGGGCTGCCTGTCAGTTCCTGGGTTCTACTTTCCCCGCAAGCGTTATCCGTTTGCCCGGGTGAGGGGAATCGATCTCGACGGCAATTCGGCGGAGCTGAGCGGCGAGGGCGTCCTTGCCCAGGCGCTGCAGCACGAGACCGATCACCTCGCCGGTCACCTCTACATCGAGGGCCTGGAACCCGAAACCAAGCGCGAGGCGATGCGGGCGATCCGTCAGGCGCCCTGGTTTTAGCACCCTCGCTAAGTTGCTACTTGACCTGCTTGACGGCCTCGGTGTTGACGGCCTCGGTGTCGACGGCTGAGCCGGCGTACAGCTCTTCGATCGTGCTCGAGTAATCCTTCAGGATCGCGCCGCGCTTGATGCTGAACTTCGGCGTCATGTGACCGCCGGACTCGGTGAAGTCCTCGCGCAGGATGACGAACTTGCGGATCGATTCGGCTCGTGAAACATGCGAGTTCGCTGCATCGATCGACTTCTGCACTTCGGCAATCACTGCGGGATCCTTCGCGGCGTCCGCCAGGGTCATGTCCGCGTCCTGGCCGTTGTTCTTGAGCCAGGTCGGCAGCATCTCGGCATCCAGGGTGACCAGTGCGCCGATGAACGGCTTCTGCTCGCCGACGCAGACGACCTGGCTGATGATCGGATTCGCACGAATCGGATCCTCCAGCGCGGCGGGCGAAACGTTCTTGCCGCCCGCGGTGACGATGATTTCCTTCTTACGTCCAGTGATCGTCAGGTAGCCATCCTCATCGAGGCTTCCGATGTCGCCGGTGCGGAACCAGCCGTCATCGAAGACCTCCTTGGTCGCTTTGTCGTTCTTCCAGTAGCCCTGGAAGATGTCGACGCCCTTGCCCTCGATCTCGCCGTCCTCGGCGATGCGGATGGAGACGCCGGGAAGCGGCGGGCCAACCGTTCCGATCTTGAAGTTCGAGGGCACGTTGACCGTGAGCGGCGCGGTCGTCTCGGTGAGTCCGTAGCCCTCGAGGATGGTCAGCCCGACACTGCGATAGAAGTGCCCGAGGCGCAGCCCGAGGGGCGCAGACCCGGAAACCGCGTACTTGACCTCGCCGCCCATTGCGGCGCGCAGCTTCGACAGCACGAGTCGATCGAAGAGCGCGAACTGAAGCGCGAGTCCCACCGGAACATGACCGGCGTCGAGGGCCTTGGAGTGATCGATCGCGACCTGGGCGGCTTTGCGGAAGATCTTGCCGCGGCCGTCGCCTTCGGCCCGCTGTTCGGCCGAGTTGTAGACCTTTTCGAAGACACGCGGCACCGCGAGCAGGAATGTCGGCTTGAAGGACGCCATCGCCGGCAGTAACTGTGTGGTGTCCGCCTGGTGCCCGACCTTTACCCCGCCGACGACGCAGAGCACCGCGATGAATCGGGCGAAGATGTGTGCCGTCGTGATGAAGAGGAGCGTGCGCGAGTTGGAGTTGACGACTTCGGGGATCGCCGCCATCGCGTTGTGCGTGAGCTCGACGAAGTTCGAGTGCGTGAGCACACAGCCCTTTGGGTTGCCCGTGGTTCCCGCGGTGTAGATGAGGGTGGCGACGTCCGAGCCCTTTGCAAGATTGCGGCGGCGCTCGATCTCCTCGTCGGTGACGTCCTTGCCGGATGCCGCCAGCTTGTCGAGGTCGCCGAGGTCGATCTGCCATACCCTCTTGATGAGCGGAAGATCGCCGTGGACCTCGTCGAATCGTGCGAACTGCTCGGCGGTTTCGGTGATCATGGCGATTGCGCCGGAGTCCTGCATGTCGAAGTGAATCTGGTGCGGCGATGAGGTCTCGTAGACCGGCACCAGGATCGCGCCAGCGAACCAGCTGGCGAAGTCGAGCAGCGTCCATTCGTACCGCGTCCGGCAGATGAGACCGATCTTGTCGCCGGGCTTGATGCCTGCCGCTACGAGACCCTTGGCGAGAGCACGAACCTGGTCGAGGAATTCGGTCGCCGTCACGTCCGTCCACGTGCCGTCGGGCTGAGGCAGCGCGAAGATCGCCAGGTCGGGGGTGGCCTTCACACGCTCCATGAGCAGGTCTGTCGCGTTGGCATCGGGCTGTGCCGGCGCGGCGGCTGGCATGTCAAATTGCTGCACGGTATCTCCCTGAAAAGCCGCTAATTCCTAGAGACTCACTCTAATCTCCCCTCGGACCGGGTTCGGCGCGAGGGACCAATTCGGTTTCACTAAGCTTGGGGTTCGTGCACGCCATCGGAATTGATATCGGCGGGACGAAGATCGCGGGCGCGCTGGTGAGCGACGAGGGCGAGATCCTCGCGGAAGACCGTCGCCCCACGGATGCCGCGAACCCCGATGCGATCATCGAAACCGTCGTCGAGATGGTTCAGCGACTCGCGCAGGACCGAGAGGTTGCCGCGGCCGGTGTCGCGGCCGCGGGGTTCATCGATGCCGCCCAGTCGACCGTGTACTACGCCCCGAACATCAACTGGCGCAACGAACCCCTTCGCGAACGCCTGCAACAGCGACTCGACCTCGACATCACGGTCGACAACGACGCTAACGCTGCTGGATGGGCCGAATTCCGCTTCGGTGCTGGACGGCTTTACAGCGACATGACGATGCTGACGATCGGTACGGGTGTCGGCGGTGCGATCGTCACCGAGGATCGTCTGTTTCGGGGCGGATTCGGCGCTGGCGCGGAGATCGGTCACCTTCGCGTGGTTCCCGACGGACTGCCCTGCGGTTGCGGTGCCCGCGGATGCATCGAACAATACGGATCCGGACGTGCGCTCCTGCGGATGGCTAACGCGATCGCGGATGTCGGCGGAATCGGTCTCGCTCTTGCGGACGCCCGCGCAGCATCCGGGGAACTCACGGGCGATCAGGTCGGTGAACTCGTCGCGGCGGGAGATCCGGGCGCGCTGCAGGCTCTTCGCGAACTCGGCGGCTGGCTCGGTGCCGCCTGTGCGAGCCTCGCCGCCGTGCTCGATCCGCAGGTGTTTGTGTTCGGCGGGGGAGTTGCCGTGGCCGGTGATGTGCTGCTTGACCCGATCCGCGAGTCATTTGTTGCGCACCTGCCGGCCCGTGGATTTCATCCGGAGCCCAGGTTTGCGACCGCCGAACTGGTCAACAATGCAGGTGTCGTTGGCGCCGCAGACCTCGCAAGAATTCACGCCGCGACTCGCTGAGCAGCAGTAGCCTGAAGGTCGGGGATATCGCAATCGGGGCGATAAGGAGTTCAGTTGCTGTATTGGCTCTTGAAGAACCTCTTTGTCGGACCGCTGATGCTGACCGTGTTCCGGCCGTGGGTGATCGGCAAGGAGAACATCCCCAAGTCGGGTGGGGTCATCTTCGCGGGAAATCACCTCTCGTTCATCGACTCGGTCTTCCTGCCCGTCGTGCTCGATCGCCCCATCTATTTTTTGGCGAAGAGCGACTATTTTCGGGGCAGGGGGATCAAGGGTTTCTTCACCCGTAAGTTCTTCAACGGCACCGGGATGCTGCCGATCGACCGCTCCGGTGGTAAGGCATCCGAGGCGTCCCTGAACACCGGTCTCGCCGTGCTCGCCAAGGGCGAGCAGCTCGGCATCTACCCAGAGGGCACGCGAAGCCCCGACGGGCGGATGTACCGCGGTCGTACCGGAGTCGCGCGAATGATCCTCGAAGCCGGTGTTCCGGTCGTGCCTGTGGCGATGGTCGATACCGATCGAGTGATGCCGACCGGCAGCACCATTCCGAGGGTGCGTCGCATCGGCGTTGTGTTCGGTGAGCCCATGGATTTCTCTCGCTTCGAGGGGCTGGAGGGCGACCGGTTCGTACTCCGCTCAATTACCGACGAGATCATGTACGAACTGGGTCGTCTCAGTGGCCAGGAGTACGTCGACGTATACGCGTCCTCGGTCAAGGCACAGCTCGAGGGCCGCTAACCCGGGCGATCCGGCGTTGGTTCGTCACCGGACTCGGTGTCGGCGCCCGCTCCGATAGGCTAATTTTCTCTGGTCTCGTGCAGGCCGCATCCTCCCAGTTGCAAGGACGTCTCGTGGTAGACCCGTCGGAACCCGTCGTGCTCGCCGATCCCGCGGTGATCGCCGGACTCGACTATTGGCGGACGCTGCCGATCAGCCAGCAACCGAAGTGGCCGGATGCTGACGCCGTTGCCGCCGCCAGTGCCGAGATCTCGACCCTGCCCCCACTGGTGTTCGCGGGTGAGATCGACATCCTTCGCGATCGTCTCGCCAAAGCCGCGCGGGGTGAAGCCTTCCTGTTGCAGGGCGGCGATTGCGCCGAGACGTTTGCGGGCGCGACCGCGGAAGCCATCCGCAATCGGGTCAAGACCATCCTGCAGATGGCCGTCGTGCTCACCTATGGTGCTTCGATGCCCATCGTGAAGATGGGCCGGATGGCGGGCCAGTTCGCAAAGCCCCGCTCGAGCGATATGGAGACTCGCGGCGACGTAACGCTTCCCGCCTACCGCGGGGACATTGTCAACGGCTACGACTTCACCGAAGAGTCGCGTCGGCCAGATCCGCACCGACTCGTACAGGGCTATCACACGGCCGCCTCCACCTTGAATCTCATTCGCGCCTTCACCCAGGGCGGATTCGCCGACCTTCGCCAGGTGCACAGCTGGAACCGCGGATTCGCCTCCAACCCGGCCAACCACCGCTACGAGAAGCTCGCGAACGAGATCGATAAGGCCATTCGGTTCATGCTGGCCGCGGGTGCCGACTTCGACGAGTTGCGGCGTGTGGAGTTCTACTCCAGCCACGAAGGCCTCCTGATGGACTACGAGCGTCCGATGACGCGGATCGACTCGCGCAACGGGACACCGGTCAACACCTCCGCCCACTTTGTCTGGATCGGAGAGCGTACGCGGGCCCTGGACGGCGCGCACGTCGACTACTTCAGCCGCATCCGCAATCCGATCGGGGTAAAGCTGGGGCCGACGACTACGCCGTCGGACATGGAGAAGCTCATCGACAAGCTCGATCCCGATCGCGAGCCCGGACGTCTTACCTTCGTTTCTCGCATGGGCGCCGGCAAGGTTCGGGATGCCCTGCCGCCGCTGCTCGAGGCCATCAAGACCATCGACGCTCAGCCGCTGTGGATCAGCGATCCAATGCATGGCAACGGACTCACGACGCCCACGGGCTACAAGACGCGTCGCTTCGACGACATCGTCGACGAGGTGAAGGGCTTCTTCGAGGTACACCGCGCGGCCGGAACCTACCCCGGCGGCATTCACATCGAACTGACCGGCGACGACGTGACCGAGTGCCTCGGCGGCTCGGAGGAGATCGACGAGGCCGACCTGGCGATGCGCTACGAATCGCTGTGCGACCCCCGACTCAACCACATGCAGTCGCTTGAGCTCGCGTTCCTTGTTGCCGAGGAGCTCAGTGCATCGGAGCGCTCCGTCAGCTGATCGCGACCGAAATCGTCGAATGGAGCGGCGCCAGCGAGTCTCCGGCCGGATTCGTGGATTGCACGTGGACAAACGCCGCGACGGAGTCGAAACCATGGTTATAACTCAGCGTGAATCCGGCCGCCAGTAGTGCGGCTTTCGCGTTCGCCCAGGTCATTCCGACGACGTTCGGCACCTTCACCAGCTGCGGTCCCTTTGAGACGATGAGCAAGACGGGCTGGGTATCGCCGACCCGAAACGCTCGCGCAACCCCGGCGGCGTTCTTCTGCGGATTGATGCCGATCACGTCATTCTGCTGAATGGTGGGGCTATATGCGGTGCTGCCTTGCTGCGCCCTCAGGCCGACGTTGGAGAGGGCGGTCTCCGCCGCCTCGACGCTCAAGCCGGCGATCGTCGGGAGTGGCCCGGCTGACACCACGAGGGTGATCGCGCGCTTCTCGCTGTACGTCGACTGCGTTAGCAGGCTTCTGCCATCTGTCCCCAGATAGTCGAGCACACGTCCCTTGTCCACCTTGGCATCGAACTGCCGGATGGTGTGCTTGCCGACCAGGAATCCCGCGCCGCGGATCGTGCTCTTCGCGTTGGCCTGGGTTAGGCCGGTGAGAGTGGGCAGGGAAATGGATTCGGGGCCGTTGGACACGACGATCGTCACCCGTGCGCCCTTCGCCAGCGAGCTGCCGCTGGCGGGTGATGTGCCGGACACTTTGTCCTTGTCGACGTACGGGTCGTAGCGGTACGTCGTCGTGGCAACCACATTCAGGCCGGCATCGGTCAGCGCAGCGCGCGCTGCTGCCACGGTGTCATTGGTGAGATTCGGCACCGTCGACCGAGAGCCGGGACCCACCCCGAAGTACCAGCCGGTGCCTCCGGCGATCAGGGCGAGCACGACAACGAAGACGAGGACCCATCGAGAGCGTCCGCGACGTTTGGTTGATTCGCGGGCGAGTTCGCCGACGGCGCTCGGTGCGGCCGCGGCATGGCGCCGAGCCGGCGAGATCACGACCGTGTCCGAGGTGTCGCCGCCCGGTGCGACCGGGGCAGTGGCACCGGGCGTCGGCGGGGCAGGACTGGTGGGCGCAGCGGCCGGAAACGAAACGGTTCGCTGGTCGGCCGTCGCGGCGCGTGAGGCACCAGCATCCACCATCCCGCGCACGGCGAGCACATCGTTCAGCATGGCGCGCGCGTCACGCGGACGGTCATCCGGCTCGCGGGCGGTCGACCACAGAACAAGCTCGTCAAGCTCGGCGGGAACACGTGAGTTCCGTTCGCTGGGAGCCGGAACAGTGTCGTTGGCATGCTGGTATGCGATCTGCATCGGCTGTTCGCCGACGAAGGGCTGAACCCCGGTGAGCATCTCGTACGTCATGATGCCGACGGCGTAGATATCGCTTCTGGTGTCGGCGATACCCCGGGTGACGAGCTCCGGGGAGAGGTACGCGATCGTTCCCAGCAGCGCTGCCCCGGTTGCGGTGTTCGCGCTGGCCGCCCGCGCGAGTCCGAAGTCGCCGATCTTGATGCGGCCGTCATCGGCCAGGAGCACGTTCTCCGGCTTGATGTCTCGGTGCGCGATGCCCGCTCGGTGCGCCGCCGACAGTCCCGACAGAACCGCTTCGAGGATGTCGAGGGTCTGGTCGGTTGTCAGCCGGCCGTGCTCCTGAAGGAGGTCGCGAAGGGTGATCCCCGGCAGGTACTCCATGACCAGATAGGCCATGTCGTTGTCCTGGCCCTGGTCGAACACGTTGACGACGTTCGGGTGCGCGAGTCGCGCTGCGGATCGAGCCTCCTGGATAAACCGCTCGCGGAACTTCACGTCGTCCGAGAGGTGTCCATGCATCACTTTGACGGCAACCTTGCGCTCGAGACGCAGGTCGGTGGCGAGGTAGACCGTGGCCATCCCGCCCCTCGCGATGCGGGAACGGACCTGATAGCGACCGTCAATAAGACTGCCGATCAGGGAATCCGTCATGCCCGTACTCACCGTCTGATTGTAGGTACGCGCCCTCCGCGCAACCTGACGAACACGGCGCTTAGGCGGATTCCGCTGGAACCCGCCATCGCCCCGGTCGAGGCGAACAGGCCTAGTCAGCCGAGCTCTGAGAACCAGGCTCGGGCGGACGTTTCCCACTTGGCATAGGCATTAGGCGCGCCCGAAATTTGAACCGCCTGTGCGGCCTGCGTCAGCGTCATGTCCTGCCAGCCCAGGATGTCGAGCAAGCCGCGGGTGCGACCCTTGTTCGGGTTTTTCGGACCTCCGTAAAACAGTTCGGTCGCGTAGGCGGGATTCGTTAGCTGTGCGACGGTGCCCCATCCGGTGCTGGGACGCTGCTGGAACAGACCCACCGAGTCGCGGTCGCCGTAGGCGAGGTTCTGCAGACCCGACTCCTGCGCCGCCGTCGCCAACGCGACGATGATTCCGTAGCTCGGTACGTCGAGCGACTTTCCCACCGCGATGATGATCCTGGCGTTGGCGGCCATCGAGGATGACAGCGGCACGAGGGTGCCACCAACCTGTGCCGGCTCGACGTGCGCGGGCGAGGCCGCGGGTGGCGTGGCGCTTGAGGAGGCTGATGTCCCGATCACGAGAGTGCGCCCGGCATAGATGATGCTCGAGGCCGTCAGGTCATTCGCTGACAGGATGGACTGCACGCTGACACCGAATCGCCGCGCGAGGCTCGTGATGGTGTCCCCGCTGACAATGGTGTATTTCGTCGTCCGCCTCGGCTGCACTGCGGCCGTTGCTGGCCGTGCCGACGATGTCGACCGGGGGACGGGAGCAGGTGCGGGCGTCTTTACGGGAGTTAGCTGCAGTATCTGCCCGGGGAAGATCAGGGACTTCCAGCTCAACCCGTTGAGGGCGAGCACTGACGCCGTGGAAAGACCGAACCGACCAGCGATGTCGGCGAGCGTGTCTCCGCCCTCGACCACATAGGAACTGGGGACGACGGGTGCGGTCGCGGCGACCGGATCGACCGCGGTATCCGCTCCGACGGCCGCTGTCGTGATCGGTGCGGCACCGGCCGGCGGAGTCCAGTCCGCGCGATTCGGATGCCCCGCATCCAACCGTGTGCGGTGGAGGATCGGGTGCGGCTCGAGACCGACCGTGGTGAGCGCCATGGTGCTGGCGAGAACAATAGGCATCGTCGCGGCCAGGCCGCGGGTCAGGCCCTGGCCGATTCGCCCGGTGTCCCGTACGGAGACGTGGTGTGCTGCGTCGGGATCCGATGCCCGGGATGCCAGTCGACTGGGAACCATTCCGAAGAACGGCGATCTGGACGGTGCTCCCGATCCGGGCGCCACTCGCGCGACCTCTTCGGTCATCACTACACGTCCCGTCTGCGCGCGCGCCGACGCTGCTCGCCTGCCGTTGTGGGCTCACCCCCGGTGTCCCGAGTAACAAAATTGTCACAGAAAGATACGGGTGTCAATCATTGTGACTGTTGTTACTGGAGTGAACAATCGAGAAACCACCCCGAAATACCGGGAATCGTGACACCGCCGTGACACCATGAGCGAAGGAGCCCAGATCATGGAAGGAATTGTGCGTGGCTGATCTGAACGACATCCAGTGGCTCACGATTCCTGACCTCACAGAGCGACTCGGACTGAAGGTCAGCCAGGTTCGGCGGTTGATCGAGGATCGCGCGCTGCTGGCCTCGCGAGTCGATGGCGTCTGGCGAGTGCCCGCGGATTTCCTCACTGGTAGCGAGCCGATGAGCGAATTGAAGGGGACACTGGTCGTCCTCGGCGACAGCGGATTCACCGACGAAGAGGCCATGCACTGGCTGCTCACCCCGGAAGACAGCCTGGGCGTGAGTCCGGTGGATGCGCTCAAAGCCGGGCGCAAGGCCGAGGTGCGAAGGGTGGCACAGGCCCTGGGCTTCTAGGCCGTTCGGGTTGTCACCGGGTTCTGTTTGTCACGGTGTCAGTGAGTTCGCGAAGCTGTGCGAGCGCCTCCGGGGTGAGGGGCGCTTCGGCGATCGCTTTCCGCGCGAGCTCAACTTCACGGGCGATCATCCGCTCCACAGATTCGACCGCGCCCGAGTCGATGAGGGTCTGCTGCAGCATCCTGATCTGTTCATTGGTGAGCTGCCGATCACCGAGCAGCTCATCGAGCAGGCGCACCGCTGTCGCAGGGAGGGCCGCACGCGCTAGCGCGATGAGAACCGTGCGTTTGCCCTCGCGCAGGTCGTCGCCGGCTGGTTTGCCCGTCACGCCGGGGTCGCCGAACACGCCCAGCATGTCATCGCGCAGTTGGTACGCGATCCCCAGAGGCAACCCGAATGACCGGAGCGCGGCGAGCTGCGCGAGCGTGCCCCCGCCCATCGAAGCCCCGATGGCGAGTGGTGCCTCGACGCTGTACTTGGCGGATTTGTAGACCAGCACCCGGTGAGCTCGCGCGAGTTGATCGCGTTCTTCAGTAGTCGCCCACGAACTCTCCTCGAGGATGTCCAGGTACTGACCCGAGGTGACCTCCGTGCGCATTCTGTTGAATTCGACCCTCGCTGAGCTGGCCGCGGCTCGGGAATCGAGGCGGCCCAGCCCCTCATCCACGAGTTCGTCGCTCCAGCCGAGGAGCAGGTCCCCGAGCAGGAGCGCCGCAGAATCGCCGAAGTTTCCGCTCCCGCCGGTCCATCCGTTCCCTGCGTGCAGAGTCTCGAACCGCTTGTGGGCCGAAGGGCTGCCACGGCGAGTGTCCGAACGATCCATGATGTCGTCATGCACCAGAGCAGCCGCATGGAAAAGTTCGAGCCCGGTCGCGACATCGATGACGCTGGCGAGGTCGCGCGGTGGTTCGAGGTCTTCAAGCGGATCGAACCCGTCTCGACCCGAACCGACCGCGTTCCACCCCCAGTAGCAAAAAAGCGCACGAAACCGTTTGCCGCCGCCCAGCAGGCTCGCTGCGTAGTCGACCAATACGCCGAGTTCGGGTGCAATCGCCGAAACGAGTGGACCGCGTTCGGCCAGGAAGTCATCGAGCGTGCCCTGGATCAGGTCGACTAACCGCGTACTCACAGGCACGCTCCTAGCCTAGTTAGCCGATGCGGGGATACTATTAATCCGTCGGTATTGAACGATAACGACGGCAAGGACAAGTCCCGTGGTGCTACTGGAGTATCCGAGAGGGGAACAGTATGCCGCTTTCTGAGCAGGAGCAGCGTCTCCTCGAGGAAATGGAGCGCAGCCTCTACCACAACGACGCGGACTACGTCGCGGGCGCCGCCGGAAGTCACGGCAAGCCAACGTACGCTCGGATCGTCGCCGGAGTGCTCGTCGGAGTGCTTGGTATTGCGACGCTGATCGCGGGCGTAGCGCTTCACCTCCCCATCGTCGGAGTTGTCGGGTTTGTGCTCATGTTCGTCGGTGTGCTCATCGCGCTCACCCCGCCCCGCCGCACGCTCGGGTCCCGTGGCCCGCAGGCGCCGGCCGCAGACGCGACCCCGGATGCTGCCTCCGGCGGGAAGGCAGCCGGCGGTTCTTTCTTCCAGAACCTGGGCGAGCGTTGGGACAACCAGCCGGACGACCGCGAGGAATAGGCCGCCGCACCAGAGCATTTCGACAGCACTGCTGAAAGAGGACTGACCCGGTCGGGTCGGT
>DATAXD010000008.1:0-60213 GCA_036266835.1 Galbitalea sp. | reverse complement strand
GCAGACGGATCCGGCGCAACGCTTCTGCTCGCCTTGCTTGCGGGTCCTTCTGCGGCGGGTTCCTGGTGCGGAGTGGTCGGTGTTCCCGAGTTTGGCATCGAGGCGGCGGCATCCTTCGGCATCGATCTGGATCGACTGGTTCTGGTGCCTCATCCGGGCGACCAGTGGCTGGCCGTTACTGCGGCAGTCGCGGATGTCATGACAGTGGTGGTGACCAAACCGCCTCGACAGGCGTCGGACGCCAGTCTTTCGCGATTGAGCGCGCGGCTCCGTCAGCGCGGATCAACCCTCATCGTGGTGGGCAGCAGCACCGCGAAGGCATGGCCGCAGAGCGAGGCGCTGCTGACCCTGACCGAGAGCGACTGGAGCGGTATCGGTGAAGGCTTCGGTCGTCTGACCGCGAGACAGGTGACCGTGACGGTGTCGACACGCCTGGGCGGCAGGCCGCGTAGCGCCAGACTCTGGCTACCGGATCCCGACCTGAAGTTCTTGCCGGTTTCCCGAAGCCCGATTTCCCGAAGCCCGATTTCCCAAAGCCCGGTTTCCCAAAATCCCGAACCGTACCTGCGAGCAGTATGAACGCACACAGCCTGGCGACCCGCAGCATGGTGCTCTGGGTACCCGATTGGCCGATCATTGCCTCGCTGCGGGTCAGCCCGGTTGCCGGTGCTCCGGATGTCCCGCTCGCGCTCATCGAGAAAGGCATCGTTTTCGCGTGCTCCGCCACGGCTCGTATCGAGGGGGTACAACGCGGTCTGAGGGTTCGCGAAGCGCAGGCTCGGTGCACCGATCTGGTGGTTCGCCCCTATGAGCAGCAACTGGATGCCAGGACCTTTCTCGGGCTCGTCGCAAATGTCGAGGAGCTGATGCCGGGAGTCCAGCTGCTGCGACCAGGCATTCTTGCGGTCCGATCTCGCGGACCGGCTCGTTTCTACGGCGGCGAGAAACCCGCGGGACTCGCGTTGGTTTCGCTGTTCGATTCTCTCGCCGTTCCCGGAGCCAGGGTGGGCATCGCCGACGGGCCGTTCACCGCGGAACAGGCGGCTCGCACCGCAACCCGCAGTAATCGAGTCCGGGTGATCCCCGAGGGGCAATCCGACCGATTCCTCGCCGAGCTTTCGGTGAGCCTGCTCGATGACACGGTGCTCATTGCGCTGCTGCGCAGGCTCGGCATCACCCGGCTCGGGCAGTTCGCCGCGCTTCCGCCAGAGGATGTGCTTGGCCGTTTTGGACCTGCGGGCGCTCGCCTGCACGCCCTCGCCGGTGGCTTCGATTCCCGGCCGATTGTTCCCCACGTCCCGCCAGAGGAGCTTGACGTTACCGTGGCATTCGAGCCGGCGCTCGATCGGGTCGACCAGGTGACGTTCGGGGTTCGCGCATCCGCCGATGATTTCGTTCAGCGGCTCATTTCTTCTCACCTCGTGTGTACGACCCTGCGGATCGAGATTGAAACCGAACTGGGCGATTACTCGGAGCGCAGCTGGCTGCATCCGCGATCCTTCAGCGCGGCGGATGTTGTCGACCGGGTGCGCTGGCAGTTACAGGGCAGCGCGGAGGTGGATTCGGGCCTGCGCTCGGGAGTTTCGATGGTGCGAATCGTGCCGGAGACCGTGGATGCGATCGGTAACCACGAGGCCGGACTCTTCGGCGAGGGGCCGGATGAGCGCATCCACAACGGGCTCGCCCGGGTGCAGAGCATGCTGGGACACGAGGGGGTTCTCACGGCAGTTTTGAGCGGCGGCAGAACGCTCGCGGATCGTCAGGTGACAGTTCCGTGGGGCGATCGGCCGGTGCTGGCCAGATCGGCCGGTCAGCCGTGGCCGGGCCAGCTGCCGGATCCCCTGCCAGCAACCGTGTTTGCTGCGCCGCGACCGGTATCGGTCGTTGCCGAAGACGGTTCTGAAGTGCTGATCGACGAGCGTGGGGCCTTTTCGGCGACCCCGGCGCGCTTCTCCCCCGCGGCAACGGGCAAGAATCTCCGGCGAATCCGGGCGTGGGCGGGTCCATGGCCCGTTTCCGAACGCTGGTGGGACTCAGAGGCGGCCCTGGACGCTCATCGCTTCCAGATCGTCGACGAGCAGGGCGTCGCGTGGCTGCTGGTGTTGACGAAGCGCGAAGGAACTTCGAGCTGGGCGGCAGAGGCGCGCTATGACTAACGACGCAGGCGTGGGCTCTGATGGGATATAGCAATCCACCAATCTCATGGTCGGAGTTCGAGCGGGCGCTCTCGAGCGGCAGTCGGCCGGGGGCTCCGCCGGACGGAGCTGACGGAGGAGACAGTCCAGCCTGGTCGAACAAGCGGATGCCCTACGTCCCCGCCCGAATCGACAACCCGCTCGAGGCGACGGTTGCCTACGCCGAGCTTCACGCCCACTCCAATTTCAGTTTTCTCGACGGTGCATCCTCGCCGGAGCAATTGCTCGAAGAGGCGAAGCGGCTGGGACTGCACGGACTCGCCCTGACCGATCACGACGGCCTTTACGGCATCGTGCGCATGGCGGAAGCGGCGGAGAGTTATGACATCACAACGATGTTCGGCGCAGAACTGTCGCTCGAACTGTCCAAACCGCAGAATGGGGAACCGGATCCGGAAGGCAGCCATCTCGTGCTGCTCGCCCGACGCGAGGAGGGGTATCACCGGCTTGCCGGAGCCCTGACATCCGCGCAGCTTGCCGGCCTGGAAAAGGGCAAGCCACGTTACGATGCCACGGAACTCGCGGATCGTGCGGGCGGCCACTGGACGGTTCTCACCGGATGCCGCAAGGGCGCGGTTCGACGGGCGATCCCCGAGGGCAGGCGGGCCGTCACGCGCGAAGTCGATCGACTGATCGACCTGTTCGGAGCCGAAAGCGTCGTGGTGGAACTCTTCGATCACGGGGATCCGCTCGCCGCCGGTTCCAACGACCTCCTGTTCGAGGTAGCACGACAACGAAAACTGCGGGCGGTCGCGACCGGAAACGTGCACTACGCCACTCCCCGACAGCATCGACTGGCGACGGCCCTGGCGGCGGTACGCGCGCGCAGGAGTCTTGACGAACTCGATGGCTGGCTCCCGGCCTCCGGGGGTGCCTACCTGCGCAGCGGCGCCGAAATGGCCGCCAGGTTCGCACGCTATCCCGGAGCCGTCGAGACCACTGTCGAGATCGCCGATTCGCACGGGTTCGAACTACGCAAGGCACGACCGGGACTACCCAAACAGGAGGTGCCCGAAGGGCACACCCCGATGAGCTGGCTGCGGAAGCTCGTCTGGGATGGCGCAGAGAAACGGTATCCGAACCTGCGCGAGAAGGACCGGGCACGCATCGAACGCGAACTCGCTGTCATCGAGGAGAAAGACTTCCCCGGCTACTTCCTGATCGTCTGGGACATCGTGCGCTACGCGAAGAGCCTCGGCATCCTGTGCCAGGGTCGCGGTTCCGCTGCCAACTCCGCGGTCTGTTACCTGCTCGGAATCACTGCGGTCGACGCGATTTTCTACGACCTGCCCTTCGAGCGGTTCCTGTCGAGCATGCGCGATGAGGAACCGGATATCGACGTCGATTTCGATTCCGACCGTCGCGAAGAGGTCATCCAGTACGTCTACGGGAAATACGGGCGCCGCAACGCCGCGCAGGTCGCCAATGTCATCAGCTACCGCCCGAAGAACGCGGTGCGCGACATGGCAAAGGCACTGGGAGCCAGCCCCGGCCAACAGGATGCCTGGTCGAAGCAGGTGGAGCACTGGGGCGCCCTGACGGAGAGCAGGGATCACAGCATCCCCGCAGCCGTGATCGACCTCGCGCACGAGGTGCTGAAGTTTCCCAGGCACCTCGGCATCCATTCCGGTGGAATGGTACTGACCGATCGTCCCGTCGGCGAAGTCTGCCCGATAGAACACGGTCGGATGGATGGCAGGACTGTTCTGCAGTGGGACAAGGACGACTGCGCCTGGATGGGCCTGGTCAAGTTCGATCTGCTCGGGCTCGGGATGCTCGCAGCGCTGCAGTACTGCTTCGAGCTCGCCCGTGACCATGTCGGTGAGGAGTGGACGCTCGAGACGATTCCCAAGGAGGAGGCAGGCGTCTACGACATGCTGTGCCGCGCCGACTCCGTGGGGGTGTTCCAGGTCGAATCCCGAGCGCAGATGGGACTGCTCCCCCGGCTTCAGCCGCGCAAGTTCTACGACCTGGTGGTCGAGATAGCCCTGGTGCGACCCGGTCCGATCCAGGGCGGCGCTGTTCATCCGTTCGTGCGGCGTCGACTTGGACAGGAGCCGGTCACCTACCTGCATCCGAAGCTCGAAGAACCGCTGAAGCGCACGTTGGGCATCCCGGTCTTCCAGGAACAGCTCATGCAGGTGGCGATGGCGGTGGGCGGATGCACGGGTGAGGATGCCGACCAGTTGCGGCGTGCAATGGGCTCGAAGCGAGGGATCGAGCGCATCGATGCCCTCAAGTCGAAGCTCTATGCCGGAATGGAGTCGAATGGCATCACGGGATCCATCGCCGACGAGATCTACGGCAAGATCCAGGCGTTCGCCAACTTCGGGTTCGCCGAGAGCCACAGCCTGAGCTTCGGGCTGCTGGTCTATGCGAGTTCGTGGATGCGCCTGCATTACCCCGCCGCGTTCCTCGCCGCGCTGTTGCGCGCCCAGCCGATGGGTTTCTATTCGCCGCAGACCCTCGTTGCGGATGCCCGCAGGCACGGAGTGACGGTGCTGCGGCCGGACATCCAGCGCTCGGGTGTTTCTGCGGGGTTGGAACCCATCGACTCTCGAGTAGCGTCGCGAAGCGACGCGTATCGAGACCAGGGTTCCGCAGCGTGCCTGGATCCCATCCAACCCCCGGTACCCGCCTTCGACCGCAGCATCCCATTTGATTCCGACGATCATCGACGCGATGCCGCATTCGCCGTGCGGCTGGGACTGGATGAGGTCGGCGGCATTTCGACGGTCATGGCTAAACGGATCGTCGCCGAGCGAGAACGAGCGGGCGACTATGCCAGCATGAATGACCTCGTTCGCCGGATCCCACTGACGACCGCACAGCTGGAACTGCTGTCCGCTTCCGGGGCCTTCGATACTCTCGGACTCACTCGTCGCGAGGCGATGTGGAATGCCGGCAACGCCGCACAGGACCGTGCCGAGTTCCTGGCGGGAACGATCGTGGCCGTCCAGCCACCGCTTTTCACCATGCCGAGCGAAGTGGATGAACTGGTAAGCGACCTCTGGGCGACAGGAATGACCGTGGACAACCATCCCGTCGCCCATCTGCGTGCCCAACTCACCGAGCGCGGGATTTTCACTGCCGAAGGACTTCGATCCGCCGAACCGGGGCGAAGGGTCGAGGTTGCCGGCATAGTGACCCACAGGCAACGTCCCGCGACAGCAAGCGGCATCACCTTCGTGAACCTCGAGGACGAAACCGGCCTGGTCAACGTCATCTGCGGGGTCGGTGTTTGGAATCGCTACCGTCGAGTCGCCCGGGATGCGCCCGCCCTGATCATTCGGGGCATGCTCGAGCGTTCACCCGAGGGAGTGACCAACCTGCTCGCCGACAAATTCGAGGTACTGAGGATGACACCGCAGACCCGCTCGCGCGATTTCCGGTGAGGAGCCTCAGGACCGCTCGGCCCGCGCCAGCAGGATGCAGGTGCACAGGCCGTCGATGGCGGCCTTCAGTTCATCCAGCGACGGGAAACTCGGCGCGATTCGGATAGTCGAGTCACGTGGATCATCTCCGTACGGGTAGGGCGCGCCGGCAGCCGTGACCGCGATTCCCGCCTCTTTGGCGAGTTCCACGGCGCGCGTGGCGCACCCCTCACCCGCCTCGAGAGTGATGAAGTAACCACCCTTCGGAACCGTCCACTCCGCAGCGCCCGACAGACGGGCCTTCAGTATCTCAAGCACCGCGTCGAACTTCGGTACGAGGAGGGCGCGGTTGGCCCGCATGTGGGCGCGAACCCCATCCGGATCCTTCAGGAACCGCACATGACGCAACTGGTTGATCTTGTCGGGACCGATGTTGCGGGCGGACGAATACTTGCGAACCCAGTCGACGTTCGTGGGTGAACCGCCCACAAACCCGACGCCGCCGCCCGCAAATGTGATCTTCGACGTCGACGCGAAGACGATCGGACGATCCGGGTTGCCAGCTTTCTCGGCCATCGACAGCACGTCGTACACTGGCGCCTCTTCATCCGAAAGGTGATGCAGCGCGTAAGCGTTGTCCCACAGCAGCCGGAAGTCTCCGGCCGCTGTCTGCATCTCCACCAGCGCGCGCACCTCATCCTCGGTGTAGGTGTATCCCGTCGGATTCGCGTACATCGGGACGCACCACATGCCACGAATGCTCGCGTCGGTCGCAACGAGGCGACGAATCGTCTCCAGATCGAGTCCACCGTCCACAAACGGCACGGCAATCATCCGAATGCCAAGCGCCTCGCAAATCGTGAAGTGCCGGTCATATCCGGGGACGGGACACAGGAACGTAATCCCCTCGACGTCACGCCAGGGACTGTCGCCACCGGGTGCCCCGTTCAGCAATGCGTTGACCACCGTTCCGTGCATGATGGGCAGGGTTACCGCGTCGAGCGCCAGCAGCTGCTGGGTCGGAATGTGAAGCAGCTCGCCGAAAATCGCGCGAAGCTCCGTCAGGCCATCGGGCCCGCCGTAGTTGCGAAGATCGGTTCCGTCAGCTCCGCGATAGTCACCCTCGCCCGGGAGCGACAGCATCGGATTCGACAGGTCAAGCTGCTCCGGGGCCGGCTTGCCCCTCGTCAGATCCAGCTTGAGGCCTTTCGACTTGAGCTCGCTGTGCTGAGCGCGAAGATCATCGATCGTAGTCACGCCTTAACCGTAGCCGGGTCTGCGGCCTACGAGCGATGCAGACTGCGCAGGTGATCGATGCGGGACTGGAGTTGTGCGACCGTCGCGGTCGAGACAGGCGGACCGCCGCAGGTTCGTCGCAATTCAGCATGGATGTGCGAATGCGGCTGTCCGCTGAGCTTTGCGTGCATTCCGACCAGACCATTGAGCACGGCCCGCTGTTCGCGAAGCGTTCGGTAGAGCGGCTGATCGAGTGGTTGCTCGACTTCGCTCGAAGTCCGTCGGGTAGCCGCCCGGCGGGATTGGCGTGCCTGACGCGCCTGGAGCAGGTCTCGAACCTGGTCGGGTTCGAGGATGCCGGGGATTCCCAGGAAGTCGAGTTCTTCGTCGCTTCCTGCGGCAGCGGCGAATCCGAACTCGGATCCCTCGTAGAGAACCCGGTCGAAGTTGGCGTCGGATTCGACTGCAGTCCAGGTGAATTCGTCATGGAGGCCCTCGGATGCCGGTTCGGCACGGTTGGCGTTGTCGAGCGCGGTATCGTCGAGCAGCTTGTCGTCATCGCACAGGCGATCGAGGGCATGGTCGCGTTCCAGTTCCAGCTGGCCAGCGAGAGACATGAGCGCCCGGACGCTCGGCAAGAATATCGATGCGGTTTCACCTCGACGACGGGCACGCACGAACCTGCCGATGGCCTGGGCGAAGTACAGAGGTGTCGCGGCCGAGGTCGCGTACACTCCCACGGCGAGCCGGGGAACGTCGACACCCTCCGAGACCATTCGGACAGCGACCATCCACCGTGAATCGTTCGCCGCGAATCGCTCGATCCGCTCGCTGGATGCCTTTTCGTCGGAGAGAACCAGGGCTGGCCGCTCACCGGTCAGTTGCTCCAGAACCTTCGCGTACGCGCGGGCAGCACTCTGGTCGGTCGCGATGACGAGTCCACCAGCGTCGGGAATCGAATGCCGCACCTCGGTCAACCGGCGATCCGCTGCGGCCAGCACGGTCGGTATCCAGTCGCCCGATGGGTCCAGAGCGGTGCGCCACGCCTGGGCTGTCACATCCTTCGTGTCGTCCTGGCCCAGTCGGGCTTCGAACTCTTCGCCCACTTTCGTTCGCCACCGCATCCGTCCGGCATAGGCGAGAAACAGCACAGGGCGCACAACGCCGTCTGTCAGAGCGCGAGCGTATCCGTAGTTGTAGTCCGTGCGGGAGGTTCGCAGGCCGAGGTGATCACGAACGTAGGTCACGAAAGGGATCGGCGACGTATCGGAGCGAAACGGTGTACCCGTGAGCGAGACGCGACGCGTTGCCGGCTCGAATGCTTCGCGGATGGCGTCGCCCCAGCTCAGAGCGTCGCCACCGTGGTGCACCTCGTCGAGGATGACGAGCGTGCGTGCTGACTCTGTCACGCGGCGGTGCAGGTCGGCGCGGACCGCGACCTGAGCGTACGTGACAACGACGCCGGAGAACCTGCGACCCGAGGCCGACTGCCCATTGCGGAAGTCAGGGTTCAACCGGATGCCGGCGCGGTGAGCCGCGTCCGCCCACTGTCGCTTCAGGTGGTCCGTCGGAGCAACCACCGTG
This sequence comes from Galbitalea sp., assembly GCA_036266835.1. GTDB lineage: Bacteria > Actinomycetota > Actinomycetes > Actinomycetales > Microbacteriaceae > Galbitalea. Next base: position 51,824 of record DATAXD010000008.1, on the reverse strand, counting down.
ATGCGATCGATCTCACGGCGGGCCAGCAGTTCTGCCGCGAGGCGCAGCGCGAAGGCCGTCTTGCCGGCACCAGGAGTAGCGGCAACGAGAAAGTCACGCTGTTGCGTGCGGAAATACCGCTCGAGCGCTTCCGCCTGCCAGGCGCGAAGCTTTTCCGCGGTGCCGCGCGCCGCACGTTCGGGATAGGACGGTGGCAGATGCTCTGCCGCAAATAGCCGGCCGCGTGGCGTTGCCCCCGCCGGTTCTGCCCCCGACGGCACCTCGTCCCCAGTCGTCACTTGATGAGACGATACCGGTTGCGTCTGACAGTGACCCAACGGGTCGGCGTGATGCTGGTGAAACTAGCGCGCGACGTCCATGAAGATCACGATTGCGATGCCAGTCGCGACGAAGATCATGCCGAGAAGAGTAATTGCCCTGATGCGAACGCTCATTGGTGCCCCCTCGTGAATCACTCTATTGGCTTCACACCGTTCCTGGGAGGATTTCGGAGCGTCGGAGCTTTCAGGGCGCCGGCGGGTTTCACCAGTGCGGCGGGCCGCACGAGCCCACGACCGAACCGTTCGGAGACCGCGTCGATCGCGTGTTCTGCGTCACGCCATCCCTCGTCCGTCTCCCACAGGCCCAGCGCGGCGTCTGCGGCGTTGGCGAGTTGTTCCATCCGAACTCCGACCAACCGGATCCGCGCATCCGGTCGCTCCACGCCCGCGTAGATGTCCGTGACCTCGTCGTAGATCCGTCGACCGAGACTCGTGTGCTCATCGAGTGTGCGTGACCTGCTGATCGTGGTGAAGTCTCCGTATCGAAGTTTGAGCACGACGGTGCGGCCGACCAGTCCGGCGCGCCGAAGTCTAACCGCAACCTGGTCGCTCATTCGCAGCAGCTCACGCCGGATGACAGCCGAATCGGTGATGTCGTATTCGAAGGTGACCTCGTGCCCGACGCTCTTTTCTTCTCTCAGCGTCGTGACGGACCGCGGATCCCGTGCCCACGCAAGCTCGTGGAGTTTGTGACCGGCGGCGGCCCCGAGCGCCTTGGTGAGGGCCGACAGCGGTGCCTGCGCGACATCGCCGACGGTGCGCAGCCCGAGCCGTTCAAGTTCGTCTGCGGTCTTTGCCCCGACTCCCCAGAGGGCCTTGATGGGCAGAGGATGAAGGAATTCCAGCGTCGCCGGGCCCGGCACGACGAGAAGCCCGTCGGGCTTTGCAACGCTCGACGCGAGCTTCGCGATGAACTTAGTTGTCGCGACACCGACCGAGCAGGTGAGACCGGTTTCGCTGGCGACCCTGGCTCGAAGCGCGGTGCCGATTTGCCAGCCTGTCCCGAGCAGCCGACGTGCGCCGGCAACATCGAGAAATGCCTCGTCGATGCTGAGTGGTTCGACCAAAGGCGTCACATCTCGACACATCGACATGACCAGTCGCGAGTAGTACTGGTACTTCTCGAAGTGTGGCTCCAGCACGATCGCTTTCGGGCATCGCCGGAGCGCGACCGACATCGGCATCGCCGAGTTGACCCCGTACTTGCGCGCCTCGTACGTTGCAGCAGTCACTACCGAACGCCCACCCCGACCGCCGACGATGACCGGCAATCCACGCAGGTGCGGGTTGTCGAGCAACTCGACTGAAGCGAAGAACGCATCCATGTCGAGGTGCATGACGGTAGCGTGCGGGTCGTCGACCGGGTCATTGGAGACCTGTCGGCCACTGCCGTCCTGCTTACTCACCAGGCCAGTCTCTCAGGTGGTACCGACGCGGTAGTCCGTCGATTTTGGATGCAAAAATGGAGTCATGGCAAACCACCTCGCCTGGGCACGCTACGTAGCGATCGGTGACTCCTTCACGGAAGGAATCGGTGATCCTGAGGCGAAGAGCCCGGGCGGTTATCGGGGCTGGGCCGACCGGGTCGCCGAGGTCCTCAGCACGCATACCAGCGACTTCGCCTATGCCAACCTCGCTGTGCGCGGCAAACTGATCCAGCAGATCTCCGACGCCCAGGTCGAACCCGCGCTGGCGCTTCACCCGGATCTCATCACGATCTCCGCGGGCGGCAACAATATTCTGCGACCCGGCAGCGATCCCGATGTTGTCGCCGACCAGCTGGATGCCATGGTTCAGCGCCTTCGCTCCGACAACGCGACAGTTCTGCTGTTTACCGGTCCCGATATCGCATCGACTCCCGTGCTGAGCCGGGTCAGAGGGAAGGCAGCAATCTTCAACGAAAACGTGCGCGCGGTTGGATTGCAGCGGGGCGCGATCATCGCAGACATGTGGGCGCTGCGCGAACTCGCAGACCCGCGCATGTGGGCCCCTGACCGTTTGCACTTCTCGCCGATCGGTCACAACACGATCGCGCGAATGGTCCTGAACACGCTGGACGTCCCGAACGATCTCAAGCCGTGGGAGCCCGAACCCATGCCGGTGATCCGATGGCGCCAGGCCAGGGCCGAGGACATCGTCTGGGCCCGGACGCACTTCGCGCCCTGGGTCATGCGCAGGCTGCGCGGCCGGTCATCCGGCGACAACATCGAGGCCAAGCGCCCGACATTCACTTGATGAGGCGCCAGATGGCGGTGGTACCCGCCGTGATGATGTCGGTTAGCGTCCGAATTGGGTCGCTGCGGGGCAATCGAACGGATCGCGGGCGGCGAGTCCGACCCGATTGAAGTATGCGACGACGATTGCGTACGACTCGAAGAGTCTCACGCTCGTGTACGGCACATCGAAGGATTCGCAGTAATCGCGCACGATCTCGCTGGTTCGCTTGAGATTCGGCCGCGCCATGCTGGGGAACAGGTGGTGCTCGATCTGATAGTTCAGGCCCCCCATGAGCGTGGTCGTCCCTCGCCCATAGATGTTCCGGCTGGTGATCACCTGCCGGCGCAGGAAATCCACGCGAGCGTTGGCCGGAATGTGCGGCATGCCCTTGTGGTTGGGCGCGAACGAGATTCCCATGTACACGCCGAACACGGCCATCTGCACGCCAAGGAATGCGAACGCCATCCCGATTGGCAGAAAGCTGAAGACGACGGCCCAGTAGCCGAGATTCCGGATGGCGAGCAGCACGATCTCGAGCGCACGTTTGTCCACTCGACCGCGACCGAGGACGGTTTTGAACGCCTGCACGTGCAGGTTCATTCCCTCAAGAGTGAGCGCAGGGAAGAAAATCCAACCCTGCCGGGGTGCCAGCAACGCCGAGATGCCGGTGAGCTCTCGCGCCTGCTTCTCCTGGAACACGAGAAAGTCCTTCTCGATGTCGGGGTCGCGATCGATCGTGTTGGGCTGCGCGTGATGACGGGAGTGCTTGTTCATCCACCAGGAATAGCTGATGCCGACCACGAGGTCGCAGAGCCATCTGGCGGTGTGATCATTGACCCTCGCAGACTCCCACACCTGACGGTGGGAGGCCTCATGCCCGAGAAATGCGTACTGAGTGAGGAGAACGCCGATCGCTGCGGCAATCAGCAGCTCCCACCAGGAGCCACGGAGGTACGCGAAACCCACCCAGGCGGCCGCCATGGCGATGCTGACCCCGAGGAACATAAGGATGTAAAAGCTGCGGCGTCGACGCAACAGCCCGGCCTCGCGAACCGTCGAAAGCAGTCCCGCGAAATCGGAAGTCGGATGGCCGAGCCCGCGCGGGCCCGTGCGAATGACGCGAACCTGAGGCGGGGAATCGACCCGGATATCGCGTGCTGGCGACGCTACTTGTGAAGTCGTGTCAAGAGTCGTCACGTTACCCCTAGTGCGGAGGCCCAGCTCCGAACGTCAGTGCGGGCGCCCGATCGCCCAACGGATGTCCACAGCATATTCCGGAAATGCACAGAATTGTTGGTTTACAGCAGTAGCGCCGGGTGGGTGAGTCTCCACAGTGGTCCGGGATCGTCAATCGCGATCGACAGTGCGAGCGGTACGGAGAGTTGCTGCGGTCCTGCGGTGATGTGGACGGTGCCGACAATCGTTCCCGCCGGAGCGAGTGCTGCAGGAGCCGCGGACACGGTCGTGCTGATGGCTGTTCCGCCCCAGACCAGTGCGGTCAGTGTCTTCGTTGCGACGCCCGCGCTCCGTGTAGACCAGAGTGTGCTGAACGTGGCGAAGGATTGACCCTTCTTGACGACGGTAACGAGGTGGAAGCCCGCTCGAGCCTGCTTCACCAGGGAGCGAATCGCCTTGTCGATCGTTGGATGGTTTGGACCGTCCAGCACAACCCCCACCAGTGTGACGGCGTGACCGCCGCGCGACAACGAACTGGAGAACAGCAGCGAGGAGCCCTGCGGGATCAGCGTCCCCGTCTTGATCCCGTCGATGCCGGAAACACCGAGCAGGCCGTTGGTGTTCTTGATCGTTCCGACGACCGGAAGCGTGATCGTCTTGATGTGAACGATCGCCGAGACGATTGGGTCGGCGAGTGCGATTTCGCCCAGCGCTATGAGGTCGGATGGCGTACTGGTGTTCTGCGGGTTAAGTCCCGTGCAGTCGGTCAGGGTGGTCGAGGTCAGCCCGTGCGCCTTCATCCAGGCACGAGCGACGGGAAGGAAGTTCGCCTCGGATCCGAACGCCCAGTCGACCAGCGCTCTCGCATAGTTGTTTGCGGACGGAACGAGGGCGACGGTGAGCACGTCCCGCTCGCTCATCGTGCCCCCGACCCGAATGGGATAGACGTCGCCGTCGCGGCGGGCATACGAGTGCAGGAGTTCCTCATCCGTCGTGGTAAAGAGAATGCTCGGACCGCTCGATCCCGGTTTCAGCGGGTATTTCTGCAGCACTACTTCTGCCGTGATGAGTTTCGAGATCGAGGCCATCGACAGAGCCCTGGTACCGCCGCCCCTCGCCAACAGACCCGGATAGCCGACAGCTGCAATCGCGCTCTCGCCGTACCCGGGCAGGGACAGAGCGGGCACGGTTGTCGTGGGCGGGGTATATGCGGTGATCGCCGGCTGGGTCGCCTTCAACGGGGCAAGCAGCGTCAGCGCGAGGTAGAAAAGCACGAGCAGCACGACCAGCGCAGTCCCGAACACGAGGATCCGGCGACGCAGATACACGTTGGCGGAAGCGGGCACCGCACAAGACTAGTCAGCCTCGCCTGAGAGCGTACAAAGCCACGGCGCTCGCGGAAGCGACGTTGAGGGAATCGACGCCGTGCCGCATCGGAATCGTCACCACGTCATCCGCAGCTCCGAGGGCCGCACGGCTGAGGCCGTCGCCCTCGGTTCCCACCAGGAGCGCCAGCTTGTCCGGGACCCGAGTCGCATAGTCATCGAGGTCGATGCCGTCAGGGTCCAGCGCGAGTGCCGCGATGGTGAACCCCAGTTTCTTGAGGGCGTCGCCGCCCGCTGGCCAGTCATCCAGGCGGGTCCACGGGATCTGCAGCACAGTACCCATGCTCACGCGTACGCTGCGCCGGTAGTACGGGTCCGCGCAGCGGGGAGTGATGAGGACCGCATCCGCTCCGAGTCCCGCAACGGATCGGAAGATGGCACCGACGTTCGTGTGGTCCACGATGTCTTCGAGAATGATGATGCGATGGGCGCCACCGACCGTGTCCTCGAGTGACGCGAGCGGCGGACGATGCATGGCCGCCAGGGCACCACGATGAAGGTTGAACCCGGTCAGGCTCTCCAGCAGCGCGGCGTCGCCGACGTACACCGGAAGCTGTGACTCCTCGTCCCGCAGTAGCTCCTCGATTTCGGGAAGCCATTTGTCGACGGTGAGCACCGACCGGGGCCGGTGACCGGCGAGCAGGGCGCGCTGGATCACCTTGGTCGATTCTGCAATGTACAAGCCGCCTTCTGGTTCTAGCAGGCGGCGCAGTACAACATCGGTGAGGTCCCGGTAGTCGCGCACCTCATCCGAATCCAGCGACTCAAGCCGAACGACCCTCACGCCTTCTGACTCCTTCAACTCAGGCCGTACAAGCCCGCTGTGATCGACTGGACTGGCAGGGATCGGAAACATTTCCGAAAACTCTCACGTTTAGTCTGTCGTAATGGTCCAGTGCCTGTTGGGCAAGACCGTCCACTGATGCGCAGGCGCGGAAGGAGTCGACATGGTGAGATCCGTAGTCGATCCGGCCCCGGTACTGAGCGCCGAGGAGGCAGCGCTGGTCGACGCTGCCGCGGAATTGCTGCGGGGCCGGCAGGTCGCTGTCCTTACCGGCGCAGGACTGAGCACCGACTCGGGCATCCCGGACTACCGCGGCGAGGGCGCGCCTGTGCGCACACCAATGACTTTCACCCAGTTTCTGAGCGATGCCGATTACCGGAAGCGCTACTGGGCGGGCAGCCAGCTCGGATGGAAACGATTCGACGGTGCTGAGCCCAACGCGGGCCACCGGGCTCTCGCCGCGCTCGAACTGGATGGTGCGGTGAACGGTGTAATCACCCAAAACGTCGACGGCCTGCACCTCAAGGCGGGATCGCAGCGGGTTGTCGAACTGCACGGCACCATGGATCGCGTTCGGTGCCTTCGCTGCGGACAGCTCTACGCGCGCACCGATATCGCGGCCCGCATTCTCGAGCTCAACCCGTGGGTCGACGAGCCGTCTGCCATTCAGCTCGGGCCGGACGGAGACGTCGATGTCTCCTCCACCGACGACTTCCGAGTGCCGGCGTGTAGCGCCTGCGGTGGCACGCTCAAGCCGGACATCGTGTTCTTTGGCGAGTTCATCCCCCGTGAGAAGTTTGTTGAGGCGAGCGCACTCGTTCAGAAGGCGGATGCCCTTCTCGTCGCGGGATCGTCCCTGGTGGTGAATTCCGGGATCCGTTTGCTCGACCATGCGGTACGCCGCCGGATCCCTGTCGTCATCGTCAACCGTGGTGTCACCAAGGGAGATCCGCGGGCGAGCCTCAAGATCGACGCGGGCGCGAGCGAGACACTCGAGGGGCTGCGCGAGCGCCTGACTGCCTGACTGCCCGAAGAGCCGCGGGCCGAGTTGCCGGGGAACCGTGGCCCTAAACTGGCGCGATGACATCGCTCTACCTGGTTCGACACGGCGAGACCGATTGGAATGCCGAGCGTCGAATCCAGGGCAGCACGGACATTCCCCTCAATCGGATGGGCAAGGAGCAGGCTGCCGCGACCGGACGACTGCTTGCGAGGCGGTCATGGGATGGTGCATTTTCAAGCCCGCTCAGCAGGGCCCTCGAGACGGCCACAATCATTGCGAACGCGGTGGGCCTAGTTGAGGTCGGCACCATGGATGCGATCGTTGAGCGCAATTATGGGGAGGCGGAAGGCCTCGACTGGCAGGAGATCGACCGATTGTTCCCCGGCGACGCGGAGGTTCCGGGGCGCGAATCACACCAGGATGTCGCCGACCGGGTTGTCCCGGCTCTTCTCGAACTCGCTGCTTCCCGTCGCGGTCAGTCGCTCATCGTGGTGACCCACGGCGGTGTCATCCGTTCTGTGCTCAATGCCGTGCAGCCGGACAGGTGGCACGGCTCCATCACCAACGGCTCGATTCACAGTTTCGAGGTCGTCGACGGCTCGCTCGAACTCGTGGCCTTCGACGACCCAATCGAGGAACTCTCCATGGAGTGCGGCACCGATGGACTCGACGAGCAGAATGCCGTCGAGTCACGAGAAACGATGCGAGGCTAACGCTGCCGGCGGGTTTCGTGAACTGCTGTGAGAGCACCGAGCAGAGCGTTGGCGGACCGATCCCAGCTGTAGTGCCCCGCACGCTCGCGCGAAAGGTCCGAACGCTTCTTCCATTCGCTAGGTTTCTCGAGATCTCGGATCGCGGTGGCAAACGATTCGGACGACGCGGCATCGAAGAAAACCGCCGCGTCACCGCCGATCTCACGGAAGATCGGGATGTCGCTCACCGCGATCGGAGTCCCGCCGGCCATCGCTTCGATGAGCGGAAGCCCGAAACCCTCGTTGAGCGAGGCAGACACCAGCGCCATCGCATGGGACAGAATTTCCCCGTATTCCTCATCGCTGACGCCCTGGTGGAACTGGAGCGAGCCCGCGGGCGCAAGCTCACTCAGGCGTTTGACGCTCGCGGGGTCAGCCTTGCTCAAGAGATGGAGGGTGTAACCCGGCAGCAGCACCATCGCGCGAGCCAACAGGTCGACGTTCTTGTAGGGCATGAACGACCCCATGTAGACCAGGTCGCGGGTCGGAGCGAGATCCCTGGTCACCAACTCCGAGTCGACCGCATTTGCAACGACGGTGATCGGGTGGCGAGTGAGCCCATGCGCGATCATGAGCATCTTGGTGGTTTCGGAAACCGTAGCGTGCGCATCCGCTCTCGCCAGCAGCATCCGCTCGGGAACCCAGGACAGGTGATAAAGACGCCACAGCAGCCGAATTGGCCACGCAAGCTCGTGCGGTGGCGTGCGATTCTCGTAGTAGATCAGGTCGTGCACCGTGGTGATGAGGCCGAAACGACGACCGAACGGTCCCATGGTCTGCATCGGAGTGAATACGACATCCGGGGCGAAGCGATTCAGTCGGTGCGAGACCCATGGCTCCACGATCGCGGTCGGCGACGTGGCGAGAACCCAGGGCAGCTCGGGAAGTAGCGCCAGCTGTCGTTTATCGGAAATCACCATTGTCACGTCCGTGAGCTTGGCGAGGGCAGCGACCAATCCCGCGGTGAACCTGCTGATGCCGTCGTGATGCTCGAGCCGCGTGTACCGGCAGTCAAAGAGGATCTTCACCGCGCGACGACCCGATCGGTGACGAATTGCTCGATCAGCGCGGCAGCCTCGCGCGGCTTCTCGTAGTGGATGAGGTGCCCGACGTTCGCAATGACATGAAGTTCGGCGTCCGGCAGGAGTTTCGCCAATTTCTCCTCGTCGGCAACCGTGGTGATCTGGTCGTCCTGGGCCGCGATGAGCAGGGTCGGCACACGGATGTCTTCGGCGTACTCGCTCACCCAGTGCGCCGTCGACGCGCGGAAGGCCGCCAAGAGGGTGTCGCGATCGGCAAACCGGCTGAAATAGGTGTTGTGCTGGTAGTTGATCCAGCGACGAAGAGCCCGGTCCCCGGTCACCGACATCTGCTGGGTCACGAATCTGGTGATGAGTCGACTGCCAAGGAGCGAGTATCCGATTCGCCGAGGCAGCGCGGCACCGAGTTTGTAATAGAAGCCGGTCAGTGCCGAAATGAACGCCTTCGGACCCTTGAGCGCTGGCGCCGCGATCGGATTGACCAGGATCAGCGCGGGCGTCGCAAGGCCGCCCGCGACGGCCGCGGCAACAACGATCGAGCCGAAGGAGTGGCCGAGGATGATGGGTCGCCGCGACAGCTTGAGCGCGTCCACCAGCTGGTCGAGCCACGCCACGAAGCCGTCGACGGAATGCTCGGCCTCGGTCATCGGGGTCGAGTCACCGAACGACGGCAGATCCGGGCTGATTACTCGGATTCCGTGCAACTGCGCGATCACCGGTTCGAGGCCGTGATGTTCGCCCCGAAAACCGTGAACCGCGACGATCGTGGTCGGCGCGTCAATCGAACCGTAGTCCCAGTAGTGGCTGTCACTTCCGAGTATCGAGATGGACCCCTCGCGAACCGGCAACGCTCGAATCGCGTCGTCGTACGGGCCGTCGATCTTCACCGGTCGATTGTACGCAGCGCGGCGCAACTGTAAGCGCTTGCTTACCGCCCCTAGGATGATTTCGTGACCTTCACCGCGCCAATTCAGCTGCCAGGCCTCGCGCTCGACACCGAATGGTACCGGCGTGCGGTGTTCTACGAAGTGATGGTTCGCAACTTTGTCGACAGCAATGGCGACGGATCCGGCGATCTCGGTGGTCTTATCTCCCGGCTCGACTATCTGCAGTGGCTCGGAGTGGATGCACTCTGGTTGCCACCGATCTACCAGTCGCCGCTGCGGGACGGTGGCTACGACGTATCCGACTTCCGTTCGATCCTGCCGGAGTTCGGGACCGTCGAAGAGTTTCGCGAACTGGTTCGTCGAGCCCACGAGCGCAACATGCGCATTGTCATGGACTACCCGCTCAACCACACGTCGGATGCGCACGACTGGTTCCAGCAGTCCAGATCCGACCCGGACGGCCCATACGGCGACTACTACGTATGGAGCGACAGCGACGAAAAGTACCCCAACATCCGCATCATCTTCGTCGACACCGAGGAGTCGAACTGGGCGTTCGATCCGGTGCGGAGGCAGTTCTATTTCCACCGATTCTTTTCCCACCAACCCGACCTCAACTTCGACAACCCCGCCGTGCGCGAGGAGGTGTTTTCGATCATCCGGTTCTGGCTGGACATGGGAGTCGACGGCATCCGACTCGATGCGATTCCGTACCTGTTCGAGAGCGAAGACGGCAACGGTGAGGGCGAGCCGGAAACGCACGAGTTCCTGCGCGAGATTCGCGCCATGCTCGATCGCGAGTACCCCGGCCGCATCCTGATCGCCGAAGCCAACCAGTGGCCGCAGGAGGTCGTCTCGTTCTTCGGTACGGAAGAAGAGCCCGAATGCCACATGGCCTTCGATTTTCCCGTGATGCCGCGAATCTTCTACTCACTACGCGCACAGCAGGCCGGAGAACTGGTTCGCATCATGTCGGAGACGACAGACGTTCCACCCGGGGCTGGCTGGGGCGTGTTTCTGCGGAATCACGATGAGCTGACGCTCGAGATGGTTTCCGAGGAATACCGGCAGGCCATGTACGGCTGGTACGCCTACGACCCCAGGATGCGGTCGAACATCGGTATCCGACGTCGCCTGGCTCCGCTGCTGGACAATGCGCGCGCAGAGCTCGAACTCGCGCACGCTTTGCTGTTCGCGCTCAAGGGCAGCCCGTTCCTCTATTACGGCGACGAAATCGGGATGGGCGACAACATCTGGTTGCCGGACCGCGACAGCTCCCGCACACCCATGCAGTGGAACCCCGACCGCAATGCCGGTTTCTCGGGCGCCGATCCGGGCAAGCTGTACTCCCCCGTCGTGCAGTCCCTTGTCTACAACTACACGCTCGTCAACGTCGAGTCTCAGCTGGCACAATCACGTTCGCTGTTGCACTGGATTCGCAACGTCCTGCACACCCGCAAGGCACATCCGGTGTTCGGTCTCGGCACGATGACGATCGTGCAGTCGAGTCACGAGTCGGTGCTGGCGTTTCTTCGGTCCTACGAGGGTTCCGTCGGGCAAATGGGCGATGCGCCGGAGCAGGTGCTCTGCGTGTTCAGCTTTTCGCACAACCCGGTGTCGGTCGAGCTGGATGCCAGCGTCGTAGCCGGGGCCTCGCTCACGGACATCTTCGGCGGGGGCGCGTTTCCCACGGTGCCGCGCGAGGGACCGCTGGTCCTGACTCTCGGGAGCCAGGACTTCTTCTGGCTGCACGTCGATCCGCCGACGAACTGACCGATTCGCACGACGATTGTCGCCCGCTGCACTTATCGTTTGTCCCATGGGTAACAACTGGTTCGACACACTCGGTGTATTCGACCTTGAAACGACCGGCATCGATGTCGAATCGTCCCGGATCGTCTCGGCCCACATCGGGGTGCTGAATTCGCAGGGTGAGCTCGTCGAACAGTGGAATTGGCTGGCGAATCCCGGTGTGGAGATACCGGTTGGCGCCAGCGCGGTGCATGGCATCACGACTGAGCGAGCTCGCGCCGAGGGTCGACCAGCCTCCGAGGTCGTTGCCGAAATCATCGACGTTCTGACGTCGCTGTTCGATCGTGGCCTGGCGGTCACGATTTACAACGCTCCATACGACCTGAGCCTGCTGTACCACGAGGCGGTGAGGTATGGGCTCGATCCCTTGCGCGAGCCAGCACCGATCATCGACCCCCTCATCCTCGATAAGGCGATCGACCGTTACCGCAAGGGCAAGCGAACGCTCGAAGCCGCCGCCGAGGTCTACGACGTGCCGCTCGTTGACGCACACGATGCGAGCGCCGACGCGATAGCGGCGGGCCGGGTCGCGCAGGCGATGGCACGGCTGCACCCCGAAGAGCTCGGCGTAGACGCTCGCCTGCTTCACCAGCGACAAGTCGAGTGGTGTGCCGAGCAGTCCGCCGATTTTCAGGATTACATGCGCCGCACTCACAATCCCGACTTCACCACGTCAGGGCTGTGGCCCGTGAGATAGGCGGCCCGTCCATTATCCGGGGGCAACCATTCGAAAACTGCGGGTAAGTCGCGCATACTGGCATGGTGAGGTCAATCCGGGCAGGAGGGCTTCTGGGGGTCGTCGCCGTTATCGCCCTCAGCGCGACACCGGTGGCTCCGACCGTACTCGAAGATGCTCCACTGTCTGCGGGTCCAGTGTCACTTCCCTCCATCGGCACAGGAGTCGATATCTCGTTTCCGCAGTGCGCGTCGCTCTCTCATGTGGATCTGCCTGCGCAGTTCCCGTTCGCGATCGTCGGGGTGAATGGCGGGATCGCGAGCAGGCTCAACCCCTGCTTCCAGAGCGAGTACAACTCCGCCCTGCTACTCGCAGGCATCACCGAGCAGCCCCACGCGGCGGTCTACGTGAATACCGGAAATCCCGCACTCGCCGCTGACTGGTGGCCTGCACACGACAAGACGAAGAGCGGGACTCGGATCGCCAATCCGGACGGATCGTGTACGCACAAGGCGGGTGCCGCGTGTGCATACGTCTACGGATACTCCATGGCGCAAGCGGACATTCGCTATGCCAGTCGGAGCCTGAACCGTCTGCCCCGACTTTGGTGGCTGGACGTTGAGACCTCCAACTCCTGGCAGCCCGACCTGGCTGCCAACGCCGCTTCGCTGAGTGGGATGGTCGACTACTTCCACTCGAAGGCACTCAGCGTCGGCATCTACTCGACGTCATACCAGTGGAAGAAGATCGCCGGTGTAACGTCTGCGGAAAGCAACCTCGCCGGACTCCGCAGCTGGCTTGCCGGCGGCTCTCCTCTCGGGGCGCCGGCCGACTGTGAGAAGGATCCACTTACCCCCAACGGATGGGTCGCGATGGTCCAGTATGTCTCGACCCTGGACAACGACGTTTCCTGTCGCCTGTTCCACACCGGCCATGCGGCGATCTCGGCGTCGAATCCCCTGGTCTCCGGAGGTGTTCTCGCCGCGAACACCGGGAACTGGGGCCAGGGCGTTTCGTTCACCTATCAGTGGCGGCGCGATGGCTCACCCATCAAGCACGCGACCGATGAGTCGTACGTCCCGGCTAAGTCGGATGTCGGCGCCGAGATTTCGCTGTCCATCAGCGGTCGCGGGCTTGGATACAGCACCAAGACCCTGACCAGTGCCAGCGTCCTGGTGCTCGGCAAACTGACGACCCAGCCGGTCCATATCGAAGGCAAAGTCACTAACGGCAGCACGCTCACCGCTGTGACGAAACCGTGGAGTCCGGCACCCGTCACCCTGTTCTACGCCTGGTACCGTGGCGGCACCCTGGTGGAGTCCGGCAGCATAGCTCGGCAATATGTCGTGACGGGAGTCGACGTGGGTCAGGCGATCACCCTCACCATCACCGGTACCGCGCCCGGCTACGCCTCGGCAACACAGACAGCGGTCTCGTCACGCGTCGCGCAGTAGCCCGAGTCACAACAGCGGGCGCCCGGCACCGGCCGAACACCCGCTGTCGAAGAATTGCGGGTTACTTACCGAAGCCCTTGTAACGCGAGTTGAACTTCTCAACACGGCCAGCCGAGTCGAGGATGCGCTGCTTGCCGGTGTAGAACGGATGCGATGCCGACGAGATCTCGACGTCGATGACCGGGTACGTGACGCCATCCAGTTCGATGGTCTTGTCGCTTGTCGCAGTAGAGCGAGTCAGGAACGTTTCCCCTGACGCAAGGTCGCGGAACACTATCGGGGTGTAGTCGGGGTGAATGTCTGACTTCATGGCATTTCCTTGGTTGAGAACGTGATGGAAGAACTGCTTCCGAGTGGAAACTCGTGGCGAGGATGTGCCTGAACGAAAGCACCCTCAGAGCCGACTAAACAGACTATCATCCGTCCGCCGGTCGTTCCACCGCGGTCGCCTATTTGGCGCGCGCCGCAAACCGTCCGCGAGAGCTGGTGACCTCGAGCGGCAGGCCGAACGTCTCGGACAGGTGTTTGGAGGTGACGATCGCACCGAGCGCACCCGCCGCGACGACTTTTCCTTTCGCAAGCAGCATTGCGTGGGTGAATCCCGCGGGGATTTCTTCGACGTGATGAGTGACCATTACCATCGCAGGTGCCTTTGGTGAGGCGGCGAACTCGGTCAGCAACGCCAGCAACTCCTCACGCGATCCCAGGTCGAGGCTCGCGGCCGGTTCATCGAGCAGCAACAGTTCGGGGTCCGTCATTACGGCTCGAGCGATGAGCACCCGCTTTTGCTCTCCATCGCTGAGTCCGCCAAACATGCGATCCGTCAAGTGATCGAGCTTCCAATCGCCGAGGACGCGCCTGGCTCGCGCCAAATCGACCTCTTCGTACTCCTCGTTCCAGCGACCGGTGACCGAGTAGGCCGCGGTCATCACGACATTCAGAACAGTCTCGTTGGCCGGGAGCCGCTTGGTCATCGCCGATGAGACGAAGCCGATTCGAGGACGAAGATCGAAAACGTCAACTTTGCCAAGCATCGTGTCCAACAGCACGGCCGTACCGGAAGTCGGATGAATGAGAGCCGCGGCAATCTGCAGGAGCGTTGTTTTCCCGGCACCGTTCGGCCCGAGAACCACCCAGCGTTGTGCGCCGTCGACCGACCACGTCACGTCGTCGACGATCGGAGTGCGTGCACGAACTACCGACACATTGGACAGCTGGAGGACGCTTGCCATGGTGTCTCAAGCCTAAGGCAGCCAGCACGCGCCGAGCGCCGTCTCGCGCCCGCACCGAGTCGCCCATGCGCAACTGCGGAGGGCTGATGTCTAGCTCAGAGAAGCGTAAATCTCCTGTGTGCGCGCCGCGATCCGATCCCAGCCAAACATCAGTTCCGCTCGCTCGCGTCCCGCAGCACCCATCGCCTTCGCCGCCTGCGGATTCGAGACGACTTCTATCAAAGCGGCCGCAAGATCGGCGACGAACCGGTCGGGGTCACGCGGTGCACCGGTACCATCCGTCGCCTGCGCGATGGGTACGAGACGCCCTGTCACGCCGTCGTCGATGACCTCCGGGATCCCGCCCGTCGCGGTGCCGACGACGGCGACGCCGCACGCCATCGCTTCGAGGTTCACGATGCCCAGTGGCTCATAAATCGACGGGCAGACGAATGTCGTTGCGCTGCTGAGAACGGCAGTGAGTTCGCTTGTCGACAGTTGTCGGTCGATCCAGATGACGCCGGTGCGCGCCGCCTGTAGTTCCGTGACGCCCGCGCGTACCTCTTCGAGGATCTCCTGGGTATCCGGCGCGCCCGCACACAAAACGAGCTGGACGTCCGGTGGGAGGAGCGCTGCTGCCCTCAGCAGGTATGGCAATCCCTTTTGCCGCGTGATTCGACCGACGAATATCACCGCTGGTCGATCTGGGTTAATGCCGAAACTGCGAATGAGCGCCTCATCGTGATGAGGCTTCCAGGCGGCTAAATCGATGCCGTTGTAGACGACTTCAATCCGTTCGGGATCCAGCATCGGGTACGACCGCAGGATGTCCCGGCGCATTCCTTGGCTCACCGCAATGATCTTCGCTGCGCCGGCGAACGCCGTCGCCTCGATCCAACTCGACAGCCGGTACCCGCCGCCCAACTGCTCGGCTTTCCACGGCCGCAGCGGCTCCAGCGAATGCGCCGTGACGACATGGGGTATGTCGTAGAGGAGTGACGCCAGATGGCCGGCGGCATTCGTGTACCAGGTGTGGGAGTGCACGACATCCGCTCCGGCGATGTCGCGAACCATGTCGAGATCGACGCCAAGAGTCGAGAGGGCCGGATTGGCGTCCGCCAGCTGTGATGGCACTGCGTACGCGGTCACAAACGAGTCTGATCGAGGCTCTCCGAACGCGCGGACCCGAACATCCGTGCCCCCCGCGCGAAGGGCCCTGACCAGCTCCGCAACGTGAACTCCGGCTCCCCCGTAGACCTCCGGCGGATATTCCCGGCTGAGGAGGTCAACTCGCATGAGTGAACGCTAGTACGTACGGTTAGCCACGTCCTACTCTGGGCATGTGGCGTCGAAAAAGATCTTTGGCATCGTCCTCGCCGGTGGCGAAGGCAAGAGGCTGATGCCGCTTACCGCCGACCGGGCGAAACCTGCCGTGCCGTTCGGCGGAGGATACCGGCTCATCGATTTCGCACTGAGCAACCTCATCAATTCCGGCCTGCGGCAGATCGTCGTGCTCACCCAGTACAAGTCCCACAGCCTCGACCGGCACGTCTCGCAGACCTGGCGGCTTGATGGAATCACGAGCTCGTATGTGGCATCGGTTCCGGCGCAGCAGCGGCTGGGCAAGCGCTGGTTTGCGGGATCGGCGGACGCGATCCTGCAGAGCCTGAATCTGCTTCGGGACGAGCGCCCCGACATCGTGGTGGTCGTCGGGGCCGATCACGTGTACCGGATGGACTTCGCCCAGATGATCGAGGCCCATATCGACTCCGGCGCGGGAGTGACCGTTGCTGCAATACGTCAGCCGCTCACAATCGCCGACCAGTTCGGGGTCATCGAACTCGACGCGAAAGATTCGCGTCGAATCGCTGCGTTTCACGAGAAGCCCCCCAACGCGGTTGGCCTTACGGAATCACCAGGCGAGGTGCTGGCTTCGATGGGCAATTACGTGTTCGACGCGAACATCCTGATCGATGCTGTCCTGCGTGACGGTGAAAACACCGACTCCAATCACGACATGGGTGGCGACATCGTGCCTGACTTCGTCGCTCGCGGCGAGGCGGCGGTCTACGACCTCAACGAGAACTCGGTTCCGGGCTCGACCGAACGCGACAAGTTCTACTGGCGTGATGTTGGAACGCTCGACTCCTTCTTCGACGCGCACCAGGACCTCATCTCCGCCCTGCCGATCTTCAACCTGTACAACCAGGAATGGCCGATCTTCAGCCAGCAACTCAATTCGCCGCCCGCGAAGTTCGTGCGAGACGCCAAGGGCAACGTGGGAACCACGATCGACTCGATTGTCTCGCTCGGAACTCTCGTATCCGGGGGTCATCTCGAACGCAGCGTGCTCGGTTCGTGGTGCGTGGTCGAATCGGGCGCAACCGTCATCGATTCGGTGATCTTCGAACGCGTGCACATCGGTCCGAACGCTGTCGTAAGAAGGGCGATCCTGGACAAGGACGTTGTGATCGCCGAGGGGGCAAGTGTGGGCGTCAATCCCGAGGACGACCGGACTCGCGGATTCACCGTTACCGAATCCGGCATCACGGTCGTCGGAAAGGGCGTCACCGTTTCCTGATGGCGAACGCGTAAGGCATGGTGATTGAGGCTCAATAGACTTTTGGCGTGCCCCGATTCCTGGTCGTTCTCGACGTCGACTCAACGCTGATCGAGAACGAGGTCATCGAGCTTCTTGCCGAGGTAAAGGGCACGCTATCGATGGTCGAGTCGATCACGGCGGATGCGATGAACGGCCTCATCGATTTTGAATCCAGTCTCCGATCACGGGTCAGCACGTTACAGGGGCTATCGTCCGCGGATCTCGAGGCGGTCGGGGCGCGAGTACAAATCACAGCAGGCGTGCCGGAGATGATCCGCGCCGTGCATGCCGCGGATGGCCGGGTCGGCGTTGTATCGGGCGGGTTCCACGAGGTGATCGATCCGATCGCAGAGAAACTCGGTCTGGACTATTGCCGCGCGAACCGCTTCGAGTTCGACCACGACGGGCGCCTCACCGGCCTGCGCGGACCAATCATCGACGCCGGAGCCAAGGCGGATACTCTGCGCGAGTGGGCTGACGAGATGGGGATACCGCTGAGCCAGACGGTCGCAGTCGGCGACGGCGCCAACGATCTGCGCATGATGGCGATCTGCGGGCTCGCCGTGGGATTCGACGCGAAGGCACCGGTGCGGGACCTCGCGAACGTCATCATCGACCGGCGGGACATGATGCAGCTTCTGCCGCTAATGGGACTGCGCGGCTAGTGGCCCATGCCCAGGCCGCCGTCGACGGGAATAACGGCACCTGAAATGTATCCGGCGTCATCGCCGGCCAGCCAGACGATGACCTTGGCCACCTCGGATGCGCTCGCGTAGCGGCCGGCGGGAATCGACTTCTTGTACTCGGCCTGTTGCTGCTCCGAGAGTTCGGCCGTCATGTCGGTCTCGATGAACCCCGGCGCCACCACGTTCGCAGTGATGCCCCGAGAACCCAGTTCGCGCGTGACTGACCTCGCGAGTCCCACAAGACCGCTCTTGGACGCGGCATAGTTCACCTGGCCTGCAGACCCCAGCAATCCGACGACGCTCGAAACAAGGATGATCCGTCCGAACTTTGCCTTCAACATTCCCTTCGACGCGCGCTTGACGACGCGGAAGGCACCCGCCAGATTGGTGTCGATGACCTCGGTGAAGTCGTCGTCGCTCATCCGCAGCAGCAGCGTGTCCCTGGTGATACCGGCGTTGGCGATGACCACCTCAATCGGTCCGAGCGCCGCTTCGACCTCTGCAAACGCCATGTCGAGGGTTTCGCCATCCGTTACGTCCGCTCGCACCGTGAGCGCTCCGGCCGGGCCGTCACCCGAACGCGCGGTCACCGCCACCCGATGACCCTGAGCCAGGAATTCCTCGGCTATTGCGAAACCGATTCCTCGGTTGCCTCCGGTGACCAGGACCGTGCGCGTAGTCGTCATGGCTACCAAGCCTAGCGATCGCGCATGCGGCCGATCTCGCATGTTCGACGAGGCGATTCGCCAGCTTTCTCGACGTAGGCTGAGGGCGAGAGATGAAGAAACAGCGCATGCAATCGGCGACAGCGCTTCCGCCATCACCCGACGCGGAACGGCACAGTCGCATGCTCAAATACACCGTCGCGATGTCGATCCGGCTGGTGTGTTTCATCGCGGCAATCTTCGTGTACCAGTGGTCGCCGTTGTGGGCCCTGATACCACTCCTCGGTGCCGTGACACTCCCCTACATCGCCGTTGTCCTGGCAAACACGGTCGTACAGCCACGCGTAACGCCGGTGGAACGACCCGGTGGGCTGGTCCACGTCTCGCACCCGCCGTCGGACCACGACACGTGATCGCTTCAGAGTCGCACCGCGTGCCGACCTGTTCGCGAGCGGAGTGCCCCGAACCCGCCACGTTCACGGTCAACTGGAGAAATCCGAAGATCCACTCGAGCGACAGGGTCAAGGTCTGGCACGCGTGTGCCGCGCACGTCGACTACCTTCACGAATATCTCGCGACCAGGGGATTTCCCGTCGTCGTTGCGCCGCTGGGAACACCCGTAGACGTGATCCCTGGCTCGGTCGCGCAACCGTGATGAGGAATTTCATCGAGAAGTGGCGGTTTGCCGCTCAGAGACGGTGGTTCACCTACCTGGGTATGGCCGTGGTCTTCGCCATCGCGTGCGTGCTGCTGTCCCGATGGCAGTTCGGTCGCAACGAGCAGACGATCGCGGCGAACAAACTCGTCACCGGTAACTACGCTGCTTCAGCAGTGGCGCCGTCGACGCTTCTTCCCGCCTTGTCTTCGTACTCGCCTCACAACGCCTGGCGAAAGGTCGAGCTCAGCGGCGAGTATTTGCCCGCGAAGCAGTTGCTGGTGCGCGATCGCTCTCTCGGCTCCGATCCGGGCTTCGAGGTTCTGACCCCTTTTCGCGAATCAAACGGCGACATCTTCATCGTCGACCGTGGGTGGGTCTCGATCGGGCAAAAGCACTCATACCCCGACTACATTCCGCCGGTACCGAAGGGCCACGAGGTCGTCACCGCGAGGCTTCAGGGCAGCGAGACCGTACTGCCGGGGCGCGTCTCCCCGCGAGGACAGATCTCGGAGATCAACCTTCCAACAGTTCGCGACTTGACACGCCTGCCAAGGATGTACACCGGGGCGTATGGACTCTTGTCGAGCGAGTCTCCCGCACCGGCGGTGCGGCCAATCGCGGCGGCGAAGCCCGTGCTCGATCCCGGTCCGTTCCTCTCGTACGCGTTCCAGTGGATCCTGTTCGCGATCATGGGATTCGCTGGCCTGGCCTGGGCGCTTCGACAGGAGTACCGCATCCGCAACGCCGCCGACCCGGTGGAACGCGAGCGCGCGGCTGAGCGTGATCGCAAGGCGCGCGTCAGGCCCCTCACGGATGCACAGATCGAGGACGCGCAAATCGAGGCGGCCCAAATCGCCGCGACGCAAATCGAGGTGACGCAAAGGGCCGCAGATCAGGCCAGCGCGATCAGGTCCGCGTAATCACGGTTCCAGTGATCCTCGACTCCGTCCGGGAGAATCAACACTCGCTCGGGGTTGAGCGCCTCGACGGCGCCCTCGTCGTGGCTCACCAGGACGACGGCGCCCGAATACCCGGCCAGGGCACCCAGGATCTCCAGACGGCTCGCGGGATCGAGGTTGTTGGTTGGTTCATCCAGCAGGAGCACGTTTGCGCCGGACACCACGATCATGGCGAGGGCGAGACGCGTCTTCTCACCGCCAGACAGCACGCCCGCGGGCTTTGCCGCATCGTCGCCGGTGAACAGGAACGACCCCAGCACTCGTCGAGCCTCGGTTTCCGTGAGGTTCGGGGACGACGAAACCATGTTCTCGAGCACCGAACGCTTCACGTCGATCGTCTCGTGTTCCTGCGCGTAGTACCCGATTCGCAGGCCGTGCCCCGGCTCTACCTCGCCAGTGTCCGGCGCGTCGACGCCAGCGAGGATGCGCAGCAGCGTCGTCTTGCCCGCACCGTTCAGCCCGAGAACGACCACCTTCGAACCACGATCGATGGCCAGGTCGACCGCCGCAAAGATTTCGAGCGATCCGTAACTCTTCGAGAGGTTCGATGCCATCAGCGGAGTACGGCCGCAGGCGACGGGATCGGGGAATCGCAGCTTCGCGACGCGATCACTCGTCCGCACCTCGTCGAGGCCGGCGAGGAGCTTCTCGGCGCGGGCAACCATCTGGTGGGCCGCGGCCGCCTTGGTGGCCTTCGCACCGAACTTCGCCGCCTGCGTCGTGAGCACGGCCGCCTTCTTCTCGGCGCTCGCGCGCTCCTTCTTGCGACGTTCCTCGTCCGCCACGCGCTGGGACTGATAGTTCTTCCACCCCATGTTGTAGATGTCGATGGTCTGCCTGTTGGCATCGAGGTAAAAGACCTTGTTGACGGTCTCTTCCACCAGCCCGATGTCGTGGCTGATGACGATCAAGCCACCCGGGAACCCCTTCAGGAAGTCCCGAAGCCACACGATCGAATCCGCGTCCAGATGATTGGTGGGCTCATCGAGCAGCATCGTGTCTGCACCGCTGAACAGGATTCGAGCTAGCTCGATTCGTCGACGCTGCCCGCCGGAAAGCGTTGACAGCGGTTGGTTCAGGATGCGGTCCGGCAGGCTGAGATTGCTCGCGATGGATGCGGCTTCCGCCTCCGCCGCGTAGCCACCAAGCGCGACAAACCGTTCCTCGAGGTTGCCGTATTTGGTCATCGCAGCCGCGCTCACCGAGGGGTCCGCGCTGGCCATATCCTGCGTGGCCCCGCTCATCCCGATCACGAGTTGGCCAAGGCCTCGCGCGTCGAGAATGCGCGTCCGCGCGAGGTCCTCGGGGTTACCGGAACGCGGGTCCTGCGGCAGGTAGCCTATTTCTCCGGATCGGTCGATCCTGCCTCCCGCAGCAGTCAACTCCCCCGCGAGAGTCTTGGTGAGCGTGGTCTTGCCAGCCCCGTTTCGACCGACGAGGCCAATCTTGTCACCCCGGTCGACCCGAAAAGTGACCTCGTCCATGAGTAGCCGGGCCCCGACGCGCAGCTCGAGGTCTTGCACAGAAAGCACAGTAATAATCCAGTTGTTTGGGCGCGGATCGACAACGCAGAAGGAGAGGTTCAGCCAGATAGTCTACTTTTATCCCCCCTCCCTCGCTCTCAACAACAGGAGCCTGCATGTCTTCACTCTCCATCGCGCATGGACGCCCGACCCTCGCCGACCGCATGTTTTCGCGGAGCATCGTCACGGACATCGTCCTGATCGCGGCGGGAACGGCGCTCACCTCGATCCTCGCCCAGATCGCGATTCCGACCTGGCCCGTGCCGATTACCGGCCAGACTTTCGCCGTGCTGTTCGTCGGCGCGACGCTCGGCGCCATCCGTGCGGCCCTGTCGATGGTGCTGTACCTGGTTATCGGCGTCGCGGGGCTGCCCGTGTTCGCCAGCCACGAGTCCGGCAGCCTCTTTGCGCTGCCGGCGGGTGGGTTCATCGTCGGGTTCATCTTCGCGGCCGCGTTGGTCGGCTGGATGTCCCAGCGCGAGTGGGACCGCAGGTGGTTGCGCACGCTCGCCGCGTTCATCCTGGGCACCCTCGTCATGTATGCCTTTGGACTGCCGTGGCTGTTCGCGGAGCTGAACGCGTATCCAGCTGCCGCTCTCGTCAAATATTTCGGCACATCGGATGTCCTCGCAGCGACACTGCGGGGTGGCCTGTTTCCCTTCCTCATCGGTGACGCCATCAAGGCGGTGCTGGCGGCGGTCCTGCTGCCGGTCGTTTGGCACTTCGTCGGCCCTCGCAAGAGATCAGCGCAGTAGGGTCGGGATCCAGTGGCCGTCCTCAATCCGTTTTCCTATCTCGAACGGAACGCCGGCGACTCGCCTGCCGGTGCGTTCCTTATTTCTGCCGAGCGCACGATCACAAACGCGGAGGCTTTCGAACTCACCAAGAAGCTCGCGTACGAGTTTCGCCGGCTCGGAGTGAAACCGGGCGACGTTGTGGCGCTCGACCTGCCCGAGGTGCTCGGTGGCGTCTTCACTATGGCCGCATTCCACGAAGCGGCGGCCAGCACCATCCTTCCCACTGAGGCGGTGCAGGGCGCTGTCCGGAGCTTCGACTGGCTCTTCACATCGGGAGAAGTCGGTGCACCAGGCGAGAGCACGCACGTGGTCAGGGTCGACGACAGGTTCATTGCCAACGTTGAGCAGAATCCGTTCGGGATCAGTCCCCGCGATTTCCCCTCTGAGCTCAGTCACGTCCGCATCGTCTATTCGAGTGGCACGACCGGAAGGCCGAAGGCGATCGGATATCCGCTGGGGATGGCGGAGATTCAAATCCAGGATCTTGCCCAGGGCTGGGGCGCCACCGTTTCCCTGTTCGGGCTGGGCGCCCTGCAAGGGTTCCTGCAGCTGTACATGCAACTCAAGCTCGGCGAGCCGTTCCTCAGTGCTGGTGGGCTTGAACCCGACGCGGCAGTTGAGCTCTGCGCGCGCCAGTCGGTCACGACGATCCTTGGCTCCCCCGCTCAGATCGCCGGAGTTGCGGCCTCGCTCGAGTCACAGGATCGCACTCTGCCCGGGGTGCGCGCCGTCGTGGTCAACGGGACTGTGCTGCCCGTCGTGATGTCCCGCCGGATCAGCCTGGTGATGCCGAATAGCCGGGTTGTGAATGTTTACGGTGCGACCGAGTCCGGCATGATCGCCCTGCGTCCGTACCCATCCGACGATCCCTTCGATGCCGGCCAGCTCAATCCCGAGAGCCGGGTTGAAATCGTCGACGAACACGACCAGGTGGTCGCCGCGGGAGTCACGGGACGCATCCGTGCGCAGCATCCGCACATGGTGACCGAATACCTTTCCGATCCCCTTGCCGCAAACGAAAGCTTTCATGACGGCTGGTTCTACCCAGGGGATCTCGGCTTTATTCGTCCCGAGGATAACGGTCTGACGCTGATCGGTCGAGCGTCCGACATCATCAACGCGGGCGGCGTGAAGATCGACCCAATCCAGCTCGACTTGTTCGCGTTGAAGCAGGAGAACGTGATCGACGCGGCCAGTTTCAGTTACCGGGAAAGCGACGGCTTGCTCGCTGTGGGAATGGCACTAGTGACGCGAGACGATATCGACGTCGACGCCCTGGTGAGCTCCCTGAAGGCCGAATTTGGGCCCGCGGCGCCCAGGATCGTCGCACGTGTCGAGGCGATTCCTCGCACCGAAAACGGCAAGCCGCAACGCAACATACTCGCCGAGAAGTACTCCGGCGGCTAGCCGGTGAAACGTTGCGTCGTTAGACGCGGCGCGCCGTCAGCTCGCGCGTGCCGCGCGGCGTCGTCGAAGCGCGATAAGCGCTACACCGACACTCAGCCCGACCGCGCCGAGCGGGAAGGCGTACGGATTGAGCGTGTCACCGGTCACGGCCAGTACCGGTGTGAATTTTGCAAAGAACGACGTTGACGCCTCAAGTGGTGCCGAGAAGTCCGCTGGCGTGGTGAAACTCGGGTCGGTGAACCATCCGCCAAACACGAAACCGCTTACCGTGGGATCGGCGGGCTTCGTGGGCGTGTCGCCGAGGAATACGGTCTCGGTCGTGTTGGCGCCATGACCGCCCGTGTTGAGGGTCAGCGTGACCTTCGGCTCATTCCAGCGAACGACGACGAGGCCGTCGGCGCCATCGTTGTCAATAATAGGGCCAGAGGTTTCAAGCACTCCCGCGCCACCGCCCCCGGTGTTCGGGGTGGGCGCCACCGCGGCGAGCGGTGTGCCGGCAACTCCGCCTCCCCCACACGTCGATGCGCCGATGCTGGAACCGTCGGTTACCGCGCCGCCGCCGCCGAAGCAGTCGGAGTCAGTGCTGAACAGCGACCCGATCGGCGCGATGGTCGAAACAACCACGCCAGTGCCACCCGTGAATGCGTTTGTGGGGCTCGCCCCGGCCCCACCGCCGGCGCCGTATCCATCCGTAGCCGCGTTCGCCCAACCGGCATTATTGTTGCCGCTTGAGCCCGCGACCTGGTATCCGGCGTTCGATCCGTCCTCAGCAGTGTTTATCGGGTCGACACCCTCCTGCGCGCTGCTTGGGGTGTCGGGCGAGCCGACCACCAGGTTGAGCACGGTCGAGGTGTCCCCGCTGAAGTCGACGACTTTGACTTCGCCGCCTCCTCCACCCTGGGCGTAATCCGTTACGCCGGATGTTCCCGTTCCGCCGCCGCCAACGAGAAGCACCTGCAGGGTTGTCATCTGCGCGTTTGGCGTGAAGGTCGCCGGACCGTCGGTTGTGAATTCCTCCTGGCAGATATTGCCCGAGATCAAAGTGCCGTCCGGGCCGCAAGGGGGCGTGACCGCGTCGGCGGGAGCCGCCATGAGCAGCGGACTCGAAATGCCGATCGCACTTGCCACGGCGGCAAGAACCACCGACTTCTTGCCGATCGAGAGCTTCATTGTGTCTCCTGCCGCGAACTCGGGCGTGTGAGTGTGATTCGCGTAAATCCTCGATGAATTATGGCAGACACGGGATCGATTAGGGAAAGAAATCGCACGCTGTGATCCAATCGGATTGGCCCCACCACACACGACAAACGTGATGGAATAACCTTGCCGGGCAACTCTTTACCCCTGAGGCCGAGTGTGTAAGGGTCGATCCCACACGGACGGAGATCGAATGAAGCACATCGCAGCTGTCGTCACTGGGCGTCGCACCGCCTGGGTGGTCCTGGTGGCGTGCCTGGTGGCACTCGGTCTTGCACTCGCGTTCGTCCCGCGCCCATCTTCGGTAGCCCAGTCCAACCCCGCGACGGCCGGCGATTCGGCGCGGGCGGCCCAATGGCTCACCCACGTTCCGTCGGCCGGCACCACCAACGGCATCGTCATTTGGGATCGGATCGACGGCCAGCCACTGACTACTGCGCAACGCGCCGCGGTCAGGAGCCGTGCCGCGGCGGTGGCCGCACTGTCCCCCCAGCCGAAAGTCGCCTGGGCGCAGCCCAGCCCCGACCGAACGACCATTATTGCCGTCGTCCCGATGCCAACGGGCACGGTGCTCAAGGACGCTCCGGCCGTCGCCGATTCACTAATGCGAGTCGCGCGGGATGGACTGCCTGCGGGAGTGCAGGCCGAGTTCACGGGCCAGCTCGCCGACCTCGCGGACAACGCACGAGCATCGGGCGGCGCAGCCGATCAAACGCTGGGTATCTGGCTCATCGTTCTCGCCGCACTGATCCTCATTCTTGCTGCGCGCAGTATCGTGCTTTGGCTAATTCCGCTGGTACTCGCTGGTGCCGCTGGAACCCTGGCCTACCTGGTTGGAGCGGATGTGTCGGATGCGATCGGCCTGCCCTACGGGGGTGAGGATTCCGCGCTGGTTTTCGCCCTGGCGCTTGGACTGGCGACCGCGTATTCGGTGCTCTACATTCTTGCCTTCAGGTCCGAACTCGCGCGCGGCGCGGGCCCAGGGGAAGCGGCCGCGCGAAGCTGGCAGACCAGGGCTCCCGGCATCGCCGTAAGCGGGCTCATCCTGCTGATCGGCGCGCTGGTCTTCCTGTTTGCTGCCGATTCCCGCGTTCGTGCCCTCGGCCTGTCGATGGCGATTGGAATCGTGCTGGCCACCCTCACCGTCCTTCTCGCTGTGGCCGCCGGCCTTGCGCTGTTGGGTCGTGCGGCGCTGTGGCTCGCGCTCGCACCCACGGGCGAATCTGTCGCTGCTCCGGCCCGACCCGGCGATCGGCGAACAGTTCTTGTCTCGTTCATAACCGCCGTCGTCCTCGGAGCGGTCACGACGGGAGGAGCGGCTCTGGTATTGCACACGGCGGCGCCGCCGACCGACACGCAGTCACAACAGGCCAGGGCATCAATTGATCGGGCGTTTACGCCCGGCTATGAAAACGAGTCGGTCATGATCGTTCCCAATTCGCTCAAGGGCGACACGTCTGTGCTCGCGCCGACGACCCTGGCCATGAATCTGCCCCATGCTCACGACGTAATTGTCGGTGATTCGTACGACGGATTTTCAGAACTCACCGCGGATTTCGATATCGATCCTGGAAGCCCCGAGGCGCTCAACAACGTCCGAGAACTTCGTGAGCTCATCGCGTCGAAGGGCGACCCAACGGCCATGACCTTCATCGGCGGACCCGACGCAGCCGCGATCGACCGGATGGATGCGGCTACCACGGAACTTGAAACTGTCGTGCCGATCGCGCTTGTTCTCATGCTCCTGCTGCTGTTCGTCGCCGACCTTCGCGAGCGACGCCTGCGGAAGTAGCTGCGCTGCGGCGGGCTAGATCGAGAAGCCGAGTGCCCGCATCATGTCGCGGCCGTCATCGGTGATCTTCTCGGGCCCCCACGGCGGCATCCATACCCAGTTGATGCGAAATGCGTCCACGATGCCGTCGAGCGCCTGGGCGGTCTGTTCCTCGAGAACATCCGTCAACGGGCACCCGGCTGAGGTCAGCGTCATGCTGATCAGCAGGGCGTCGCTCTCGTCATCCCACGACAGGTCGTAGATGAGCCCGAGATCGACGACATTGACGCCGAGCTCAGGATCCATAACGTCTTTCAGCCCTTCTTCGACGGCGTCGAACAAGGCTGGTGCGAGGGCTGAAACCATGCCGCTAGCCTACGCTCGCGTCGTCCAGTGCCGACTGATCGGCGCCCTCGGAGTATCCCGTGTAGCGGTCGTAGCCCTCTTCCTCGAGCCGCTCTGCCAGCTCGGGCCCGCCTTCTTCGGCGATCCTGCCATCGACGAAAACGTGAACGAAGTCCGGGTGGATGTAGCGGAGGATTCGCGTGTAGTGCGTGATCAGCATCACGCCCAGCCCGGTGGCCTCGTGCGCTCGGTTTACGCCCTCCGAGACGATCTTCAGTGCGTCGACGTCCAGGCCGGAATCGGTCTCGTCGAGAATTGCGAACTTCGGCTTCAGTAACTCGAGCTGCAGGATCTCGTGGCGTTTCTTCTCGCCACCCGAGAAACCTTCGTTAACGTTGCGCTCAGAGAAGGCGCCATCAATGCGTAGCCCCTTCATCGACTCCTTGACTTCCTTAAGCCATGGCCTGAGCGGGGGCGCTTCGCCATCGATTGCGGTCTTGGCGGTCCGCAGGAAGTTTGAGACGGTCACCCCGGGAATCTCCACCGGATATTGCATCGCGAGGAAGAGCCCTGCGCGAGCACGCGCGTCCACCGTCATGGCCAGCACGTTTTCGCCATCCAAAGTGATCGACCCACCGGTGACGTGATACTTGGGATGACCGGCGATGGTGTACGCCAGCGTGGACTTGCCCGAGCCGTTCGGCCCCATGATCGCGTGGATCGACCCCTGCTCGATGGCGAGGTCAACACCCTTCAGGATCTCTTTTGTACCCTGCTCGACGTCGACGCTGACTTGAAGGTTCTTGATGACAAGAGTTGACATAACTGAAATTCCTAAACTGTGACGATGTCGGTTGGGTCAACGTAGACGTCGCCGTCAACGACAGTCACGCGATAAACGGGAACCGGCTCGTAGGCCGGCAGGGACAGTGGCTTGCCGGTGACCAGCGAGAACTTCGAGCCGTGAGCCCAGCACTCGAGGGTGTCACCCTCGACGAAGCCCTCCGACAGCGAGATGTCGCCGTGCGTGCAGGTGTCGCCGATCGCGTGCACCGTTCCGCTCGAGTCCTTCACGATGGCGATCGAGACATCGTCGACATCGACACGCAGGGCCTCGTCCTGGCCCAGTTCGTCCTCGGCACAGATCCTGATCGCGGTCACTGTGAGCCTCCGGGCACGGTCACGCCTGCCAACTCTGCCTCGATCGCTGCCTTGAGGCGATCCTGCAGCGGCCCCGGGTCCACCTTCTGCACAATCTCGCCGAGAAACCCGATTACTACCAGGCGCCGAGCCTCGGGTTCGGTGATGCCTCGTGCCTGCAGGTAGAAGAGCTGTTCATCATCGAATCGGCCGGTCGCACTCGCGTGGCCGGCGCCCAGGATGTCGCCCGTCTCGATTTCGAGGTTCGGCACGGAATCCGCCCTCGTCCCCTCGCTCAGCACCAGGTTGCGGTTCTGCTCGTACGTGTCGGTGCCGGAAGCCTTTGGACCGATGAGAACGTCTCCGACCCACACCGTGTGGGCGCCTTCACCATTGAGCGCGCCCTTGTAGTTGACGCGGCTCCTGGTGTGCTCGGCCACGTGCTCGACGTAGACCCGCTGTTCGATGTGCTGTCCGGCGTCGGCGAAGTAGAGACCGAAGAGTTCTGCATCCGCGCCCTGCCCGACGAGGTGCGTTGAAGGATTCAGACGGATGACCCGACCACCCAGCGACACCACGATGTGGCGGAATTTCGCGTCACGACCCACCGTCGCGAAGTGGCTGCACAGGTGGATCGCGTCGTCGGCCCATTCCTGTACCGAAATCAACGTCAGCGAAGCGCCGTCTCCGACGATGATTTCAACGTTCTCGCTCAGCAGGGCAGAGCCGTTGTTCTGCAAAACGACGGTCCCTCGCGAGTTCGGCGCCGCTTCGACGATCGTGTGCGCGGCGCGCGCGCCGGAACCGAGCCGTGAACGTGTGACGGTCGCGTTCACGGGCGCGGTGTCCGGGACGCTGATCAGGAGCGCCTTCTCGAAGGCACCCCAGGCGTTGGCAGAGGCCTTCTCCTCCGGGATCCCAGTTGAACCGACGCGCGCATCCGTGCGCTCGATCCAGTCGATGGTGACATCGCCGACACCCGTCAGCTCGGTCTCGTATGAAGAGCCGTCGAGCTGGCCGTCGAGAAGCGGCGCGATGATCTTCAGCGGCGAAAGCTTCCACTCCGACTCGAAGCCGGTGACATCCGGAAACGCCGACGGATCGGTGGAGGCGAATCGCTCGGACCGGGCCTGAACCGGGACGACACGAGTGCCGGAACCCCACCCTCCGTCGCTGTGAGCTATGTTGCCATGCGCGTCGTTTTCATTCACCCTGGTAACTGCAGCAGGAGCAGACGACACTAACCCACACTGCCTTCCATGCTCATCTCGATCAGCTTGTTCAGTTCGAGCGCGTATTCCATGGGAAGCTCGCGCGCGATCGGCTCGATGAAGCCGCGAACGATCATCGCCATGGCTTCGTCTTCCGGCATCCCGCGTGACATCAGGTAGAAGAGCTGTTCCTCGCTCACGCGAGAGACCGTCGCCTCGTGTCCCAGCTGCACGTCGTCGACACGAATGTCGATTGACGGGTAGGTGTCCGACCGCGAGATCGTGTCCACCAGCAGCGCGTCGCAGCGCACCGTGTTCGCGGCATGGTGAGCCTTCGCGTCAACGCGAACCTCACCGCGGTATCCGGCTCGGCCACCACCACGGGCAATCGACTTCGACACGATCGAGGACGTCGTATACGGCGCCATGTGAATCATCTTGGCTCCGGCATCCTGATGCTGACCAGGGCCCGCGAACGCGACGGACAGTGTCTCGCCCTTCGCGTGCTCGCCCACGAGGTAGATCGAGGGATACTTCATCGTCACTTTGGACCCGATGTTGCCGTCGATCCACTCCATCGTCGCGCCTTCGTGTGCGATCGCACGCTTCGTGACGAGGTTGTAGACGTTGTTCGACCAGTTCTGGATCGTGGTGTAGCGAACGCGCGCGTTCTTTTTCACGATGATCTCGACCACGGCGGAGTGCAGCGAGTCGCTGGAGTAGATCGGCGCCGTGCAGCCCTCGATGTAATGAACGTAGGAGTCCTCATCCGCGATGATGAGCGTGCGCTCGAACTGGCCCATGTTTTCGGTGTTGATCCGGAAGTAGGCCTGAAGCGGAATCTCGACGTGGACCCCCGGAGGAACGTAAACGAAGGATCCGCCTGACCACACGGCGGTGTTCAGCGCCGCGAACTTGTTGTCGCCGGCCGGGATAACCGTGCCGTAGTACTCGGTGAAAAACTCCGGATGTTCGCGCAGCGCGGTATCCGTGTCCATGAAGATGACGCCCTTCGCCTCGAGCTCGGCGTTGATCGAATGGAAGACGACCTCCGACTCATACTGCGCGGCGACGCCGGCAACCAGGCGCTGACGCTCGGCCTCCGGGATGCCCAGTTTCTCGTAGGTGGAACGGATGTCTTCCGGTAGGTCTTCCCAACTCTGTGCCTGCTTCTCGGTGGACCGGACGAAGTACTTGATGTTGTCGAAGTCGATCCCCGAAAGATCGGCGCCCCAGGTCGGCATCGGCTTCTTTCCGAACAGGTTGAGACCCTGCAGGCGGCGCTTGAGCATCCACTCCGGTTCACTCTTGAGTGCCGAGATGTTGGCGACGACCTCTTCGCTCAGGCCGCGCTTCGCGGCCGCACCAGCGGCGTCAGAGTCGGACCAACCGAACTCGTACTGGCCGAGCTTTGACAGCTCCGGCCGGTCGATCAGTACGTCAGACATTTCATTTCCTTCTTCCCGACGCCTACAACCGGATGGATGTCGGCGCCATTCCCACACGCCAACAGACCTCTGCCAGTGCGGGGAGTAGCAGTGCGATCGCCAGCTGGATCGCGTGCCCAACCTAAACTGGGAAGGATCCCGGCGGAGCCAAGGACCTTTGTCACCGTCGACTCCCTGGTGTGGGCGTTCGTTCATCAGAACCCACTGATTCTACAGGGGATGCTCGCAAATAACACTGAAAGGCGTGTCCGCGTGACGCAAACCCCGTCCCCATCCAGCTCGCTCGGCGCGCGGATCTGGAGTTGGTTCCCGACCACGGCAAGCCGCCCGGTGAAGGTGCTCGCCTGGTTATCGCTGGCTCTCCAGATCGTCCTCGTGGGCACCGGCGGTGCGGTGCGTCTGACGGCATCCGGTCTCGGCTGTCCAACCTGGCCGAATTGCACGGCGGGGTCCTTCGTGACCACTCCGGAACTCGGAATTCACGGCATCATCGAGTTCAGCAATCGGATGCTGACAATCGTGCTCTCGATCGTCGTGATTCTGATGTTTCTCGCCGTCATGCGCATGGTTCGCACTCGCCCCGACCTGTTCAGTCTCGCCCTCACGCAGGGCCTGTCGATCCCCTTCCAGGCGGTTCTGGGGGGCCTCAGCGTGCTATCGGGGCTCAACCCGTACGTGGTGGGTTCGCATTTCCTGGTTTCGATGCTGCTGGTCGTACTCGCAACTCACCTGGTGTATCGAGCTCACAACGGTCGTCGCGGCGGACCTCGCAACGTGCCGATCTGGTACGTCGCGATCGCCGGTGTCAACGCCGTGGTCGTCGGAATCACCGTGATCTTCGGAGTCCTCACGACGGGTGCGGGTCCGCACGCTGGCGACAACTCCGACGCCAAAGCACTCGCGCCGCGCAACGGGCTGGACCCCGTTACGCTGCAGGACATTCACAGCATTCCCGCGTACATCACCTTCGGGCTGACTGTGGTTCTTGTCGGGATTGCGCTCTTCTGGCGCTTTCGAAGCAGCTGCCGGTGCGTTCGCTTCTACTCGATAAGTCTGCTGACGGTCGAGATCGTGCAGATCGTGGTCGGCATCACGCAGGCGAAGCTTGGCCTGCCGATTGCGCTGGTCAACATCCACCTCGTGCTCGCGGCGATCCTCGTCGCGGCCATGACCGGGCTTCTGCTGTCGCTGCGCGAGCCTAGAACTGCCAAAGGTGTAGCGCAGGAACCAGAGGATCGACACCAACTGCCACAAAAAGCAATGTCAGGTAAGTAATTGAACTGTGGAAGACCCGCATCGGCTTAACGTCGCCGTGTCGGATTGCTCGTCCATAGAGCCGATGTGATTCGTAGATGAACCATCCGCCGCTCACTACGGCCACTGCGAGGTAAATAAGTCCCATGTTCGCGATCGGGACGAGCAGCAGCGAGCAGACCACGGTCGCCCAGGCGTACAGCACCACCTGCAGCCCAACCTGCGTGCGTCCGCGCACAACCGCGAGCATCGGGACCTGCACGGCCTGGTATTCGGCCCGATAACGCATCGACAGCGGCCAGTAGTGCGGCGGCGTCCACAAAAAGACGATGGCGAAGAGGATGACTGGGGCCCAGCTGAGTGACCCGGTTACCGCCGACCATCCGATCAGCACGGGCATGCAACCTGCCGCGCCGCCCCAGACGATGTTCTGCGGAG
Organism: Galbitalea sp.; assembly: GCA_036266835.1. GTDB lineage: Bacteria > Actinomycetota > Actinomycetes > Actinomycetales > Microbacteriaceae > Galbitalea. Next base: position 19,006 of record DATAXD010000008.1, on the reverse strand, counting down.
TCCGCCGCTTCAGCACAAGCGTGTAGACGAGCACGTAGTAGAGAACTGCCACCACCGAAAGCGCCGAGGCGACCCAGTTGACGAGGAATCCGAGCCACAGTACCGAAGCAACACCCGCCACCCAGGCGAAAATCAGCGCTTCGCGATCGGACAACTCCCCGGTCACGAGTGGACGCTTCTTCGTGCGATCCATCACCCGGTCGATGTCGCGGTCGATGTAGCAGTTGAAGGCATTCGCGGAGCCGGCGCTCAGGGCTCCGCCGACGAGAGTCCCCAGCACGAGCCACAGGTTCGGGATGGCATCCTTCGGCGTCAGGGAATGCTGCGCGAGGATCATTACCGGCGCGGTAGTCACCAGCAGGAGCTCGATCACCCGCGGCTTCGTGAGGGCGACGAACGCCTTCGTCTTACGGACGACGCCGATGCCCGACCGCGGCTTCTCGGTCGTTACGGCAACGTCCATGGTTCCTCAATCGATCTCGCGCGTGAATGCGCTTCGATCCTAAGCGATTCGTCCTTGGAGCTCTCCGCACGCGACAGGCCGCCCGGCGCCTCAGCAGCGGGTTCTCTATACTTGAAAGTGCTTGCCGCAGGCCCTAAAGGGCAGATGCCGATGATGTCATGGCAGGCTCAACCACCACTGGTGGCGTCGGCGTCTGTGTTCCTCCGCAGCACGGTCACCACTGTTGTATTAGGAAGGGTCGTCGCTTTTCATGTCAACCATCCAGTGGGATCCAATCGATCAGAGGGCCGTCGACACGGTTCGAGTTCTCGCAGCGGATGCGGTCGAGAAGGTCGGAAACGGCCATCCGGGAACCGCGATGAGCCTGGCCCCCGCCGGGTATCTCCTGTTCCAGCGGATCATGCGAACCGACCCGAGCGACAGCGAGTGGATCGGACGCGACCGCTTCATTCTCTCCGCAGGCCACTCCTCCCTAACGCAGTACATCCAGCTGTACCTCGGTGGGTACGGACTCGAACTCAAAGACCTGGAGGCGCTGCGGACCTGGGGCTCGCTGACTCCCGGACATCCGGAATACGGACACACCGTCGGCGTCGAGATCACGACCGGGCCGCTAGGCTCCGGCTTCGCCGCCTCCGTCGGGTTCGCCTACGCCGCCCGCTACGAGCGCGGACTGTTCGATCCGGATGCCGAGGCCGGCAAGAGCCCGTTCGATCACTTCATCTACGTAGTGATGGGCGACGGCGACATGCAGGAGGGTGTGACCAATGAGGCAGCGTCGCTTGCCGGCCACCAGGAACTCGGCAATCTCATCGCCATCTACGACTCCAACCAGATCTCCATCGAGGACGACACCAACATCGCCTTCACCGAGGATGTCCACGCACGCTATCTGGCGCTCGGATGGGATGTCCAGGTCGTTGACTGGAAGAAGACCGGCGAGTACATCGAGGACGTCCAGGAACTCAGCGACGCGATCGAGGCGGCCAAGGGTCTGACGGACAAGCCGTCGCTGATCATCCTCAAAACGATCATCGGCTGGCCCGCTCCTCACAAGCAGAACAGCGGCAAGGCGCACGGCTCAGCCCTGGGCGCAGACGAAGTCGCCGCGGTCAAGCGCTTGCTCGATTTCGACCCGAACAAGAACTTCGAAGTCGACCCCTCGGTGATCGCGCACACCCGCGGGGCCGTGGCGCGCGGCAAGGCGGCCCATGAGGAGTGGAACGCCCAGTTCGACGCCTGGGCTGCTGCTAACCCCGAGCGCAAGAAGCTGTTCGACCGGGTCGAGGGCGGAGCGGTTCCTGCGGGCATCGAGGCCGCGCTGCCAACCTTCGAGGCGGGCAAGGAGATGTCCACCAGAGCCGCATCCGGCAAAGTCATCAACGCGATCGCGCCATTGATGCCGGAGCTCTGGGGCGGCTCGGCCGACCTCGCGGAATCGAACCTCACCACCATCGAGGGTGCGGCCTCCTTCGTTCCGCAGAAGTGGTCGACCCACGAGTGGACCGGCAACGAGTACGGTCGTGTGCTGCACTTCGGCATCCGCGAGAACGCGATGGGCGCCATCCTCAACGGAATCGTCCTGCACGGTAAGACGCGTCCGTTCGGCGGCACGTTCCTGATCTTCAGCGACTACATGCGGCCCATGGTGCGGCTGGCGGCGCTGATGAAGATCCCGACGGTCTACGTGTGGACGCACGACTCCGTCGCCCTCGGCGAAGACGGACCGACACATCAGCCGATCGAACAGCTCACCGCTCTGCGCGCCATCCCGCACCTCGACATCGTGCGGCCCGCAGACGCCAACGAAACCGCGTACGCCTGGAAGAACATCCTCGAGCGCAGGGAAGGTCCGGCAGGGCTCGCACTCAGCAGGCAGAACCTGCCGGTGTTTACGCGTGGCGACGGCGAGGCGAGCGGCGACATTTTCGCGTCCGCGAAGAACACAGTCAAAGGTGGCTACGTCCTTGCCGAGGCGCCCGGCGGCAAGCCCGACCTTATCCTGATCGCAACCGGCTCGGAGGTGCAGATCGCCGTCGACGCACGCGATGTCCTGAAGAAGGAGGGCGTGAACGCACGAGTTGTCTCAATGCCCTGCGTCGAGTGGTTCGAGGAGCAGCCGCAGGCGTACCGCGACAAAGTTCTGCCGCCCGCCGTGAAGGCCCGCGTTTCGATCGAAGCGGGAATCGCGCTCGGCTGGCGCGGCTACGTCGGCGACGCGGGTCGCAGCGTTTCGATCGAGCATTTCGGTGCCTCCGCCGATTACAAGACTCTCTACAGCAAGTTCAACCTCACCACCGAGGCTGCGGTCGCCGCAGCACACGAATCCCTCGCGGCAGCAAAAAACTAGCCGTCGAACCGCCCAAGAAAAGAAGAACGAACATCATGCCCCAGTCCACCACCGCCCAGCTTTCCGAACTCGGAGTCAGCATCTGGCTCGATGACCTCTCGCGCGAACGCATCGTTTCGGGCAGCCTGCAGAAGCTCATCGACGACCGCAATGTCGTCGGCGTGACCACGAACCCCACCATCTTCGCCGCGGCTCTCGCTAAAGGCGAGGCGTACGACGAGCAGGTCGGTGTGCTCGCAAAGGCTGGCACGAGCGTCTCCGACGCGGTGTTCGAGATCACCACGAACGATGTCGCGGACGCCTGCGGCATCTTTACCCCCGTCTACGAGGCGTCCGGGGGTGTCGACGGCCGCGTTTCGATCGAGGTCGAGCCTGGCCTGGCCCATGACGCGAAGGGAACGATCGCCGAGGCAAAGCGCCTGTGGGCGAAGGTCAACAAGCCCAACGCACTGATCAAGATCCCGGCAACTCTCGAAGGCCTCGAGGCCATTACCGAAACGATAGCGGAGGGCATCAGTGTCAACGTCACACTGATCTTCAGCCTCGAACGTCACCGCCAGGTGATCAATGCTTATCTCACCGGACTCGAGAAGGCGAAGGCTGCCGGACGTGACCTCTCGACCATCTATTCCGTCGCCTCGTTCTTTGTCTCGCGCGTCGATACCGAGGTCAACAACCGGCTGGATGCGATCGGAACGGATGCCGCGAAAGCTCTCAAGAGCAAGGCTGGTATCGCGAACGCGCAACTCGCCTACGAGGTCTTTGTCGGTGCCTTCGAGTCCGAACGGGCGAAGACCCTTCTCGCAGCGGGTGCCAACAAACAGCGACCGCTGTGGGCATCCACCGGCGTCAAGGACGCGAGTCTCCCGGACACCCTCTACGTGACGCAACTCGCGGTCGCGGACGTTGTCAATACGATGCCGGAGAAGACGCTCGAGGCCACCTTCGATCATGCTGTGATCACGGGCGACACGGTCACCGGGAGCTACGCCGAGGCGAACGCCGCGCTCGATGGGCTCGCTGAGCTCGGCATCTCCTACGATGATGTAACGCAACTCCTGGAGAAGGAGGGCGTTGAGAAGTTCACGGTCTCCTGGAACGAGCTGCTTGACACCGTTTCTGCGGCGCTCGAGGCCGCAAAGTGACCGTCAGCATCGCAGCAAACGGCGCTCCGGAATCTGCTATCAAGGCCAGCGTCCCCGCCCTGGCCAAAGACCTGATCGCGAGCAAAATCACCGAGGGCGATGAGACGCTGTGGGGGCCGGATGCGGAATCAGAAGCCGCAATTCGTCTCGGCTGGACGGATGCGATGGCAATCTCGCGCCCCCTGGTGGCCGAGATCACGGCCCTCCGCGATTCTCTTCACGCCCAGGGGGTCAACCACATCGTGCTTGCCGGCATGGGCGGTTCATCCCTTGCTCCCGAGGTGATCACCAGAACCTACGGGGTCGAGTTGACCGTTCTCGACTCAACGGAGCCCGGCCAGGTCCTCAAGGCGCTGAATGACCGACTCGCGACCACGGCGCTCGTCGTGTCGTCGAAGTCGGGCGGTACCGTCGAGACCGATAGCCAGAAGCGCCTGTACGAGAAGCATTTCGCCGAGGCCGGAGTCGATCCAAAGCAGCGCATCGTGGTCGTCACGGATCCCGGCTCTCCGTTGGACGTGTCGGCCCGCGCAGACGGCTATCGGGTATTCAACGCCGATCCCAACGTGGGCGGCCGATACTCGGCCCTCACCGCCTTTGGACTCGTGCCCTCGGGACTCGCGGGCGTAAACATCGGCGAGCTGTTGGACGAGGCCGAAGGAACACTACTCGATCTGGCTACGGACCTTCCCAGCAACCCCGGGCTGATGCTCGGCGCGGCCATCTCAGCCACCAGTCCCCTGCGCGACAAGCTCGGAATCGTGGCCGACGGGACCCATATCGTCGGGTTCGCGGATTGGGCCGAGCAGCTCATTGCCGAGTCCACGGGAAAGCTGGGCAAGGGCATCCTGCCCGTCGTGCTCGACCTTGCGTCACCGGAGCTTACGGAGAAGCTCCACGATGTGCAGATCATCCGTCTCGTCGCGGATCGTGCGGCCGAACGCCACGTCGCACCAGGCGAGATCGAGATCACCGGATCGCTCGGAGCACAAATGCTGACCTGGGAGTACGCGGTTGCCGTCGCGGGACGACTGCTGGGCATCAACCCCTTTGACCAGCCGGATGTCGAGTCGGCGAAGGTCGCCACTCGTGCCCTGCTCGAATCGACGCCGAAGCCCATCGAGCCGGCATTCGTCGAGGACGCCGTCGAGGTTCGCGGCACACCCAACGTAACCAAAGGTGCCAGTGACCTCGCCAGCGTGGTCGACCAGCTTCTGGCCCAGCTGACCGACGACGGGTATGTGGCCATCCAGGCCTATGTCGACCGCCTGGCCCATCCGCAACTGGCCGAGCTTCGGGACGTTCTGGCCGAGCGGACGCACCGCCCGGTGACGTTCGGATGGGGGCCGCGCTTCCTGCACTCGACCGGCCAGTTCCACAAGGGCGGCCCCGCGGTCGGTGTCTTCCTTCAAATCACGCAGACTCCGGTCGAGGATCTCGCGATTCCGGATCGCCCGTTCACGTTCGGCCAGCTCATCCACTACCAGGCCGCGGGCGACGCGAGCGTGTTGGCCGACCACGGCCGTCCGGTCCTGACCCTCACCATGACTGACCCGGCATCCGGCCCGGCGGTCATCGCGGGCGCACTTCGCGGCCCGGTGGCAGGCTGAGTCTCGACGGATTCTCGGAGAGGAGCGTCATGTCACCGGTGGAGATCACTCCGACCTTCAACCCACTGCGGGTTGCGAACGACCGGCGTCTCAACCGGATCGCGGGACCGAGCGCGCTGGTCATCTTCGGTGTTACCGGCGACCTCGCGCGAAAGAAGCTCATGCCCGCCGTGTACGACCTCGCCAATCGGGGCCTGCTGCCGCCCGGGTTTGCCCTGGTGGGATTTGCGCGACGCGACTGGGCAGATCAGGACTTTGCGAAAGTCGTGCACGATGCGGTCGAGCAGTATGCGCGCACGCCGTTCGACGAGGACGTCTGGAAGCAACTCGCGCAGGGCATCCGTTTCGTGCAGGGCGAGTTCGACGACGACGCCGCGTTCCTGGAACTGAAGAAGACGCTCGCAGAACTGGACAGGACTCGCGGCACGATGGGCAACCATGCCTTCTACCTGTCGATCCCCCCGAAGTCATTCCCGCAGGTCACCGAGCAACTGCGTCGCTCCGGACTTGCCAAGCAGGTGGGAGACGAGTGGCGCCGGGTCGTCATTGAGAAGCCATTCGGAAGCGACCTGAAGACCGCTCGCGAACTTAACGACGTCGTCGAGTCCGTGTTCCCGCCCGACAGCGTCTTTCGAATCGACCACTACCTCGGCAAGGAGACGGTGCAGAACATTCTCGCGCTTCGCTTTGCGAATGAGATGTACGAACCGATCTGGAACGCCAACTACGTGGATCACGTGCAGATCACGATGGCCGAAGACATCGGGGTCGGTGGCCGCGCCGGTTACTACGACGGTATTGGGGCAGCGCGCGACGTCATCCAGAATCACTTGCTCCAACTGCTCGCGCTGACAGCAATGGAGGAGCCGGTCTCGTTCGCGGCCAGTGACCTGCGGGCCGAGAAGGAGAAAGTTCTCTCCGCGGTGCGCCTGCCCGGCAACCTCTCTGAGGCGACGGCACGCGGCCAGTATGCCGGAGGCTGGCAGGGCGGGCAGAAGGTCGTCGGGTTCCTGCAGGAAGAAGGCATGAACCCGAAGTCCCTGACCGAAACATTTGCCGCGATCAAGCTCGTCGTGGGCACGCGTCGCTGGGCGGGAGTTCCGTTCTACCTGCGTGCCGGCAAACGCCTCGGACGCCGTGTCACCGAAATCGCGGTCGTTTTCAAACGTGCGCCGCAATATCTCTTCGCCGAAAGCCAGACGGGGATCCTCGGTCAGAACGCTCTCGTGATCCGCGTGCAGCCTGACGAGGGCGTCACGCTGCGCTTCGGGTCGAAGGTGCCCGGAGCCGGCATGCAGGTCCGCGACGTCACCATGGACTTCGGATACGGCCACGCCTTCACGGAAGCCAGCCCGGAAGCCTACGAGCGGCTCATTCTCGATGTGCTGCTTGGCGACCCGCCGCTGTTCCCGCGACATGAAGAAGTCGAACTCAGCTGGAAGATCCTTGATCCGATCGAGGAATTCTGGGCGACCCAGGGCGCTCCGGAACAGTACCGTCCGGGTACCTGGGGGCCGGAGTCAGCAGACCAATTGCTAGCCAGAGACGGCCGAGTCTGGAGACGCCCATGATCGTCGATCTTCCCGACACCACGACCAGCCAGGTCTCCAAGACCCTCGTCAAGATCCGCGAGGAGGGTGGTGCGGTAGCCCTTGGCCGAGTTCTGACCCTCATCATCTCGACGAAACTGGGCGAGGAAGAAGAGGCAATCGAGGCCGCCAACGAGGCCTCACGCGAGCATCCGATGCGCGTCATCGTGGTCTCGACCAGCGGCGATCACAATAATCACAGCGACGCGAGACTCGATGCTCAGATCCGCGTCGGCGGGGATGCCGGCGCCAGTGAGGTCATTGTCGTTCGCGCGTACGGTGACACCGCCAGCGACAAGGAGGGTCTGGTCACCGGGTTATTGCTGCCGGACGCGCCCGTTGTCGTCTGGTGGCCCGGTGATGGACCGCACAACGCATCTCAGTCGGCCCTCGGACGCATCGCGCAACGCAGGATTACGGATGCGGCAGCAGCCCGTAACCCGCTGGACGCATTGCATCACATCGCAAAGACCTATGCGCCGGGCGATACCGACTTCTCCTGGACGAGGCTGACCCTGTGGCGCGCCCAGCTTGCCGCAGTCCTCGACCAACCGCCGTACGAGCCGATCACCAGCATCGAAGTCGACGGCGCCGCGGACTCTCCATCGACCGTGTTGCTGGCCGCCTGGCTCAAAGAACAGCTACAAGCAGACGTCAAACTCGAGATGACGAATCCCTCCAAGGGCTCGAGCGGCATCCACGGTGTTCGCTTGCACCGAGCATCCGGAACCATCGAACTCGAACGAATCACGCCGACGATCGCCACACTGCGGCAACCCGGGCAGCCGACGCACGACATCTCGCTGCCTCGCAGGAGCCTTCGCGACTGCCTTGCTGAGGAGCTTCGGCGCCTGGATCCGGATGCCCTGTTCGGCGAGGTGATCCGCGACGGAGTGGCACAGCTCGAGGCGAACGCGGCCGCCGCATCTGCGCGCACCGCAAAAACGCGCCCGGCCAGGGACACCAAATGAGCGCCGAGCGCCGAGTGGTCGTCTACCCCGATAAGCAGTCTCTGGCCGAAGCGCTCGCTGCTCGCTTCATCAAGAGGGTAGGCAAGATCATCGGCGCTCGCGGCGAGGCAACGATTGTTCTGACCGGCGGAACCATGGGATATGCGGCCCTCGCGGCGGTAAACGCGTCTCCAGTCCGGAATTCCGTGGACTGGAGCATGGTCAACTTCTGGTGGGGCGACGAACGTTGGCTGCCGGATGGCGATGCCGAACGAAACGAGACCCAGGCGCGAGAGGCGCTGCTCGCGCACATTCCACTCGATGAATCGCGGGTCCATGCTTTCGCGGCATCGGACTCGGGCTTGGAGCTGGACGCGGCCTCCGATGCATACGCAGCCCAGCTCAAAGCGGGCGCCATTGTGGGCGCGGAGTACCCCGCGTTCGACATCACATTTCTTGGCGTCGGTCCCGACGGCCACATCGCGTCCCTGTTTCCGGACCGTCCCGGCATCCGCGAAAGAGAGCGCACCGTCATCCCCGTGCGCAACTCCCCCAAGCCTCCACCGGAGCGGCTCAGCCTCACGCTGCCGGTGATCAACTCCTCAGATCGGATCTGGCTGGTGATCTCGGGGCCGGACAAGGCATCCGCGCTCGGACTGACCCTCGCGGACGCCAGCGTCTACGAAGTGCCCGCAGCAGGCGCCCGGGCGCGCAAGAGCACCCTGTTTCTCGTCGATGAGGCCGCAGCGGCGGAAGTCCCGAAGAACCTCACGACCCAGGAGCAGTTCTGGACCGGCGACGACGACTGATTCCGGCCCTCGCGGAGACTAGTTTGCGGCCTTGCCCCGGCGCGCCCGGAGCTGTTGAAGGGCCTCTTCGAGAAGCTCGGCCGCTTCCTTTTCGCTGCGACGCTCTTTGACATAGGCCAGGTGGGTCTTGTACGGCTCGAGCTTCGCCACCGACGGCGGATTATCGCGATCACGCCCGGCGGGCAGACCCGTCGACGGCGAGTCGATGATGTTCGGGATCTCGTCCTCGGGGAGATTCGCTGCGAAGTTGCGAACCGTCTCGTTGCCTAGCTCGTCCCAGTAGGAAATCTGAATGCGATCGGCATGAAAACCGCGATCCTGCTCGCCCATCGGGCCAGCTCCGACGCGCGATCCGCGAATGGCACTACCGCCTGAAGCCACGGTGACTCTCTTCTCGTACTGGGCCGCAGGGGACGCGACCGGGGTGAAACCGAAACTACTGCAACTGTGAGTGGTACGGGTGAAACCGACGGAGCTTTGCCTTCGGCCGACTCTATGCGTTCGAGAACTTGAGGATGAGGCCGAGCACGATGATGCACGTGATCCACACCAGAATGAGGATCACCGTGATTCGGTTGAGGTTTCGCTCCGCGACGCCGGATGCTCCAAGGTTGGAAGTCACACCGCCGCCGAACATGTCGGACAGTCCGCCGCCGCGCCCACGGTGGAGCAAGATGAGCAGAGTCAGCAGAAGGCTCACGAGCCCGAGAATCACCTCAAGAACTACTTGGAGAATTGCCACGACAAACCTTTCTTGCTCGGCCGGAAGGCCTTGGAAAGTCTACAGTGTCCCATCCCGCGTCGCGGCGGACGCCGACGAACCGCTTTCCTAGGTGCCGACGTGCTTGCGGAACTGCGCGATACTGGCGAATTCCGAGATGTCGAGACTGGCGCCGCCGACGAGCGCGCCATCCACATTCGGCTGCCGCAGGAAGCTTGCGATGTTGGTCGACTTCACCGATCCGCCGTACAGGATGCGGGTCGCATCCGCCACCTCGCCACCGAGCACCTCGGCGATGACGAATCGCAGCTGTTCGGCAACCTGTTCTGCCTGTTCCGGCGTCGCCGCCTGACCCGAGCCGATGGCCCAGACGGGCTCGTACGCCACGACGATGTCCTTCGCGCCCCCAGCGAGCGCGAGTGCCGCGTGCAACTGCGATACCGGCACGGCGCTGGGCCCGTAGAGCTCAAGATCCTCGGCGGTCTCGCCGACGCAGATGACCGGCACCATGCCGTTCGCGAGTGTAATGGCGACTTTTTCTGCGAGAAGCTCGTCGGACTCGTGATGGTACTGCCGCCGCTCCGAGTGACCGATGATCACGTACTGCACATCGAGCGCCTTCAGGAATTCTGCCGAAACCTCGCCGGTGAAGGCCCCCCTCGGATGTGATGAGACATCCTGGGCGCCAAAGCCGAGGTCGAGTTTGTCTGCGGAGATCAGGGTCTGCACTGAGCGCAGGTCGGTGAAGGGTGGGAAGACGGCAACCTCTGTAAAGGCGTAGTCGTGCCGTGCGTCCGACAGCGTCCATGCCAGCTTCTGGACGAAGGCGATCGCCTGCAGGTGGTCGAGGTTCATCTTCCAGTTGCCCGCGATGAACGGAATCCGCTCCCCCGTGCCTACTGTGCGTGCCATCCAAGAACCTCCAGTCCTGGCAGTCGCTTGCCTTCGAGGAATTCAAGACTCGCTCCACCGCCCGTCGAGATGTGGCCGAACTGGTCGTCCGAGAATCCGAGTTCACGCACCGCCGCGGCAGAGTCCCCGCCGCCGACTACCGCGAGGCCGTCGACTTTCGTGAGCGCCTCGGCGATCGCATAGGTACCCGCCGCAAATGCAGGGAGCTCGAACACTCCCATCGGGCCGTTCCAGAACACGGTCTTCGAGCTCGCGATGTACCCGGCGAAGGTCTTTGACGTCTCCGGACCGATGTCGAGGCCGAGGCCGGATGCGCCGAATTCGGTGTCCTCGATCCGGTCCGCCGGCGCGACCACGTGCTTCGCGTCGCCACCGAACTTCTCGGCGACCACCACATCCGTCGGGAGCACAATTTGGACGCCCAGCTCATCGGCCTTCGCGAGGTAGCCCTTGACGGTTTCGACCTGGTCGAGCTCAAGCAGGCTCCCTCCAACCTTGAAGCCCTGGGCGACCAGGAAGGTGAACAGCATCCCGCCGCCGATGAGGAGGCGATTGACGCGCGGCAGCAGCGCCCCGATGACATCGAGTTTGTCTGAGACCTTCGATCCGCCGAGCACCACCGTGTATGGCTTTTGCGGGTTCAAGGTCAGGCGCTCGAGCACGTCGAGTTCTGACTCTATTAGCAGTCCGGCTGCGCTGGGCAGCTCCTCGGCGAGGTCGTACACGCTCGCCTGCCTGCGGTGCACGACGCCGAACCCGTCAGAGACGAACGCGTCCCCGAACTTTGCGAGTTTCTCGGCAAACTCCCGACGTTCGCGGTCGTGCTTACTCGTCTCCGCCGGGTTGAAACGCAGGTTCTCGAGCACCGCGACGTCCCCGTTCTCGAGGTCGCCGACGGCCTTCTCGGCCGAGTTACCGACGGTGTCCTTCGCAAACGAAACCGGCTGGCCGAGCAGTTCCGACATCCGTTTCGCGACAGGCGCGAGACTGTACTTCGCCTCGTGCTCGCCCTCGGGCCGCCCCAGGTGCGAGATCACCACGATGCGTGCGCCGGCGGAGATCAGGAGCTTCAGTGTTCCGAGCGATGCGCGAATTCTGCCGTCATCCGTGATCTGGCCGTTCTTCAGCGGAACGTTCAGGTCACAGCGAACGATGACGGTTTTGCCCGAAAGGTCTCCGAGTGAGGCAAGGGTACGCAGTGCCACCGGCAGTGCCTACAGTCTGTCAGCGACGTATTCGGTGATGTCAACGAGCCGGTTGGAGTAACCCCACTCGTTGTCGTACCACGAGGCAACCTTGACCTGGCTGCCGATGACCTTCGTCAAACCGGCATCGAAGATCGAGGAGTGCGAGTCGCCCTGGATGTCGCTCGACACGATCTCGTCCTCGGTGTAGCTGAGGATTCCCTTGAGCGGACCCTCGGCGGCTGCCTTGTAGGCAGCGTTGATCGCGGCGACCGTGACCGGCTTCGTCGCCTCAATCGTGAGGTCGGTGATCGAGCCGGTGATCACCGGAACGCGAAGCGCATAACCATCGAGCTTGCCGACGAGCTCCGGGATGACCAGGCCGAGCGCCTTTGCGGCGCCGGTCGACGTCGGGATGATGTTCTGGGCGGCAGCTCGCGCGCGACGCCAGTCGCTGTGTGGGCCATCCTGCAGGTTCTGGTCGGCCGTGTAGGCGTGAACCGTGGTCATGAAACCGCGCTCGATGCCGAAGTTGTCGAGGAACACCTTCGCGAGTGGTGCCAGGCAGTTGGTTGTGCACGAGGCGTTGGAAATAATGTCGTGAGCCGAGGAGTCGTAGGTGCCCTCATTGACTCCGAGCACCAGCGTGGCGACGTCGTCGCCCGTCGCGGGCGCGGAAATGACGACCTTTTTGGCACCGGCAGTGATGTGCTGACGGGCATCCGCGGACTTTGTGAAGCGGCCGGTCGACTCGACGACGATATCGACACCGAGGTCGCCCCAGGGCAGTTCGGCCGGGTTGCGCTCGGCCAGCACCTTGATCGACTTGCCGTTGACGACGATGGAATCGCCCTTGACCTCGACGACGGCATCCAGTCGTCCCGCGACCGTGTCGTACTTGAGCAGGTGAGCGAGTGCCGCCGGGCTGTCGAGGTCGTTCACCGCCACGATTTCGAGGTCACTGCCCTTGGCGAGCGCCGCGCGGAAGAAGTTACGGCCGATTCGGCCGAATCCGTTGATACCGATCTTGACGCTCAATGCAACTCCAGATTTTATTGGCGCCCTCATCGGGTCGCGGTTGTGGTGGTAGAAGTGCGGCGATACAGACGGATGGCCGGGGTCCGCATCCTTGATGCGAAATCCCCGGCCACGATGCCGTTACGAGAGTAGCAGCACAGAACTGGCACCCGTGCGCGCCGCTTCAAAGCGGGCCTGGGCGTCCGCCCAGTTCGCGATGTTCCAGAACGCCTTGACGTAGTCGGCCTTCACATTGACGTAGTCGAGGTAGAACGCGTGCTCCCACATGTCGAGCTGCAGGATGGGGGTGGTCCCCAGTACCGTGTTGCCCTGCTGGTCGAACATCTGCTGGATGATCAGCTGGTTGCCGAGCGGATCCCAGGACAGCACAGCCCAGCCAGAGCCCTGCAGGCTGGTCGCGGCCGCCGAGAACTGGCCGACGAACTTGTCGAACGATCCGAAGAACTCGTCGACCGCGGACGCGAGTTCGCCGGTCGGCTTGTCGCCACCGTCCGGTGACAGGTTCTTCCAGAAGATCGAGTGGTTGATGTGGCCGCCGAGATGGAAGGCGAGATCCTTCTCGAGCTTGGGAACATTCGCGTAATCGCCGGAATCCCGCGCCTCGGCGAGTTTCGCGAGAGCCGTGTTCGCACCCGCGACGTATGCGGCGTGGTGTTTGTCGTGGTGGAGCTCCATGATGCGCGCACTGATGTGCGGCGCGAGGGCCGCGTAGTCGTAAGGAAGATCGGGAAGTGTGTACTCAGCCATCAATTTCTCCTAGCAAATAAGCCCCGGACAGTCCGAATACCATCGCGCCGGGCTGACTATTTCAGTCTACTGATGACAACCGAGAGCACTCCCCGTTGCTTCCATGCGACGGGCGTGCTACTCGTCCAGATCCGGGGGAAGGTTGGCATCCGTTCCCGGGATGCCGAGATCGGAGGCGCGCTTGTCCGCCATCGCCAGCAGGCGACGGATGCGGCCGGCGACCGCGTCCTTGGTCATCGGCGGTTCGGCGTGGTGGCCGAGTTCGTCCAGGCTCGCGTCGCGGAAGCGCAACCGGAGATCGCCCGCGTACCGCAGGTGCTCCGGCACTTCGTCGCTCAGGATCTCCAGTGCACGCTCGACCCGCGAGCAGGCCGCAACTGCGGCCTGTGCCGACCGGCGCAGGTTGGCGTCGTCGAAATTGACGAGACGGTTGGCGGTCGCCCGCACTTCGCGACGCTGACGCAGCTCCTCCCAGGCACTCACGCTCGTGAACGCACCCATGAGGACAAGCATCGAGCTGATGGCTTCACCATCGCGGATGACGACCCGGTGCACGCCGCGAACCTCACGCGCCTTCGCGGAGATGTGCAGGCGGCCAGCGGCGCCGACGAGGGCCATCGCGGCCTCGTTGCCGGGACAGATGACTTCGAGCGCGGCGGAGCGGCCCGGGTCCGTGAGCGTGCCACGCGCCAGGAATGCCCCACGCCAGACCGCCGCGAGTTCCTCGCGCGAACCAGTTGTCAGGCGATTCGGGAGGCCGCGGATGGGACGCCTGCGTGCATCCAGCAGCCCGGTCTGGCGCGCAAGCGTCTCGCCACCGTCGACCACCCGAACGAGGTAGTGGCTCGCCTGCCGCGTGCCGGATGCCGAAACCACCGCCACCTCGCTGTGTACGCCGTACAGCTCCGCCAGGTCTTTTCGGACGCGCCGGCCCACGATCGGGCTGTCCAACTCCGCCTCAACGGCGATTCGGTTGGAGATGACGTGCAGGCCGCCGGCGAATCGCAGGATTGTGGCCAGCTCGGCAGCCCGGACAGTCGTCTTGCTGACGCCGATGTTCGCGAGTTCGTCCTTGACGTCGGCGGTCAGTGCCACGGCACGCTCCCATTCATTTCGGCTTTCACGGCGTTAATTCTCACGGCACTCACGTCGCGCACGCCGATTCACTCTCGGCCAAGGTCGCGGTGTTTCACATTGACGACCACACCGGGCTCTTTACGAAGCAGGGTGGCCAATTTCTCGCCGACGGCGACGGAGCGGTGCTTCCCACCCGTGCACCCAATGGCGATCGTAGCGTGTCTCTTGTTCTCGCGTTGGTACCCGGCGAGCACTGGCGACAGCGCCTTCGCGTATGCGCGCACGAATTCCGACGCACCCCTGGCACCCAGCACGAAGGTCTTCACCTTCTTGTCGAGCCCGGTCAGAGGCTTGAGCTCGGGATTCCAGAACGGGTTGGGCAGGAACCGCATGTCAGCCACCATGTCGGCGTCCGCCGGCAGGCCGTACTTGAATCCGAAAGTGACGATGGTCACCTGCACCCCGGGCCTGTCCACCTCCGAGAACTTTTCGGCGATCGTCGTCGCGAGCTGGTGGATGTTCAGTTCAGACGTATCGATGACAATGTCGCTGGTCTCGCGCAACTCCTCTGTGCTGCGCCGCTCCCTGGCGATTCCATCGAGCAGCGTGCCCTCCCCCTGGAGCGGGTGCGGACGGCGCACCTGCTCGAATCGCCGGACCAGTGCCGCATCCGTCGCGTCCAGGAACAGCACTCGAACCCGCGCCCCGGCGCGAAGCTCAGTGATGGCTTCCATGACGTCCGCGAACAGTTTGCCGCCGCGGATGTCGACGATCGCCGCAATTTTCGGAAGGGAATCACTTGCACGCTCGGCGAGATCGACGAGCGGGCGCAGCATCTGCGGAGGCAGGTTATCGACGACATACCAGCCAAGATCCTCGAGGGCGTTGCCCACGGTCGACCGGCCTGCGCCGGACATTCCGGTGACGATCAGCAGTTCCTGCCGATCGCTTTCCCCGGTCATCGTGCCCGGCCCTTCACCAATTTGAGACCCTCGCTACGTGGCTGTCGTGTGAGGGCAAGTTTAGCTTCGCAGGCGTTCGTAAATCTGCCGCGCGAGAACGGAGCCGACCCCCTTCACCTCGGCGATCGACTCGGGTTCCGCTGCGCGGAGGCGGGTCACCGAGCCGAAATGCTTCAGCAACTCCTTCACTCGCGCCGGTCCGAGGCCCGGAATCTCAGCCAGCGACGATGCCACATCGTTCGAGCGGCGCTGGCGCTGATAGGTGATCGCGAACCGGTGAGCCTCATCGCGGATGCGCTGGATCATGAACAGGGCGTCGCTGTTCCTGGGCAGGATGACCGGGTAGTCCGAGTCCGGAAGCCAGATCTCCTCGAGCCGCTTGGCGATTCCGCAGAGCGTGATGCCGGTGACTCCCGCGTCAGCGAGGGCGCGGGCGGCGGCGGCCACCTGCGGTGCTCCGCCATCCACGATCAGGAGGTTGGGTCGATAGGCGAACCGCTTTCGGGGCTTTCCATCCGTTTCGGCTTCGGCGATGTCGGCATCCTCGGCTTCGGACGAGAACCGCGCTGTCTCCTGATCGAGGTGAGCGAGCCGCCGCGACAGGGTCTGGTAAATCGACTCGGTGTCGTCGGCGGACTCCGGAATGCTGAACCGACGGTACTGGTCCTTGCGCGGCAAGCCGTCTTCGAATACCACCATCGACGCGACGATATTGGTGCCGCTCAGGTGTGAAACGTCGTAGCACTCCATCCGCAGCGGCGCGTCGCTCATGTCGAGCGCCTCCTGGATGTCCGCAAGTGCCTGCGAGCGTGCCGTGAAGTCACCGCTGCGGCGCGTCTTGTACAGCACAAGGGCATTCTTCGCGTTGGTCGCCACCGTGAGCGCAAGGGCGGCCTTTTCGCCCCGCTGGGCCGCCTTGAGCGAGACCCATCCGAGCCCGCGCTGGGCCGGCGGCCGCAGGTCAGTGAGCCATCGCTCCAGCTCGACCGCATCATCCGGGAGGGCGGGCACCACTATTTCGCGTGGAGGGATGTCCGAGTCCGAATACGCGTTTTGGAGGACGGTTTCGACCAATTCCGGCAACTCGACGTCGAGCTCCTTGTCGACGACCCAGCTCTTCACGCCACGGATTCGCCCGCCTCTCACGATGAACTGCTGGACGGCTGCTGCCAGCTCATCGTGCGCGATTCCGAAGAAGTCCGCATCCACGCTGTCCTCGAGCACGAACGCGTTCTTCGACAATGCGGTCTGCATTGCGCCGAGTTGGTCACGATAGCGAGCGGCCGCCTCGTAGTCCTGCTGTTCGGACGCCGCCTTCATCCGCTTTTCGAGGTCTCCCACGAAGTGCGAATCGTTGCCGGCCATGAACGACGCGAAGTCGATGGCAATCGACTTATGATCCGCCTTGGACACGCGCCCAACGCAGGGTGCCGCGCACTTTCCGATGTCGCCGAGCAGGCACGGTCGACCGGTGAGTTCGGCCCTACGGTAGGTCGAATCGGAGCAGCTGCGCATCGGGAAGGCCTTGAGCAGGGTGTCAACGGTCTCCCTGATCGACCAGACCTTCAGGTACGGGCCGAAATAGCGGGCTCCGGGAATCTTGCGGTTGCGAGTCACCAGCACGCGCGGGACGTTATCCTGAACGGTAATCGCGAGATACGGATACGACTTGTCGTCGCGATACTGCACGTTGAACGGCGGATCGAATTCCTTGATCCAGGTGAACTCAAGCTGGAGCGCCTCGAATTCGTTGTTCACGACCGTCCACTCGACGGATGCCGCGGTCAGGACCATCCGTTTGGTGCGCTCGTGCAGCGTGTGCAGCGGCGCGAAGTAGTTGCTCAGCCGGGCCCGCAGGCTCTTCGCCTTGCCCACGTAGAGAACACGCCCCGATGGATCGCGGAAGCGGTAAACACCCGGCGAAGTGGGAATCTCCCCGGCCTTCGGACGATAACTGACGGTGTCAGTTCGCGGTGCGGCCATCCGGCAATTCTCCCGCTCCCGTTAGCCCGCTGCCGACTTCTGACCAACAGCGGCGCTGGCCTTCGCACCATTGATGCTCGAAACCTTGGCGACAGTTGGTCGGGCAGCCCTCGCTTTTTGCGAGAGTATGTGGTGCAGGAACGTCGCGGTGTGACTATGCGAGTTCGTGGAAATCTGCTCCGGTGTGCCTGATGCGACAACCTCGCCGCCGCCATCTCCACCCTCGGGTCCGAGGTCGACCACCCAGTCGGCCGACTTGATGACGTCGAGGTTGTGCTCGATGACGATGACGGTGTTGCCCTTGTCGACGAGGCCGTTGAGCACCAGGAGCAACTTGCGCACGTCTTCAAAGTGAAGGCCAGTGGTTGGTTCGTCGAGCACGTACACGCTCTTGCCGGTTGCCCGGCGCTGGAGCTCGGTCGCGAGCTTGACCCGCTGGGCCTCGCCGCCGGAAAGCGTCGTGGCGCTCTGTCCGAGTCGCACGTACCCGAGACCGACCTCGACGAGAGTCTTCAGGTAGCGATGGATGGAAGTGATCGCCTCGAAGAAATCGGCGGCCTCCGCGATCGGCATGTCAAGAACCTGCGCGATGTTCTTGCCCTTGTAGTGAACGCCGAGGGTATCGCGGTTGTACCGCGCTCCCCCACACACTTCGCAGACCACGTACACGTCCGGAAGGAAGTTCATCTCGATGGTGATCGTTCCGTCGCCCTCACAGTTCTCGCAGCGGCCACCCTTCACGTTGAAACTGAATCGACCGGGTAAATAGCCGCGCGTCTTGGCTTCCGCGGTCTCCGAGAACAGGGTGCGAATGCGGTCGAAGACGCCGGTGTAGGTCGCCGGGTTCGAGCGCGGCGTGCGTCCGATCGGGGCCTGGTCGACGTGAACCACCTTGTCGAGCAGCTCGAGACCCGTCACTCGCGTGTGCCGACCCGGGATCTGGCGAGCACCGTTGAGCTCGTTGGCCAGCACCTTGTACAGGATGTCGTTCACCAGCGACGACTTACCGGAGCCACTAACACCCGTCACCGCGGTGAAGACCCCGATGGGAAAACTGACGTCGATGTTGCGCAGGTTGTTCGCTCGTGCACCTTCAACAGTGAGCTGGCGGTTGACATCCGTCGGTCGTCTGGTTCTCGGTGTCTCGATCGCGCGTCGGCCAGCGAGGTAGTCGCTGGTGAGCGATCGGGTGTTGGTGAGCAGCGTTTCGTACGATCCCGAGTGCACGACCTCACCGCCGAGTTCGCCAGCTCCAGGGCCGATGTCGACGATCCAGTCCGCGGTTCGGATCGTGTCCTCATCGTGCTCCACGACTATCAGGGTGTTGCCGAGGTTCTTCAGCTTGACGAGGGTCTCGATCAGGCGGCGGTTGTCACGCTGGTGCAGTCCGATGCTCGGCTCGTCCAGCACGTAAAGGACGCCGGTGAGTCCGGACCCGATCTGGGTGGCCAGACGGATGCGCTGTG